>JBBQSO010000055.1:0-35744 GCA_038213805.1 Planctomycetota bacterium | reverse complement strand
TTCCAAAACGCTATGGATCGGCCTCGACATGGTGCGGCATTTCGCCATGGCCCTGGAAGCTCAAGCGGAAATGGCCAAGGCTCAGGCTGAACAGCCGGAAAAACGAAAACGACGACGATGACTTGTGGGTAATGGGTAGGGTCTCGGCCAGGGTGCGGTCGATCTCGGTGTCGTCGCCGACCATGTCGAGGGTGATGGGCTTGCCGAGCTTGCGCGCGGTGTCGTGCACCGCCCGCGCCATCTTCTGGAAGGTGCCCTTGAGCGGCACCATGCGCAGGCCGAGCGAGAGGTTCTGCAGGTCGCGCACGATGCGCGTCTGGCGGCCGACCGCCTGCTGCAGGAAGGCTGAGCGCGCGACCTCGTCGCTCTGGCTGACCATGGCCTGGGTGATGAGCAGTTCGCCGACCAGGTTCACCAGTTCCTCCAGGCGCGCGATGCTGACGCGCGTGAAGGTCTCGGCGCCGGCGCGCTCGGCGGTGGCGGCCTCGCGCTGCTTGACCAGCACCTCCTCGGCCTTGGCCGGGGTGATGCGGCCGGCGCGCACCAGGCGCGTGGTCAGCTCTTCGCCGGTGGCGCCGTCCTTGGCCGCCTCCGCCACCACCGCCGCGGGCACGCCGCTGGCCACCAGCGCTTCGGCGACGGTCAGCTCGACCGGCGCGGCGGCCGCGGCCGGCGCACCATCCACCAGCAGGCCGAACTGCGCCGCCAGGGCGTGCGCCGCGGTCGGCCAGGGGTAACGGTCGTGACGATGCTGGCGCACTTGCGCCGCCAGCGCGCGCAGGGCGTCGACCGCGGCGAGCGCCAGGGTGGCGAGCGCGGCGGTGAAGGGCGCGCGGCCCTCGCGCACCGGCATCAGCTCGTCCTCCAGGCGGTGCGCGAAGCGTTCGAGGCGCGGCAGCTCAAGGTACGCCGCCATGCCCTTGATGGTGTGGAAGGCGCGCAGCACCGCTTCGACCTGATCGTGGTTGGGCGCGCCGCTGTTCGATGCGGCGCCGCTGTCGAGCAGCGCGGCCTCGGCGATGGACAGCAGTTCGAGGGCCTCGGCGGCGAAATCGGCAGCCTGGTGCTCTGGGACCAGGTCGCCGTCCGCGGCGGGCGCGTCGGCCACCGCCGCACCCGCACCCGCGACGGCCGCCGGCAGGCGCTCGGCGTGGGCGAGGATCTGCGCCAGACCTTCGGCGCCGAGCGTGCTTTCCAGCATGCGGTCGCCGAGCCCCTTCATCGTCATGAGCAGCGTGCGCGCGCCTGGCGGCCAGGCGCTGGCGAGGCCGTCAAGGTCCATGAGCACGCGGGTGATGCCCATGAGATCGTCCGCCGCCATGCCGATCAGCTCACCGAGAACGGTGTCGAGGCTCATACCCTGCGCCACGTCGGATGGCACCGTCGCCACCGGCACCGCCGGCGCCGCGATGACCACCGGGGTGCGCGGAGCCGCCTGCGCGCCCTGGGTGCGGTAGCGCCGCGAGGTCGCCTCCTGCCGCTGGCTCGCCCCCGGGCTGGGTTGGTAGGGGTCTTTCTCGGGGGCGGGCCGGCTGCTCGCGTGGTTGGTCGCCTCGAGCAGTGCGATGAGGTCGCGATCGTCCTCGGGCGGGGGTGTGCCGCTCTCCAGGCCATCCACCAGTTCGCGCAGGCGGGTGATTGTCAGGAGTAGCGCATCGCCCTGGGCCGGGGTGCAGGGCGTGGGCTCGGTGCGCAGCCGGTCGAGCACCTGCTCGGCGGCGTGCGCGACGGCCTGGACGCGCTCCAGCGAGAGGAAGCCGGCCAGACCCTTGAGGGTATGCACGGTCCGGAAGCAGGCCTGCACCGCCTCGTGATCCGACGGATCGCTGATCAGGCGCAGCAGGCACGCCTCGCCGTTCTCGAGGTGTTCGCGCGCCTCGACCACGAATTCGTTGAGGAAATCGCTGTCAGCCATGGTTTTGGGGTCCGGATGACGGCGATTGGGACGACCGGATAAGCTCGGCAGGATACCGCCGGGATCGCCCGTAAGTCAACGAAGACTCAGGACACGCGCCAATGGTTGCCGGGCATGACCTCGCGATGAAGTCCATTCCACAGCGTAAGTTCGTGCCGCCCTGGGTCCCAGTCAGAAACCGCACGGCAGCGCCAACCTTCTACACAATCTTGCGCAAACCATTTGAGCAGTGGTTTTGCTGCGCATCCGCAGCGACGCCCGCAGCGTGGGTCCAACGACCGTACCCACGCGCAAAATCGGACATTTCGAAGGCGGTTCACCGCCATGACCGGTTGGCTGGACCCGGGTGACCCGTGGTTGACAGGATGTTGGAATCGCTGCGACGCTATGACTTCGGTGTCAGGGCGAATGCCGTCGACGCTTGTGGCGCGTACGTTAGCTGCTCCGCTGGCGCGCACGGCGCGGCGGTGTGGCCACACCCGCAGACGTTCTGCAGCCTACGGTCAAATCAGATACTTCTCGAATTTCTCTTTGAGCTTCTCGGGCGTGAACGGTTTGCCGATGTAGTTGGTGGCGCCGGCCAGGACCGCTTCCTTGACCTTGTCCGGAGTCACCTCGGTCGTGATCATGATGATCGGGATCTTCTTCTGCGGATCGAGCTTGCGGATCTCCTTCACCAGCGTCAGCCCATCCATGTTGGGCATGTTCCAGTCGGTGAACACCACCTCGATGCCGCCCGCGGCGAAGATCTTGACCGCCTCGACGCCGTCGCCGGCCTCCTGCGGATCGATGGCGAAGCCGCAGTCGCGCATGTTCTTGATGATGATCTTGCGCATCATCGCGGAGTCGTCGACGACCAGGATCTTCTTGGGCATGGGGGATTCCGGGTTCGGGAGATGAAGCGGTTCCCGGGAGTGTAACCTATTTGGGGCGGGATTGCCAGCTGGGCTGATGGCGGCTGATGGCTGATGGCTGATGGCTGATGGCTTGGTATCACAGTGTCCTGGGCTGAAAAAGTGGCGGAGATGATCTCCGCACGCGCGATTCCAGGCGCGGAGCGCCAGTCGTCCGCCATCAGTCATCAGCCATCAGCCATCAACCTCTCCCAATCCATTCACCCCATCCTGAACACCACCGTCGAGATCGCCGTCGCCACCGTGCGCTGATCCGGATTGCGGTAGACATGGCGGCGGTGTCCTGGGAATTGCACCAGATGGCCGGCGCGCACCTCGACGCTCTCGTCCTCGATGACCAGCAGCGAGGTGCCGCTCAGGCCATAATAGAATTCCTGGGCGCCGATGGGGTGCGGCCGCCCCACGCTGACGCAGCCCGGCTGCATGGTCACGTGGTGGATCTGCACGCCCTTCGACGTGATCGGCGAGACCAGGCGCGCGACATAGCGGCCGGCCTCGGCGCGGTACTCCTGCATTTCTGCGGGCGCGACATGGTAGTGGCGGTGCTCGGGCGGCAGCACCAGCAGCTCGTCGAGGCTGACACCCAGGGCCTTGGCCACCGCCAGCACCGCGTGGATCCCGGGATTGGCGCCCTCCTGCTCCATGGTCGCGAGCGTCGCGCGCGGCAGGCCGGCGAGGTCGGCGAGCTGGGCCTGGGTGAACTTCCCCTGCTTGCGGAGGCGGCGTAGGTTGGGGGCGAGGGCGTCCATGCCTGTCAGACTGCGGGAATAATTCCAGAATGCCAGCAAGGGGGGCCTGGATTCCAGGATCCCGGTCTTGAGCGCCAAGTGCGCAGGGCGAACATCACGCCCCAGTCCGGCCGGCGCGCCGGTGATTCCTGCAGCGCTCCCTGGGAATGCCGCAGGCCTCTGCCGAGCCCCGTCGACCCGCTCTTCACATGTTCCCGTTCTTCACCCCGGCGTCGCGGCCCAAACCGCGACTGCCACTCCGCGGAGCCTTCCATGCCCTTCACCCTCCCGCCCCTGCCCTACGACGTCGCCGCCCTCGAGCCGCACCTGACCAAGGAGAATCTCGAGCTCCATCACGGCAAGCACCACAACGCCTACGTGGTCAACCTCAACAAGCTGCTCGACGGCAAGCCCGAGGCCAGCAAGTCGCTCGAAGAAATCATCATGTCCAGCGACGGCGGGGTGTTCAACAACGCCGCGCAGATCTGGAACCACACCTTCTACTGGAACAGCATGAAGCCCCAGGGCGGCGGCGAGCCGACCGGCGACCTGGCCGCGGCGATCACCCGCGACTTCGGCTCCTTCGCCAAGTTCAAAGAGGACTTCACCGCCGCCGCCACCACCCAGTTCGGTTCGGGCTGGGCCTGGCTGGTCAGCGAGGGCGGCACGCTCAAGATCACCAAGACCGGCAATGCCGACCTGCCGATGAAGTCCAAGCAGACCGCGCTGCTTACCATCGACGTCTGGGAGCACGCCTACTACCCGAGCTTCAAGAACCTGCGCCCGAAGTACATTGAGACCTTCCTCGCCAATCTGGTGAATTGGGATTTCGCCGCGGCGAATCTTGCCAAGGCGAAGTAAGACAGTCCGGAGGTCCGGAAGTCCGGAAGTCCGGAAGTCGGACAGCCGAGCACTGAAACAGGAAACCCCCGGTCACAAGCCGGGGGTTTCCTGTTTCTTAGCCATCAGCCATCAGCCATCAGCCATCAGCCATCAGCCATCAGCCATCAGCCACGGTCTCTTTCGGCCGCCGCCGGAAAAAACCACCGAGGAAAATCAGCGGAATGATCGCCGCGGCTCCCCACTCATCGATGTCGATGAAGCCGCGGCCGTGCAGGATCCAGTGGTTGAGCGCCGTCTGGTATTCGCGCGGCGCGGTGAAGCGCGCCGCGTCTGGCAGGGGGTCGGCGCTGAGGTTGATCGTCACCATGTGCGGTACTGCAACAGCCGGCGGATTGTGCTGCGCGGCTGCGGCGACGTAGCCAGCGGCATCGGCGTAGGCGACCTCCGTCGGGAATGCGGCCTGCCGACCGACCACGTCGAGGGGGAACTCAATCAGCAGCTTGATGCCGATCAGCGCCACGGCCAGGAAGGCTGCGGTCTCCAGGCCGGGAAAGCGGTGGAGCAGAGCGATGAAGGCCTGCGCCACGAAGCGCATGGCGACGATACACAGCATGCCACCGAGCATCAGCACCCAGAACTTGTCGGAGAGCGCCACCGCGGCGGCGATCGAATCCACCGAGAACGCGACGTCGGTCAGCTCGACCATCACCACCGTGCTCCAGAACGCGCTCAGGCCCAGGATGCGTCGGGTCGCCGTCGGTACGGTCGCATCCTCAGCGTGATGACCGGCCTGGCGGAAATGCTTCCAGGCCAGCCATACCAGGTAGGCGCCACCGAGGAATTTCAGGTACCACTGCCGGACGATCCAGGTCGCGAACACCAGGGCGAGGAACAGGAAGGCATAAGCGCCGACGATGCCGTAGCGCAGCGCGCGGCCCTGCTGCTCGCGCGGCAGCCGCCGCACCACCACCGCCAGCGCCACCGCGTTGTCGCAGGACAGCAGCGCCTCGAGCACCACCAGCGACAGCACCACCAGCAGGTCGCTGGGGGCGAAGTCGCGCAGCTGGAGAAAGTCGAGAAGGGGGCCCATGCGCGGGGCAGCCTCGCGGGAGCCGCGGCGGCGACAAGGGCAACCCGCCGGCCGCTGCGGCAGGTTGCTTGCGGCGCGGATTCAGGAGGGGGAGGGCTGCTGAAACCGCTGCTTAGTGGGGCAGGCTGCGTACCAAGCTATAGGTCACGCCGACGCGCACCAGGTCGCCCTTGGCGTGGGTCGCACTCTGGTTCGTGCGCCGCGCACCGCGGCGCACGATGGTGGCCTTGCCACCGCTGTAGTTGCTGTATTCGATCCACTCGCTGCCATTAGCGACGGTCCCGCCACTGGGATCGGGATCGATGCGCAGCATCGATCCGGGCGTGGTGGGCAGCACCGCGACGCCAGAGATCGGAACCTGGCCACCGCCGCCGCCACCGCCACCGGTGATGGGTCCGGTCAGGATACCCTTGGGCGCGAAGCGCCCACCGCCGGTCAACACCACGGTGATGCGCATCGCTGCGGGCATCGGAATTGCCGGAATTCCGCTGCTGGTAGTGGTACTTGGTATCCCGGGATTGGTGGCGAACCCCCCCGAAGCGCCCGGAGCTGCCGCGAAGGGCGCGTTTTCGAGAGGGTCGCATGACGGATCCTCCCAGTTGATGCCATTGGCGTCGTGAGTGCGCTTCATGCTCGGGTAGCTGGGATCGTCCAGACTCAGCCAGGGACTGAAATGCAGGCAACCTGTGGTGATGATCTGCGCCTGCGTCGGACTCGACCCCGGCGTGGCATTCGTCGCCATGCTCGTGCCGATGGCGCCGGAGGTGATGACCGCGTCGACGTCATTGAGCAGCTGAGCCTCGACGGTAAACCCCGGCGGGGTGCCCGCTGTGGTCAGTTCGCGCTGCACCCGCACCAGATTGTCCTGCGCATCCACGAACCACGCCACCACCAGCCGCCCGTTGGTGCCGGTGCTGGTGATGCCCGACGGATCGGGATTCGGGATGGCCATGCCCAGGATGCAGTTGCCATTGGGAGTGGTCGAAAGTCCGGCATACAGCCAACCCCCATCCACCACCGGGATGATGCGCTTCACATCATCATCCAGCGCCCCCATCACCGCGATCGCCTCATCGTTCGCCGAGCGGCTGAACTCGCCACGCCGGAACAGCTCCGAACTGACCATCAAGATGCCGATCATGGCGATCGAGACCACCGACAGGATCAGGATCGAGACCAGGATCTCGATCAGCGTCAGGCCGGCGCGCGAAGCGCCGTGGTGATGCATCAGGCGGCTCACTGCTGGCCCTCCACCGACAGGATCTCGGTGGGCGCCAGGCAGCGCAGGCGCACCGGGCCGATCGCCGGCGCGCGGTTGCCGGCGGCGGCGATGTCGGGCAGCAGACCCGAGGGGTCCTTGAGGTAATGCCAGGTCAGGCGCAGCTCCGCGCCGTCCACCGCCTGGTTGGTGAAGGCCGGGCCGAATGCGGTGCTGACGTCCTGATCGCTGGTCGAGGCGGTGTTGAGCGTCATCACGGTGGCAGGCGTCCAATCGAAGCCCCGGGCAAGCGCGCGCGCCTCGATGCGGAAGGCGTCACCGATCTCCGGGTCGAGGAGCTTGACGGTGGCGACTTCCGCGCTCTTGGCGGCGAGCAGGGCGCGGTCGAAGCGTGCATCGTGGAGACGGAATGGGAAGCCCGCCCAGGCGTAGGTGCGCGAACGGAACTGCTCCGCCGTCGCCCCTGAACCGGGCAGCGCGCTGGCGTAGCGTGGCCACCAGCCGATGACGATCGGCTTCTGGCCGCCGCTCGGGCCCCAGGTCTGCTTGACGGTGTTGTACAGGCCACGCAGCCACGGCGCGGTGACGTACGAATTGACGTTGCCGCGCTGCCGCGGGCCGACGAACTGGACGAGTTCGACCTTGGTGGGGTCGCCGCCCGGATCGCAGATCATCGCCACCGGCGCGTCCAGCACCGGCGAGGAGGGGCTGCTGTTGAAGAACTGGTCGCTGAGCTGGAAGAAGTCCTGTTCCGGCAGGGTGCCCTCGATCTGCGCCACCGGACCGATGGGCAGGATCAGCAGCGGCTCTGGCCCTGCGTGCGTGACCTTTTCCGAGCCGAGCAGCCCGCGGCCGATGAGTTTGGCGCTGCGCGCATCCGGGTTGGGCAGGTGGCTGCGTTCCCAGGCGAAGACCTCACCGCCGATCAGGGCCAGGCCGGTGGGGGTCGCGAACACCTGGTCGCTGGAATGGACGTAGGCACCGAGGTCACCGACGGCGGCGCCGATGCCGTTGCCGTCGGCGGTCACCAGCGCGCTGCCGCCCTGGTTGGTCCAGCCCTGGTTGTTGTCCAGCAGCGCGCTGGTCTGGGCCGCGGTGGGATTGGCGGGCAGCGGCCCCGCGACCAGGGCGTCGATGGTGGCGTCGGCCATGGTGGTCAGGCCGCCGCGCGCGCTGTCCGCGGCCGCGACGAAGACCCGGGCGGCCGGCGAGGCGGGGCCGCCGGGCGCGTAGCCCTGCGCCAGGGCGTCCAGGCGCGGCATGTAATGGCGCGGCATGTCGCCGGTGTTCATCTGCGCGTTGCCCGGCCCGGTCAGGTCGATGCTGCTCCAGCATGGCCAGCTGATCAGCTCGAAGCGGTTGGCGGCGGTGGGGAAACCCATGGGCAGGTTGTCCATGAAGGCGAAGTATTCGTTCTTGGTGTCATAGCTGCCGTTGCGCGAGTCGGCCACGGCGTCGTAGCCGTCCATGGCCGCGTACCGCACCACCATCTGCAGCGGCGCGACCGTGCCGAGCGTGTCCTTGGTGATCATCGTCACCACGTCGCCGGTGGCGATGCAGTGGCCGGAATTCGGCATATCGCTCTGCACCGCGATGAGCTGGCTGCCCGCGGCGAAGGGGGTGAGGCTGCTGTACCCGGGCGACAGCCGCCCCGGGTGGTAGGTGCGCTGCTGGCCGCGGTTGGAGGGATAGTTCCAACCGTCGTTGACGTAGAGGTGGCCTACGCCGCCATTGCTCGCCAACAGGTCATAGCGCACCCATTCCACACGGCCGGTCGCGGCATCGACCACCTGGGCCAGCTGCGCGCCCCCGCCATTCTGGCTGTAGGCGTTCGGCGCCGTCGGATCGCCTGTCAACGACGTGGTCAGCAGCACGATGCGCAGCGAGTTCAGCTGGGTCTTGTTGATGGTGAACTGGCCGGTGTCGCCCATCGGCGGTGCACCCGGGCCGGCGAAGGTGAAGCCGGCGAGGTCAGCGACGCCTTGCAGCGCGGTCGCACTGCGCGACGCGTACGAGAAGACGTGGCCGTTCAGACGCACGATGCCGCTCTGCGGAAATTGCGTGATCACGCCCAGGCCGCCCTTGATCGGGATGTCGTGGGGAATGTCGCCCTGGAACACGATATAGCGGTTGCCGGTCAGGTCGGTCGGGTCGGGGATGATCGGCGCCTTGGTGGGATCGGCCTGCGCCCAGATCGCCCAGTTGGGATCGATCATGTCGCCGGCCCCCAGGGGATCGGCCAGCGCGCAACCGCCCACGAAGAAGGTCCCGCCAGGCAGACGCAGCCGGTAGCCCGACGGGGTCACCAGGGTGCCCACCGCGTGGTGTTGGGTCACCGGCCAGCGGCCCTGCAGGGTGCCGGCGGTGGTGTTGGTGTTCTGACGCTGCGCACGCACCAGCGTGGAGAACGTGTCGCCAGTGACCTTGTCGTAGGTGAAGTATTCGTCGTCGATCTTAACCTGCCCGTGCACCGGGAAGAGGTCGGCGGCGTGCAGCACGACGTCGGCGCCAGAAGTCTTGAGCGTCACCGCCTTGACCGTGACCGCCGCGACCTTCAGCCCATTGCCGAAGGCGGTGGTGGCGTCGACCTTCACGATCTCTGCCGTGATCGGCAGGCCGGGCAGAGTCAGGTGGTCGCCGGTCTTGTCGAGCACGCAGGTCGCGGCCGGGCCCTTGGCCGCATCGCGTCCGACCAATCCGTCGACGATGATCGCCGCGCCGCCCGGGCGGTCGTTGGCCAGGGCGAGCTGGATGTTGTACCACTGGTTCTGGCGGAAGAACGGTTTGCCGGCGCTGGCGTCGCGCACGCGGTAGATGTGGATGACGCGGTTGGGGCGGAACAGCGTCGAGATGCTGGCGAGCTTGGCCGAGGTCTTGGCCATCGGATCGCTGTCCGGCACCTGACGCGCTGCGAGCGGAAAGGTCGCGCCCGGCGCGTCGCTGCCCAGCGAGCGCTCATCGAAATCGAAAGTGAGGTCGGTGTCATCCTTGGGGATCAGCGGACCGTAGTCACCGGTGTGCTCGATCGCCGGCGGTGCGATGACCAGGGCCAGCAGCTGCTGGGTGCGGTCGTAGAACAGCCCGAAATAGTTCTGCAGCTCGTTGCTGCCGGCGCCCGGCGCGCCGCCCGGGGTGATCTCGCCGGCGGCTTGGCCGGCCGGCATGCGCATCTCAAGCAGCGGCACGATCCCGGTCCAGTCGCTCTCCGGCTTGATCCAGAAGCTGATCTGGCGGTTGCCCAGTTCCCACACCTGGGTGCCCAATCTGAGATGCGAGCGCCGGAAAAGGCCGTGCGCCGCGCCCTGGTTGGCGTCGGCGGCCAGACCATACGCGAGCGGCGAACCGGTGCTCAGATGCAGACCGTCGGGGCGCATGTCCTGGCCCGCGTAGGCGGTGGACGGCGAGACCGGCACCAGGCCCTGCAGGGTCTCGTTGGCGACGCCGTCGGTGGCAGTGTCGATCGGCAGATCGGCGCCGAAGGGCGCGCGCCAGTCGATGGTGACGTGGCTGGGCACGCGCTTGGCGGGGTTCAGGTCGCCGCGGTGGATGTAGCCGGTCGCATAGCTCGGCCCGGTAATCGGCTTGAGCCCGGTGCCGGCCACGGCGCTGCCGCCCGCACCCAGGTCCGGATCGTTCGGCAGGGTCAGCGGGTCGCTGCTGCGCTTGAGCCGGCGGAACGGGTTCGGCCACGATTCGAGGTTGCTGCCCGAGCGCTGCGCGAGCAGCGTCGAGAACATGCCCTGGGTCAGCCAGCGCTGCTCCAGCGCGGTTTCCTGCGGCACCGCCTGGACGACGATGCGGCGCTTGGCCTGGGCGTCCTGGCGGCCCTGTGGATCGGTGATGGTGGCGGCGGACTCGATGGTCACCACGCCCGATGAGGCGATCGCCAGCGGCGGGTGCTCGATCGGGCGCAGCTGTTCTTGCGGATTGCCCTCGAAGCGCAGCGCCAGCGGGTTCTGCAGGTCGAAGGCGACGGTAAGCTGGACGTTCATCGGCGTGTTGCCGACCGGCATCAGGCCGAGCGTGATGAGCTGCGAGACCGTGCGCAGCGGTCTGGTGGTGGGCTTGGAAACGTAGCCGAGCGCGTCGCGCACGGCCTCGCTGGCGGCGTGGATGTTGACCATCGGAGGCGCCTGGATGGCGAGGCCGACGCCCTGCTGGGCGAGCGGCGGGTTGGGCGACCCCAGCGGTTCAGTGCGGACGTTCAGGTTGCCGAAGTAGCCTTCGACCACGCCCTGGCGATCCTGTCCCGAGGCGGGATCGAGCTGGTCGGCGGTGATCCAGGTGCCGAAACCGAGCAGGGTCTCGAAATTGCCGTCGACGAACAAGGCGTGGTCGATGCCGATGTTGTCGTCGAGCTTGACCACCGTCCCGAGATCGATCAGGCCGGAGCGCCCCTGGCCGAGATTGGCCAGCGACAGGTAGGGCCGCAGCAGCTCGAGTTCCGCGCGGGTGAGCATCCGGCGCAGGCCGAAACGCACGGTGGGCGCCGAGCTGCTCGGATAACTGAAGCTGCCGCCCTGTTGCGCCCAGTGGTGGGTGTCGGCGAGCAGCAGCTGCTCAAGGCGCTCGATCGGACGGTGCTTGAGCGCCGGCAGCAGGCGCACCTCGCTGAGCGCCAGGGCGAGCTCACCGTAGGTGTCGGCGTCCGAGTACTGCTCGTACTTGGCCGTGGTGTTGTTGTAGTAGCACTTGCTGTTGATCGTCGCGTTGTCATCCCAGTCGCTGATGCCGACCTTGCGCAGCAGCGCGTCCCACGCCGCCACCGACAGGTAGTTGGGGTCGAGCTTGCCCGACTCGTCCTCGAGGGTCACGCCGATCAACGCGGCGTTCTCCGCCACCGCGTTGTAGCGGCGCTGCGCGGCGGGGGTCAGGTTGAGCTGCTTGGGGTCCAGGCCGACGCGATTGTCGAGCAGCAGCGTGGCGAAGCCGGTGGGCACGTTGGCGTGCACCGCCGGGTCGAGGTTGTCGCTCAGGCTGGTCCATTCCTCGAGCGGGTCGGCGCCGGGGGCGGTGCCGGCGGCGGCGCCGGTGGGCTGGAAATGCTGCGCGACCGCGGCGGTGGCGGATGCGACGCCGAGATTCTCGGCGGCGGTACGCCCGACATAGGCCTGCTGGCTGTGCGCGAAGGTGCGCGTGCCGGTCAGGCTGGACGACTGCGAGAACAGGAAGGGCAGACCGAGGATGATCAACGCCACCAGGATCACCAGGGCCATGATCAGGGCGATGCCGGCGCGCGCCGGCTGCACGCGCCGGTGGAGCACGCAGCTGCGGGATGGACGTCGGGCGCGGTTACGCATGAGTCGGGCCTCGTTCGCTTGCGGCCTCACGGTACGCCGGTGATGGCGACCGTCGGCGCCGCCGCCGTGCCCTTGCTGTCCAGCTGCAGCGCACTGCTCACCCGGCCATCGACGGTGATGGTGATGTCGGCGTGCTGGACGCGGTTGGTCATGGCGATGGTGACGGCGATGGTGGTGCTGGCGTTGGCGTTGGCGACGGCGTTGGGCAGCGTGGTGCCACCGGCGCCCGCGCCCACACCCGCGGCCGTGGCCGCTGCCGCGGCGACGTTGACCTCGACGCGGCCGTCGGGGTGCGCGACGATCTGGTAGTCGTCGTTCGGCACCACCTGTCCGGGCAGCCGGCCGAGCTGGTCGGTGGCCAAACGGTACAAACGGCAGTCGTCGAAGCAGGTCGCGTCGGCGGTCTGCGTCCCCGCCTCGCCGATGTGGATCTGCGCGCCGCCCGTGGGCAGGCGGCTGGCGCTACCGGTGGGCAGCAGCTTCTCGCCGACGCGGCGGCCGTTGCGGTACAGCACCAGGCGCTCGCCGTCGTAGAGCAGGCCGAGTTCTTCCCAGCGGCCGCCGGCAAGCGGTCCAGCGATGTCGTTGGGGTGGGTCTCGCCGGACACCGACGGGTGCAGCAGCGGCTCGTCGCGCAGCACCCCGGTGGGGATGTCCGCGCTGTCCAGCGACGAGACCTCGACGGGCGCCAGCGCGCCCTGCGGCCGCACCCAGCCGACAATCTCGTAGCTGGCGAGGTTGGCGGTCGCGCCGCTGACCTTTTGGATCGCGCGCGTGTCCGGCACCAGGATCAGTCCGCATAACGAGGTCGCGATGTCGGCCGAATCGCCGACCAGCAGCAGCGGTATGGGCGTGGCGTTCGGTGCGGCCTGTTTCGGGTTGACCGTGCAAGCTAAATAGAAGCCGTCGCTCAGGCGCCGCGCGCTGTTCCCGCGCGTGATCTCCTGATTACGGTCCAGGGCGGCGAAGGGCGGCGGGCCCGCCGGGCCCGTGGCGGCCGCCACGCCGCTGGCAGCGGTGCCCCCGGTCCACCAGCCATAGCCCGTGACGCCCAGATGCGGAGCGGAAGGCAGGGGGATGGCGTTGGGGCTGCCGACCGTCGGGCCCTCGAAGGGCTCCGTCCACAGCGGAATGCGGCTGACGCCGGCGATGGTCGCGCCACTGCTGTTGCCCGCCGCGTCGGGTGCGTCGCGGGTGATGCGCAGCACCACCGGCGCGCCGGTGGAACGCGCGGTGTGGCGCGCCTGACGCACCAGGTCGCCGATCAGCTGCTCGGTCGCAAGCAGGCGGTTGACGGTGCGCGTCCCGAAGATCGAACCGAGGGTGATCGCCGCGATGATCGCGATGATGCAGATCACCACCATCATCTCGATCAGAGTGAAGGCGGCGCGCGGGATGCGGGTGGCAGTGCGGAGTGCGGAGCGCGGAGTGCTTCGTGCGCGGTTGGCGCAGGCTGCGTGCGTGGCGTTCATCGGGTGCTGGCAGGGGGTGGCCGCTGGTGGGCGGGTCGCAGCGCACCGCTGCATGAGCGGGGCCCTCGCGTGCGGCCCGTACGTGCCGGGATTCCCGCCCATGCCGACGCCCGCTCCGCTGCGCCGGGCCGCGGTCATGCTACTTCTTCTTCTTCCAGTTCGGCAGATCGTCGGCGCTGCCGTACTCGTCCTTACCGTTCGCGCCGACCGACCACAGCTGGAAGGTGTCGGGGTTGGGCGGGTCATCCGAGTCGGGATACGTAAGCGGTGTACTGGCGTTGCCGGTGATCTGCAGCGAATAGAAGCGCGCCGGCCGATAGCGGAAGACCTTGGACTTGATGCCCGCGCCGAACGGGTCGCGGAAGTCGTCGAGCGTCTTGAAATTGTCGCGATCGACGGTGCCGAGCTGGGCGACGATGTTCTTGCCGATGCTCTCCCATTCGCTCTCGCTGAGCTGGTCGACGGTCTTCGGCGTGGCTCCGGAGGAGAAGATATCCTGGTACCCCTGACCGACCACCGGCAGGTCTGCGGCCTGAATGCTGGTGCTGCCGGCGAAGGCGTTGGCGTTGATGCGGTCCGGCACCACCCCGTTCGCGTCCCGGTACTTGTTGATTGCCGCGCTGATGTTGGCGATCTTCGCCTGGCACTTGGCCTCGCGCGCCTTCTGCAGCGCGATCGAGATCAGCGGGATGAGCAGCCCCGCGAGGATCGCGATGACGGTGATGACCACCAGCAATTCGATGAGGGTGAAGCCGCGGCGCATGGCTGGTCCCGGTGATGATTCCATGGAGAGGGTACCCTAGCTTCAAGAGAGTGTTGCAGGCTGGAAGGCGGAATATCCGACATGGACGGGCGGCCAAGGCGGCCAAACTGGATGATTTCGGCGAGTGACGCCACAACCGCCTGGAACCGGACATGGAACGGTAGGTCAGCGACCGTTTCGCACTGGTGCTGACGCCAGCTGGTGCCGCGTCTTTCCACCGGCCGGCCCGGGCTGCCTGCGACCGCTGTTGATCGACGCTCGCGCCCGGTCCGCGGACCGCACACGACCACTCCGCTCGCGCCTATTCCGCGCCCTCCTCGAAGCAGGTCAGGGTGCCGTTGCGCAGGGGGATGTAGACCTTGCCCTCGGCGGCGACGATGCCGGCGGTGGCCGGCGAGCCCAGATCGGCGTGCCAGCGCTCGGCGCCGCTCTGCGCGTCGATGCAGTGCAGGGTGCCGTTGGCGTCGGCCAGGTAGAGGCCGCGCTGGCCGAGCGCCGGGGCCCCGCTCAGTCCACCGATCGCGCCGGTCGCCGGGAAGCGCCAGCGCAGCTGCCCGGGCCGGGTGAGGTCGACCGCGGTCAGTTTGCCTTCGGTGACCGCGACGTAAGCGGTTTCACCGGCGACGACCGGGGCGCCGGTGCCGCTGCCTTCGACCGCCCACGAGCCGAGTGCGCGCTTGCCCTCCGGCGCGGACGGGTTGCCGTCGATGGCGACCAGCAGGCCCGAGGCGTCGATCGCCAGCAGCGCCGGCCGGCCGGCGACGGATGCGCGCACCATGCGTCCGACCACCTCGCCACGGGTGTGGAAGGTCGACAGCAGGGTGGCGGCGGTGTGCTCGGTGGCCGCGGTGGTGTCGTAGGCGGTGATCTGCGTGCCGGTCGGCGCATAGAGGATGGTGTGGTTGGGCTCGAACTGGTCGCCGAACAGCGCGCCGGTGAGGTCGCCGCCCAGGGCGATCTTCGGGTACGGCGTGAATTTGCCGTTGGCATAGGCCCACGTCAGCAGCTCGCCGCCCGCCCCGCCGGCGAAGGCCAGGACCACGCCGGGGATGAGCTCGTGCTCCTGCACCCACAGCCCGCCGGTCAGGTGCAGCGCGCTGGGCTGCGCCTGCGGCGGAAACGTCCAGAGGATGGTGCGCGTCGCCACGTCGACGCAGGACAGGCGGTTGTCCAGAACGCTGTAGGCGAGGTTCTGGAAGACCAGCGGCGCGCTCTTGAACTCGTCGACGGTCTGCGGGAAGAGCACCGGCTTGCTCGCGCCCAGACCGGTGTCGACGACCTCGATGGTGGCCTTGTCGGTGGCGAGCAGGATGTATTTGCCGACCGCCACCGGCATGGTGGTCGCCACCGCGCCGAGTTCGCTCTGCCACAGGCTGCCGCGGCTGAGGGCTACCGTCGCCTGCGCCTTGCGCGCGGCCGCGGCGATCGCCAGGGTCACCGGGCTGAAGCCAGCGCGGCGCGCCTCGACGGTCAGGGTCTCGGCCGGCAGGTAGTCGATGCGCTGCTTCCACGTGGTGGTGCTGCCGGCAGGTGCGCGGAAGGTCTGGTCCGCCATCCCGGGGCGCTTGACCACCAGCCGGGTCAGCGGGCTGTCGACAGTGACGGTGAAGGGGATCTTCACGGTCGCGGTGAATTCGCTGACCCTGCCGCCCGCGCTCTTCGCCAGAGCAGCGAGCTCGTCGAGCTGGGCGAAGGCGGTCTTGTCGTCGCCGCGCGCGAAGGCCTGCTGGGCGGCGTGATCAAGGTCGTGGGCCAGGCGCAGCTCGAGCACGCCCTGTTTCTCGCGCGCCTGGGCGGCGAACGGCTCGCCCTCGGCGGCGCCGGCGCGGCGGTAGCCCGCGATCGCCTCGCGCAGGTGGCCGCCCTGTTCCAGACGCGCGGCACGTTCGCCCAGGCGCTGCGCACTGTGCAGCGCCGCGTTCCAATCGGCGGCGGTGGCGCCCAGCTTGGTGCGGACGTCGGTGGGCAGCTCGCCGGTCTTGAGCACCTCGGCAAGCTGGGCGGTCGCGCCGTCCCAGTCGTCGGCGTCCCAGCGCCGGCGCGCCTCGTCGGCGACCGCCACCACCTGGGTGCCGATCTGCTGTTGGCGCAGTGCCTCGATGCGCGCGTCGGCCCCGGCCGCGGCGGGCGTGCCCGGGTAGCGCTGCTTGAGGTCGGTGACGGTGGCGATGGCCTTCGCGAACTGTCCGCCATCGGCCAGGGTCGCGGCGGTCTCGAGCTGGCGCTGGGCGAGGCTCTCGAAGTCCTTGGCGATCTCGGCCGAGATCTGGCTGAGGTGCTCGGCGACCTGCGGGATCTCGCCGTACTGCTTGCGCAGGGCGTCGATCTCGCGCTGCAGGTCAAGGTGCTGGCCGGCGCGCTGGCGCTCGCCCTTGGTCGCCTCGAAGGTGGCGACCGCCTCACCGGCGCCGCGCACGCGCAGGATCCGCGTCCAGTATTCGACCCCCAGCACCGCGGCCCCGGCCAGGGCCAGGCCCATCACCACGTAGACCAGCACGCGGGTGGCCTTGCTGGTCTTGACCGCCTCGGAATTCAGCGCCTGGTTGAGGACCTGCTCCTTGACGTTGGCGAAGCGGCAGTCGGCCTCGAGAGTTTCGCGCAGCACCTCGATGGCGCGGCGCGGGCGCAGGCTGGTGAGCAGGGCGTGCCACAGCGCGCGGTACTCGACCAGCGCGTTCTCGGTCTGCCCGGTCATCAGGTAGGCCTTGGCCAGATAGCGGTGCGGATCGGGGTTCTTGGGCACCAGGTTCTTGGCGCGGTGGCAGGCGTCGATGGCGCGTTCGGTGTCGCGCGTGGCGAGGAAGGCCTGGGCGGCGGCGACGTAGGCCGCTGCGGCGTCCTCCATGTGACCGAGCTCGCTGAGCACCTTGGCGCGGTCGAACTGCAGGTCGGGGTCGTCGGGCGACAGGCTCAGCACGGTGTCGAGGTCGGCGCGCGCCTGCTCGAGATTGCCCTGGTCCTGGGCGAGCTGGATGAGCTCGAGGTAGAGTTCGACCGCGCGCGGCGCGTTCTTGAGCTCGGCGTTGATCTCGGCGAGCGGGCGGATGACTTCGGGGACGTTGGCCGCCGGCAGCACGCTTTCGAGCAGCGCGCGCGCGGTGTCGAGTTCGCCGGTGCGGCGCAGCGCGTCGGCGTCGGCGACCAGCTCCTGCGGTGTGCGCGGCCGCGCCACCCCGGCCAGCACCAGCTGCGCGGCGATGGCGAAGGTGTCGAAGCGCGTCACCCCGACCGCCGAGGCGATGTCATCCAGGCGGTGGCGTCCGTCGAGATAACGCAGCACCTTGAGGATCTCGGCGTCGGTCTGGATGTTGCGCAGGTTGGCGCGGCCCTCGTTGTCGACCACGTAGAGCGCGTTGGCGTCGGTGATGACCTCGCGGATCCGCTTCCACTCGTCCTTGCGCCGCGTCGCCTCGAGCAGCAGCTGGGTGGTCTGCAGCCCGCTGCGCCCCATCGACACCACGTCGACCGACTGCAGCGCGGCCGTGGGTGCGCCGTCGGCGAAGGTGAAGTCACCCTCGCTCCACTCGAAGATCGGGCAGACCACCTCCTCGATGCACCACGCGGCGATCTCGTCGACCTCGCCCTCGCCGACCGCGCCACTGGCCAGCAGCAGGTCGCGCACCGGCTGGCCGGTGGTCTGTACGCGGTGCTGCAGGTCCTGGGCCTGGTCGGCCTGGAGCATGCCCTTGCGCAGCAGCGAGTGGATCAGGAAGGCGTAACCCTCGATCGGCGCCGCCGCGCACACCGCGACCTGGCCGTTGTCGAAATAGATGTGCACGACGCTCTGCCCGGCACCGGTCACGATGAGCGTGCCGGTCTGGCGGTTCATGTGCAGGGTCTGGAAGATGTCGGCCAGGTTGACCGAGCTCAACTGTCCTTGGAAACCCATGTCGTAGCCGGTTTAGAGGTTGCCGAACAGGGAATCGAGCTGGGTCTTCATCTCGGCAGAGAAGTTCTGGCCCAGCGTCTCCTGCTTGGCGTCATCCGGCTTGCGCCGCCCGGCGTCGGCCATCACCGCGTCGAGCTGCACGGCGAGTTCCTTGCACAGCACCTGGGCCATGCCGGCCTTGACCTGGGCGGGGAACACCGCGACCTGCAGGGTGCGCTCGCCGATCAGGGTGATGTGGATGCTCTGCCCCGGTCCCTGGTGGAACATGGTGCGGAACTCGGGCTCGCCGAGCAGGCGCGCGACCTCGCGCGTGCTGGCGAAGCTGCCCGAGACCAGCGCCGCCAGCGCGGACGAATCCTGCTTGAAGAAGCCCTGGCGCGAGACCATGTGGCCCTCCTTGTCGATGACCAGCGCGCACTGCGCGTTGGCCTTCTTGATGAAGGTCAGCAGCGCGGCGTTGATGCGGTCGATGTCCTGGGCATAGAAGACCAGGCGGCGCAGGCGGAGGGCGTCGTTTTCACTTACCATTGGCGCCCTCGGCAGGCGGGGTCGCGGGCAGGGCGGGCGCGGGCGGCGCCGCCGGCACGGGGATGACGGTCGCAGCGGGTGTCTCGGCCGGCGTGGCGGGTGCCGTGGTCGGCGCGACCGCAGTGGGCGCGCTCGCAGCGGGCTTGGGCCCAGCCGGCGCGACTGCCGGTGCGGTCGGCGCGACCGGCGCCGCCACCGCGGCGGCCGGGGCCGGCGTGGCAGCCGCGGGCTGCAGGAACATGCGCTGGATGTCCTGCGGCAGCAGTGCGCGCACGGCCGGGACGAAGACCACCAGGATGGCGAGCACGATGACCACGATGATCAGCCCGAGCAGCACGGTCAGCATGGAGCGCAGAGCACCACCGCCACCCGGCTGCTGAGTCTGCTGGTAGCGCTTGAGATTGGGATCGGTGGTGCCGAGGTCCAGGCGCGCGGGCGCCTGCCGCAGGTTGTCGAGCGCCGGCGGCTTGGCCTTGGCCAGGTGCTTGTCGCGCGGATTGTCGCTGGGTGCCGGCGCAGGCGTCTGCGCGAGGGCCCCGTGCGCCGACGTCGGCTGTGCGGCCGGCACCGGGAAGGTGCTGCGCGGGCTCGGCGGCAGTACCGGCGGCGCCGCGACCGCTGCGGGCCGGTGCGGCGTGCGCGAACCGCCCATCGGGGTGGCCGAAGTCGACGGCTGCTGGACCGGGGCCGGCGTCGGGGCGCTGGGCCGCACCTGCGTGGAGGTGGTGCCGGGCAGCGACGAGTTGGTGCGGCGGCGGTTGGCGGCCGGCGCGTGGTCCTTGTTGAGCTTCTCGATGACCAGGCGCGAGATCTCCTTGAGGGTGGCGAACACGCCCTTGCCCTCGCGCGCCACGCCCTCGAAGACCGGGGCGTTCATCGGATTCATCTGCGCGTTGAGGTCGGCGATGCTCATCGCCCCCGGCAGGTCGCGCTTGTTGTATTGCAGGACCAGCGGCACGTCGTCGATGGTCAGGTTCATCTCGGCGAGGTTGTCGCGCAGGTTCTGCAGCGACTCGAGGTTCTCCGGCATCTTGTCGGGCGACGAGTCGGCGACGAAGATCACCCCGTCGACGCCCTGCAGCACCAGCTTGCGCGTGGCGTTGTAGTAGATCTGGCCGGGCACGGTGTAGAGCTGGAACTTGGTGCGCATGCCGGCGACCTGGCCGAGGTCGAGCGGCAGGAAGTCGAAGTACAGCGTGCGGTCGGTCTCCGTCGCGATCGACACCATCTCGCCAACCGCCTCTTTCGGGGCCTTCTTGTGGATGATCTCGAGATTGGTGGTCTTTCCCGACATGCCGGGGCCGTAGAACACCACTTTGCAGCTGACTTCACGTTGACCGAAATTAATCTGGACCATGTCTGTTCCCATGGGCCGCAGGGGCGCGGCCGGCGTTCTGTCGTCAGAGTGAGAGGCGTTGGGCGAGGCGTTCGATGAAGGGTTTGGTCTCGAGCTGGAGCAGGGCGAGGTTGGCGGCGGGATCGACGATCACCACCAGCCAGCCGTTGCCGGCGGCGGCGAGCAGCAGGCTGCCCTGTTCGCTGCCGGCCTGGAGTTGGCGGGGAGCGCCCAGGGCGAGGTGCTGGCAGAGCCGCTGGCCGTGATCGATGACCTCGCCCACGGTGGCGGCGAGCTGGGTCTCGTCGAGGCCCTCGCGCAGTGCCGAGGCCACGGTCAGGCCTTCGCCGCTGACCAGCAGCGAGCCGCCGACGCCGCGCACGCGGTTGAGTTGGACGAGGATCTCCTGCATGGTCAGGCCGCTCCCAGGTCGTGGAGCGCCTGGCGGGCACGCAGTTCGAGCATCGCCGGCCGCACCCCCGACTCGGTAAGCGCGACCACGGTGTAGTCACCCTCGCGGCGGAAGGCGAAGATCTGGCCCTGGGCCGCGGTCAGCGACCACACACCGAGGCGCGGCGTGCCGGCGGCTTCCAGCGCGCGCACCGCGGCGCCGGTGATCTCGGCGGCGAGCCCGGCGAGCAGGTCCTCGACATCGGGGGCAAGGCCGGCGCTGGTCACCACCCTGCCGCGCGCATCGGCGACCAGCGCGCCGCGCACGCCGCTCTCCGCACACAGCGCGGCCAAGCCGGTAAGCCGGCTGGCGGCGTGGCTGGCGGTACCGGGCTGGGCGGTGCGGGCGGGCGCGGTGATGCCGGGCGCGGCGGTGGGGGGCCGCGGTGCGACCGCCGGACGCGCCACGGCGCTGTCAGCGCCCGCGGGGCGCAGCTGCTCGATGCGCTGCAGAATGGCCGGATCGTTGGCCTTGAAGGTGAGGATGTGGCGCAGATGGGCGAGCGCCTGGTCGATCTGCCGCTCGGCGATGTAATGCTCGGCGAGCAGGTTGTGCGCGGTGTAGCTGCGGCTGTCGCGCTCGGTCGCGCTCAGCAGGTGCTTGACCGCCTCGGCCTTGCGCCCGGCGCCGAGTTCGATCTCGGCGAGGATCACGTAGGCCTGGCCGTTGCGCGGGAACTCCTTGATGCAACGCCGGCACGCCTGCTCGGCGCCGACGTCGTCGCCGCTCGACCTGACCAGTTCGGCCAGCCGGTTGTAGGCCGAGGCGGACGGGAAGTTCTCCACCTTCTTGCGCAGGCGTTCGAGTTCGGATTCCACCCGGGAAGTCCTCTCGTGGCTGGGGCGGGTGACCTGTCAGTAACGCTCATCGGCGATGGGCGCTTGGGGATAGGTCCGGTCGGGATAGGGGCTTATCTGCGGAGTTTCATAAACGGAGGGATCTCCACAGTCAAGGCGGGCCAAGGCCCTGTGTCTGCCTGTGGAGAGCACTGGCGGCCCGCGCGGGGCGACGGAAGCGGTGTGTGGGCGCGGGATTCCATGTCCTGACCTTACACCGCGGAGAGGCGTCTGTAAACCGCAGCTGAGCGGCCGTGTGCCAGGGGGTGCCGTGCGGGACCCGTTTGACCCCGCCGGGCCGATGTCCAGGCTGCCCACGCGGGAGAGCGGACAGGCATGCGCAGGCTGGTGTTCGTGGTCAATCCCGCCAGCGGTGGCCGGCGCGGGGCGTGGTTGGCCGAAGGACTCGCCGCCCGTGTCGGGGCGGCGGACGTGCACCTGCTCGGGCGCTGCGATCTCGCCGCCCTGGCGCAGGGTCTGATGGTGGAGGGCGTGGGGTCCGCGCCGGCAGCCCTCGTCGCTTGCGGGGGCGATGGCACCGCTGCGGCCGTCGGTCATGCCCTGCACGCCGCCGGCGGGTCTGGGGCGGCGGCCCTCGGCATCATCCCCCTGGGCACCGGCAATGATCTGGCCCGCGCCTGCGGCTGGCGGGTCGGGGTCGGTGACGACGCGGCGCTGGCGCGCATCTTGGCGCGCATGGCTGTCGCGCCAGTCAGGCCGCTCGACCGTTGGGAGCTGCACGGCCCGGCAGGGATGCGCGGCTGGTTCAACTATTGGAGCCTGGGCTTGGACGCGCGCATCGCCACGCGCTTCCATCAATTGCGCCGCCGGCACGGCGTCTGGTTCCCCTCGGCGCTCGCCAATCGCCTGCTCTACACCGCCCTGGGCCTGCGTGAGCCCCACCGCCCCCTCAGCTGCCGGTTGCGCGCCGGCCCGCCGTTGCCGGGGTGGGCCTCGGCGCTGGTCGTGGCGAGCATCCCCAGTTATGCCGGCGGCGCGCGCCTGGCCGCAGACATGCGCGCGGACGATGGCCGGCTTGAACTCTTCGCGCTCGCCGCCGGTCTGCCCCTGGGGATGGCGGCGAGCGGACTGCGCCGGCCGTATCGCGTCGCCAGCGGCCCCGGCATCGACCTCGATTTGGGCGCCGCCATGGCGATGCAACTCGATGGCGAGCCCAGTTGGGCGCCGGCCGGGCGGTACCGGGTACGTCCGGGTGGTCGCATCGCGGTGCTGGTCGGGGATGGCGGCGGGTGATCCGCCCCACTCGGTCAGGCGGATGGTGCAGCGCGTCCGCTGGAGGCGCAGCCGCGCTCGACAGGCCCATGCGCCTGCGTACGCCACTGCCCATGAGGTGCGCCATGCGTTCTCCCCACTGCGTCCGTCCCAGGTCTGGGTTCGGCGCGCTGCTGCCCGGTCTGGTTGCACTGCTGCTGCTCGGCGGCTGCGGCGACGAGCGCAAGGAGATCTACTCGACCGATGCCACTCCGGTGACCGACGAGAAGGAGAAAGCGCTGCGCGAGGACCTCGCCAAGCTCGCCAAGGGCAAGGATCTCGATGATCCGGCCAACTCCGTGGTCTACGACGAGGCCAAGCGCAACCTGATCAGCCGCGGCGCGACCATCGAGACGCGCCTGGTCGAGACCCTCGGCTCCAGCACCGATTGGGGCGTGCGCATGGGCGTGGTCGAGGTGCTTTCGGCGACCGGCACCAAGCGCTGTGTCGAGGCGCTGATCGGCGTGCTCGAGGATCCCCAGCCGCTGATCGCCTATAACGCCGACAGCATCCTGCGCGTGATGTGCCACCACCGCGAGATTCCCGAGCGCGGCAAGCCCATCACAGCCAACGGCCTGCCGCCGGTGCCGCTGCGCGATCCCAAAGTCCTGGCGCTGGACGCCGACGAGAAGATCTGGGCGGCGTGGTATGGCGAGCACCACCAGGCGCTGAAGAAGGCCTGGACGGACTGGTGGGCAATGAACAAGGACAAGACCAAAATCGACTAGCTGGACGCTGCGTCCGGGCGACTCCGCCTGCGGCGGGCCCGCTGCGCGGGCGGCGCTGCGCGCCGTCGCCCGGCCGCGGCGGTGGCTGCGCCACCGCGCCGCGCTGCGCGCGGCCGCGTCCGTCCCCGCTCGCCGCGTTGCGGCTCGGGGGATTGCTGTTCGCGGGACGCTGTCCCGCTACGCCCTGCCAGGGGCGGTGCCCCTGGACCCCCATTTCGCGTTCCGGGTGCGCCAGTGCGGCGCGGTCCGGGGAGGACCGCGCCGCACTGCGCTCGACCACGGGATTGGGATGGACGGCCCTGACGGCACGCGCGCTTCACGTGGTGGACTGGTGCACCTTCGGTGCGGCGCCGCTGGCAGACCGGCACGGTGCGGGCAGGATCGCGCCATGCCCCAACCGCCTTCCGCGGCGGATCCCTCCAGCGCGATGGACCTGCCGACCACCCTAGCGGAAAAGATCGCTGCGCTCGGCGACGGGCCGGGGTGCTACATCTACAAGGATGCGGCGGGCATCGAGATCTACGTCGGCAAGGCCAAGAATCTGCGTCGGCGCGTGGCCAGCTACTTCCAGGCGCGCGATGGGCATCCGGCAAAGACCCTGCGCCTGGTGATGGAGACCGTCGACCTGCAGGTCATCGCCACCGACAGCGAGGTCGAGGCGCTGCTGCTCGAGAACGTGCTGATCAAGGAGCTCCAGCCGCGCTTCAACATCAAGCTCAAGGACGACAAGACCTATCCGCTGCTGGCGATCACCCGCGAGGCCTTCCCGCGGGTATTCTGCACGCGCGACCGCGACCAGCCCGAGGTCGATTTCTTCGGGCCGTTCGGCTCAGCAAAGGAGCTCTACCGCGCCTACCACTTCCTGATGCGCGTGTTCCGCTTCCGCGTCTGCGACCTCGATCTGCGCGAGGACGACCCGGGGCGGCGCTCGTTCAAGCCGTGCCTGAACTTCCACATCAAGCGCTGCTCGGCGCCGTGCACCACGCGCGTCTCGCAGGCCGACTATGGCGAGGACATCCGCGCTTTGCGCGCCTTCATCGGCGGGCGCAACAAGGGCACCGTGGTCAGCTCGCTGCGCGAGCGCATGAAGCGCGCCGCCGGCGAACTGCGCTTCGAGGACGCGGCGCGCTGCCGCGATCAGATCCACGCCATCGACCGCCTCAAGGAGCGCGGCCGTCTGCGCGACTACGACGAGCCGGCGGCGCCAACCATCGACATCCACGCCGGCATGGAGCGCTTGCGTGCGCACCTCGGCCTGGCCGCGCCGCCACGCGTCATCGAGGGCTTCGACATCGCCCACCTGCAAGGCACGCACGTGGTGGCGAGCTTGGTGCAGTTCGTCTCCGGGGTGCCCAACAAGGACGCCTACCGGCGCTTCAAGATCCGCGGGGCAGCCGGCGACGGCGACCCCGGCAACGACGACTTCGCGGCCATGCGCGAGGTCGTCGGGCGCCGCTACGCGCGCCTGCGCGACGAGGCCCAGCCGCTGCCCGACCTGGTGCTGATCGACGGCGGCCACGGCCAGCTGGCGATGGCGCGCGCGGTGCTCGAGGAGCTTGGCGTGGCGCTGCCCTGCCTGGTCGGCCTCGCCAAGCGCGCCGAGACCATCGTGCGCCTGGACGGCAGCGAGGTCGTGCTCGGGCGGCGCGACGCCGGGCTCAAGCTGCTGATGTATGTGCGCGACGAGGCGCACCGCTTCTGCCGGCGCTACTTCCATCTGCTCCAGCACAAAGCCATGGTCGCGCCCGCGGCAATCCCGCAGGCGCCGCCCGCTCCAGAGGGCGAAGCGGGCTGAAAACGCCTTGTCGGCGGGGTGGGTGGGGATAACACCGCTGGTCCGCACGCAGCGCCGTGCGGACGGAACTTCCGCTGCCGTCGCCCCGCTCGGGGCACCACCTTTACGGGGACCCATGAGCCAGGACGCCACCTGCACCATCGCCGACCTGCCGCCGGGCACCGTGCGCGACCGCTTGGCCGAGGCCACCGCAGGCGGCACCGTGCTGACCATCGACTGCAGCGCGCGCCCGCGCCTGCCGGTGGCGTTCCTGGCCGCGGTGGTCGACGGCGCACGTTGGGGCTTTGTGCGCCTGACCGGCCTGGCGCCGGCGGCGCGCATCGCCGTCCAGCTCTGCGACCGCACCGGCAGCCTCGCCGGGCCGCCGCCGACGGTGATCGGCGAGTCACCGCTGCTCATCACCCTCGATGACCGCGGCCGCGTCCAGGTGCGCCCAAGCAAGGCGCTCGCCCAGCATCCCTTCCTGAGCGATCCCGACGCCCATGAGTGGTTGCGTGGCGTCGAGGCCAGCGCGGTCGAGATCGACCTGCGCGAGCACGAGCACATCAACTCGCTGACCGTCGCCTGGCTGCTGCACCTCAACCAGGCCTGCGCGCCGGTGCCGGTCAACCTGGTGCGTGTCAGCCGCCAGGCCATCACCCAATTGACCCAGCTGCGGCTGAACCACCTGATGGCGATCTCCGGCGCCTGACGGCGGCCGCGCTCACGCCTCGATGGTGATCGCAACGTGCTTGAAGGACGGCGTGCCCGACTCCGGATCGACGGCGCGCGGGATCAGGACGTTGGCCTCGGGATAATACATCACCGCATTCCCGGGCCGCACGTCGAGCTCGCGCACCAGCAGCCCGGGCAGTGCGCCGGTGCTGCTGCGCACGGTCACGCGCTGGTCGATGGCCAGGCCCAGGCGCTCGCGGTCGGCGCGGCTGATCATCAGCACGTCGCGGCGCTCTTGGCCGCGATAGCGGTCAGTGTCTTCGTAGACCACGGTGTTGAACTGGCCTTCGGAACGCACCGTCATCAGGCGCAGGGTCCCGGCCGGCGCCGCCTCGCCAGGCAGGGCGATGGGCTGGATGCGGGCGCGCTGGTCCGGGGTGGCGAAGGCCGGACTGTGCACGCTGCGGCCGGGGACGTGGAACTCCTTGCGCGTGCTGTCGATGTCGGCGAGTTGCTCGTAACCGGGCACCACCGCGGCGATCAGGCGCCTGATGCTGCCGTGCGCCTCGAGTCCGGCCCAGTCGATGGAACTGCGCCCGGCGAACACGCGCTGTGCCAGGGCCGCGATCACCTGGACCTCGCTGCGCGGGCCGGGATGGCGCGCGGCGCCGCCGTCGGACAGGCGCACGTAGCTGAACATCGATTCCTGGGTGGTCGGCTGCGGCTCCTCGTCGCGCGGCAGCACTGGCAGGATCCAGGTCTCCTTGCCGCGCCCGTGGATGTGACCGGTGTTGAGCGCGGTGTTGAGGTAGACCACCTGGTCGATGGCAGCGAAGGCGCGGGTGGTCCACGCCGCGTCCGGGCTGGAGCCGTACAGGTTGCCGCCCAGGCACCAGGCGGTGCGGATGCCGCCGGCGGCCGCGCGCTCCATCGAGGCCATGGTGTCAAGGCCGGGCGCGGTCGGCAGCGCCACCCCCAGGTGGCTCTCGAGATTGGCGAACAGCGCCGCCTTGAGCTGCGGCGCCACGCCCACCGAGCCCAGGCCCTGGATGTTGGAATGTCCGCGCAGCGGCAGCAGGCCGCCACCGCGGCGTCCGACCATGCCGCGCATCAGCGCGAGGTCGGCGAGCATGCGCACGTTGTCGACGCCGTGCAGGTGGTGGGTGATGCCCATCGCCCAGGCGAAGATCGTCGCGCGAGAGCGCACGTAGCATTCGGCGACGCGCTCGATGACCTCCTGCGCCACGCCGGAGCGCCGCACCAGTTCGGCGGCGTCGAGACCGCGCAGCTGGGTCTCGAGCTCGTCCCAGCCGTTGGTGTGGGCGGCGAGATAGGGGCGGTCGACCGCGCCCGGCAGGGTCGCCTCTCGCGCGAGCAGCGCCTTGGCCACCGCGGCGAACAGCGCGATGTCGCCGCCGATGTGCGGCTGCACGAAGAAGTCGGCGATGGTGGTGCCGAGCAGCATGCTCTGCGGGTCGGAGGGCACCTTGAACGCGGCGAGACCCACCTCGCGCACCGGATTGACGACGATGACCGTTCCACCGCGTCGCTTGAGCGCCATCAGCGAGCGCATCAGGCGCGGGTGGTTGGAGGCGGGGTTGCCGCCGACCAGCACCACCAGGTCGCAGTGATCGAGGTCCTCCAGCGCGACCGTGCCGGTGCTGGCGCCGAACATGCCGCCGAGGCCGACTCCGGACGCCTGGTGGCAATAGAACGAGCAGTTGTTGACGTTGTTGGTGCCGAACAGCCGCGCGACCAGCTGCAGCAGGAATCCGGCCTCGTTGGATGAGCGGCCGCTGAAGTAGAAGAAGCTCTGGTCGGGTGGGGTGGTCGCGAGCGTGGCGCCCGTGCGCTCGACCGCCTCCTCCCAGGTGGCGGCGCGATAGCGGTCGCTGCCCGCCTCGGCGACCAGCGGTACCACCAGCCGGCCCATGGTCTCGAGTTGGCGCGGGCTGTAGCCGGCGAGCCGCGCGAAGCTCGCCGCCCCGATGAGGTGCGCGGGGATGGCGGGCTGCATGTCGGCTACCATCGCCTGCACCGACTTCTTACAGAATTCGGGGAAGCGCCCCTCCTCGTTGACCATGCCGCCGCGCTGCCCGCCCATGCCCAGGGCGCAGGTCTTGCACGCATTGCGCGAGCGCATTGCCGCCCACAGCGCCAGCGGTCCCGCCTCCTGCGCCTTCTTCAGCGTGTAGCCGATGGCGTGCCAGCCGCCGCCGGAGGTCGGAGTGGTCATGAGCGGAGGCTAACCGGTGCTGATGGGCTTGCACGGGTCAGGAGTTGTGGCCTCGCTGATGGCTGATGGCCAGTTGCCACCGGTGGTAGGCGAGTTCGAAACCCCGTGTAAGCGCCGAAGCCGCCGCGAAGCGGCTGCTTCAGCCATCAGCCATCACAAATTGAAATACTTCGCCCCCGGATGATGCACGATCATCGCTGAAGTCGACTGCTCCGGATGCAGCTGGAACTCCTCCGAGAGCTCGATGCCTATGTCCTGCCAGTGCAGCAGATCCTGCAGGAAGCGCTGGTCCTCGAGGCGCGGGCAGGCGGGGTAGCCGAAGGAGAAGCGGCTGCCCTGGTAACCCTGGGTGAACAGATCCTTCAGGTCGAGGGCGTCGTCGCCCGCGATGCCGAGCTGTTGGCGGATGCGCTTGTGCCAGTACTCGGCCAGGGCCTCGGCGGTTTCGACCGAGAGCCCGTAGAAGTACAGATATTCCTGGTAGTTGTCGGCCTTGAACAGGCGCTGGCAGTGCTCCGAGGCGACCGCGCCCATGGTCACCACGTGCAGCGGCAGCACGTCGCGCGCGCCGGCCGCCCAGGCGGCGGGCGGGAAGAAGGACTCTTCGTCGGCGAGCGCCGCGGCGCCGCGCGCGCGGAAATAGTCGCTGATGCACAGGTGGCGCGACTTCTCGGCCATCTGGCGCGGCAGGTTGAAACGACAGCGCTCGGCGCCGCTCTCGGGATCGAAGACGATCAGGTCGTTCTCGTGCGCGGCGCATGGCCAGAAGCCATAGGCCACGCGTGGCGCAAGCATCTTCTCGCGCGTCGCCTGCTCGACCCAGCGCTTGAACACCGGCTCAGCCTCACGATCGACCAGTTCCTGCCACTGCGCCTGGCTCAGCTCCTGGCCCTGGCGGAAGCCCCACTGGCCGCGGAACAGCGCGTTCTTGTTGATGTAGCGGGTGATGGTCGGGATGTCGAGCTCGGCGCTCTCGACCAGGCGCCGGCCCCAGAACGGCGGCTTGGGGATGCGCGGCGCCGCGGGCACGTCAGAGGGCACGTAAGCCTTCCCGGCCGCGAGCTTTTCTTCGAGGATCTCGTTGGCAGTGCGCACCTTGGCCGTACGCGCGGTGCGCGTGGTGAGCTTGTAGCGCTCCTTGGGAATCTGCGCGCACAGTTCGTCCATCAGCTGCAGGCCGTCGAAGGCGTCGGCCGCGTACCATACGCGGTGGGCGTGGCCTTTGGCGTCGGCGCCGACGGAGTCCGCATTGTAGATCGCGCGCAGGTCGTTCTCGACGTAGGCACGGTTCAGCGCAGCGCCGCCGAGAATGACCTGGAAGGGCAGCTTGCGCGCCGCCAGATATTCGAGGTTCTCCTTCATCACGACCGTCGACTTGACCAGCAGGCCGGACATGCCGATGGCGTCGGGGCGGTATTCGTCCACGGCCTTGAGGATGTCCTCGATGGGCTGCTTGATGCCGAGGTTGACGACCTTGTAGCCGTTGTTGGAGAGGATGTTGTCGACCAGGTTTTTGCCGATGTCGTGGACGTCGCCCTTGACCGTGGCCAGCACCATGGTGCCTTTCTGCTGCCCCTCGATCTTCTCCATGAACTGCTCAAGGTGCTTGACGCAGGCCTTCATGCACGCGGCGGACTGCAACACGAACGGCAGCTGCATCTTGCCCGAGCCGAACAACTCGCCGACGGTTTTCATGCCGTCGAGCAGCAGGTCGTTGATGATCTGGATGGGCGTGTACGTCGCGCGCGCCTCGTCGAGGTGCTTCTCGACGCCGATCTTCTTGCCGTCGATGATGCGCCGCTTGAGGCGCTCCTCGATGGGCAGGGCGAGTTCGGCGTCGGCTGACTGGGCGACCGTGCCGACGGTCTTGGTGAAATGGTCGACGAAGCGAAACAGTGGATCGTACGTGCACTCGCCATCGGCCGCGAACTCGCGCCGGTCATAGATCAGGTCGAGCGACATCTTCAGCTCGTCGGCCGGGATCTGGTTGACCGGCTTGATCTTGGCCGCGTTAAGGATGGCGCTGGTCAGGCCGCGCTTGACCGCCTCGTCGAGGTAGACCGAGTTCAGCACCTGGCGCGCGTTCGGTTTGACGCCGAACGACACGTTCGACAAGCCGAGCACGAAGCCGACGTCCGGGAAGCGCGCGCGCACCTGTTCGATGCCGTCGAGCGTCCACACCCCGAGCTTGCGCGTGTCCTCGTCGCCCTGGGTGATGGGGAAGGTCAGCAGGTCGAAGAGGATGCCCGAGCCCGGCAGGCCGTGGTGCTTGGTGATGCGTTCGTACATGCGCGTGGCGATGGATAGCTTGCGCTCCACCGACTTCGCCATGCCCGCCTCGCGGTCCTCGTCAATGGCCAGGGCGACCAGCGCCGCGCCGTAGCGTTTGGCGAGCTCGCAGACCTTGTCGAACTTCTCTTCGCCGTCCTCAAGGTTGACTGAATTGATGATCGCGCGCCCGCCAAGGTGCTGGAGCGCGATCTCGAGCACGTCGAGCTGGGTGGTGTCGACCATGATCGGGATGGTCACGGCGGTGGCGAAGCGCTTGAGCGTCTCGTCCATGTCGCGCTTCTCGTCGCGCCCGGTCCACGCCACCGAGACGTCGAGCACGTGCGCGCCCTCGGCGACCTGCTCCTGGGCGAGGTGGACCATGCCGTCCCAGTGGTCCTTGAAGAGCAGCTCGCGGAAGGCCTTCGAACCGGTCGAATTGGTGCGTTCGCCGACGATCAGGATGCCGGCGTCCTGCTGGAGGGGGGTGCTGGAATAAAGCGAGGACAGCGACGGCGGCGCGTAGACGTCGCGGCGCGCGCGGCCCGGGGTCAGGCCGTGGATGGCCTTGGCCACCGCGCGGATGTGGTCGGGGGTGGTGCCGCAGCAACCGCCGACCGCATTCAGCCCGTAGTCGCGGATGAACTTCACGTGCCACTGCGCGAGTTCATCCGGAGTCAGATCGTAGGCGGCCTTGCCGCTGACATTGCGCGGCAGGCCGGCATTGGGCAGGCACGACACGAAGCGCGTTGCGTGCTCGCCCAGGTGGCGGACGTGCGAGTCCATCAGGTCCGGCCCGGTGGCGCAGTTCATGCCGATGACGTCGATGGGCAGCGACTCGAGCGCGGTCAGCGCACCGGCGATGTCGGTGCCGGTAAGCATGGTGCCGGTGGCCTCGATGGTCACCTGCGCCTGCACCGGCACCTCGCGGCCGATATCGCGCATCGCCGCGCGCGCGGCCAGCACCGCGCACTTGATCTGCAGGATGTCCTGGGCGGTCTCGAAGAGGATGAGATCGGCGCCGCCGCGCAGCAGGCCGCGCACGCCGGTGCGGTAGGACGCGAACATCTCGTCCCAGCTGATCGCACCCAGGCTGATCATCTTGGTGCCCGAGCCGAGCGCGCCGGCGACGAAGCGCGGCCGCGCCGGGGTCGAATAGTCGTCCGCGGCCTGGCGGGCGGCGCGCGCCGCGAGCTCGGCGAGTTCCTCTGATCGTTCCGCGAGATCGAATTCGACCAGGGCGTGCGGGAAGGCGTTGAACGAATGCGTCTCGACGACGTCGGCACCCGCCTCGAAATACTTGCGGTGGATGCTGCCGGCGATCTCCGGCCGGGTCAGATGGATGAGCTCGACGCAGCCATCCTGCTTGCCGGTGCCGAGGTCGCTGGGCGCCAGGTCGAACTTGAACAGTTCGGTGCCGAACCCGCCGTCGAAGATCAGCACGCGCTCGCGCATCGCCTTCAGATAGGGAAACTTCGCCGCGCGCGCATCGCGGCGGTAACCGAGGTGGTCGGTGGGCTCCTCGCCCCAGCCCGAGCCCTGCGGGACGTGGCGGTGGTGCGGGCAGGTGGTGTCGCAGGCGTGGCCGGCGTCGCCGTGCGTGGTCGGAGCGTTCATGGGCGGGGCTTCTTGGCGGCGGTCGGGGCGGGTGATGCATCGGCGCGCTGGCCAGCGTCGTCCGCGGCGCGCTCGGCGCTGAGGATGATGGTCTGGAAGCGCGGCAGGCGGGTCTCTGCGGGCAGGGTGTAGAGCTGGTGCGTTACCAGGCCGCGCGTCCAGCGGCGCAGGTCGGCGGTCGCGAAGCCGCGGTGGCGGTGGCCGAAGGCCTCGGCCTCGGCAAAGGTGTGGCTGGCCAGGGTCAGCACCAGCAGCCGGCCGCCGGGGGCGAGCACGCGTGCGGCCTCTGCCAGAGCGCGCGCCGGGTCGGCGACGTACTGTAGGCTCTGCAGGAACAGCACGCTGTCGGCACTGCCATCGGCCAGCGGTAGTGCCTCGCCCGGGGCGGCGACGAAGGCGACATCGGTGAGGCCGAGCGCGGCGACGCGCGCGCGCCCGGCGGCGACCATCGCCGGCGCCGGGTCGACGCAGGTCAGGGTGGTCGCGCGCGGTGCCAGCAGCTCGACCATCGCGCCGTCGCCGGCGCCGACATCGACGCAGCGTCCGAAGCGCGCGAAATGCAGCAGGCCATGGCAGAGGCTGTCCCAGGAGCGCCCCGGCGCGTACTCGCGGTGCAGGCTGCCAGCGACGCGTTCGACCCAGCTGCGCCCGCGCTGGGCGCGCAGCGTCTCGAGGCGTTCGCGGTCGCCGCTGAAACGGCTTTCCGGCCGTGACAGGTCGCGCACCGTCGTCCAGGTCGCGCGCAGCGCCGGCTCGAGATCCTCACGCAGGCGGTAGCGGCGCGCGCTGCCCTCGGCGAGGTCGTGGATCAGTCCGGCGGCCTTGAGCTTGGCGAGGTGGCCACTGATCGAGCTTTGGCCGAGATCGAGGACCTCCTGCAGCTCGGCCACGGTCAGCGGCTCGGCTTCGAGCAGGTGCAGGACGCGCAGCCGGGTCTCGTCGGCGAGGATGCGCAGGTGGTCGCTGAGGGCGGGCATGCCTTCCATCGTCTTATCGCGATGGAGCGATGCAAGGCCTCGGCCCAAACGGTTTTGGCAGGGATTGTGGGGGGCGGAGGGCGAGGTGCGGAGTGCGAGGTGACCGAGGCGGGTACCGTCAGCGACTCATGAGGCAGACCGGCTCCTAAGTAGAACCGTCATGTCCAGATCCGCACCCCGCACCCCGCACCCCGCACTTCCCACTTCCCAATTCCACGGCTGTCAGTGCGGCGACGCCAATGCCGCAGTCGGCAGCTGCTCGCGATACGCGAGGTCGGCGAAGAGCGTGCCCAAGGCGGCGGCGTCGTCGGGCGAGACCGCGTCGGTCCCGGTGCGCGCGGCGATGGCCAGGACCAGCTCCAGCGCCTCGCACCAGCTCGGGTCGTTGGCGGCGATGCGGGCGTCGAGCAGGCTCCAGACGGTTTCCCAGAACGCGGCCGGCTGCTTGCACGCGGCGCGCGCCGAGCGCTGGGCGACGGTCAGGTCACCGCTGCGCACGGCTTCCGCCAGCGGGCGGGTGACCGAGTCCAGGCAGGTGCGCACTGGCGCCAGGCCCGCTTGATTGCTGCACCACCAGAGCTGATGGGCGAGCTGGGCGAGCAACGTAGCGAGGAGTTCGGGCGGGGTCCATGCGGCGAGCTGTTCGCAGGCCATGCTGCCCATGAGGATGTGCAGCAGGTGGCGGTTGCGGTCGTGCAGCTGGATGCGCATCTGCACGGTGAGCGCGCCCAGCACCCAGGCCAGGGTCGGCAGATCGGCGCTGATGCCGAGGTGTTCGGCCATGACCACGTGCGCATCGCGCGCGGAAGTGGCGATAAGCACGGCGCGCAGGCTCGAGACGCTGGCGCTGGCGTTGCTGTATGCGGTCGGCAGGTCGCGCTGCCAGGCGACCAGCTGGCGGCTGGTCAGCTGACTGCCGGGCGGCATGCGCCGACTGGCCAGGCCGGCGAGGAAGCGCGCGCGCAGCAGGGGCCGCTCTTCGCTGGTAACGTGCGGCCACAGCTTGCACAGCCCTGCCAGGCAGGCGAGCTGCATGCCGGTGTCCTCGGGGTGCTCGATCACCAGCGGCGCGAGTTGGACGCACAAATCTTTTTCGTCGCTCGGGATGGGGGCGGCGAGGATCACGCCGGTGTAGGCGCCGGGCGGGTCCGCCGGCAGTTCGCTAGCGCGGTTCAGGGCCGCCTGGCGCAGGCGAACTGAGTTCGGATCGGCATCGCCGAGCGAGGCGGCGGTGCACAGCGCCAAGGCCTGTTCGCCGAAGCCGCTACCACCGATCACGCAGGAAATGACGGCGCGTGCTGACGAGTGGTGCATGATCCGCCACTGTACGGAAGTGCTGCTCATCGCAAGAGCGTGCATCACGCAGTCGCTCCGGGTGTAGCAACTTGAGCGCAAGCACAGCCACTGATTCGGCGTCTATGCGTCTTCGTCTCCGTGCGGAGACAGATGGGCGTCCGGATCCGGGAAAGGACAACGCGCAGGCGCAGGCGCCGCACTGCGCTCAAGCAGCAGGTACATGATGGTGCAGCCTTCCTCCTTCTTGTACCGCTCGAAGACCGTGGGAAAGCGCGTCGGGATATCGATGCGGTAGCCGCCAGGTGGGTAGAGGTTGGTCCACAGGCCGGGCAGGGTGGTGAGGTTGGACAATACCTGAAGGGCGTAGTTGTGGGTGTCGCTGGCGAACACCAGCCGCCCGCCCGGCGCGACCGCATGGCTGAGGTCGAGCAGGAAAGAGCGCGTCATCAGCCGGCGTCGGCGGTGCCCCGGTTTCGGCCACGGATCGGGAAACAGGATGTAGGCGCGTTGCAGGCTGGCCGGCGGCAGACGCAGCCGTACGAAGCGGTGCGCCTCGGCGCCGAACAGGCGCACATTGGTCGCACCCAGCTTCAGGCACTTGTGCGCCGTCTTGGTTACGCGCAGGTCGTCGTGCTCGACGCCGATGAAGCGCTCCCCGGGATGGGCCGCCGCCATCGCGCTGATGAATTCGCCGTGGCCGAAGCCGATCTCCAGGCGGGTCGCGCCGCTGCTGGCGAACAGCGCATCGGCGTCCACCGGCGCGTCGCCCTTGTCGCCGATCAGGGTGGACTGGGCCGCGTTGCGCACGCGGTAGCGCTTCATGCCGGAGGTGACCATGGGGCTCGAGGAGGGAGAGGGCGGAGTGGGGAGGACGGAAAAAAAAGGGAGCAGGCAGCACGAGGGCAAAGGAGGCACGGAACGCGTGCCGGGAGGCGGAAGGGGACAGCCGCAGCGGGGCGCGGAGCGCGTGTGGGGCCGCACTGCTTAACAGCTGGGGGCGGCGCCGGAAGTGGGGAGGGCGAGGGTCGTGCCGCGGCGCAGGCGGCGTGGTGCTGGGCGGAATGCGTGGGTCCTGCACAGGGCAGGCAGTGGACGCCGCTGGCGCCTTCAGGGAGCAGGTGCGTCCGGTGGGGGTGCCGTCGTCTTGGCTTCCGGGGCCGCTCGCACGGTGAGTTCCACGCGCTGCCCCGGGTTGGCCAGGATGCTGGCGAGCGGGATGGCGACCTGGCGCGAACCATCGTCGATCTCGAGTTCCAGGCGGCCCTGCTGGCCGCGTTCAAGGGGCACCGCCATGGCGCCATGCGGACCGTGGATGAGGCGCTGGCGGTCGACCACCTCTCCGCTCGCGTCGTCGTGGCAGATCAGAAAGGCGGTGAGGCTCGCGTCGAGCTCGCCCCAGGCCGCAGTGCCATCCCCCGCGGAAGGCGCTGAGTCGACCACTGGCCCAAGCAACCCGTTCAGGACGCCACCTATGGCGCAATGCCGTTGACTTAAGCGCACCAGGCCATGACCGGGATCGACATAACCCGTTTATATAAAAGTACTTGACATGCGATTCTCTCGGGGCCGCCGGGCCTCATGGGCATCTCACATGAGCGCGCGGTCCAGGACGACGTC
>JBBQSO010000054.1:0-35950 GCA_038213805.1 Planctomycetota bacterium | reverse complement strand
CCGCGCAGCGCACCGCGGCCCTGGCCGAGGCGGCCCTCGAGCGCGGCGATCTTGGCGGAGAGCTCGGCGAGGTGGCCCTGGATCTCCTCCTGGTCGACCCCCGCCCCGGTCGCGGCCGGGGCGGCAGCCGGCGGCGCCGCGTGCGGCGCATCCGTGCGCTCCGCTGCGCCGGCTTCCGTGCCGGCACGTGGCGCCGCCGTCTGGCAGCCGATGAGGATGGAAAACGGCAGGAGGAAGAGCGGCAGCCCGCAACGCACCCGGTTGATCATGGCTTGCCCTCGACCGGCGCCGCCGGCGCTTCCGGATCGCCGAGCGTCGCGCGCAGGCGTGCTTGCAGCGCGGCCGTCGTGGCGCGTTCGCCATCGAGGCGCAGCACCTGCGCGGCCAGGTCGTAGAGCGAGCGCTCCGCCTCGAGGCGCGCCAGCTCCAGGGCGGCGCGCTGGCGCTCGCTGTCGGCAAGTGAGGTGTGTGCCTTGGCCAGGTCGTCGTCGAGCTGGCGGGCGCGGGCATCGGCGGGTCCGAGTTCGGCGATGCGCTGCTCCAGGGCGGTGACGGACTGGTGCGCGCTCGCGAGGCCGGCCTGGGACTCGGACAACGCAGCCTCAAGGCGCTTGGCGCGTTCGTGCTCGACGTTCAGCTCACGGTTGAGGCGATTGACCTTCTCGAGTACGGTCTCGTTGCGCGTCGGGTCGTTGGCCAGCACCGTGATCGGCACCACCGCGTGGCCGGCGAGGCGTGCCTCGAGTTCGTCGAGCCGCGCCTGCAGCACCTGGCGGGCCTCGACCTCGGCGCTGACGGTGGCCTGGCTGACGCGGTCGCGTTCGGCCTGCTCCTTGATCACCGCGGCGGCGTGCGCGTCGATCTCCAGCTCTTTGTGCAGCAGGCTGTCGACCTGGGCCTGGAGGTTGGCGCGCTCTGCGGTCAGCGCGGCGAAGCGCTCCTCCTGCGCCTTGCGATCCCCGCTGATGCCGGCGGCGACCTGTTCGGCCATGGCGGTGCGCAGCGCGGCGAGGTCGGTGCGCGCCTTTACCAGCTCGAGCTCGAGCTGGTGGCGGTGCGCGGCGTCGGCCTCGGCCAGGCGCTTTTCGCCGGCAGCGGCGGTGGCGGTGAGCTGGGCGTCGAAACGCGTCTGGGCGGCGGCGAGCGCCTGTTGGTATTGGGTGCGCAGGCTGGCGTAGCGCTGCTGGTCGGCGGCATCCAGCGCGTTGAAGTCGGCCTCGGTCTTGCGCGCCTGATCGGCGATGGCCTTGCCATCGATGAGGCTCGCGAGATCGCGGATCTCGTGTGCGCGGTCCTTGGGCTGGAGGTGGCGCAGGTTGTCGCTCAGCCCCATCTGGCGGGCGACGGCGCGGTGCTCACCGAGTACCTCGGTGACCTGGATCAGGCCGACCAGCAGGTGGGCGTCGGCAGGATCATAGACGCGCAGGAAGGTGCCTGGCTCGATCTCCTCTGCGCTGCCCAGCGGCAGTTCGACCAGCACCTGCTTGTCGGTCTCGCTGACGCTGACCAGGGCGCCCTCGGCCTCCCTGTGCGTGGGGGCCTGTTGTTCGGCGGGCGCCGCGATGCGGGGATCGGCCTTCGCGGGCGGATTGACGGCGGTCTTGGTCGGGACCGGCTTATCGCCCTCAGCCCGGTCCATGCACGCAGGCAGGATCGCGAGGGCGGCGAGGGCGGCGACGGGAAGGATGCGCGGCATGGGCATGGAGGGCCTCGCGGTTCCGGGACGCACGCCCCGTGCCAGCACCCTCGTGGTCGCACAAGATGTTTGTTTGAAACCACTTGAGCTTCCTCTGGAGCCCTTGGAATGGACTTCCTTCCGCCCTGAATCTCAACAGCAGCTGTGGCGAATCTGCACGCCCAGTTGCCCGGGACTGGTATCGGGCCGGTGCGGCGCTACGAATCGCCCCCTGCACAGGAGGTCGCATGGCGCGAGCGCTGGTTTTTCCGGGCCAGGGTGCCCAATACGTCGGCATGGGCATGGAGCTCGCCGAAAAGCACCCGGTCGCGCGCGCGCTGCTCGATCAGGCCGACCGCGTGCTGAACATGGCGCTGTCCGACTACATCGCCAACGGCCCCGAAGATGAGTTGACCCGCACCGACATCAGCCAGCCGGCCATCCTGGTCGTCAGCCTGATGGCCCTTGAGGTGCTGCGCACCACGGTCAAGCCCCTGGACTTCGCCGCGGTTGCCGGCCTCAGCCTGGGCGAGTACACCGCTCTGGTCGCCGCCGGCGCGCTCGATTTCGCTGACGCGCTCAAGCTGGTTCGCCTGCGCGGCCAAGCGATGCAGGCCGCAGCCGAACTGGTGCCCAGCGGCATGGTGGCTTTGATCGGCGCCGACGAAGCCGCCGCCGTCACGCTCTGCGCAGCCGCCGCCCAGGGGGAGGTGCTGCAGGTCGCGAACCTCAACAGCACCGGGCAGGTGGTGATCGCCGGCACCAAGGCAGCCTGTGAGCGCGCCTGCGCGGCCGCCAAGGACCACGGCATCCGCAAGGCCATCGCCCTGGCCGTGGCGGGTGCCTTCCACAGCGAGCTGATGGCGCCCGCGGCTGCGCGCCTGCGCAGCGCGCTCGCCGCCACCACCTTCCGCGACCCGCGCGTGCCGGTCTACGCCAACGTCACGGCCAAGCCCGTCACCAAGGCCGCGGAAATCCCCGCCTTGCTTGAGGCGCAGCTCACCAGGCCGGTGCGCTGGGCCGCTTCAGTGGTGGCCATGCAGCAGTCTGGAATCACCCAGTTCTGGGAGCTCGGCCCAGGCAAGACCCTGGGTGGCATGATCAGTCGCACCATTACCGGGGCGGAACTCAAGAACCTTGACAAGGCGGGGGATGTGCTGGGCTTCGCGCAGGTCGTTTGAAGGCGCGAGACTCGAGACCACGTTTCCCTGGACAGTGCGGTGGATTCAGGCGCGCGGGCCGACGCGGCGCTGCACCCACTCGTCGTTGCCGTACCGCTCGCGGTGGATGCGCTCCCGAGCGGCGCACTCGGCGGCCGTCAGGAATCCGTCCTCGGTCGCAAGGCCGAGGGCGGTGGTGATGCCAGTGAGCACAGCGCCGGCAGCTTCGTCCCAGGGCAGGCCGCAGGCGGCCACGGCGGCGCCATCCCAGGGGTTGCTGGCGAGCTTGAGGCTGCCGTGTACCAGGATGCGCCGCTCGCGCACGCGCGCGGCGCTGCCCAGCACCTTGCCGCCGGCGGCGCTCACCAGGTCGTCGGCCGCGGGGCTGGCGAAGCAGCGCGGCTCCTCACGGTAGCGGCGGTCGCCGGCATCGGCGTCCTGGCGGTCGAGGCTGGCGCCCCGCCGGCGCAGTTCCGCCAACACCGCGCCATGCAGGAGGGGATAGACGTCGCGGACGCGCTCGGGCAGGCCATCGCGGCCGAGCTGGCCGACCAGGGCATAGGTGACCTCGTGTTCATGCCAGATCGCCCCGCCGCCGGTGATGCGCCGCACTACCTGCAGGGGGCCGGTGGGGCCCGGCGGCAGGTGGGGGGCGATCCCCTCCCAAGCCTGGAAATAACCCAGAGAGACCGTTGCGGGCCGCCACTGGTAGAGGCGCAGGGTGGTCTCGGCGGCTGCCTCAAGCAGCGCCTCGTCGGTCGCCATCTGCGTCGGCCCATCGGCTTCCAAGGTCGGCAGCAGGCGTAGCATGGGCGTTTGTCGGCCTGGCCCGCCCCCAGCGCAAGCAGCGAGCGGGCATCTGGGTGGGATCGACCGCGAAATGACCTTCAGAACCGCACTGCGGCGCGCGCGCTACGGGCGACGCCTCGCATATGGTTGAGTTTCCGCTTAGGGGGAGTACAAGCACGACCTTCGCCAGAGAGCACGCGTCTGATCCGGTCGCCGTGGTCAGCATCCCCGCTCGTGAGCCGCCAGAAGGGCACCCATGTCCAAAGATGTCATCATCGCCGGAGCCATCGTCGCCGCCTGCCTCGGGCTGGTCACGGTCGCCTTCGTCGTGCCCAAGCACAAGAGCGCCCCGCAGCCGCTGGACCTGGCGAACAACGATCCGCTACCCGCCGCGCCCAGTCCGCCAAGCCCCGACAACAATGGCCTGCCCGGCGATCTGCCCGGTGGATTGGGCAACACCCCGCCGTCAAATTTCAACAACTTCACCCAGCAGCCTCCGCTGCCGCCCACGGGCCCGGGATTAGGCCAGCAGCCGCCGTCGACCAACTCGTTCAATCCGTCGCAGCCGCAGAACTTCCCGCCGACGCCGCCGACGCCCATTCCGCCGCTCGACCCGCTGCCGCCTGTCGCTAGCGAGGCCAAGACCCACATTGTCGCCGCGAACGAGACGCTCGGCGACATCAGCATGAAGTACTACAATACTTCGAAGAACTGGAAGAAGATCGCCGAGGCCAACAAGGTCGATCCGAACGAGCTGCAGGTCGGCCAGAAGCTGACCATCCCGGTCATCGCCGCCGCGCCGGTGACGCCCAAGGTCGGCGAGCTGCCGCCGTCGACCAATCCGGGTGAGCGCACCTACAAGGTCAAGAAGGGCGAGACCTACTACCTCATCGCCAAGCGCGAGCTGGGCAGCGCCAGCCGCTGGAAAGAGCTGCAGAAGCTCAATACTATCGCCTCCGAGGATCTCCACGAGGGGCAGGTCATCAAGCTGCCCGCCGGCAAGACCATCGACGACAAGCCCACGCCGCCGGTCGGGCCTGGTGCCAGCGATGGTGGTGCGGGCAAGTTCCACATCGTCGCCGCGGGTGAGACCCTCAGCGATATCAGCAAGAAACATTACGGCACCACCACCAAGTGGCGCGAGATCGTCAAGGCCAACCCCGGCGTCGATCCCGAAGGCCTGAAGGTCGGCGATAAGCTGGTGCTGCCCGAGATCGCAGGCACCGCGCCCAAGGACACCGGCGCTCTTCCGGCCCCGGCCCCCATCCCCCTCGGCGTGCCCGAAGGCGCCGGCGAGTACGTGGTCAAGGCGAAAGACACTTTCGACATCATTGCCACCAAGGAGCTGGGCAATAAGGCGCTGGCCAGGAAGATCGCCGAGCTCAATCCCGGCGTCGACAGCAGCCACCTGCGCATCGGCCAGAAGCTGAAGCTGCCGGGCAAGGCCAAGAGTGGGGGCGGCACCTTGCCCGCGCCCCTGGGCAACGGTCCGACCAGCTTCCCCGCCCCGGCCCCCGCGCCCGCGCCTGGCGGCTATCCCACGCCGGGCTCTTACCCGACGCCGGGTGGCGCCTTCCCGGGCAGCACCCCGGCTCCTGGTGGCAGCTTCCCAGGCAGCACCTCGCCTGGCGGTTTCCCTGCGCCGGCGCGCGCGACCACGCCCGCGGCGCCCAGCAGCCCCTTCCCGGCGGCCCCGCCGACGGGTGGGACCTCGCGCAGCAACGGTGGCTTCCCGCCCTGACCGCCGACCTGCGCGTCTAAGCGTAGGCCTGCGCGCCGAGGCGCCGCCGTGTTACCTGGGGTATGCTACCCGGCATGGACACCGATCCGGCCCGGCTGGCCCACGACCTGCAGACCATCATGCGAATCTCGCGCTCCATGGGCAGCGAGCGCAATCTTGATCGTTTGCTCGACCTCATCGTCGCGGCCGTCACCGATCTGGTGGCGGCCGACCGCAGCAGGCTGTTCGTGGTCGATCGCGAACGCGCCGAGTTGTGGACGCGCATTTCGCAAGGCGCGGCGCCGATCCGCATGCCCCTGGGCAGCGGCATCGCCGGCGTGGTGGCCGCGAACGCGAGCACCGTCAACATCGCCGACGCCTACCACGATGAGCGCTTCAACCCTGACAACGATCTGCGCAGCGGTTACACGACCCGCAGCATCCTGTGCATGCCCCTCACCGATCACGAGGGCGCCGTGGTCGGCGTGATCCAGGCGCTGAATAAGCGCAGCGGCGAGCCCTTCAGCGATTACGATGAACAGGTGCTCGGCGCGCTGTGCGGCAGCGCCGCGGTGGCGATCAGCAACGCCCAGCTGGTGCTGCGCGATCTTGAGCGCCAGCGCCTCGCGCGCGACATGGAGCTCGCCCGGCAGATCCAGCTCGGTCTGCTGCCGGCGGCGCCTCCACAGCACCAGCACTGGCGCATCGCCACCTATTACCAGTCCTGCGACCGCACTGGCGGCGACTACTTCGATTTCATTCCGGTGCGCGGCGGCGGCCTTGATGCGGTGATCGGAGACGTCAGCGGGCACGGCATCGCCGCGGCCCTGCTGATGAGCACCGCGCGCGCCTTCCTGCGCGCGCTGCACGAGCAGATCGACGAGCCAGGCGAGATCATCACGCGCCTGAACCGGCTGCTCGAGGAGGACATGCACGACGATGGCTTCATGTCGCTGGTGCTATGCCGACTTGCGGACGACGGCCATGTCAGCTACGTGTCGGCTGGCCACGAGCCGCCGCTCATCTACCACCTCGCCGACGGCTTTGCGCCGGACAGCGAGAGTAGCGGCATCCCGCTGGGCATGATGGACGACGCGCGTTATGGCGCATCCTGCGTGATGCGGCCATTGGTGAAGGGCGACCTGCTGCTGCTGTTCACCGACGGCATCTTCGAGGCGCAGTGCGAGGGCGAGTACTGCCCGTGGGGCATGGATCCGCTGCGCGAGGTTATCGCCGCAAAGGCACCGGAGGGCGCGAGCGCGGTGTGCGCCGGGGTGATCAACACGCTCAAGCAGCACCTTGCGGGTAGGCCACCGCTGGATGACCTGACGCTCATCGTCGTGGAGCGGTTGTGAGACGGATCCTCGGGTGCGGAGTGCGGAGTGCGGAGTGACCGCGCTGCCGGCGCGGCAACCGCAACCGCAATCCCGGCGCGGGTTCGCCACCCCGGCGGGAACGCGCGCCCACGGTTTCCAGGCACTCCGCACCGGTGGCCGTCCGTGACTCCCCTCGCAGTCCTCCCCGGTCCGCCACCGCCCATCGGCGGGTGCCTGTTCGCGCGCAGCTGGCCATCGCGCATCGACCACAAGCAGGAGGTTCTCGACACCCTGGTTGCCGAGCTGCTTGGGCGCGGTTTCATCACTGCCGAAGAGGAACCGTGGGCGGTTCTGGTCCTCGATGAGGTGGTGGTCAATGCCATGCTGCACGGCAACGAGGGCGATCCCACGCTGTCGGTCGTGGTTGCGCTATTCGCTGACGACGCCGGGCGCTGGGTGATGACGGTGCGCGACCAGGGGCATGGCTTCGATCCCGCTTCCCTGCCCGATCCCGAGGATCCGGCGAGCCTGCTGCTGGAGCATGGGCGCGGCATCAGGATCATGAAGGAATGGCTCGCGGATCTGGTGTACTATGAACGTGGGGCCTGCGCGTGGCTGGCCCGCCAACGTGCCGATCGCCCTGCCGCCGCCACACCTGAAAGCCCCTGAGGATCCATGCCCTGTGACTTCCTGACCGTTGAGCGCTACGACAAGATCGTCCTGGCCAGGGTCACGAAGGATCGACTGCTTGATCCGATCAGCATAAACGCATTGGCCGATGAGCTCAACAGCTTGGTGGACAAGCACATGCACATCAGCCTCATCCTTGAGCTGAGCGAGGTGGGATTCCTCTCGTCGGCGATGCTGGGCAAGCTGGTCGCGGTCTACAAGAACGTCATCAAGCTCAGCAAGGGGCGCATGGCGATCACCGGGGTCAAGCCCGCAATCATGCCGTTGTTCAAGATCACCCAGCTCGACAAGATGATGCAGTTCGCTCCGGATGCGCAGGAGGTGATCCTGCTCTATAGGCGGAAGCCCCTCTAGCGCTGCCGGCCTGCCGGCCTGCGCTCGCGGCGGATCCCGCCTGCGGCGGGGCAGGCTGCGCCTGCGGCGCGGGGCGCGCCGTCCGTCGCGAGCGGCGGCGGCTGCGCCGCCGCGTCTCGCTGCGCTCGACCAGGCCTGGTCCCCGCTCGCACGCGCGAGCGTGCTCGGGGGACCGTTGTTCGCGGGGCGCTGCCCCGCTACGCCCCGCCAGGGGCGCGGCCGCCCCTGGACCCGGCACCGCGAGGCGCTTCCGACGCTGTGGCCGCTGTCCCTCGGTCCTTCCAGCTGCGCACGCGTGGACTATGGTCCTGCTGTGCGCGCCACCTGCGAACCCCTCGATCCCGCGGCGCAGCGTGCGGGGCGCATCCCGGTGCTCGGTGATGGTGGGCGCGAGCTGTGCGCGCTGTGGACGCAGGTGCTCGAACGGCCTTGCTCCGATCGCCATCTCCGCCTCCAGGTCATCGCTGCAGAGCCCCTGGAACTTCCCGCGGCAGAGCCCAGCGAGTCCGCGACGGGCGCGCTGGCGCGCCTCGAGCGCGCGCTGCGCGGTAGCGGTGCACTGCTCGTCCTCCTCAATCCTGCGATCTTCCCACCGGCGCAGATCGCCCTCGCCGAGGGGGCGCGGTTGTTCGCCCTCGCCGACGCGGCCGATGAGGCGTCGTGGGATGCGGTGCTGTCGCTCGGCCTGCCGGTCTACGGGCTGCGCGGGCGCATCGCCTGCGCCTGTCTGACCGCGCACCCCGGCGCGGTGCTGTCCGCGCTGGCCTACGGCAACTTCGCCTGTGAAGAGGGGCTCGCGCTCGAGCGCCTCGACGAGGACCGCGCTGGTGTCGCCTGGCGCACTGGTGTAGACGCCGAAGCCACGGTGATCGTGCGCGGTGGATACGAGGCTGCGCGCCAGCAGGGCGTGGAGGGCAGCTGGGCTGATCGCGGCAACGAGGCCTATGTGCGTTTGGTGATCCGTTCAGCCGGCGGCACCTGTTGGACGCAACCGCGCTTCATCGCGCCGCGCGCAGGGCTGCCCGCCCAGCAGCAGCATGGACATTGAAGCCGAACGCCCCTGCGGCCGGGTGATCGTGGTGCGCCGCCGCGTGCCCAGCCAGAACACCTCGCAGTATGCGCACTGGAGCATCTACACGCGCGAGCGCGACACTTGGTTCATTCTGCTGCGCGCGCAGTTGCCGCCGCGCGACCCACCGTCCTACCCGGTGCGCATGTACCTGCGCAGCTACCGCAACCGCCTGATCGACTTCGCCAACCTGGTCGGCGGTGCCAAGCCCATCCCCGATGGACTGGTCAAACTCGGCTACCTGCGTGACGACAGCCCGCGCTGGTTCACCTGCGATTACCTGCAATTCCAGGTGCCGAAGAGCGAGGAGCGCACCGAACTGGAGTTCGTGTCGTGGAGCGGGATAGAGGAATGAGCCGGCGCGTCGCTGGAGCGGCCGGGAAGCCGGCGTCGGCGGCGCGACCGGCCAGCGCGCCCGTGCGCGCGCGGCAGGAACGCATCGCCTTTGCAGAGGAGCGCGCGGACGCGTCGACCACGACTACGCCGCAGGCGGAGCTGCTCGCCTGGTACGCGCGGGTGGCGCGTGCGCTGCCCTGGCGCACCACCCGCGATCCCTACCACGTGCTGGTCTCGGAGGTCATGCTGCAGCAGACCCAGGTCGACCGCGTGGTGCCGTTCTACACGCGCTTCCTGGAGCTGTTCCCGGATGAGCGCGCGCTTGCCGCCGCCTCCCTCGACGCCATCCACCGCGCCTGGAAGGGTCTCGGCTATCCCAGCCGCGTCGAGCGCCTGCAGGCCGCCTGCCGGGTGGTGCTGGAGCGCGGCGGGCGCTGGCCAGACACCGTCGACGGACTGCGCGAGCTGCCCGGCCTGGGGCCGTACACCGCCGCAGCGGTAGCGTGCTTCGCCTTCGGCCGCGCCGTGGCGGTGGTCGATACCAATGTGGCGCGCGTCTACGCGCGGCGCGATGCCCTGGGGCTGCCGCTCGACCGCGCCGCGCTGTGGGCGCACGTGGCGACCCAGGTCGACCAGGAGCAGCCGGTCGCTTACAACAACGCGCTGATGGAGCTCGGCGCGGTGGTGTGCAGTGCGCGCCGCGCCGACTGCGCGGCCTGTCCGTGGGCGGGCCGCTGCGCGGCGTGCGGCGACGGCGAGCGTATCGCTGCCACCGCCAATCCGCTCAAGGTCGAAGTGACGAAGCGCGCGTACGGCGCCGTCATCACCGACCGGTCCAAGCCGCGCCTGCGCATCGTGCTTGGACTCATCCACCATGAGGGCCGCTATCTGGTCGCGCGCCGCCGCGCCGGCAGCCACGTGGGTGGTTTCTGGGAACTGCCGGGCGGCAAGCGCGAGGCGGGCGAAGACGACCGCACCGCGCTGGCGCGCGAGCTACGCGAGGAGCTTGGCGGAGAACTGCTGGCGGCGCGTGCGCTGCTCGCCTACGCCCACGATTACGGAGACCGCTATCTGGCCTTCCAGGTCTACCGCTGCCGGCTGTTCGCTCCCGACGCGGTGCGGCCGCTGGCCAGCGACGAGTTGCGCTGGGTGACGCCGGAGGAGTTCGTCGCCCTCGCCTTCCCACCGGCGAACCAGGCGATCCTGGAGCGTATGCGCGCGTACCACCGCCTGCCCGCGCCGTGAGCGTCGGACGCTGGCGGCAGCCGCTGCTCATCGGCACCTTTCTGCCGGCCTGCTGGTTGGCGATGATGGTGGTGCACGAACTCGGCCACGTTCTGGCCGGGTGGGCGACCGGCGGCACGGTCGAGCGCGTGGTGCTGGGGCCGCTCGCGTTGTCGCGCACCGAGATGCGCGACAACCCCCACCCGCTGTACGAGATCTGGGGCGGTCCGCTGCTCGGCGCCCTGCTGCCATGGGCGCTGGTGCTGGGCTGGCACCTTGCATGTCTGCCGGCGGCGCATCAGCCGCGCTTCTTCGCCGGCTTCTGCCTGGTCGCGAATGGCGCCTACCTGGTGGCGGGCGCGTGCAGCGGCGATGGCGATGCCGGTGACCTGATCGGCCTGGGCACGCCGGTGTGGGTGCTGGTCGTGGTCGGGCTGCCCATGCTGTTGGCTGGGCTGCGCTCGTGGCATGGATTGGGGCCGGCATTCGGGATGGGAAATGGCGGGGAGCGGATTGCGGCGGGGCAGGTCGTGGGTTCGGCCGCGCTGCTCACGCTCATCATCCTGCTCGAACTCATGCTGATGCCGAGGTGACGCCCGTGCGTCCGTCCGGCCGTTCCTCGCACCTCTACGGCGCCGTCGCCATCTCCAGCACTGGCCACATCCCCGGCCGGCAGGCGACGATATCGTTGTGGGCGAGGTCCCAGGGGGCGCCGCTCCAGGTGCGCAGTTCGTAGCCGAGCGCGGCGGCGATCGCGGCTCCGGCCGCCTGGTCCCACGGGAAGATCTTGGGGATGGCGTAGGCGTCGAGGTGGCCGAGCGCGAGGTTGGCGAGGTCGAGCGCGGCCGAGCCGAAGGTCTTGTATTGGCGGATGCGCGGCGCCAGGCGCGCGAGCAGGCGCACGCTACGCTCACGCTCGGCGAGATCCCACGGCCAGTCGGTGGCGACGATCCAGGTGCGCTCCTCGCCTGCGGGGGTCGCTGGTGGGAGGGGCAGATCGCCGGACCAGGCGCCGAGCCCGGCGCCACCGCTGACCGTGATGCCGCAGAGCGGGCCATGCACCACGCCCAGGACCGGGCGATCGTGGTGGGCGAGGCCGATGCTCAGCGACCAGTAGGGAATGCCGCGCGCGTAGTTCGCGGTGCCGTCAAGCGGATCGATGTGCCAGGTCCACGGGCTGTCCGCCGGGCCGATCCGGGTGCCCTCTTCGCCGGCGATGCGGTGCGAAGGAAAGTGCCGCGCCAGCGCGCTGCACAGTGCCTGTTCGCTGTAGCGGTCGGCCTCGGTGACCACGTCGACCGCGCCCTTGGCGCTGGCACTGCGCAGGCTGCCCGCGAGCGCGACCATGCGCTCACCGACCTCGCGCGCGAGATCGCGGACGATGGTCAGGGTGCCGACAGCGAGTTCAGGGGGCAGGTCCATGCGGGCACGCTGCCGCGCAGAGGGCCGGGTGCAATGGGAAGGCCCTACGGCGCGAGCGGCAGGTACCGGTACGCGACCTGCAGGTTCAGCAGCGTCACCGCGGTGGCGAAGACCTCGCTGCCCTGGTCGAGGTGGCGCACCTGGCGCGGGTCGACGTGACGCTTGGCGCCCTCGCCAGTGAACATCGGCAGCAGATTGGCCTGGAGCGCGGCCGACCAGTGCTTCCAGGCGTCGCCGCCGGCTTCGCGCATGGCGAGCGAGGCGAACAACCAGGTCAGGGGATCGGCGCGGCCGTTGGCGTCGCGCAGCGGCGGCTGCTGGTCGAGGTGCTCGATCTGGTGCACGGTCGCGGTGTCGCCGCGGCGGCCGTAGATGAGGCGCGCGAAAGCGGACAGGCCGAGGCGGCCGAGGTCGTCGTCCTGCGCGGGCAGGCTGCGGCCCAGCGTGCGCCGCGCCTGCTGCAGGAGGCGGCCGGGCACGTACAGCCCGCCCTGCTGCGCAGTCTCAAGGGCGAGCAGGGTGAAGCCACCCAGGCCGGCGGCACCGGGCTGGAGGGGCTCGCCGCGGTCCAGCGCAGCCATCGCCTGTTCGGCCTGGATGCGCAGGTCGGGGTCGCCGAGCAGCAGGCCGCCCTCGACCAGCGCCAGGCAGGCGAGACCGGCGGTGATGGGGTTGCCACCGATCAGCGGCGCGGGTTGCGCGCCGGCGTCCCCCGCATTGGCGGCGGGAGCGTTGCGGGCGGCCATCTCATTGCCCAGCCAATCGAGACCGCGGCGCGCCGCGGCGGTGCGCACGCGGTCGCCGAAGCCCTCGCCGAGCAGGGCGAGCACGGCCAGGCTCTGGCTCGCCAGGTCGCGCTCGGCGTCGCCGCTGGGATGGCCGAAGAACCCGGTCTCGGCGTCCTGGCGGGTCTGCAGCCAGGCGAGGCCGTCGGCGACCGCCTGCGCGGAGTCCTCCATGTGGTAGAAACCGCGCGCGGCCTGGCGCAGCGCGGGGAAGCGGCGCAGCAGGAAGAGGTCGCCACCCTGGCTGCGGATGTCCGACCACATCGCGGGCAGGCGCGGCGGCAGCGGCAGGCTGCGGTCGTCGAGGCTCTTGCCAGGCGATTCGCCCGCGCCGCCGCCGTTCGCGAAGCGGTCGGTGGGGCCGGTGCCGTCCGGCGTGCCGCCGGTCGCGTCGTGCGCGTCCGCGGCAGCCTGGCCGACGGCGTGGTCGCCGGGCGCACCCGATGGCGCGCGGCCGCCCGCGCCCAGGCCGCCGCCGACCTGGAAGATGGCGAAGGCGAGCACGGCGGCGAGGTGGCCGGCGACCACCGCGCTCCAGATGCGCCAGCGGCTGCGCCCGTCGAGCGCGGCGGCGACGTCGGTGTGCTCGCGGTCGTGGGCGATGCGGCGCAGCACCAGCGGCGCGAGATCGATTGGGCGCGGCGGCATGGCCGCGGCGCGGGTCAGCTCGCCGAGGCGCGCAAGCGCACCAACGGCGGACTCGCCGCGATCGTAACATGCGTCGATGCTGCCGGCGTCGTCGCTGGCCAGGCTCTGCAGGCGGCCGAGCACGTCGGCGCTGAGGTCGACGCTGCGCACCGGCTTGCTGTTGCCGCGGATCAGCCGGCCGAGCGCGACCAGCACCCGCCCGTCGGGGCAGGCCGGGTCCTCGTCGGCGACGGCGCGCAGCAGGGGATCGGAGTCGGTGCTCATGACTCAAGCAGGTCCTGGAGGTCGTCGCGCAGGCAGCGCACGGCGTTGTGCATGCGGCTCTTGACGGTGCCTTCGGGAATGCCGAGGACCTCGCCGATCTCCTGGTATTTCATGCCGTGGTTGTTGGCCAGCACGAACACCTCGCGCTGGCCCTCGGGCAGCGCGTCGACGGCGTCCTGGATGCGCGTCCGCACGGTCGCGTCGCGGTTGGCGTTCTCTGGATCGCCGTCGCCGGGGGCGCGCAGCACATCCATCAGGCGCAGCGACCGCTCACCCATCTCGGCGTCGAGGCTGAGGTGGTGCTTGCGCCGGCGGATGTGGTCGATCCACAGGTTGTGCGCGATGCGGTAGAGGAAGGTGCGCACCTTGGCGGTCGGTTGGTAGCGCGCGCGCGAGCGGAAGACGTTGACGAAGACGTCCTGGACCAGCTCCTCGGCGACCAGCTGGTCCCAGCAGAGATGGTAGAAGAAGCCGACGAGCTCGTTCTGAAAGCGCTCGACCAGCTCGACCATCGCGGCCTGCACGTCGTCGCCGCCGTCGCGGATGCGCTCCATCAGCCGGTGGTCGTTGTCGCTCATGCCTTGCGGGGCGGAGGGGAGGGTCTCCGGGTCGGGAACAATAGGCAGGGCGGCGGTCATTGCGATGGGGGTTAACGTGGCTGCAGACGGGAGGTTCAGGGCTAATCGAACTCTTTCAAATCACTGTGCTGCATGTAGTAATGAGATTTAACCGCAGCCCGGGCCACGTCCATCCCGCGTGTCCGAACTCACCGATCGGTACGTGTATGCGGCCAAGTGACCAGGAAATGAACGCTGCCGCCACCGGTACAAGCATCCTGCGGTCGCCCCGCAGGAGGATGCATGTCCCTCGTCCCGATCCGCGCGGTTGCACCCCTGACCGCCGCCCTCGCCTTAATGCTCGCCCTCGGCGGCACCCCGCTCGGCGCCGCAGAGCGTGATACCGCGCCCGACACCTGGGTCGCCACCGACGCGCTGGGGCGCAGCCTGCCCGACGCTGCTACCGTGGGCGCACCGCGCGAGCGCTCGGTGCTGATGTTCTATTTCCTCTGGCTGGGAGCTCACAACGCAGTCGGCGAGGGCCCTTTTGACAACACCCGCATCCTGGCCGGCGCCCCGGGTGCGATGACCGCGGCCGGCAGCCCGCCGTGGGGACCGCCGAACACCTACCACCACTGGGGCGAGCCGCTGTTCGGCTATTATTCCAGCGACGATCCGTGGGTGCTGCGCAAGCACGCGCAGATGCTCGCCGATGCGGGTGTCGACGCCCTGGTCTTCGACGTCACCAACGGACCGACCTATCCGGGCGCGGCCAAGGCGCTGATCGAGACCTTCGCCGCGGTGCGCGCGCAGGGGGGCAGGACGCCGCAGATCTGCTTCCTCTGCCCGTTCGGCGGACCGCCGGTGGTGCCGGTGGTCGAGCAACTGCTCACCGACATTTACGAGCCGCGGCTGCATCCCGAGTTGTGGTTTGCGTGGCGCGGCAAGCCGCTGCTGCTGGTCGATCCAGCGCACCTGCCCTTCCCCTCGGAGCGCATGCAGGCGCTGCGCGAACGCTTCACCTTCCGTGCCACCCAGCCGGACTATTTCCACGGCCCGTCCAAGCCCGACCAGTGGGGATGGCTCGAGTCGCACCCCCAGCATCCCTTCCGCGACGCCGCCGGCGTCACCGAAGAGGTCACGGTCGGGGTCGCGCAGAACGCGGTGGCCGGCCGGCTGGGTTCGATGAGTCAGCCGGGTTCCCAGGGGCGCAGCTTCCACGACGGGGCGGTCGACCCGCGGCCGCAGGCAGAGCCCCTCGGCCTCAACTTTGCCGAGCAGTGGCAGCGCGCACGTGAACTCGCTCCGCAGGCGGTGTTCATCACCGGCTGGAACGAGTGGATCGCCTCGCGCCTGCCCGAGTTCAACGGCTTCCGGGCGCCCAATGTGTTCGTCGACGAATTCGACCTTGAGCACAGCCGCGACCTGGAGCCGATGCGCGGTGGGCACGGTGACGCCTACTACTATCAACTGGTCGCGGAGGTGCGCCGCTTCAAGGGCATCCGTCCGGCGCCGGTGGCCGGCCCACCGCATACCATCGACATCGCGGCGGGGCCGGCGGCGTGGGCGGACGTGCAGCCGGAATTCCGCGACGACCTGGGCGATGTCGCGCACCGCGACCATGTCGGTTACAATCACGTCCAGCGCTACGCGGACGACACCGGCCGCAATGACCTGATCGCCTGCAAGGTCGCCTACGACCGCACGCGGGTGTGGTTCCAGGTGCGCACCGCGTCGCCCATCAGTGCCGCGCCGGAGCACGACTGGATGACCCTGCTGATCGATGCCGACCGCGACCACGCCACCGGCTGGGAGGGCTACGACTACGCCATCAACCGCCTCAACCGCGGTGGGAAGACCGCCATCGTCGAGCGCTGCCGCGGACCCGGCTGGGTGTGGCAGGCGATCGGCGAGGCGCCGCTGAGCGTGCTGGGCGATCAGCTCGTGGTCGGGGTCCCGCGCGCGCTGCTCGGCATATCAGAGGGGGAGGCGGCCCCCGCCTTGGACTTCAAATGGTGCGATAACGCCACCGGCAGCGGCGAAATCATGGACTGCCTCACCCATGGCGACGTGGCGCCGAACGGACGGTTCAACTACCGCTTCGCGCCGGGGCGCTGACCGCCGCCCGCGGCGACTGCGTCACTCGACCTGGGCCCGCTCCGGATGCGCACGTCGGGGCTGGACGCGGGCTCGGATCCGCTCACGATCCCGTCCACCACGGCGGACCGTAGCTCAGCTTGGCTAGAGCGCTGCGTTTGGGACGCAGAAGTCGCAGGTTCAAATCCTGTCGGTCCGACCATTTTCGTCATGTGTTTCACCCGAGGCCCCCGCTACTTGGCTCGGCGGTCGCCCTGACCTGCGCAATGGCGGGGCGTTGGGCGGTGGGTTTCGCCCAGCGTATCACAAGTTTTCGTTTCATGCGTCCGGCTGCGTCGGCACGCCATGGGTTGGTTCCGGACGTAGGCTTATCCGAAGCTGAGGTCAGCGGTTCTCCTGATCCATGCAACACGGGCGCGATTGTAAGCTGCGCGTCACGGACGAGGTGTCTAACGCCAGCATCGACTGCAAACTCCACGGCAGGGATGATGCCATCAGGCCATGTTCCGATCTGGGAGGGATGCCAGGTTGACCACTGGCCGCACTTCGACCGTGCCGAGGGTTGCTCCAGGGTGGAGGGCGGCGATGGCAATGGCGTCGTTGAGGTCGCGGGCGTCGATCAGGTAGTAGCCGCCAAGGACTTCGCGGGTTTCGGCGAATGGGCCATCGGTGATGAGTCGCTTGCCGTGGCGAATCCGCACGCTGGTGGCGGTCGCTATGGGATGAAGCGGTGAGGCGGCCACGTACTGGCCGCGCGCTGCCAGCTGTCGCGTCAATGCGACCGCCTCGGCCTGGGCGGAACGGAGCGCCGCGGGCCCGGCATCCTGCCAGGCCCGCTCGTCGTCGTAGCACAGCAGCATGTAGCGGGTGCGTTCCGCCGGATTCGGCAGGGGCGCGGCGAAGCGGTCGCTCGGCACATCGTCCAAATGGTGGACGGGACGGATCTCGATGGTGCCTTTGTGCGCCGATGGCAGCCGCGCGGCGACGGCGATGGCTGCATCGAGGCTGGGCACGTCGATGAGGAAGAAGCCACCGAGCTGTTCAGTGGTCTCTGCGAACGGACCCACCGTGATCACGGACGCGCCGTTGCGGACACGGACGCTGGCTGCGGTCGCGACCGGGTGCAACGGCGCTGCGGCGATGAAGGCGCCCTGCGCTTGCAGGTCGCTGCACACGAGACCGGAGGCGACCGTGCAGGCGAGCCACTCCTCGCGGGTCCACGCGCTCTCCGGGCTGTAAGCGAGCAGCAGATAGTTCATGGCTGGCCTGCGTGGTGGCGGGTTGTGTCGTGGTCTGCGCCAAGGGCGAGCTGGAACACCAGCGGCCGTCGCAGGGCGAGTCCTGCCCACGCCAAGACTCCGACAATGAGGGGGAAGAACCAGGGATCGCCAATCCGCAGATGGGTGAGGAGCGCGCCGCCAAGGTACCCTGTTAGGAGGATCGCGCCGAGAAATGCAGTGCGCGGCATGAGGTAGAGCAGCGTCACCGCGATCTCGATCGCTCCGATCACCGGCACCAATTCGAGCGGCAGGGCGAGATGGTTCATCATTGCGGTTTTTCCAGGCCAATCGATGAATTTCGGAATGCCACTGCCGGCAATGAGAAAGAGGCCGACCAGGCCAGTCAGGATCCAGCCGGCCATGCGTGAGGTCTTGGATGTCATAACGGCTGCTTTCTGCAACTCGATGCGTGGTTAGGTGTCAAGGTCGACCGATGGGGTCGACCGATGTGGTCGACCGAGCGATGCAGCGCTACCAGCCTGACGCCCTGGCGTATGGAAGGGCGGACGTCCGGTCGCCGATGTGCAGCGTGCGGCCACAGTCGAATCCCGTACGCCTACCTGCATCCGGGGTTTGTACGTGGTTGGCGATCCGACCCGCAAACTGCGCCTCGTCATGTCATTTCCCTGTGATGGCGGGCACGGGTCGGTGCCTGATCGATCGCACAGGTCGGGTAGCGGCCTTGCATCACGGTTTCTGGCCAGGGACCATCACCATCCAGCCGATGCCGAATTTATCGGTGACCATGCCATAGCGCGGTGACCAAAAGGTCTTGGCCAGCGGCATGTCGACTCGGCCGCCATTGGCCAAGGCTTGGAAGGCGGCATCGGCTAGCGCGGCGGTGGGAACGGTGAGCGCGATGCGGAAGCCATCGAACTTCGTCGGCTCGCCGCAGCCATCCGACCCCATCAGGGTCGTACCGCCGATGGTGAACTCGGCGTGCATCACCTTGTGCTCGAAGCCGGCTTTGAGCATGCCCGCGGGCAGCTGCTCAGGGCTGTCACTGAAGCGCATGACCATACCCACCCGGGCGTGCAGCGCTGAGCGGTAGAATTCCAACGCTTCTTCGCAGCGGCCGGCGAAGAACAGGTAGTGCTGCGCAGTCGCCTTGCCCATGGCCAGCTCGACTTCGAGCCGGTCCTCCTGCTGACGCAGCTCTGGCGTCAGCGCCGCCCCGAAATCCTCGGCCTCGAAGAGCGGACGGATTTCGATCTCGGATTCTTCGGGCATCGGATTCGGGCATTTCTTCAGCCACTCGATCGCTTCTTCGAGCGAGCGCACTTTCCATCGCCAGTAGCCCGCCACCAGTTCCCTGGTCTCTGCAAACGGGCCGTTGACGACGGTGCGTTCCGTACCGCGGAAGCGTATCCGCACGCCCTTGGCGGAGGGGTGGAGACCGACGCCATCCTCCATGATGCCCGCCTTGACCAGGGTTTCGTTGTAGCGGCCCATCTCCGCGAGCATGTGCTCGCTGGGCATGGTGCCATTTTCCGAGGACGGGGTGGCTTTGACAAAGACGGCTACTCGCATGGCTGAGCTCCTGGTTGATCCGGGGCCGCAGGACGGGCCACCGAGGGGGTTTCACCACGTAGTCGAACCACGTGGCTGTGAATCGACAGGAACTTCTGATAGGCTGGTGGATAATCGTAACTCACTTAGCCATGATTGCTTGCGTGCTGGCGTCATCTCCCAGTTCTGCCAATCGTCGGATCAGGAACCGCCGCTCAGGCTCTTGCTGGGCAAGATTCAATGCCTGGCGGAAGGCGTCGCACGCCTCTGACAGGCGGCCCAACCGCCTGAAAAGGTCCGCGCGCGTGGCGTGGTACAGGTGGAATTCGTTCAGCGTTGGATGGAGCGATTCGACCAGGGTCAAGCCGGCTTCCGGACCATCACGCATCGCGATCGCCACGGCCCTGTTGAGCTCGACCACCGGAGATGGCGAAGCTCGCACCAGCGCATCGTACCATTCCGCGATCCGTGCCCAATCGGTGGCGTGGACAGTCGCGGCTTCAGCATGCACCGCGGCGATGGCGGCCTGAATCGTATACGCACCGATGGGCTCGGCTGCCATGGCCTGCGCAAGCCAGGCATGCGCCTCGCGGATGCCTACCTGGTCCCAGAGCGAGCGATCCTGGTCCTCAAGCAGCACCAGATCGCCTGAGCTGGTGGTGCGCGCGGCGCGTCGGGAATCATGCAGCAGCATCAGAGCCAACAGCCCGAAGGTCTCGGCGTCAGGCAGCAGTGCGCACAGCAACCGCCCGAGACGGATTGCTTCCTGCGCGAGATCCGGACGGGTATGATGGTCACCGGATGACGCCGAGTAACCCTCGTTGAACACTAGGTAGCAGACCATCAGGACTGAATCGATACGCTGGGGCAATTCATCAGGACCGGGGATCTGGAACGGGATGCCAGCATCGCGGATTTTGGATTTTCCGCGCACGATGCGTTGGGCCATGGTGGCCGGAGCGACCAGGAAAGCCGCAGCGATCGCCTCCGTGGTGAGGCCGCAGACCTCTCGCAGGGTCAAGGCGATCTGGACCTGGAAATCGAGGGCGGGATGGCAGCAGGCCAGAATCAGGCGGAGCTGATCGTCGTTGATCTCGCGCTCGGACAATGCGCAGCTGACCAGCGCGAGTTCTTCGGCAAGGCGGGCGACCTCAGGCGCCAGGTCGCGCTGTCTGGCTCGCCGCCGGATGGCGTCGATGGCCTTGAAGCGGGCGCTGGAGACGAGCCATGCGCATGGATTGCCCGGCATCCCCTCCGTCGGCCACTGCCGCGTCGCGACGAGAAATGCCTCCTGCACGGCGTCCTCTGCCAGATCGAAATCACCGACCAGGCGAACAACGGTCGCCAGCACCCGTCGATGTTCGTTGCGGAAGAGTTCGGCGATGGCGGCGGCGATGCTCATGGTCGGGTTGTCGCGGGGGAGACCACGTGGGCGGAAGTGCCGGCCGGATTCCGGCATCCTGCGGTCGCTGTGAAAGTGACCAGGCCGCGCTGTGCGGTCAAGGCATGTCCCCTAGAACGTGATGCTCGACAGCACGGGGTCTTCGGGGCCCGCTCTGCACATACCAAATTATGTGCGGAGAGCGCAGTTCTCGACCAGCCGGTCACGGACGGGCATGTCAGGAGCTGTCATGCCCGGAACGGCATCAGGGGAGATGCTGCTAAGGCGCCTCAACGTGGCGGAATAGACGAGTGAAAGTGCCCGTGCGATGCCACGACGCCGCACTGCCATCCGCCACCCACCGCCTCGCGATGCTCTCAGGGGCATCCTGCCAGGAACGCACATGATGAATCAATTCCATAGCCACATCGCTAGGCTGCCCGTTGCAGTCCTGACTTTTGCCACCGCTTGGTTGTGCCCTTTGGTAGCCGGGGAGGGGCAGGCTTGGGCGACCTTCCCGGGCATGGCCGGGCCGGGCAAAGGCAAGCAGGTGGTGTTCGTGGTTGGCGACGATGAATATCATTCCGAGGAGGGCATGCCGCTGCTCGCGCGCATCCTCGCCGAGCGGCATGGCTTCGATTGCACCGTGCTGTTCGCGATCAACAAAGTCACCGGAGTCATCGACACTGACACCCGGGACAACATTCCAGGACTGGAGACGCTCGACCACGCCGACCTGATGGTGATCTTCACGCGCTTTCGCGCGCTGCCCGATGTGCAGATGAAGCACATCATCGATTTCTGCGACTCTGGCCATGGCATCATCGGCCTGCGCACCTCCACCCACGCGTTCAATTTTGGTCCAGGTGACAGTGCGTACCGGAAATGCAGCTTCAACAGCCATGAGGCCGGCTGGGAGGGGGGCTGGGGACGGCAGGTGCTTGGTGAGACCTGGATCGCACATTGGGGTGAGCATGGCCACCAGAGCACACGTGGGGTGTTCGCGCCGGGCGCCGCATCCAGTCCGCTGCTGCGTGGCATCGCCGATGGCGAGATCTGGGTCACCACCGATGTCTACCAAGTGACCCTGCCCATGCTGCCCGGAACCACGCCGTTGGTCATGGGGCAGGTCCTGGCGGGCATGAAGCCGGACGACCTTCCCGCGGCCGCGAGTGGATCCATCGACAAGAACGCGCCGATGATGCCGGTGGCCTGGACGCGCACCTACACCGGCCCTTCTGGTCGGCCGGCACGGGTGTTCAGCACCACGATGGGCGGCGGCATGGCCGGCCGGCCTGATTGGGACAGTGAGGCGCTGCGGCGGCTGTTGGTCAACGCCGTTTATTGGGGAGTCGGGCTCGAGGAGGTGATCCCGGCCAAGGCCGACGTCACGCCGGTGGGCGAGAATGGCTTCAAGCGTGGGGTCCGGCCGCAGGATGTCCGGCACTGACCTCCGGATCGCCACGGCGAGTCCGGTTTGATGGCAGGACCGCGCTCCGCATTGTATACTCACGACAAGTTGAGCGCTACCAGGCAGATGGAGTTCATTCCCAAGTCTCTGGGTGGCATTGGATCAGTGCCTGGACCAAGGGGGTTGGACGATGGATCACGGAGTCTGCTAAGTCCAACCCGGCTGCCGGAATCTCCAGCATGGAAAGGACGCACGTGACCGACCCTGATTCTACGCCAGCGGATTCCCACAGTCTCAGCGTCCAGCGGCTGTTCATTCAGCACCAGCCGCAGCTGCGCGCCTTCGTGATGGGCCTGGCGCCCGACTTCGCGACCGCGGACGACGTCATGCAGGAGACCTTCCTCGAGATCACGCGTCAAGCTGATGGATTTGCGCTGGGCTCCAATTTCCAGGCCTGGTCGCGGTGTATCGCCAAGTTCAAGGTGTTATCCGTGCTGCGCGACCGTCAGCGCTCGGCCAAGCGGTTGGCGGATGACGTGCTGGAGGCGCTGGCCGCCTCGGCGCCGCCTGCCGACGACGGCGGCCGGCACGAAGAACAGGTCATCCGTCTGCGCACGTGCCTCCAGCAGCTCGCGCCGACGGCACGCGAGCTGGTGCGCCTGCGCTATTTCGGCGAACATCTCCCCGAGGCCATCGCCGGGCTGCGCGCGCAGTCGGTGAACGCCATCAACGTTACCCTGTCGCGGGCGCGTGCGGCGCTGCGCACCTGCATGGAGAGCAGCGGCAAGGCCGGGGGGCAGCGCCCATGAGCGACCTGCGCCTGTCCCTCTTGGTCGGCCATCATCTCGATGGCCAGCTCACGCCTGATGAGCAGGCGGAGCTGGAGGATGCCCTGCGCCGTTCCGCGGGTGCGCGCACGCAGTATTGGCGCGAGGCGGCCCTGCATGCGCTGCTGCACGAGGTCGAGAACAGCGGGACGCAAGCCGCGCCCCGGGTGCATCTTGCCTTTCCACCCCGGCGTCGGTCCTTCGCGGCCCTGGCGGCTGCAGCCTGCGTGGCGCTTTTCGCCAGCGCGGCACTGTGGACCTGGTATGGCGGCGTCGACCCAGCGCCTGTCGAGGCTACGACCACCGCCATCGCCGTGCTCTCGCGGGTGCTGGATGCGCAATGGGCCGCGCCGGCCGACGCGCATGCGCAGGGCGAAGCGCTCGAGCCGGGCTGGCTACACCTGCGCTCGGGAATCGTCCAGGTCGAATTCTACAATGGCGTGCGCCTGGTGTGCGCGGGGCCGATCGATGTGCACCTGCTCTCGGGCAAGGCGGCGGTCCTGGACGCCGGGCGCCTGAGCGCCGAGGTGCCGCGCCTGGCGCGCGGCTTCGCGATCCGCACGCCGCGGCTGACGGTCGTCGACCTGGGCACGGCTTTCGGACTCGCGGTCGATGGCGTGCATGAGGAGGTCCACGTCTTCACCGGGCGGGTGACGCTCCAGACCATCGCGGGGCCGGTCCAGGAACTCCATGCGGACCAGGCGATGGCGGTGGTCGGGGACGGCGCGCCGCATGCGATCCCGGCGGATCCCTCCGCTTTCCCCTCTGCGGCCGATCTCGCTCGGAAGTCCGTCGTTGCGCAGGATCAGGTCATGGAGGCTTGGCGGCAGGCCGCGAGCAGGTTGGACGCCGATCCGGCGCTGATCCTGCATGTCGATTTCGAGAAGGAATCCATCGCCGACCGCACCCTGCGCAATCGCGCCGCCCACGGTGGTGAGGCCGGCGACGCCACCATCGTCGGTTGCGCGACGGGCGAGGGCCGCTGGCGCGGCAAGCAGGCCCTGGAGTTCCGCGACCAGAGCGACCGCGTGCGCGTGAGCGTGCCGGGCGAGGTGGATTCGGCGAGTCTGGTGGCGTGGGTCCGCGTCGATGCCCTCGACCACCCCTTCAATTCGCTGTTCATGACCGACGGCTTCGCCACGGGCGCGCTGCACTGGCAGATCCGCGGCAATGGCAGCCTGCACACGGCGGTCGGTTGGCCGCAGGGCGCGGTGGTCGCGCAGTACAACTTCGATTCGCCAGGCGTCTTCTCCGCCGCGCACCTGCGGCGCTGGACCCAGGTCGCCATGGTCTACGACGGCGTCCGGCTTCAGCTGATCCAGTACGTGAATGGGCAGCCGGTCGGGCGCTTCCCCCTGCAGGGTGGAACCGCGCTGCGCATCGGCCATGGCGAACTCGGCAACTGGAACCCGGCGAACTCCTCCGACGGTTCGCCGATCCGCAACCTGACCGGTCGCATGGATGAGTTTGTCTTCTTCTCCCGGGCGCTCACCGCAGCGGAGGTGGGCGACCTGTACCGCAGCGGCTCGGCCGGCATTCCTGGCGCCGGCCGCTGAGGCGGCGTCCGTCATCGCATACTTCAGAGGACCACCATGCGTACCACGCTCCCGCGCTTCATCGATCGCCGCACCTTCCTCAAGGGCGCCGGCGTGGCGATCGCCCTGCCGTGGCTGGAATCGCTGCGCGCGGCGGAACCTGGCCAGGCCGTCCCAGCCAAGCCGCGCTGCATGATCAACCTCACCCACAAGTTCGGCATGTACGCGCCGTCCTTCCACCCACAGGACGCCGGGGCGGGATACGTTATGACCGATGGCCTGCGGCCGCTCGAACGGCACCGCCAGGTCATGACGGTGTTCAAAAATCTCGGGCTGTCGGTCACGGGCGGGCACGCCGCGGCGCCCTGCATCCTCTCTGACATGAAACGTACCGAGGCCATCTCGCATCCCGACGGTGGCATCACCGTCGACGCGCGCGCGGCCGAACTCTACGCCACCGCGACGCGCTTCCCGATGCTCAACCTGTGGGGAAACCCCGACAACGACCAGCACACCTCGTTCGCGCGCTCGGGCGCCAAGATCCCCTACGTCGGCAGCCCACTGGAGCTGTTCAACCTGCTCTTCTCCGAGCAGACCACCGAAGAGAAAGAGGTGCGCGGCGTCGAACTGGCCGGCAACCGCAGCGTTCTGGACACCGTGAACGAGAGCGCGCGGAATCTGGCCGCGACCGTGTCGGTGCGCGATCGCAGCCGTCTCGACGACTACTTCACCTCGGTGCGCGACGCCGAGCGCAAGGTGCAGGTCTACCGCGACTGGCTGTCGATCCCCAAGCCGGCCGCACCGGCGCTGCTGGGCGAGCGCATCGCGGCGGTGAAGAAGGAGAGCCAGACCAAGACCTACGACGCCTTCATCGAGCTCATCCCGCTCATCCTGCAGACCGACTCCGCGCGCATCGTCACCATGGACGTGTTCACCAACCCCAACTGGGACCTGCCGGGCATCGTCGACAACTACCACAGCCTCACCCACCATGGGCAGCTGCCGGACAAGGTCCGGCAGTTGCGAGCGATCGACGATTTCCACCTCTCGCGCTTCGCATTGCTCATCGACCGCATCGCGGCCCTGGGTCTGCTCGATACGACGCAACTGCTCTACAGCTCAGGGATGAGCGACGGCAATGTCCACAGTAACCAAAATCTGCCCATCATCCTCGCCGGCGGCGGCTACGCGCACGGCACGGTGATCGACGTGCAGGCCAAGCAGCCGCTCAGCAACCTCTACCTCAGCATGCTCCAGCGGCTTGGGGTCGAGACCACGGCTTTCAACAAAAGCACCGGCACTTTGCGGGGTTTGGCGTGAGCGCGCGTCTGCGCGGTGAGCGGGGCTTGGCCACCCTGGTGCTGCTGGCAGTTTCGGCCGTTTGGGCGTTGGTCGGTGCCGCAGAGCCCATGATGGTCGGCGGCGACGCCTGGGCGGGCTTCGCCAAAGCATACTGCATCGAGTGCCATGGGCCCGACAAGCAAAAGGGCAAGTTGCGCCTGGATCAGGTGCGCGCAGGCGAGGTGGACGAGCGGAGCTATGGCATTTGGAAGCACGTGGTCCGGCAGCTCGAGAAGGGCGAAATGCCCCCGGAGGAGGCGACCCGGCGCCCTGCGGCGGCCGAGGCCGCGACGATCGCTGCGGCGATCTCCCGCAGCGTCAGCGCGGCCGAGCGCTCGGGGCGGCTGCATGCCGAGGAGGTGCCGCTCAAGCGCCTCAACCGCGTCCAGTACCGCAACACCATGCGCGATCTCATGGGCGTCGAAACGACCATGGCGGATCCGACGCGCGGCTTCCCCGATGATCGCGGCGGCGCCGGCTTCGACGTGCTCGGCGATGAGCTGCGCGTCAGCGACACGCTGATGGAGAACTACCTGCGCGCTGCATCGCAGATGATCGATGAAGCTGGCAGCGGCGGACCCAAGCCGGAACGCGTCTACCGCCAGTACATCGATAAGAGCGACCGCTACCGCCTCGAGGGTGGCATCGATGGCGACCCGATCGGCCACGAGATCTACAACCACTACGACATCGAGCGGGGGTACTGGACCACGCCCCAGGAATGCGGCCACGTGCGCATCATCGGCGGGACGCCATTCACCGCGGCGGGCTGGTACCACCTCACCTTCAAGGTCGAGTCCCTGGGCCGCGACCGCGCCGACGTGACCAGCAAGCTGCGCGAATACAGCCCGAAGCGTCCGCACCAGCTGGCGATCCGCTTGCTGTCGCCGGAGCGGACCTTCCCGGAGATCGAGCAGACCGTGGCCATCCACGACCTGCCCGACAACCAGATCGTCGGTATTGCGCACGAGGTGTGGGTGCCGAAGAACTGGCGCCTGCAGCTGTACTTCGAGAACGGCCCGGCGTGCCCGCTGTGGGTCCTTTACCAGGAGCTGACCGACTGGAAGGAGATCCCCACCCCACCCGGCGCCACCCAGGAGGAGCGCGCGGCGATCCGCAAGCGCAACCAGGACGCGGAGCCGAAGACTCCGCAGAGCAAGGAGTTCCTCAGGACCGCGATCTCGCCCAGGATCAGGCTGCACAAAATGGCCATCGACGGCCCATTCTACAAAGAGTGGCCGTCGGCGTTCCAGGTCCAGGTGCTCGACGCCCCGGACACCCGGGCGGCGCTGGGCGCCTTCGCACGGCGCGCCTTCCGTCGACCGGTTACGGAGACGGAGCTTGAGCCCTTCTACCGCCTCGCCGAGAGCAAGGGGCGTACGCTCGCGGTCAAGGCCATGCTGTGCTCGCCCGGATTCCTCTACATCCGCGAGAACGCGGGCCGGCTCGACGACGATGCGTTGGCTTGCCGGCTGTCGTACGCGCTGACCAGCTCGATGCCGGACGCCGAACTCGCGGCTCTCGCCGCTGCGCACACGCTGTCTGAGCCCGGGGCATACGCCCGCCAGGTCGAACGCCTGCTCGCCGGCCCGGGCTGCGACGAATTCGTCGACAGCTTCGTGTCGCAGTGGCTGCACCTGCGCAATATGGACAAGATGCCGCCCGATGAGAAGAAGTACGGGGATTTCTACCGCATTTCGCACGGCTACACCGGGACCAGGGACGCGATCGTCAAGGAACCGGTGCTGTTCTTCCGGCACCTGCTGGCCGGCAACCTGCCGGTGGCGGCGTTGATCGACAGCGATTTCACCATCATGAACGATTCGCTGGCCGATTTCTATGGGGTCCAGGACGTCGACAGTGCGGCGTGGCGGCCGGTGACGCTCGCCCCCGGCCTGAAGCGCGGCGGGTTGCTCGGCATGGCCGCGGTCCTGGCGGCATCGGCGAATGGCGTCGACACCTCGCCGGTGGTCAGGGGCATCTTCGTCCTGGACAACCTTCTGGGGCAGCCGCCAGAACCGGTTCCGCCTGGAGTTAAGCCGCTCCAGACCGATCTGCGCGGGACCACCACCATCCGCACCGCCCTGGATCGGCATCGCAGCGACGCGAGCTGCGCCAGCTGCCACCGGCGCATCGATCCGATCGGTTTCGCGCTGGAGAACTTCGATGCGTCCGGCCGCTGGCGGACGAGTTACGTGAACGCCCCCATCGACGCCTCGGGCGTGCTGCCGAACGGCAAGGCCTTCGCCGACATCGCGGGCTTCAAGCATGAACTCGGGGCCTCGCTGGACCAGGTCGCCGGGAACCTGGTGCGCAAGTTGTTGGTCTACGGTACCGGCAGGAAGCTTGGTGCCATGGACGAGGATGAGGTCGACGCCATCTGCGCGCAGCTCAAAGGCAACGGGTACCGCCTGCGCGACCTGGTGAAGGCGGTGTGCACGTCCCGCATCTTCACCACCAGGTGACGCGTCGGACCGGCCCGGAGTCCAGTTCCGGGCCGGCTTCAGCCGTCAGTGGCATACATCCACATCCACATCCGCAGCAGAGGCATTCACCATGAAGCGATTCTTGGCGCTGGTTTTCGTGATTTCATGCTTCGCGCTGGGCGCCGTCGAGCCGGCGACGCCGTTGCCGCCCGCCGCGGTCTCGTGCACGCCGGCTTTGGGCGGACCGGGCTGGTCGCATCAGGGCGAGGTGGTGCTGGTGCAGCCTGGTGCGCCGGCCGCGGTCCTACCTGGGTCGTACGCGGATATGCGTCTGCATCTGGTGGCGCACCTGCCGGCCGCCTCGACCGCGGCCGCCATCGTCCTTGGCGCCGGCTATCGCATTCCGCTCGTTCTGGATGACCAGGCTGCCGACATCGAGGTCGATGTCCTCTGCCAGCGCCTCGGCGTTGGTTCGGCGAGCATCACCGTGCAGCGCGTCGGGCGCGCCGATCCCGTCGTTGTTACGGTGCCGGCCCGGACGGTCGCAGGCACGCCGTCTTCCGCGACCGCGCCGCTGCTTGCGGCTCCGCCTGCCGCCGCGGTCCCCATCACCATCGCCATCGATCTGCCGCTTGGTGGAACGATCCGCTCGTGCTGGCTGCAGCCGCTTGAGCGGACCGACCACGTCGCGCTGATAGCAGCCTGGGATCAAGCGAGCCACGAACGCGGCCGGGTGATCTACCAGACCTTCTGCATCACCTGCCATGGGACTGCGGACAAGGAGGGCTCGCTGCCGACCTCGCGACATTTCGCCAAGGAGCCGATGAAGAATGGCGCGGATCCCTATCATCTGTTCGCCACCCTCGAACGCGGGTTCGGCCAGATGATCGCGCTGCCGCAGTACGACTCCCGACAGAAATACGATGTGATCAACTATCTGCGCGAGGAGTTCTTCAAGAGCGCCAATCCGAGCCAATACACGGTGGTTGATGCCCGCTATCTCGCATCGCTGCCCAGGACGATCCTGGGCGCGGCTCCCGAGTCGGCGCCCGTGAAGGGCCCGCCGCCGTACCAGACCATGGATTTCGGACCGGCGCTGTTCTGGACCTATCAGGTGGCGCCGGGCAACTTCGCTTACAAGGGCATCGCCATCCGGCTCGATCCCGGACCGGGAGGGGTGGCCGCGGGCCACGCCTGGATGGTCTACGACCACGACACCATGCGGGTGGCCGCCGCCTATTCGGGGCAGGGCTTCATCGATTGGAAGGGCGTGGCCTTCGACGGTTCGCATGGCACCTGCCCCAGCATCGTCGGTGAGCGGGCCTGGGTGAATCCGCAAGGTCCCGGCTGGGCGGAGCCTCAGCACGGCGGCTGGGATGACACCCGGCTGCGTGGCACGGACGGCCGACCGTATGGCCCGCTGCCGCGTGCCTGGGTGCATTACCGGGGTCTCTACCTGCACGACCATTCCGCAGTGGTGGCCTATACTGTCGGTGACGTCGAGGTGCTCGAGGCTCCCGGCCTGGCAGCCACCGATCTGACGGCGCCGGTCTTCACCCGGACGCTCGACCTGTCACCGAGCGCCAAGTCGCTCACCCTGCGGCTCGCCCCGGAGGCCGCTCACCTCGCCTGGGCGCTCCAGGGGCCGCCGACCGTGCGGGTCATGGTTGAGGACGGCGTGCTGGTGGCGCGGTTCCTGCCCTCCGCCCAGCCGGTGCGGGTCCGTATCCTGCTCGCGCACGCCGGGCAGGCGGTCGTCGATCGGGCGTTGGAGCGCGCCGCACCCATGCCCGATCTGCAGATGCTGGTGCATGGCGGAAGCGCGCGCTGGCCCGTTGAGGTGACCACGCAGGTGGTGCGCGGCGGTGGCAGCGGACCCTTCGCCGTGGACCAGCTGACCATCCCCGTCGCGGCTGCGAATCCCTACGGATCGTGGATGCGCCCGGGTGGTTTCGACTTCTTCGCCGATGGCACCAGGGCGGCGGTCTGCACCTGGAACGGCGACGTGTGGTCGGTCGCCGGCCTTGGCCGGGCCGATGGTGTGCTGCGCTGGCGGCGCATCGCCAGCGGGTTGTTCCAGCCGCTCGGCGTGAAGATCGTCGACGGCGCGGTCTACGTCTGCTGCCGCGATCAGATCGCGGTGCTGCGCGATCTCGACGGCGATGGCGAGGCCGACCTGATCGAAAATTTCAACAACGATCATCAGGTCACCGAACACTTCCATGAATTCGCCATGGGCCTGCAGACGGATGCGCAGGGGAATTTCTACTATGGGAAGGCCGCACGCCACGCGCTGCCCGCGCTCGTCCCCCAGCACGGCACCTTGCTGCGCGTCAGCAAAGATGGCACGCGCACGGATATCATCGCCAACGGCTTCCGTGCGCCCAATGGCGTGTGCGTGAACGACGACGGCACGTTCTTCATCACCGACCAGGAAGGCCACTGGACGCCGAAGAACCGCCTGAATCTGGTGAAGCCGGGCGGCTTCTACGGAAACATGGGCAGCTCCACGACGCGCGATTCCGCAGATGGGTCGATGGATCAGCCGGTGGTGTGGATCACGAATGCCATGGACCGCTCTCCCGCCGAACCGGTGAGGGTGCCGCCTGGCACATGGGGCCCGCTGGGCGGCAACCTGCTGAACATGTCCTATGGCACCGGCCGGCTCTACGGTGTGCTCACCGAGACCATTTCCGGCCAGACCCAGGGTGGCCTCTACATGCTGCCCCTTCCCGCCCTGCCCAGCGGTCTGATGCGCGGCCGTTTCCATCCAACAAGCAACGATCTTTACTTGTGCGGCATGGTCGGCTGGGCGACCAACCAGCATGAGGAGGGGTGCTTCTCCAGGATCAGGAGGACGTCTGGAGAGCTGAACGTGCCGGTAGCGCTGCATGCGCACGTACACCGCCTGGAACTCGGCTTCAGCCGTCCGCTCGACCGCGCACGGGCGTTGCAGGCCAGCTCCTATGGGCTCACCGTCTGGGGCCTGAAGCGTTCAGCGGAATATGGTTCCAAGCACCTCAATGAGCACGCCTTGGCGATCACCGCGGTGACGCTTTCCGAAGACGGTTGCACCGTGGGTATCGAGGTGCCGGACCTGCAGCCGACGTGGGGCATGGAGATCCATTACGATCTCCAGGCCGCGGATGGACAGGCGGTCAGCGGCAGCATCCACAACAGCATCTTCCAGCTCGCTCCCTGAATCGGGCCAGACGGCGGATCAGGGCAGAGCAGCAGACGGTGGGCCATGTACCTGCCAACCTTGCAGCGGCGGTGGCGGTGCCATGGTGGGCCCTTATTGACCCATCAAAAACCCTATAAATCCCCGAGGTATCTCATGCGCGCTGCGCTCCATTCCCCAGCATCATCCCACGCCGAGATCGTCCCAACCGGGGGCGCCTTGGCCTTTCCGCCATCAGCGGCAATCGCCTCCGCGCGGCCCAGGACCCGTCGGCCTCGCCAAGCGCGTGTGATCGCAGTTGGAACCGCGCCGACTGGACTGGCTGACGGCGTACAGCGGATCGCGGGCCTGGACGCGGCGCTTTCGAGGGCGCAGGTGGCAGCATTCTTCGCTCACCTCGCTGGTCTGCCGCGCCTGATCGCCCTGCTCCAGTACGGTTGCGGCCTGCATCTGATCGAGGCCGTTCGCCTGCGCGTAGCAGACCTCGATCTGGAAAGGCGCCTGCTCGTGGTGCGTGCTCCCACCGGTCCCGCCCGCGTTGTCCCTTTGCCGGTCGGAGTCGTAGCGCCACTGCGTGAACTGCTCGCGGTTCGACTGCGCCAGCATCTTGTCGGGCGGCGTGAGGCTGGGCCAGTGAGCGCCACGCCCGCGGCCGCGCCACGCAAGCCGGCGGCAGCAGCGGGCTCATGGCCCTGGCACCATGTGTTCACTGGCGCAGAGGAGTCCGCCGACCCCGGCCGGGTCCGCCCAGCCCGTCCGCATCTCGATCCGCAGCTGGTCCAGGGTATCCATCGCCTGGCTTTCCGCGCAGCCGGCATCCGCGCGCCGGTCTGCAGCCAGACCCTGCGCGAATGCTGCGCCGCCCATCTGCTCGAACGGGGCTGCGATCCGTGGGCGGTACGGGACCTGCTTGGGCATGGCGCCATTCCGGTGGCAACGACTCCCCAGCGCGGCTGCCCGCAAGCCTCGGGTGTCGCGCCAAGCCTGGTCGATGCGCTGCTCAGCGCAGTCAGGTGCGCGTAATGGGCCAGCGGACGGAGCAGAGCTGACGCAACGATCACAGCAACGGCGGAGGTCAGGGACCCGGATGCATCGGCTGGAGCGGGTGACCATGGCGAGGAGCCGCGGATACCGCCGCAAGCCGAGGAGGATACACGGGCTGACCCATGGCATGCCGCTGTGCAGGACGCAGCGGTGGCTTGTGCGGTTAGCCCCGATCCGGCCGATCCATCCGGGTCTTTGAAGTGGTGCACGCCCGTGCCCCGCAGCACCGGCAGCAGTGCCGTGGGCTCATGCGCGCAGGTGTCCCAGGCGGGCTTCGATTACAGCCTGTTCCAATTCGCGGTGCGTGCTCGGCATCTCCGGCAGGGTCGAGGTCTCCGCGGCGCGCTCCAACAAGGCGGCAAGGCGGAGAAATTCGCGTTCGTGCAGTTCGAGGTCGGCGTCTTCGATGAGCGCCTTCTCCTTGGTCGAGGTCTTGCGGTGGATCAGTCCTGGCAGGTAGGGCAGGTGGTGGTCCTGGTCGAGAGTGGGCAAATGCGACTCGATGCGGCCGGTGCGCATCAGGTGGATGCCGGTGAGCAGCACGCGGTAGGCATACAGCAGTGGCTTCACGCGACGCGGGCGCTCCTTGCGGAACAGGTCCCATTGGGTGTGGGCGAAGCCCTGGTAGTGGTGGACATGGTGGCGGGTGACGCAGCCGTGGGCCAGGCGCTTCAGCTCATTGTGCAGCGGCGAAGTGCGGATGATCAGCGGCGAGTGGAGCTGCTCCAGCACGTAGCCATTGCGCTTCAACATCATCGCCACGAATTTTCGCAGGTCATGGGTGACCAGGTCCACCTCCAGGCCATCGCGGTCGGCGGAGACCTCAAGGGTTTCGTCGCGGACATCCATTCCGAGCACGCGCTCGGCAGGCAGCAGGTGGGCGCCGCGCAGGTCGAAGTCGGAATCGGGCGACGGGAAGCCGTAGAGGTGAGCGCCGCTGATGGTGACGAACACCAGACGCTGCGGCTGGCGATCGAGCTCCTGATGGATGCGCGGGTCGAGGGTGGCGGGATCGAAGTTCGTATCATAGGTCGTCATGTGGTCACCGCCGCGCGGCGGGCGCGGATCAGGAAGTCGTTGATGGCGCGGTAGTCGGGATGCTCGGGAAGGGGGGAGCGCGTGCTGGCTGCCTCGAAACGCCGGTGCAATTCGAGGCGCCAGCTATCGACCTCGACCCAGGGCACGGTGCCGTGCTTGATCGCCAGCAAGCGTTCGCGGTGCGCGGTGACGCGGACGGTGAGTTCGCCGGTCTCAAGCACGCCGATTCCGGAGAGCAGCAGCCTGATCAGGTGCATCGCATGCTTGGGTTTGACCTGGCCATGATTGCGCTGATCGGCCTCGAGCTTGCGGAACTGCGAGGCCACGTAGCCGTTGTAGGTCTGGTAGACCAGGCGCGAGAGGAAGCTGCCGCGCAGCGCGAGCAGCTCCGTGGCGATGGGCGCGCAGTGCTCGACCAGCGGCGACCACAGGCACTCGAGGATGTTCGGGTTGGCCTTGAGTGCGAGCGAGACGAATTTCTGCAGCTCCCAATAGACCTCTTCGTTGCCGTTGTCCTCGATCTGCTCGGGCACGCCGTAGAGTGACCAGTGCAGCTCGGCCGGCGGCAGATAGCAGCCGCGCCGATCGGTGTCCGACGCATCATCGTCCAGACCGAAGGCGCGTGAGCCCATGACGCAGCGGTAGATGATGTGACGGGTCAGGTCGTGATCGGCGAGCACCGCGGATGCGGTCAACCCCTGGGCGAGCCAGGTGCCGAGCAGCACCAGCTCGTCGCGCAGGTAGGAGGCCTCGAAGCCATCGGGGAAGCGCACCCGGTAGGCGTGCGAGCCGTCAACCGGAGAGCGCACAATGACGCCAACCGTGCCGGCCGGCACCGCCAGGCGCTCGGGTGTGGCTGCCAGGTCCGCACGGGTCACAACCTGGGTGCCGATGGGGAGGATGGGCGGGGTCATGTGGTTTCGCGGGCGGAGGCGCGGTTATACCCCGCACGATGGAGGCGGAATGTGATCCATCGCGACCGTATGGCCTATCTGCGCCTGAGCTAGGCGCCATGACTGCCGGGATTGATAAAAGGGGGTGAAGAGATTGCGGCGTAGGCTGCTTGGTTACACCACTCCTGGCCAGCATGGCTCGTTATACCAGGCACGAGCGTCGGTCACATTGCATTTTGCAGGACACAGGTGGCTCTCGACTCCGCTCACGTGGTTCACTAGGCTGACGGGGCGGTTCTAGGGGTACGACCCCTTCGGCGGATGGCACCAGCGCTGCGAGCGCAACGGCCGACCGCCGCCCGACCGCGGACCCGCGCGATCGACGCGCCTGCCCGATGGATCAGCCATGAAGAGCACCGGCAAGAAGACCACCACCCTCAAAGAGGCGGAGGTGGCGCTCGACAAACGCTGGTTGCTGAAGGCGCTGACCTCGCTCAAGCGCGGCGACTTCTCGGCCGAGCTGCCGAGTGAGTGGACCGGGATCGACGGCAAGATCGCCGACACCTTCAATGAGATCGTCGACCTCAACCGCAAGACCGTGCGCGAGCTCGACCGCCTCAGCAGAGTGGTCGGTAAGGAAGGCAAGCTCTCGCAGCGCGCCACCGTCGGCGCCGCGACCGGCGCCTGGGCCGATACCATCATCTCGGTGAACGCGCTGATCGACGACTTGGTGCATCCGACCTCCGAGACCGCGCGCGTGATCGGCGCCGTGGCCAAGGGCGACCTCTCGCAGTCGATGGCGTTGGAAATCGAGGGCCGCGCCCTGCAGGGCGAGTTCCGCCGCACCGCGCTGACCGTGAACACCATGGTCGACCAGTTGTCGTCGTTCGCGTCGGAAGTGACGCGCGTAGCCCGCGAGGTCGGCACCGAAGGCAAGCTGGGCGGCCAGGCGCGCGTCAAGGGCGTGGCCGGCACCTGGAAGGATCTCACCGACAACGTCAATCTGATGGCCTCGAACCTGACCAGCCAGGTGCGCAACATCGCCACCGTGACCACCGCGGTCGCCAATGGTGACCTGACCAAGAAGATCACCGTCGACGTGAAGGGCGAGATCCTCGAGCTGAAGAACACCGTCAATACCATGGTCGACCAGCTGTCGTCGTTCGCTTCCGAAGTCACGCGCGTGGCACGCGAGGTCGGCACCGAAGGCAAGCTCGGCGGCCAAGCCGAGGTGAAGGGCGTGGCCGGCACGTGGAAGGATCTCACCGACAACGTCAATTCGATGGCCGGCAACCTGACCAGCCAGGTGCGCAATATCGCCGACGTGACCAAGGCGGTCGCCAATGGCGACCTCGGCAAGAAGATCACCGTCGACGTGCAGGGCGAGATTCTCGAGCTGAAGAACACCGTCAACACCATGGTCGACCAGCTGTCGTCGTTCGCGTCTGAAGTCACTCGCGTGGCGCGCGAGGTCGGAACGGAAGGCAAGCTCGGCGGCCAGGCGGACGTGCGCGGCGTGTCGGGCGTCTGGAAAGACCTGACCGACAACGTCAACTCGATGGCCGCCCACCTCACGGCCCAGGTGCGCAATATCGCCGATGTCACAACGGCCGTCGCGCGCGGCGACCTGTCCAAGAAAATCACCGCCGAGGCCAAGGGCGAAATCCTTGAGCTGAAAAACACCATCAACACGATGGTCGACCAGCTCAACAGCTTTGCTGGCGAAGTCACCCGCGTCGCCCGCGAGGTCGGCACCGAGGGCCGCCTCGGCGGCCAGGCCGACGTCAAGGGCGTGGCGGGGACGTGGAAGGACCTGACCGACTCGGTCAATTACATGGCCGGCAACCTCACGGCGCAGGTGCGCAACGTCGCCGAAGTGACCACGGCCGTTGCCAGCGGAAACCTGTCGAAGAAGATTACGGTGGACGTCAAGGGTGAGATGCTCGACCTGAAGAACACCATGAACACCATGGTGGAT
>JBBQSO010000053.1:0-36605 GCA_038213805.1 Planctomycetota bacterium | reverse complement strand
GTACCATTCATGAATTCTGAGCGCAACAGGCAGGTAGCTTGAAACACTGACACCGGCGCGAAGCGCCGGTGTCAGTGTTTCAAGTCAGCCATCAGCCATCAGCCATCAGCCATCAGCCATCAGCCATCAGCCATCAGCCATCAGCCATCAGCCATCAGCCATCAGCCATCAGCCATCAGCCACCCATGCCTTGACCGCCCCGTCCCCTGCCGACTATCCGCAGCCATGACCACGCCGCCCGACCACGATCCGGTCCTCGAGTCGCTGCAGGACGAACTGCGCGCGCAGCTCTTCGCGCTCAACGAGCTGCACCATCCCGTCTATCCGTCGCGGCCCGCGCGCGTCGCCGAGTTGGAGCGCCGGGTCGAAGAGTTGCGCGGACAGATCATCGCGCGGCGCAAGGACCTGGCGATCGCGGTCGTCGCGCCGGTCGCCAAAGCCGGCTGAGCCGGCCGCTGATGCGCGAGCATGACCTCATCCGCGCGCTGCGTGCACGCGTGGGCGACCCGCAGGGGATGCTCGGCATCGGCGACGACTGCTGCATCTGGACGCCGGGCGGGCCGACCTGTCTGAGCGTCGACACCATCGTCGAAGGCCGCCATTTCCTGGCCGGCGAGCAGCCCGGCCTGGTCGGGCGCAAGGCGGCGGGTGCGGCGCTCTCCGACCTTGCCGCGATGGGCGCGCGGCCGGTCGGCGCGGTGGTGGCATTGACCTGTCCCACGACCTGGGATGGGCGTGCGCTGATGGAGGGCCTGATCGCAGAGCTCGAGCGCCATGCCTGTCCGTTGCTCGGCGGCGACACCACCGGCGGCGAGCACCTGGTCATCAGCGTCACGGTGTGGGGCGAAGCGGTCGCCCAGGCTGGCGCCCCCGGCCGCCTGCTGCGACGCAGCGGCGGGCAGGTCGGCGACCTGCTGGTGGTGACCGGTCCGCTCGGCGGCAGCCTCGCCTCCGGTCGGCACCTGCGCCCCGAGCCGCGCTTCGCCGAGGGCCAGTGGCTCGCCGCGCACGGCTTGGCGCACGCCATGATGGATCTCAGCGACGGCCTCGCCGCCGATGCGCCCAAGCTTGCCGAAGCCAGCGGATGTGGCGTGCTGCTGCTGCCGGCCCAGGTGCCGGTACACGCTGACGTGCCGCTGTTCTCAGATCAGGCGCGCGCCGCCTGCTGCGAGGGGGAGGACTTCGAACTGCTCGCCGCGATCGCTGCCGAGCAGTGGCCGACGCTCCAGCTCGCCTGGCCGTTTCCGCGGCCGCTGACCACGGTCGGCTGGCTGCTCGCAGAGCCTGGCTCCTGGCGCGAAGACACGCGCGGGCGCATGGTACCGCTCGACTGGGCAGGCTACGAACACGGGTGATCAGCGCGGGCGCTTGATCTCGGCGACGAATTTCAGCACCTGGTCGTAGGACATCACCGTGTCCGGAACAAAGATGAAGGTGTCGTTGCGGCCCATCACCAGCGCGGTCTGCACGACCAGGATGGTATGGTTCGGGGTGTCGCTGCTGCGGTGGACCGAGCGCAGGTCCTCGGCTTCGAATTGCCAGTCGACCTGGGCACCGTGCGCGCGCACGAAGCCGGGGATGACTGTGGAGGCGGTGAGGGGTGCATCGACGACCAGCGACGCGGACACGCCGAGCGCTTGCACCGTGTGGCTGGCCGGGTCGTCGGCCGCGTGTGCGGCGCAGGGTAGAGCCAGGGCGATGAGCAGCAGCAGGAGCGCGCGCATGGTCACTCCACCGACGCCGCGATCGCTTTAAGCGCGCGCAGCATGTAGGCGGTGGTGAGATGCGCCGTGCCCTCCAGCCAGCGCTTCTCGTCGTTGAGCCACCACGTGGCGGTGGTGCCATCGGCGAGGGTGGTGGTCTGCTGGCGCGCGACGATGGCCGCGAAGAGATCGGCGCGCCAGTCGACGGTGCGGCCGCCGGGGACTTCGAAAGTCTTCATCTTGAGGCGCGCGAGGGTGCGGGCCATCAAGGTGTAGTAGTGGAACAGACCCTGGCGTTCCTTGCCCGCGGCCATGCCGGGATTGGCCTCGAACTGGTAGGCGCTGCGCACCCACGCGAGCGCCGCCTTGACGCGCTCGTCCTCGGGCGCCAGGTCGAGGGTCAGGTAGCTGGAGATCAGCGAGTAGGTCATGGTCCCACTGGAGGTGAATTTCTCGGCCTGGGTCGGGTCATGCTTCTCCCAGCTGCCGTTGGCGTCGGCGGGGCCGTAGACCGCGCCGCCGCCGACCGCGCCGGCGGTGCCCACCCACGGCTGCTTGTTCACGGCGGAGAGGTCCTGGCAGCGCTCGAGGAATTTCATCGCCGCCTGCAGGTGGGGATCGGCGGCGGGCACGCCTGACCCGCGCAGCGCTTCGAGGGCGTAGCTGGTGTTGGACAGGTCCTCGTGACCCTTGCCCTTGTCACCGTAGCCGATGCCGCCCTCGCCGAGATCGCCGGGCGTGGTGTTCTGGATGCCGAGCAGGTACTCCTGCGCGCGCTTGACCGCGGCCGGCTCGCCGGTGCCGGTGGCGCTCCACACCATCAGTGCCAGCGAGGTGGTGTAGTTGCCCAGGCCCTCGTCGGCGATGTACACGCCGCCATCGGGCTGGCGCTGGCGGTTGATGTAGGTCAGCGCGAGTGCCATGTGGTGTTCGTCCGCGGCCAGCGCCATGGGCTGGCCGGCGAGCGCGACCAGCGCCATCTCGGTGATGCCGAAGGGGAACAGCCGGCCCGGCACCAGCGCACCGTCGGGCTGCTGCTGGGCGATGATCCAGCGCGTCGTCGAGGCGATCAGGCCTTCGACCTGGGCGCGGCTCGGGACGTCGGCGGCGGTCAGACGCGCGCCACTGGCGGCGAGGACCAGGCCGAGGCCGGCGCGGCTGGTGACGGAGAGCAGGCGTGCGATCATGGAATCTCCGGTCGGGATGGGCTTCAGGGAGCGGGGGCGATGGTGATGCGGTCGAACTGGCTCACCGACTCGGCTTTGGTCCACACGCCGACGCCGCCGGCCTCGCGGAAGGTGGTGTCGCGGCGCTTGATCACCGGCTTGCCGTCGAATCTCACCGTGAGCTGGTCGCCGACCGCCTCCAGGGCGAGGTCGTGCCACACGCCCGGCTTGGCGGAGCCCTCCCACTCGTCGAGCTGGGAGCGCTTGCCGTCGACGAACACGTACAGGCGGACGTTCTCCGGCGAGATCTCGGAAGTGTTGGCGCGCGCCAGGTAGAAATTGCGATCATCGCGGGCGCGCAGGATCACGCCGAAGGAGCGGTCGAGCTGACCGCGCACGGCGCGCGCGTGCACACCGACGCGCAGGTCGCGCGCGATCACGCCGTCGAGCAGGGCGAGCGGGTAGCGGCTGTGGTTGTCGTCTTCGTCGATCTGCACCAGCGCCTTGCCGCCGGCGGCATCGGGGACCGCCTGCACCAACCAGCGCGACGGCCTGCCGGGGCCGAGGGTGTAGGGGTGCATGCCGGCCGGCGGCTGCGCGACGGCATCGGCGGCGAAGGTGTGCTCAAGCGGCGCAGTAAGAGTGATCGGAGGTGGTTGGTAGCCAGCCCGGGGGCGCGGCGGGCCACCGCAGGCGACCAGACCGACCGTGATGGCGGTGGTGATCAGCGCGCAGGACCTGCTCAAGATGCGTGACATGGCGAGCGGCTCCGGACGGTGCGACTGTGCCGCTGCTTCGAGGTGGAAGCAATCGCATCGCAGCGCTCGGGAGCCGGGCGGGTGAATGACCGTCGCTGCTGTCGGGAACAACGACCTGCATCACGCTCCGGCCATGCGCGCGGGATGCGCAGTCTGCGGGAGCTCAGCCGGTCTTGCGATGGCGGGCCGCCGCGATCAGGCGCAGCTTCTCGGGGCGGGTCAGCTGCTTGATCTGCCATTCCCGGCGCAGGGCGGCGCTGCGGTCGGCGCAGGCCTCGTGCCAGACCAGTTTCACTGGCCGACGCGCGCGCGTATAGGCGGCGCCGGCACCGCGGTTGTGGGTGGCGAGGCGCTTGGCGACGTCGGTCGTCCAGCCGCAGTAAAGGGTCCCGTCGCGGCAGCGCAGCAGGTAGACCAGGGCCGCCGGGACGTCGGGCATGGTCCCAGGCTAGCAGGACCGGGGAAAACCTCGACTGCCTGCGCGCGGGGCGGCGGTTGACCCAACGCCCGTGCAGCCATGGTGCGGGCATGATCATCCTCGACACCGAGACCGTGGACCTGCCGACCCTCGCCGGACCGATGCGTACCCACATCTTCCGGCCCGCGGCGCCCGGGCGCTATCCTGGGATCATCCTGTATTCGGAGATCTTCCAGGTCACCGGCCCGATCCGCCGCACCGCGGCGATGATGGCCGGGCACGGCTTCCTGGTCGCGGTGCCCGAGGTCTATCACGAACTCGAGGCGCCGGGCACCGTCCTGGGCTACACGCCCGAGGGTTCGGCGCGGGGCAACGCCCACAAGCTTGCCAAATCGCTGGAGAGCTACGACAGCGACGCGCGCGCCTGCATTGCCTTCCTGAACGCCTCGCCCCACTGCACCGGCCGCATCGGCACCATGGGCATGTGCCTGGGCGGACACCTCGCCTTCCGCGCCGCGCTGGAGCCGGAGATCCTCGCCGCCGCCTGCCTCTACCCCACCGATCTGCACAAGCGCAGTCTGGGCAAGGGCAGCGCCGACGACAGCCTCGAGCGCGTACGCGCGATCAACGGCGAGCTGCTGATGATCTTTGGCCGCCAGGATCCACACATCCCCGCCGAGGCGCGCGCCGCCATCTACCAGGCGTTGAGCAGCGCCGAGCGCCATTTCGAGTGGCACGAGTTCAACGCGGCGCACGCCTTCCTGCGCGATGAGGGCAACCGTTACAATCCGTCGCTGGCGCATCTGACGTATGGACTGGTCGTGGAGTTGTTCAGGCGGAAGTTGGGTGAGGGGGATGTGAGATAGGGGAGTGGCTGATGGCTGATGGCTGCTGGCGAAGAGCGCTTGCTCCACGTCGTTGGCGATATCGGAGCGACCCCTGCACGCCCATCGAATGGACTGAAATCGGTGCGCAGCGCCGTTTCAGTCAGCCATCAGCCATCAGCCATCAGCCATCAGCCATTGTCTTCCTCCCCTGCCCCACTGGAATGAATCAATGACAGAGCACTGGCGCACCGACACCTGCGAATCCTGGGCCGCCGATTTCAGCCACGGCGACGGCGTGAAGCTGTTCCCTGGCCGCGTGGCCGAGCACGCCCAGCAGATCCTCGGCACGTTGCTGACCGCAGCCTGCGCCGCGGGCGGTCGGGAGCCCGGCGTCCTCAGCGATGAAGACCTGAAAACGGCGTTGCTGGGCGAGGTCGCACGCCTGCACCTCGATCCCGAGGTGCGGCCGTTCGTACCGAGCCTGGTGCGCGCCTTCCTCACCGACCTCCAGGCCCAGGGCCGCCTCGCCGAAGGCGCTGCGCGCGGCCGCTACGTCGGTGCGCTCAAGGAGGCCTTCCTCGCCGCCGGCGGCAAGCCAGCGACCTTCGTCCGGCCGGCAGATAAGCTCGGCCGCAATGAACTGTGCCCGTGCGGCAGCGGGAAGAAGTTCAAGAAGTGCTGCATGGGGAAGTGATGGGGCGAGGCCGACTGCAGAAGGCAGAAATTAGATAGAGCAGGAGCGCGCGGAGGCGCAGAGGGACAACTTCTGCCGGCTTGTCCTATGCCTTGCCGGGGCATGCGGGATCCCTGGTCCCTTTGCGCTTTGCGGCATGTTGTCTGTCCAGCCTGCCTCAGCTCCGCGCCTCCGCGCTCTCCTGATGTATCGGGTGTCTGCTGTCGGTTGTCGGCCATCGGCCATCAGCCATCAGCTCAAATCTCCAACTTCCCTGCCGCATGCATCTTCCTGAACACCGTGATGGTCTCGGCGATGCCCTGGTCGAGCGGGATGCGCAACAGGCCCGGGTAGGCCGTGCGCAATGCGGCGTCGTCGAGATTGGCGGCGATCGGCAGGTTGCCGCCGGAGGCCGTGATCAGCTTTTCGGCGCCGGGCAGCTGGGCGGCCAGGGCACGGATGAAGCCCGCGGTGTCGAGGACGTCGCCGCCGACGGTGTAGACCAGGCCATCCGTCATCGGCTTGCGCGCGCAGGCCAGGAACATGTCGGCGACCTCACGCATGTGGATGTAGGCGGTCGGGCCGGTGAAAGGGATGTCGAAGGGCTTGCCATGGATGGCGGCGGCGATGGCGCGGGTCGGGAAGCTGGTCATGCCGACGTCGCGCCCTGGGCCGTAGACGGTGAGCGGGCGCAGGCCGACGCTGGCGACCTGGTTGGCCGTCCAGTAGGCCTTGGCGGCGTGCTCGGTGCACAGCTTGAAGGCGCCATAGTGTGTGGTCGGGCGCGGGATGGAGTGGTCGCCGACCTGCTTTTCGCCGTATTCAGCGTCGGGGCCGAAGACCGCGGCGCTGGAGGCGTAGACGATACGCGGACTGGTGCCGGTCGCGGTCTTGCGTGCCTTGGCGGCTTCGAAGACGTTGAGCGTGCCCAGCACGTTGACCTTCGCCCCGGCGAGCGGGTTGTCGCGGCAGGTCGGCACCTGCAGGCCAGCGAGGTGGATGATGGCGTCGGGCTTGATGCGCTCGACCTCGGCCAGCATCGCCGCGGTGTCGTCGATGGCCACGGCGTGGAAGGGGACGCGCGCGATCTCCTCGGGTGAGAGCAGGATCGACCAGCGCTTGGTGTTGCTGGTCAGGTCCATGACCACCGGCCGATCGCCATCGTCGAGCAGGCGGCGGATGATCCAGGTGCCGAAGAAGCCGCAACCGCCGGTGATGAGGATGGTCTGGGGCATGGGAGTCCTTTGGGTGAAACTTTAGGCGCGAAGCGCGAGCAGCGAGAAGCGAGCAGCGAGAAGCGAGAAGCGAGAAGCGAGAAGCGAGAAAAATGGGAATACGCAGGAATACAAGCGTGGCGGCGGGCCGCGCGCGCATGCCGGTTCACGCCTGCGCGGCGTGGCTCCACACCGGGCCATCAGGAAAGAGATGGTCGGCGATCGACTTCGGTTTCATCTCGATGCTGTAGCCGGGCCGTGTCGGTGGCATGTAGTGGCTGTTCTTCACCACGCAGGGGTCGAGGAAGTGCTCGTGGAGGTGGTCGACATACTCGACCACGCGGTTCTCGGTGGTGGCGGTGACGCTGACGTAGTCCCACATCGACAGGTGCTGGACGTATTCGCACAGGCCGACGCCGCCGGCGTGCGGACACACCGGGATGCCGAACTTGGCGGCCATCAGGTAGACCGAGAGGATTTCATTCACGCCACCCAGACGGCAACTGTCGATCTGGCAGAAGCTGATCGCGTCGGCCATCAGCAGCTGCTTGAACATGACGCGGTTCTGGCAGTGCTCGCCGGTCGCGACGCCGATGCCCAGCGGCTTCAGCGCCTTGGCGATGGCGGCGTGGCCGAGCACGTCGTCGGGGCTGGTCGGCTCTTCGATCCACCACGGCTTGAAGGCGGCCAGCTCCTTCATGTTGGCGATCGCCGTGCCGACCTCCCACATCTGGTTTGCGTCCATCATCAATTTGCGCTCCCAGCCGATCTCCTCGCGGATGATGCGGCTGCGGCGCAGGTCGTCGGCAAGATCGCGGCCGACCTTGATCTTGAGGTGGGTGAAGCCCGCGGCGACCGCCTCGCGGCACAGCCGGCGCATTTTTTCGTCGCTGTAGCCCAGCCAGCCCGCCGAAGTGGTATAGGCCGGGTAGCCGGTGCGCTCGAGGGCTGCGATGCGCTCGCCCTTGGTCGCGTCGCGCTGGCGCAGGATGGCGAGCGCCTCGTCCGGGGTCAGCGCGTCGCTGAGGTAGCGGAAATCGATGCAGCGCACCAGCTGCTCCGGGCTCATGTCAGCGAGCAGGCGCCACAGCGGCTTGCCCTCGACCTTGGCCCACAGGTCCCACACCGCGTTGACGATCGCTGCGGTGGCAAGGTGGATGGCACCCTTGTCGGGCCCGATCCAGCGCAGCTGGCTGTCGCCGGTGATGTGTCGCCAGAAACCGCCCATGTCGGCGGTGAACGACTCGAGCGTGCGCCCGGTGACCAGGTGGGCGAGCGCCTTGGCGGCGGCGACGCAAATCTCGTTGCCGCGTCCGATGGTGAAGGTCAGCCCGTGGCCGGCCAGGCCGGGGCGGTCGGTGGCCAGCACCACGTAGGCGGCGCTGTAATCCGGGTCGGGATTCATCGCATCGGAGCCGTCCTTCAGCCGCGACGTCGGGAAGCGCACGTCGTGGACGGTGACGGAGGTGATGGTGATGGGCATGGGACGGCGGCTCCGCGACGTGGTCTGGTCAGGTCTCGTCAACGACCGGATTGGTGAGGTCGCCGATGCCGGCAATGGAGATGGTCACCTGGTCGCCGGCCTTCAGCCATAGCGGCGGCTTGCGCGCCATGCCCACACCGTGCGGCGTGCCGGTCAGGATCACCGTGCCCGGCAGCAGCGTGGTGCTGCCGCTGAGGAACTCGATGATCTCGGCGACGCTGAAGATCATGTCGTTGGTGTTCCAGTCCTGGACGGTCTCGCCGTTCAGCACCGTGGCGATGCGCAGCGCCTGCGGATCCGGGATCTCATCACGCCCCACCAGGCAGGGGCCGAGCGGGCAGAAGGTGTCGAAGGTCTTGCCGCGGCACCACTGGCCGCCGCCCCACTGGATCTGCCAATCGCGCGCGCTGACGTCGTTGGCGCAGGTGTAGCCCAGCACGTGGTCGAGGGCGTTGGCGCGGCTGACGTTCTTGGCGGCCTTGCCGATCACCACCGCCAGTTCGCACTCGTAATCGACCTGGGTGCTGGCGAGGGCGCGCGGAATGACGATCGGGGCGCCTGGCGCGCAGACGGTGTTCGGGCCCTTGGCGAAGACCACCGGGCGCTGCGGCTCGGGCAGCTTGCTCTCGGCGGCGTGACGGCGGTAGTTGAGGCCGATGCACCAGATCATGGTCGGCACCACCGGCGCCAGCAGCGCGGCGGGGTGGACGATCTCGTCACTGACGGTGTGCGCACCATAGAGGTCGCCGACCAGGCGGCGGACAGTGCCATCGGTGGCGAGCGCACCGTATCCGGTCGAGTTCGCCTGGTCGCGGTAGCGGATATATTTGATGGCTCTCTCCTGGGCGTACGGGGCAAGTCCGGTGAACCCCGGTCGCCGCGGCACACTGGTATACCAGCGGTGCGTCGGGATGTTGTGGGGTGACGGGCAAAACCGCAAGAAGCGTTCGGGTATGAAAACGCTCGACGGATCAGTACGTGGAATGTCGCGGACTGATCCGGGCGGAGATAGGATGTGCGTTCTGGCGTGATCGTGACGGAAACGGGTACAAGCGAGCGACCATTTGTTGGGTCGGGTCTGGGTCTGCGCCTGCGGGCGAGGGGTCCAGTGGGTTTTGCAATAGCAGGTCCGTGGCCGGTGCGCAATTCCAAGCGAGCGCCTCCGCCGTGCGGTGTCGCGTCAGGCTTCCGCCTAGGATCGGGCGCCGCTGGTGCGCTCGGGATGGAGAGCGCCTCAGCGGCGCGCCGTCCCAGGAAAGGATCCGGACGCTGGTGCACGTGTTCAGGGGTGGGAAAATGGGTCGCGTGCGTGCGCTGGCGGCGCCAACGCAGTTGAAGGATGGAGGTTCAGTGCCTCTCGATGCGAGCCTGATTCGTCATCCCAGGTGATCTAAAACAGCAGCGAAATACGGTGTTTTCGCGCGCATCCCGGGGTCTCGCAATCGCCTCGATCCTGCTCCCGAACCTTGGTCGCACTGCGGCGTTCATCAGCGCACCGGCCAGGAGACGACCATGGGCAGCACCGCGATCCCCACTCACCAGCGTCACGCGCAGCAGACGGATACGGAACCCGGCCCGAGCGGCCCCGAGGTGGTGCGAGTGCACGCCGAGGACGAGGAAGGCTCCGCCAGATCCGGCGCGCCGGCGTGGTTCCTCAGCGTCGGCCTGCATGGGGTGGTCGCGCTGATTTTCGCGGGCCTGGTCTACGCCGCCAAGGCCCCGGTCATCGAGCAGCCGCCGTGGGAACCACCGCAGCAGACCCCGATCGTCAAACCGCCGGAGCACCCGCCGGTCGTCGCCATCGTGCCCAGGCCGGAGATCGATACCACCAAGGTCGATGAGGAGGCGGCTCCGTTCACGCCTCTCGACGCCAAGGTCGATGTGGTTGATACCTCCGACGCAGATCCGGATCAGACCGGTAAGGTGGGCGATCCGGACAAAATCGCCACGGTCGAGGAAGGTGGCAAGGGTATCATCTGTGTGACCGGCGTCGGTGGTCCGGCCAGCGGCTCCTTCGGCGTCCGCAGGGGTGGCGGCCACAACGAGGCGGTGAAGAAGGGTGGTGGAGGCCGGGAGACCGAAGCCGCAGTTCACGACTCCTTGCGCTGGTTCAAGCGCCACCAGAGCACGAACGGCATGTGGGACGCCGAGCACTACCAGGACAACTGCCAGGTGGGGCCAAAGTGCGAGCCAGGCAGCACGGCGACTAGCGGTGGCAGCGACGTCAACGTGGCGCTGACCGGTTATGCGCTGCTCTGCTACCTGGGCGCGGGCTACGACCATAAGTTCGGCACCTACCGTAGGACCGTGCAGAAGGCGCTCGACTACCTGCTCGCGGCGCAGAAGCCGGATGGCCTGCTCGGAGTGCGCAACTATGAGCACGCGGTCGCGGCCATGGCCTTGGCTGAAGCCTATGGCATGACCGGTGACCCGATGTTGCGCGCGCCGGCGCAGAAGGCGGCCACGCTGCTGGTCAGCCGCCAGGCGCGCAATCCGTCCAAGCAGGCTGATCGCGCCTATGGCGGATTGGGCTGGGACTACGTCGACGGCAATCCAGCGCGCAACGACTCATCGGTGAGCGGCTGGTGCGTGATGGCGCTCAAGAGTGCGGTCGCGGCCGGGCTGGATGTGGGCACCGGCATGGTGGGTGCGCGCACCTGGCTCGACCAGGCGTGGAAGGCCGCGAATCCGGATTGGCGCAAGCTGGTGGATCCCTACAGCGCGCGCTCCAGCTTCCCCTACACCTGGGACGCGACCAGCGACGTCGTGCAGATCGATAAACCTGGCAGCAGCGCCCATGACCTGGCGCCGGTGGGCGCGGTGTGCGCGGTGTTCCTGGGCCACCACCAGGGCGACATCATGCTGGAGTCGCTGTGCAATCACATCGACACCTACCAGCACCCGACGACCTACCCCTGCAACACCTACTACCTGTACTACGACACCATGGCGATCTTTCAGGCGGGCGGCGAACGCTGGCAGCGCTGGAACAAGACCATGAGCGGCATGCTGCTGGCGAGCATGCGCCGCGATCCCGACTGCTTCGCCGGCAGCTGGGACCCGGCGAATACCGTCTTCCACGGCAGCGACACCGGACGGGTGCTGAGCACCGCGTACTGCTGCCTGTGCCTGGAGGTCTATTATCGGTACCGCCAGATTGGCAAGGATGCGACGGGGCCGGTGTTGCATTGAGCGGTGGGCTGCTGCGCGCTCCGCGGACCGCGGAGCGCGCTTCCCTCGTCTGGTTCAGCGCTTCCAATCCGCCCATGCCCCGCGCACTGATCGCCGTATTGTGCAGCCTGGTCGGCCTCGGTGCCGGCGTGTGGTTGCTGCTGCTCTGCCTGTTGTCGTCGCCGCCGCTGCTCGCGGGACGGGTACCGTGGCCGCTGGCGGTGATCGCGGCGATGGCGTTCCTCGGCGGCTGGACGTTCACGCGCACCTGGTGGCTGACCAGTCTCTACGCCGGTGCGCCGGCGCTGGTGTTCTGCACCGGCTGGTTCCTGGTCATCGGTGACGAGGGCGTCTGGCATCCGCTGTGGCCGCTGCTCGGCGCCCTCGCCCTGCTCGGCGGAGTGCTCGCTGCCGCCGGCGGCGCCTGGTTGCGGCGACGCCGCAACGGCTGAGCCGTCATTGCGGCGGTTTCAGCGCGTCACGGTATTTCTGCAGGCGGCGCTTCATGCTCGCGCGATCGCCCTCAGCGGCGTCAGCGGACATCAGCTCGAGCGCGAGTTCGCCGTTGGCGAGGGCCTCGCGGGCGCGGTTGTTGACGAACAGCGCCCAGGCCAGGGTGTCGAGGATGTCGCTGTTCTGGTGCTTCGCCTTGGCATCGGCCTTCTGTGCCGCCTCCAGGCCGGCGGGCAGGTCGCGCTGGGTCTCATCGCTGCAGTTGAGCAGGAACCACGCGTACGACGAGATCGTCGCCGGATCCGCGCCCACGCTTGCCGCCGCGTCCGCGTAGGCGGCTTTCGCCCGCACGTAGTCGTGCGCCTGCTCGGCCGCGTTCGCGGCGTTGAAAGCGGCGACACTCTGGTCGTGCAGCCACGTCTCGTTGCCCGGAACCTGGGCGAGCAGCGCGGCGTTGGCGGCGCGGAAGCCGCCAAACGATACCAGCGCTTCCGCGTGGTGACCCCACTCGTACTGGAGCTTGCCGAGGGCGTTCCACGCCGAGCCGAGGGCGTCGAGCTGGTCGCGATCCTGCGGCTGCTCAGCGCTCAGTGCCTGGCGCAGCTCGACGGCGCGCCGGGCGGTGGCGGTCGCGGTGGCGAAGACGCGGTCGCGTTCCGCGGCGTCACTTGCGGTCATCCCGACCCCGCTCGCGGTCGCCTGGCGCTGCAGGCTGGCGGCCAGACCGGTGCGCACCTCGTGGTCGGCGGGCGCGCTGGCGCCGAGTTGCTCCCAGAGCACCTGCGCCTCGGCGGCGTCCTCCGGCGTGCCGCTCGCCGCCAGGCTGGTCGCCAAATCGCAGCCCCAGGTCACTCGCGCGGGATCGGCGGCGACCAGGGCGCGGCGCAGGGCCAGTGCCTGGCGGCGCAGCGCCCCGGCGCCCTCGCCGCCGCCCTGCGCATCGGCCTCGACACTGTAGGCCGCCATCCACTCCAGCGCGAAGGCGAGTTCGCGCTGGAACTGCCGGTTGGCGGGCAGACGCGCGACCAGACGGCGGCGGATGTCGACGCCATTGGCCTGGTCGCGCAGCGCCTCGGCCCTGGTCGGATCGCGGCGCAGGATGCCGGCGAGGCTTTCCCACGCGCCCGCCAGATCGCGCTGGAAGGTCGCGTTGTCGGGATGCTGCTCGGCGACCGGGCCGAGCAGCTCGACCTCGTGGGTGACGTCGCGGCGCGCCTCGTCCACTTCACCGCGGGCCAGGTGCAGCTGGCCGCTGCGGTCGTAGCTGATCGCCAGCTCGCGCAGCCAGATGACGTTGCCGGGATCGCTGGTCGCCAGCTGTTCGTGGATGGCGATGAACTCCGCGAAGCGCGCCGCCGCCTCGGCCATGCGGCCCTGCGCCTGGCGCAGGTCGCCGACCTTGGTCGCGGCGATGGCGCGGTCGCGCCGCCAGTCCTCATTGGCGGGATCGCGCTGCGCGAGGCGCTCGGCGAGGGCGGCGCACTCGGTGATCACGGTCTCGGCCTCGCCCAGTTCGTGGCGGTGCAGGCGCAGGTCGCCGACACGGTCGAGGGTGTCGATCAGGTCGTGCTCCCAGGTGGCGTTGCCCGGCACCTTGGCGCACAGCCCGCGCCGGGCCGCAAGGTTGGCGAGGAAGATGGCGAGCGCGCCTGCCTCGTCATTGGCGAGCAGGCGTTGATCACCGAGATGGTCGTCGGCCTCGATCAAGGCGTGCTGCCAGGCGAGATTGTTCGGATCCTGCCGCGCTAATCGGCTGCGGATGGCCTGACAGGCGACCAGGTCCGCGGCGGTCGCCTCGGCGTCGCCATGGTCGTCGTGCAGTTCGGCGAGGTGGCCGCGCAGCTCGGCGAGGTCGCTCTGCCACTGCGCGTTGTCGGGATCGCGCGCCACCAGCTGCAGGCGCAGGGCCAGGGCGCTGTCCGCCGCGGCCAGCGCGGCTTCGGTCTGGCCCTTCAGGCGCAGCGCGTTGGCGATGCGTTCGTGGCAGCGCGCGAGCGCGGCCTGCGCGCCGAGGTCGGTGGCGTCGCGCTGGGCAAGCCCCAGACGCAGCGCGAGCGCGCGTTCGAGTCTGGTCGAGGCCTCGCCGACGCGGCCCATGCGCCGTTCGATCTCGGCAAGCAGTTCATGGCTGGTGGCGACGCCGGCCTGCCAGCGCGCCTCGCCCTTGCCGGCACCGGCCAGGAAGCGCTCGCGGATGGCCAGTGCGTCGCGGTAGGCCGTGCCGGCGGCGGTGAGGTCGCCGCGCGCCTGCTGGATCGCCGCGTCGCCATCGAGCGCGTCGGCGAGCTGCGCCTGCCAGTCGGCCTGGTCCTGGTGGCCGACGATGCGGGCGCGCAGCAGCGTCAAGGCCTCCTGGTAGGCGGCGTCGGCGCTGGTGAGCGCGCCAAGGTCGCGCTGGGTCTCGCCGACCAGGCCAAGCAGGCGTGCCTCATCGATCGCCGGCTGCGCGTCGCCCGGCTGCGCGTCCGCCAGACCCTTGCGCAGCGCCAGACAGTCGCGCGCGACCGCCAGCGCCCCGCCCAGGTCGCCCTGTGCGCGCAGCACCTGGGCGAGGTTCTCGAGCGCGATCGCCAGGTTGGCCTGCACCGCGGTGTCGCCCGCCTCGCCCGCGCTGGCCTGGCGCGAACGGTAGTAGTCGCGCGCCTGGCGCACCACGTCGCCCAGCACCGCGACGCGTCCGATCGCCTGCAGCTTGCCGCTCAGGTCGTGAAGCATGAACGAGGTCAGCTGTTCGGCGTGGCGGCGTTCGCTGAGCGCGAGGTCGCGCTCGCGGGCGGTCTGCGCCACCTCGTCCTGCTGCAGCCGTTTGGCGTGCGCGAGCAGCGCCACGCCGACGGCCAGTCCGGCGACGATGGCGATGACCGCGCCGGCCAGCGCGCGCCGATTCAGGCGCGCCTGGCGCGCGGCCTGCCCGGCCGTGCTGCGCGCCGTTGCCACGGTGGCGCGCAGCGCGCGGCTGCCGGCATCGTCGTCCCCGCTGAGCGCCTGCAGCTGGGTCTCAGCCAGGCCGAGGTCTTCGCCCGCGAGCGCGGCGCCGGCGTAGGCCAGGCGCGCTTGACGCTCGCCAGCGGCAGCCGTGGCATTGTCCGGCCACAGCACCAGCGCCTGGCGGAAACCGGCCACCGCATCGGCGTAATCGCCATAGCGCAGGCGGCGCGTGGCCGCGTCGCCACCCGCATCGGCGGTGGCGCGGGCCAACACCGCCGCCGCGCTCGCGCCGATGCGTTCCGAGGCGCGGTGCTTGAGGTGGGTGCGCAGCGCCTCCTGCAGGTCCGCGACGCTCTGGTAGCGGTCGGCGGGCAGGCGCGCCAGCGCGCGGCGGCAGATCTGCGCGAGCCCGGTGGAGATGTCGGCGGCGAATTCCGGCGGGGCGCTGCGGCTGGCGGCGAGGATGACCTCGGTGAGGTTGCCACCGCGGTGCGGCGGCCGGCCGGTGAGGATCTCGTGCAGGATCGCGCCAAGCAGGTAGGTGTCGGTCCACGGCCCGATCTCCTGGCCGCGCCCGTGCGCCAGCTCCGGCGGCATGTAGCTGGGCGAGCCCGAAGGCGAGGTCACCGTGCTCTTGTGCTGGGCGCGCAGATCGACGTCGGCGCGTTCGCGGATGTCGACGGCGATGCCCCAGTCCATGACCAGGACCTCGCCGAAGCCGCCGACCATGACGTTCTCGGGTTTGAGGTCGCGGTGGACGATGCCCTTGCTGTGCGCGAAGGCCACGGCGTTGGCGACGCTTTGCAGGATGCCGAGGTGGCCCTCGAGGTCGTAGACCGCAGCCGCCGCGCGCTCCGCATCGTCGCGCGGGTGCAGCAGGCGCCGCCATGAATAGCCGCCCACCAGCTTCATGGCGAGGAACACCGCGCCGTCCTGGTCGCGCGCCAGTTCGTGCACCGGCACGATGTTGGGATGGTCGAGCGCGGCGTTGACCATGGCCTCGGCCAGGAAGCGCGCCTCGGCCTGCGGGCTGCGCTGCTCGGGCAGGATGACCTTGATCGCGACGTCGCGGGCCAGGCTGCGCTGGCGCCCGCGGTAGACCACGCCCATGCCGCCGCGCCCGACCTCGTCCTTGAGGTCGAAGGCTTGGGTACCGGCCGGTGCCTGCGGCGGTGTGGTGGCAGCAGCCGGATCCGCGACCGGCGTGTCGATGGTGGCCTCATCGCTCAGCGTGCCGGCGCCGGGCTGCCCGGCCTGGGCGGTGGCGCGGGTCGCGTCAAGCGGCGGCTCGACGGCGGCGCCGTCCATGGTGCGGGCGGTGACGCAGCCGGCCCACGGCGTGGCGCCGGCGCGCCCACCGGACAGCGTGATCGCGGTGAGTTCCGGCACCGGCGCGCCCGTGGCCACGGTGACCGGCGGCTTGAGCGTCGCGTCTGGCGCCACGTCCAGCGCGTCGAGGCGCGTGCCCATGGTGCGCTGCCAGAGGGCGATGAGATCGGGATCCTGCATGCTGGGCCTATCGCTCATGAGTGGTCACTTCTGGTCTTCGGCGGTGAGCGCGCTCACCAGCAGGCGCGCGCGCGGCAGGCGCAGGGCGAGGCCGTCGTGGAGCGGCACCGCCGTCCCTGCCGGCTGGCCCTCGCCGGCGAGGTGCAGCACGCCGCCACGCTGCAGCAGCATCAGGCTGCCACCTTCGCCCGCGACCAGCGCGCCACCCGGGGCGCAGGACAGCGCCACTGCGCCCGGCACCAGCAGGTAGGACTGGTCGGAGCCGTTGGTCGGCCGGCTGATCCACAACGCCGGCGGCCGGGTGTCACAGGGCTGGCCATCCAACAGCGGCCCCGGTCCGTGCCAGGCGATCTGGCGCACGGTCAGGTCCAGCACCTGGGCCACGCGCAGGCGTGCGATCAGCGGCAGAGTGGTGGCGTGGCCGGTCTCGACGTTGCGGTCATCGACCGTCAACTGACCGGCCAGGGCCGTGGCGCGGGCGCCGTCGGCGCCGCTGGCGAGGCGCAGGTGCTGCCCGGAGATGCGCAGGTTGGCGTCCTTGTGCGCGTCCGCCGGGCGCAGGCGCAGACACACGTCCTGGCCGGGGTGGTCGAGATTCTTGCGGCCCAGCACCAGGCTCTCGGCGGCGTAGACGAAGATGGTCTCGAGCGCGAGACTGGCCGAGGGATCGTCGGGGATCACCACCAGCTTCGCGCGGCCCAGCCCCGGGCGGCCCACCGGGCGCACACGGTAGTCGCGCGGTACCAGGGTGACGCTGCCATCGATGGTGCCGCGGCCGGAGAGTGAGCTCAGTCCGGGCTCTATCGCGGTCGGCGCCGACGTCCCCAGCGCCGCGACTCCGCCCTGCGCCGCGGCCAGCGCTTGCGCGAGGGCGGCGCCGGCGCTGGCCGGTCGCTGCTGCGGATCCTCCGCCATCATGTCCGCCACCAGCCGCGCCGCGGCGCTGCCCAGGCCGGGCGGCAGGGTCTTGGCCCCGGGCGCGACGCCCAGGCAGCGCTGCACGATCGCGCCCAGCGCATAGAAGTCCCCGCGGATGTCCGCGCCGGTGTCGTCGAAGCGCCGCTCGGGGGCGACATAGGGCGACTGCGCCTCGCTGCCGTCGACGGTGCGCGGCACGCCGATGGGCAGCACGCTGCGCGCGCGTCCGAAGTCCGAGACCTGCCAGCGCCCATCGCCGCCGCGCAGCAGCGCCGCCGGCTTGAGGTCGCGGTGCACCAGCAACGCCGCCTCGAGCGCAACCAGCGCCTCGAGGGTGTCGATCAGCACGCCCCAGGCGCCCTCGGCGTCGAGCGTGCCGCGCGCGGCGAGCAGCTCCTCCAGACTGCCGCCGGGCAGGTAGTCTCCGGCCAGCCACAAATGCCCGTCCGACTCGCCGCCGACGTGGATCTTGACGATGCGCGGGTGGCGCAGCGCGACGCTGAAGGCGATCTGGCGGCGGAACAGCGCCGCCTGCACCGGATCCGCCGCCAGGCGCGGGTGGAGGATTTTCAGCGCGCAGATCTCGCCGCGCGCGGTGGTCGCCTGGTAGACGATGCCGCGTCCGCCTTCGCCAAGCTTGCGCAGCAGGCGGTAGGGGCCGATGGCCTCGGCGCGGCGCGCCTTTTCGCTATCTTCAGGCGCGCGCAGCGGCGACATCCCTTCCATGCCGACCTCGACGATGTCGTGCAGCAGATGGTCGAGGCCCTTGAAGGCGTAGGCGCCATACTCACGCCAGATCTCCTGCGCGGTGGCACCAAGCTGCTGGCGCGCGTTGCGGTGCACCACGTCCGAGACCAGCACCTGACCGGGATACGCCAGCGACTGGATGCGCGCGGCGACGTCGACCGACAGGCCGGTGACGTTCATGCGCTTGCTCGCCCCGGCCGGCATCGGCGAGGTGCAGACCTCGCCGAGGTGGATGCCGATGCGCACCTTGGGCAGATCCGCCTGGGTGGCGTGCGCGGTCTGCAGGGCCAGCGCGAAGCGCACCGCCGCGCTCGGCACCGCGAAGATCAGGAAGAAGCCGTCGCCGGCGTTGTCGATCTCCTCGCCGCCGTGCGCGCCGAGCAGGCTGCGCACCAGGTGCTGGTGGCGGGCGATGAGCTGGGCCGCCGCGCGGTCGCCGAGCAGGCGCTTGCGCTCGGTCGAGGCTTCGAGGTCGGTGAAGACCAGGGTGGCGACGCGGCACTGGAAATCGGCAGTGGCGAAGGGTTGGTTGGACACGCGTCGGTTCCCTCGGGGCGCAGGCCGGTGAGCGTACCATAGGAGTGGCCGCGAGGTTGTCTATTTGCCGGGTGGCGCCGTGCGCGGTGGGCGAACTGCGCTGATCTGGCCGCTGGTCACGGGGTGGGCGTCCCGGGACTGCGGGCAAGCAGTACGCGCAGGCGTGGCACATCGAGTTCGCCCTCCCAGTGCGCCATCGCCAGGGTCGCCACGCCGTTGCCGATGAAGTTGGTGACGGCGCGCGCCTCGCTCATGAAGCGGTCGACGCCCAGGATCAGCGCCAGGCCTTCGACCGGGATGCCCGGCACCACGGCGAGCGTCGCCGACAGCGTGACGAAGCCCGCCCCCGTGACCCCGGAGGCGCCCTTGCTGGTGAGCATGGCCACGCCGATGATGGTCAGCTGCTGGCCGAGATCGAGATGGATCTCGAGCGCCTGCGCGACGAACAGCGTGGCCAGGGTCATATAGATGTTGGTGCCGTCGAGGTTGAACGAGTAGCCCGCGGGCACCACCACGCCGACCACGCTCTGCGGGCAGCCGAGGGTCTCGAGTTTGCCCATCAGCGGCACCAGTGCGGATTCCGAAGACGAGGTGCCGAGCACGGTCAGGATCTCGTCCTTGATGTAGACGATGAAGCGCAGGACGCTGAAGCCGACCACGCGTGCGACCGCGCCCAGCACCACCACCACGAAGATCGCGCAGGTCAGGTAGAAGATGCCGACCAGCACGGCCAGGGACTTGAGCGCCTCGACGCCGTAATTGCCGACCGTGAAAGCCATCGCCGCGCCGGCGCCCAGCGGTGCCAGCTTCATGATCATGCCGACCACCCCGAACAGCGCGCGGTTGGCGATGCCCAGGGTCTCCTGCAGCGGCTGGCCGCGCGGGCCGAGCGCCGCAAGGGCGATGCCGAAGAGGATGGCGACGAGCAATACCTGGAGCAGGTCGCCGCTGCTCGCGAACGGCTCGATGAAGGTCTTCGGGATGAGGTGCAGCAGGTAGTCCTTGAAAGACAGCTCGTGCGCCCGCTGCGCGTAGTCCGCGACGCTCTTGACGTCGAGTTTGGCCGGGTCGGCATGGACCCCGGCGCCCGGCTGCAGGACGGTGGCCACCACCAGGCCGATGAGCAGCGCCAGGGTCGACACCACCTCGAAATAGAGCAGCGCCTTGCCGCCGACGCGCCCCAGTTTGCGCAGATCGGACATCCCGGCGATGCCCAGCACCACGGTGCAGAAGATCACTGGCGCGATCATCATCTTGACCAGACCGATGAAGGCGTCCGAGACCGGCTTGAGCTGCGCGCCGAGGTGCGGCCAGAAGTAGCCGATCGCCACGCCCGCGACCACGCCGACCAGCACGTAGAGATAGGCGCGCGATGGCCGGTTGGCGCCGGGGGCTGCAGGGTCGCTCATCGGCTGGTCCTCACAGGGGCAGGGCGGTGGAACGCGAGGCGGCGCGCACCTCGTCGGCGGAGACCTCGTGGCCGCGCGCCGCCGACAGGTAGATGCCTTCGCTGATCAGCATCGCGTTCAGCGCTAGCTCGGCTGTCGGCAGGGGCGTGATCGCGCCGCGCAGCGCGGCGATCCAGTGCCGGTGGGTATCGCTCAGCCCAGGGTGGTCGCCGCGCACGCGCTCCCAGCGGAACTGCGCTAGACCGAGATCGGCCTTGGCATCGAGTGCGAGATGGCCGGCGCTGCGGAAGTGCGCGAATGGACGCAGCCGCAGGCCGCCGAGCGTGCCGGCCACGCTCGAGCCCTCCAGCGTGTCGAGGTCGAGCGCCCAGGCCTCGATCAGGTCGATGGTCAGCCCGGCGGCGCAACGCACCAGCCCGACCGCCAGCTCTTCGACATCGTAGCCCGACTGCGCGCGCCGCGCCTCGTCCATCGGCAGCTGCTGGTAGACTTGGCCGCTGATGCGCAGCACCTTGGGATTGCCAAGCACGTGCAGCATCTCGGTGAGGTGGTAGACGCCCATGTCGTAGAGCGCACCGCCGCCGGCCATGCGCTTCTGCACGAAGGCGGCGTTGCCGTGGCCGTCGACAAAGGGGCGGCCGCGACGCCGAAAGCCGGTGCAGCGCGCGTGGTAGGGGGTGCCGATGCCGCCAGCCTCGACCAGTTCGCGCGCCGCGCGCACCTCGCCGGAGAACAGCGTGGCGAGCTGCACGTGCAGCATGCGTCCGGCGCGCTGCGCCGCCTGGTGCATGGCCAGCGCGTCGGCGTAGGAACCGGCCAGCGGTTTCTCGCAGTAGACGTGCTTGCCCGCGGCCAGCGCCGCTTCCGTGGCCGCGCGGTGCAGGTTGTTGTGCACGCACACGTCGACCGCGTCGATATCGTCGCGGCGCAGCATGTCGGCGACATCCGTGTACGCATGTGCGACGCCGTGCTCGCCAGCCAGCGCCGCCGCGTGGCCGGGCGTGGGGCTGGCGATCGCCACCACCGTGACACCGGGCATGCTGCGGTAGCAGGCGACGTGCGATTTCGCGATCTCGCCGCTGCCGATGATGCCGAGCCGGACGGGGGCGGGGGTGGTGGTCAACGTTGGCTCCTGGGCGGGTACCTTCGACGGTGATCGCGGATCGTCCAGCGGGGCGTGGTGGTTTGGGCGGGGGTGGGGGGTTCAGAAGAGGCGGTGCGCGTCTCGGCCCCAGGCAGGGGACGGAGTGCGCCCTGCGGCAGAGCAGAGGCCTGGGGAGTGGGGTGTCACCGCTATCGCCGAGCGCCCTCAGTCGGGCCCAGGGTCTGATCGAGGAAGTCGCAGACGCGCTGTTCAAGCCACGAACGTGGGGCGGAATGCGGACCGGTGATGAATCCGGCATGTCCCCCAGTGGCGGTGGGTTCCCACTGGATCGCGGGGGAGAGCATCTGCGGGGTGGGGAAGCACGACGCGGAGAGGAACGGATCATTGCAGGCGGCAAGCAGCAGCGTCGGTACAGCGATGCGGGGCAACCACGGCAGGCTGCTGGCCTGTCCATAATAGTCGTCGACGCCGGCGAAGCCGTGCAGCGGCGCGGTGACCCGGTCGTCGAAGCGGCGGAAGGTGTCGAGACCTGCAAGGATGCACGCGTCCAGGCCGATCCCGAGGTCACCGCTGGCGAGCTTGCGCGCGACATCGTGGCGCAGGCTGCGCACCAGATGCCATTGATAGGCTTGGGCGAAGCCGCGATCCAGTGCGCGCGCCGAGCCGGCCAGATCGCAGGGCACCGACACCGCGCAGGCCGCGGTCAGCGCAACCGTGCCGCTTTCGCCCAGCCATTTGAGCAGGATGTTGCCGCCGATCGAAACGCCGATCGCCGCCAGCGGCACGGCCTGTGGGCGCAGGCGCGCGACCAGGAAGTCCAGGTCGGCGGTCCAGCCGGAATGGTAGCTGCGCGCCAAGCGGTTCGGCGTGCCGCCGCAACCGCGGTGGTTGAGCAGCACCGCTCGTCGCCCCTGCGCGGCCAGCGCGTGCAGCAGCCCGCGCACGTACGGCGAACCGAGACCGCCCTGGAGGCCCGGCAGGACGATGACGATCGGCCCATGCGCGGCGCCGACCCAGTCCAGATCGGTGACGTCACCGTCTGGCAGTTCGAGGGCTTCGCGCCGCGCGGCGACGGCTGAAACCCTGCGGAGCAGGGCCGGCCAGATAGTCTGCAGATGCGCGCCGGGCAGCCAGCGCGCCGGCGCGAAGGGGGCGCCGACCGCATCCGGGCGGAGCGGGTAGCATGCGCGCGGATCACCGGCTGCGGCCTCGCGCATGGTCGCCCAACCTCCTGCACGGGCTTCTGGCCATGCTTCCGCTTACCACCATGCTCGCAACCACCCCTTCCGCGTCCCGGCCTATTGCCATCATCACTGTGGTATTGCCGCCATGACCATGCCGTCACGCACCACCCGCTCGACCGTCACCGCGCCGCCGCTGCCCGCCCTGCCGCACCGCCCCAAGGATGGCCACAAGGGCACCTTCGGCACCGTGGTGGTGATCGGCGGGTGTGCGACCATGCTCGGCGCGCCGTGCTTCTGCGCGCTCGGCGCGCTGCGCAGCGGCGCCGGACTGGTGCGTCTGGCGGTTCCATCTGCGCTGCTGCTGCCGGCGCTGTCGCTGGTGCCATCCGCGATCGGTCTCGAGCTGCCCGACCGCGCCGGCGCCGCTTTCGTCGCAGCCCTTGATCCGCACGCGGTGGTGGTGGTTGGTCCCGGCCTGGGCGCGGTCCCCGCCCGTGCAGAGCTGCTGCGCGCGTTGTGGGCTGGGCCGCAGCGCCTGCTCATCGACGGCGATGGGCTGACGCTGCTCGCCGAACTCGCCGCCAAGCTGCCGCCGCGGCGCGCCACCACCGTCCTCACCCCGCACCCGGGCGAAGCCGCGCGCCTGACGGCCGCCTGCGCGCTCGCCGCCGACCCGCTCGCGGCTGCAGAGCGCGGCGCGGCCGCGCTCGCCCTTGCGCAGCGCTTCGCCGCCGTGGTCGTGCTCAAGGGTGCCGGCACCGTGATCAGCGACGGCACGCGCCGCGCCTTCAACCGCACCGGCGGCCCGGCCCTCGCCATCCCCGGCAGCGGCGACGTTCTCGGCGGCGCCATCGCGGGTCTGATGGCGCAGGGCATGGAGGCCTTCGCGGCGGCGTGGTTGGGCACGCATCTGCACGGATTGGCGGGCGATCTGTGGACCAAGCGGCATGGGCCGGTGGGGCTGATCGCGCAGGATCTGGCGGCGTTGCTGCCAGTGGCGGCGCAGGCGCGGTGACGGCAGCAGCCGCACCTCACCCAAACACGTACGCCCCCATGCTCAACACCCCGTAGGTCATGCTGCGGTGCAGGCTGCGCCCGCGCGCGCCCGGTCCGGCGGCGCCGAGGGCGACCAGCAGCGGCAGGAAGTGCTCGGCGCTGGGATGGTTGCGTAGCGCGTCGGGCGCCGCAGCCCAGTCGACCAGGGTGGCGTGATCGCCGTGAGTGGCGGCTTTGTCCAGCCACTCGTCGAAGGCGCTGACCCACGCAGGGGTCTGCGCGGCTCCGCCCCAGCGCAGTTCGCGCAGGTTGTGCGTCGCGCTGCCGCTGCCGATGACCAGCACGCCCGCGTGGCGCAGCGGCTCAAGGGCGCGGCCGAGAGCCAGGTGGTGGGCGGCGCCGAGTTGCGGCTGCAGCGACACCGCGACCACCGGGATGTCGGCGGCTGGATAGGCCAGGCGCAGTGGTACCCACACGCCGTGGTCAAAGCCGCGCTCTGCGGTGCGTGCGCTGAAGCCGGCCGTGGTCAGCAGATCGCGGATCCGCGCAGCCAGTGCCGGATCGCCGGGCGCGGGGTAGCGCAGGCGATAGAGTTCCGGCGGGAAGCCTGAGAAGTCATGGATGGTCTCCGGATGCACCGACGCCTCGACCTCGGGGGCGGCGGTGGTCCAGTGCGCCGACGCCACCACCAGCGCGCACGGCCGCGGCAGCGCGTTGGCGAGGGTGCGCAGGAAGGTGCGCGCGGGCACGTCTTCGAGCTCGAGCGATGGTGCACCATGGGAGAGGAAGAGCGTGGGCAGGGGATCGGGCATGGTTGCTCCAGCATGCTGCGGCTTGGCCGCACGGGTCGGCATGATGGCACCAGAAGGTGGCGGATTCAGCCTTCACGTCCGGGCACCCTCGGCAGGATCACGGGCCGCTCTTCTCGCTGAAGCTTACTTGTCCCATGGGAACAGCAGCGACCCGCTGCGCAGTCCCGCCTCGCTCAGCAGTGGCGCGGCGACAGTGGCCAGTGGCGCGGGTAGCGCGATGGTCGCGCCGCTGGGGAAGCTGCGCGCCACCCCATCCTCGCCATAGACCAACGCACCACCGCCCCAGGCGACCAGCCAGCGCGCCGGGCTGGGCAGGGCGATGCTGCGGTAGCCACCGGCAGTGACGAGATCTAGCCGACGATTGAGGCCGAGCGGACCAAGCACGGCGATGTGGTCGTGCCCAAGCACCGTGATCTCGCCTGGCAGCTCTACTCCAGCAGGCAGGTCGAGCTGGGCAAGAGTCGCGCCCGTGGCGAGGTCGAGCGCGGTCAGGCGCGCCTGGCCCTCGAGGACGATGACCGCGTCGTCACGCAGCACCAACGCGACGCCAGGCGCCTGCAGACCGGACAGCGCATCCCAGCGTCGCCACCAGCGCAGCGTGCCGTCGGGAGCGTGGACCTGCACCTCCTTGCGCGCGATGCCCGAGGCCAGGTGCACCACCTGCCCGCGGTAGGCGTAGCCGCCATCGTCCTGGCGGCGCTCGCCGTCGGTGCCGCTCGCAGCGGCATCGGCAAGCGCGGTAGGCGTGGCGGCGATCCGCGACCAAGTGTGCGCCGGCCGCGCGAAGAGCGCAGTGCTGCTGGGACCAGTGCGCGCGCTGCGTGCTCCAGCGCCGGTCAGGACATGCGCCCACCCGCGCGGATCATCGGACCAGTCGACGGTCGCACCGGGACCGGCGAGCAGCACCTGGCCGTGGGCGTCGCCGAGGGCGGCCACGGCCTGCTCCTCGGTCGCGCGCCGCCCAAGGTCGGCGGCGTCGAGGCCAGCCAGCACGGCCTGATGCACCGTGGCCCGCTGCTGCGGCGTCGCGGCCAGGGCGAGCAGCTCGTCCGCACGCTCCGCGGCGTGGCGGCTGCCGCGCGCGAGGTGCGCGCGTAGGCGCATGGCATCGCTGTCCGCATCCTTCGCGACTCCCGCCAGCGCGACTAGCGCCTCCTCAGGACGCCCCGCGGCGAGCAGCAGCCGCGCGCGTGCCATCGGTGTGCCCGCAGCGAGCTGTTCGGCCAGTGATTCCAGGCGCCAGCGCTGGCCATCGGGGGCGATCACCAGCGGATGCGTGCGGTCGGCGCCGAGGCACCAGCCCGCACCGGCCGGCAGGCCGTGGCGCAGCCGCTGCACGGGCCGGTCGTGGGCGAACAGCGCCACCTCGCGTGCGGTCAGCCACAGGCTCTCGTCGCCGCGCACCAAGGGCGCAGCCAGGGGCTCGCCGGCGAGATCGAGGCGCGCCACCCCGCGGCCAATGAGGTCGAGGCGCCAGGCCTGCGTCCCGGTCGAAAACCACGCGGCACCGCCGGCCACGCTCCACACCCGCGCGCCCGGTGGCAGCGCCGGCAGCTCGCGCACCGCGCCGCCCTCGTCCAGCGCACGCACGCCCTGGGAGTCGCGCACCAGTGCCGCGCCCGGCCCGGTCAGCACCTGGGCGGCGCGCTCGGTGCGGAACTGCCACAGCACGCCTCCCCACGGATCGCATGCCAGCACCCAACCGGGCAGCACCGTCCAGGCGACCGACAGCCCACCGGCCCCGGGCAGGGGCAGCGCGGAGGTCGGTCGCGGCAGGCCGGGCGTCTGTAGGCGCAGACCCTCGTCGACGTCCGGGCCGCGACCGCTGAGCGTGGCTGCGACCGCGTCGCGCCGCTGGTCGTCACCCAGACCGCCGCCGGCCAGGTCGCGCAGCCGCGCGATGCCAAGGAATTCGTCGAAGCGCCCGAGATCGAAGGCGCGGTCGGCGCGGACGCCAAGCGCGCGCACTGCCGCCGGCGCGGGCAGGAAGCGCGCGGCGACGCGCGCACGCGCCTCCTCGTCGGCGTGCGCCGGCAGGGCCGAGGCGAAGCGCGCGTCGAGGTTGGAAAGCACGTGCTCGCGCGCCGGCGCCGCCAGCCGGGCGACCGCGACCGGCAGCGCCAACGTCCAGCGCCGCGCCAGCTCGGGATGATCCTTGTCGGGTAGCGCGAGCGGGGCGCTGAACTCTTCGTCGGCAAGCGCGTCGAGCGGGCCGGTGTCGCCGGCGCTGAGCGCGATCAGGGCGTGGTCGATGTCGGCTGCCCGCCGGTCGCCGGCCCCGGCGACCGGCAGCGGTAGCACCAGCGTTCCGGGTGGCTCCGCCGCGGTCAGGACCGCGCCGGCGGCGCTGCAAATCCACAGCAGCAGGGCGAGGGCGGCGGGCTGACGCAGGTGGCTGGCCACAAGGTGAATCTAATGCTGCGCTGGGGCGCGCCAAAGCAGGAAGGGGGTGGGGTTACGGGGGTGTGCGAGGGGGAGGGCGGTACAAAGCAAGTGAGCAAAAGAGGCACGAGGAGACCCGAGACCCGAGATTCTGGGCTGGTGGGGCGCGGCGGGCCTCAGCTTGCGTCGAGGGCGCGGGCGCCAACCTTCCGGGCCATGACGCCGAGCGAACTCCTGGATGACCATGCACGGCGGCCGCGCAACCTCGGCAAGCTGTTGAACGCCAATGCGGTCGGCGATGTCGGGTCGATCGTGGTCGGGGACGCGCTGCGCTTCTACATCGCGGTGGCGGACGGGCGCATCACCCAGGCGAAGTTCCAGGTCTTCAACTGCACCGACCAGGTCGCGGCGACGTCGGCGATCACCGAGCTGGCGACCGGGCTGACCCTCGAAGCGGCCAAAGCCCTCGGCGTGACCGCGCTGTGCGTCCATCTCGGTGGCCTCGATCCGACCCGGTTGCCGCCCCAGCTGTGGGGCCTGGCCGGGTTGCAGTCGGCGATCGCCATCTTCCAGGGCGAGGATCTCGACCACGACGTCGAACTCGACCCGCTGCTCTGCCGCTGCTTCGGCATCGCCGAAGAGACCGTCCGCCAGTCCATCGCCGTGACCGCCGCCACCACCGTCGACGACGTGGTGAACGCCACCGGCGCCGGAACCGGCTGCGGCAGCTGCCGCGCCGACATCCCGCGCCTGCTCGACGAGGCCAAGGCCCCGACCGCCGCCCCGGTCGTCCCCGCCGGCCGCAACGGACCCAGCGGCCGCATCCAGACCCTGCTGCGCATCCAGCGCGTCGCTGAAGAGCGCGTGCTGGCGCGCCTGCGCACCGAGGGCTCGCAGCTCGAACTTTGGGATTTCGACGGGCGCGTGGTCAAGGTCCGCACCACCGGCCGCCTCGCCGGTGACGACGCCGGCCGCCGCGCGGCGCTCGCGGAATTGGAACAGGCGCTGAAGGCCGAGATCGATCCCTCGCTGGGCGTTGCGGAATGAACGTGGAAGGTGGAGGGGAGGACGGAAGAGCGGCAGCGGACTGCACGCGCGGAGACGTGAAGCGGGTCGCAGACGCATGACCATTGCGCAAGTGGATGCGGTTGCGCGCACCCTGCTTACGAGTCGCCTTCTTCCGCCCTTCCCCTCTCCCGCCCTGGCCTAAAACACCCCCATGAGCGGATTTCTCGGCGAAGACCAGGTGCGCATGGTGAAGAGCCGCATCGACCTGGTGCAGCTGATGGGCGAATACACGCCGCTGCGCAAGTCGGGTGCGAACTTCTCGGGCTGCTGCGCCTTCCACCAGGAGCGCACCCCCAGCATGTACGTCTACCCCGAGCAGCAGACCTACCACTGCTTCGGCTGTGGCGCGCACGGCGACGCCATCACGTTGGTGCGCGAGAAGGAGCGCGTCGACTTCTCGGACGCCATCGAGCTGCTCGCGCGCCGCGCCGGCATCACCCTGACCTACCGCGACGACGCCGGCCGCGCCCCCAAGGGCGAGCGCGAGGCCCAGCTCGCCGCGGTCGAATTCGCGGTGAAGTTCTACGAACAGGTGCTGTGGGAACGCCCCGACGGCGCCGAGGCGCGCGCCTACCTGCACAGCCGCGCCCTGTCCGCGGCAGCATGCCGGCGCTTCCGCCTCGGCTGGTCGCCCGGCAACGGCCAGCTCGTTGACGAGGCCCGCCGCAAGGGCATCGCGGCGCGCGCGCTGCTCGACGTCGACCTGGCGGTCGACCGCAACGGCCGCCCCGCCGACCGCTTCTGGGAGCGCGTGATGTTCCCGATCTGCGACCGCTTCGGCGCGCCGATCGCCTTCAGCGGCCGCCTGCTGCCCGCCGCCGAGCGCAAGGCCAAGGAGGAGGGGCGCGGCGTCGGCAAGTACATCACCAACACCGACACGCCGCTCTACCACAAGGGCAACGCGGTCTTCAACCTGCACCGCGCGCGCACCGCCAGCCGCGACCAGGGCCGCCTGATCGTCATGGAAGGCCCGACCGACGTCATGGCCGCCGACGAGGCCGGCTTCACCGAGTGCGTGGCGGTGCTCGGCACCGCGCTGACGCCAGAACATGCGCGCCAGCTCGGTAGCCTGGTCGGCACCGCCGGCCGCCTGCTGATCCTGCTCGACGGCGACCGCGCCGGCCAGGCCAACAGCATCAAGGCGGTGCGCACCTGCCTGTCGGTCGGCGTGCCGGTGCGGGTGTGCGTGCTGCCCGACGAGCTCGACCCGGCCGAATTGCTCGCCGACCCCGCCCAGCGTGAACGCGGCCGTGCGGTCATGGAGCAGGTTCTGGCCAGCGGCCGCGCCGACGTCGACCACCTGCTGCGCGCCCTCGCGCCGCGCCCGTACGAGCTCGACAACCGCGCGCTGGTCGCCGTCACCGACCAGATCCTTGAGGCGCTGCGCCCGATGCCGGATCCCGAACTGCGCGCCCTGCACCTGCGCGACGCCGCCGAGTACCTGGGTATCGAACGCAGCCGCCTCGAACGCCGCCTGAACGGTGCCGACGCCAAGGCCGCCGAGAGCGCTGCGACCGCGGCGGTGCGCGCCGAGGAGCGCGCCGCCAGCGAGGCCGGCGAGAGCGGCATCGCCCCGGCCCGTCCGCCCGCGCCCATCGCCGAACTGGTGCCGGCCGCAGAGCTCGCCCTCCACCTGCTGCTGCGCCATCCGGCACTCCGCGCGGGCGCCGCCGACGACCTCGGTCTGGAGCCCAGCCACTTCCCTGCGCCCTGGGACGAGCTCGCCGGAGTGCTGCTTCTCGATCCGGCCGCTGACATCCACGTGCTCGCCGACCTGGCGGCGGTGCGCAACCATCCTCAGGTCCACGCCAAGGCCTACGGCTGGGCCAGCCTCGACACCGCCGAGCGCGTGCCGGCGGTCGCCGACCCCGCCCAGGACCTCGCCGACGCCGCGCGCGAGCTGCGCCGCCGTCACCTCAAGGACCAGGTCCACCGCCTCGCCCTCGAGATCGCCGACGCCGAGCGTGCCCGCGACTTCGTCACCGTCGGCCGGCTGAGCGGCGAAAAGCTGGCCCTGACCCGGGACCTCAAGGATCTCTCAGGCCAGTCCCAATCCGAGCGGCCGCTTGGCAGTGCCCACCCCGATCCGCAGTGAGCCGTGCCGAACCCTTGGGCGTGCCGGCCTCTCCTGCGGTACCCCGCCAGTTAGAGTAAAAGGACGTGGAAACCGCTCCTGCGGCGGCTTCCCGGCTCTTTTCCCGCTCCCTTGCCAAGGTCCGCGCTCGTCAAGTGCCGTCCGGCTGCCAGCCCGGGCGACGCAACCCGGCGTTCCGCAAGGGGTCACGGCGCGCCAGGCACTGCTTGCAGGAGCGCCTGCCGGCCTAAAATCTGATCTCCGTACTTCACATCTGCATAACCAGTCTGGCGACTGAGAGAACTGTTCCCATGGCCAAGTCCGCTGCTCCTGCCGCTCCTCCCAAGACTGCTCGCGCCCCTGCCACCCCCGGCGCCCCCGCCGAAGGCACCGAGGCCCCGCTGTCCATCAAGGACGTCGTCGCCACCCTTGCCAAGAACAGCAAGGGCAAGGGCATGGTCACGTATGACCAGCTCAACGCTCTGCTGCCTGACGCGATCAACGACCCCGAGCAGCTCGACCAGATCCTTGAGCAGCTCGAGGCGCGCGGCATCGAACTCGTCGAGGAGATCGGCACCGACGACAGCGCCGACTTCGGCGAAGAGGCCGGCGGCGGCACCACCGAGGGCGAGGAGGCCGCGACCACCAGTCGCTTCGACAACATGGCTGCCGGCGCCGAGGCCGACGAGCCCGAGATCGGCGAGAAGATCGACGACCCGGTGCGCATGTACCTGTCGCAGATGGGCGAGATTCCGCTGCTGACCCGCGACCAGGAGATCGAGCTGGCCCGCCGCATCGAGATCTACCGCGACGGCTTCCGCCGCAAGGTCATGACCATGCCCGAGGCGATCCGCCGCGGCATCCAGTGGGTTGAAGAGCAGAAAGAGATCAAGGAGCAGCAGGAGAAGAACGCGAAGAGCCACGGCTCCTCGCCCTCCCGCGACGACTACCTCGACCGTGCCACCAACCACCTCTCGACGCTCAACCGTTTGGTCGCCCACATTTCGCCGGTGTCGTCCGACGTGGTCGCCGGCGGCGAGATCGACGTGCGCAAGGAACAGCTCCTGCGCAACCGCCTGACCCGCGCCTACCGCATGCTCGAAGAGATGGAGCTCGACGCCAAGACCGTCATCCAGGTCAAGGACGACATGCTCGACGCGCGTCGCCGCGTGCTGCGCGTGCGCCGCGAGATCGACCAGAACAAGCGCAAGAAGAGCATGGTCAAGGAGAAGGAGGAGGAGCTGCGCAAACTCGCCGACCAGATCGGCGAACCGATCGACTTCTTCATCCAGCGCTGCGTCGCCGTGTCCAAGCGCTTCCGTCTCTATGAAGAGGCCAAGCAGAAGCTGTCCTGCGGCAACCAGCGCCTGGTGGTCTCGATCGCCAAGAAGTACCGCAATCGCGGCCTGTCCTTCCTCGACCTCATCCAGGAGGGCAACGCCGGCCTGATGAAGGCGGTCGAGAAGTACGAGTACAAGCGCGGCTACAAGTTCTCGACCTACGCCACGTGGTGGATCCGCCAGGGCATCACCCGGGCGATCGCCGATCAGGCGCGCACCATCCGCATCCCGGTGCACATGATCGAGACCATGGGCAAGCTGCGGAAGATCCAGAAGGACATCCTGCAGGACACCGGCCGCGAAGCGACCATCGAAGAGGTGGCCGAACGTGCGGGCATCAGCGTCGGCGAGTGCAAGCGCGTGATCCGCGTGTCCAAGCACCCGATCTCGCTCGATCGCCCGATCGGCGACAGCGACGACTGCTACTTCGGCGACTTCCTCGAGGACAAGTCCGCGGAGAACCCCGCGAACATCAGCTCGAACGAGCTGCTCAAGGAGAAGATCACCGAGGTCCTCGACACCCTCACCGATCGCGAGCGCGAGATCATCTGCCTGCGCTACGGCATCGGCGACGGCTACACCTACACCCTGGAAGAGGTCGGCCGCCGCTTCAACGTCACGCGCGAGCGCGTCCGCCAGATCGAGGCCAAGGCGATCAAGAAGCTGCAGCATCCGATCCGCTCGCGGAAGCTCGAAGGCTTCATCGACACCAAGACCTATTGAGCGGCAGGTCGTGCCGGATGCGGTCGGAGCCATGGGTGACCCCCATGGCTCCGGTCGTTGGCGGGGGGCTTCGGCGGCCAGGCGACACGGGGCTTGATGCGGGGCCGGGGCGGCGATGCTGCGTGGATCCGTCAGCCCACCCAGCGAGCTCGCCATGCTTTCAAATCTTCGCGCCCGTCACGTCGTGATGGTTGGTGCTGCGCTGCTGCTCAGCGCCTCCGCACACCTCGCCGCTGCCGCCGCGGATCCGGCCAAGGACCAGGAACTGTTCACCAAGGCGTGGCCGATCATCGAGAACTCCTGCGTCAGCTGCCATGGGCCGGACAAGCAGAAGGGCAAGCTGCGGCTCGACACGCGGGACGCCTGGATGGCCGGCGGGCGCGACGGCAAGGTCGTGACCGTCGGCAAGCCGGAGAGCAGCCTGCTGATCGAGTGCATCAAATACCTGGCCAAGAAAGAGGACCAGAACATGCCACCCAAGCGCAAGGACCAGCTCTCCGCCGACCAGGTCGCGGCGATCAGCGCGTGGATCGCGGGCGGCCTGCCGTGGCCGGAGCCGGCGGTGAAGAAGAAGAAGAAATAGGCGGCGCAGCGGCGGTTGGCTGCGGTCGACGACCACCAACGGTAAGCGCTCCTGGTGGAGTCACGTGCGGTTCGTGCTGCCCACCCGGACTGGGACTGCCTTCGGCCGGATGCATCACTGGGCCGCCAGCAGCCTCCCCACCACCGCCAGCACCACCCCAACCACGCCGCCGACCACGGCGCCGTTCAGCCGGATGTACTGCAGGTCGTCGCCGATGCGCCCTTCGATCTGCCGCACCAGTTCGGTATCGCTGTGCCGCGCCAGGCCGGCGACGATGAGCGCGCGCAGCATAGGCCGCTGCCCGTCTACCAGGGCGACGATGCCCTCGACAAGGTGGCGATCGAGGGCGGCGAGTGCCAGCGGATCGGTCTGCAGGTCGTTCCAGGTGGTCTCGATGACCTCGGTCAGACGTGCGCTGAGCGCAGAGGCCGGATCGGCGAGCGCCTGTTCGAGCTCACCGCCGATGCGGCGGAGCAAGCCCGCCACCACCTCACCGACCTGGGCGTGGCCGCTGAGCTGGCGCTGAATCAGCGCGATCAGGCCGTTGCCGTCCGCGCCGCCCGCCAGCCCCAGCGCACCCTCGCCGAGCGCGCGCTCCAAGCGGGCCCGCAGTTCGTGCGCGGGGTCGCTGCGCATGGCGTCGACCTCCTGCGCGCCGCGCGCCAGCAGGTGCGTGGCGATGCCGTCGTAGGCGACCAGCCCGAGGCGCTCGCCCAGCACCAGGCCGACCGCGCCCATGGTGCGCTGCGCGGCGTAGTCACGCGCCGCCGTCTTGAGCGTGCCCGCCAGCCACGCGTGCAGCTCCGCGTCCGCCAGCGCGCGCTGCGCGTATGGAGCGATCTCATCCCAGGCGCGCTGCGTACCTGAGGTGGCAAGGGCCTCGTGCAGCCAGCGCGCCAGCGGTGCGGCCAAGGCAGGGTCCGCCAGCCAGGCGCGCACGCGCGGCTCGAGCTGGGCACGCACCTCTGGGCCCGCGATGCGCGGCGCGAGGCGGCCCAGCCAGCCACGCAGCGCCACGACCAGCGCGCCGCGGCGCTCCGGCGTGGCGACGCGCACGAGCAGCTCGCGGGCCAGCGGCTGCGGCGCCAGGTGGGCGCGCAGGTGCTCTGTATCGAGCAGGTCGCGCACCACGAAATCGGCGAGTCCGTCCGAAATGCGCGCGCGGTTGCGCACGATGATGTTGGTGTGGCGGGCCAAGCCCGGCAGGGGGATCTCGCGGAACAGCGCGCTGACCGCGAACCAGTCGGCCAATCCACCGATGGTCGCCGCCTCGAAGCCGGTCACCAGCACCTGCCACCACGGGTCGGCGAGCCAGCCGAGACGGACCGCGCCCGCGCTGGCGAGCAGGCCGCCGACGGCGATGACGAGCGATACGGGGCCGAGGCGCATGGGTGGAGAGGGTCCGGAAGTCCGGAGGTCCGGAAGTCCGGAAGTCGGACAGGCTCGACAGCCTGTGACCCACGCGCGGTGCGCACCGGTCTGCATGCAACGGGACTTCCGGACCTCCGGACCTCCGAACCTTCACCGGCTCGGATCGCGCACATATCTGCGCGGAAGTGGGGACACCGCCCTGACTACCCGGCTTGTGGGGCGCCTCCGGGGGCGCACCATCGCGACCAGGAGCGGCCAATGACGCAGCGTTCCGATGGCATGACCTACGCCCCCATGGGCAAGCCCTGCCCGGTGGTGGGGCCCGGGGAATTCCCCTTCGCCGCGCTGTCCCTCGACCACGGCCACATCTATGGCCAGTGCAACGGCCTTCTTGAGGCCGGCGGCGAACTGGTCGCGGTCTACGATCCTGATCCGGCCAAGGTCGAGCGCTTCCGCGCCACTTTCCCCCAGGCGCGCGCCGCGCGCAGCCGCGCCGAAATCCTCGAGGATCCACACATCCGCCTGGTCGCCGCCGCCGCCATCCCCGATCTGCGCGGCGCGCTTGGCTGCGCAGTGATGGAGCACGGGAAGCACTATTTCACCGACAAGTGCCCCTTCACCACCCTGCCGCAGCTGTGGCAGGCGCGCGCGGCGACGCAGCGCACCGGCAAGCGCTACATGGTCTACTTCAGCGAGCGCCTGCATGTCGAGTGCGCGGTGCACGCCGGCACGCTCATCGGCCAGGGCGCCATCGGCCGCGTCGTGCAGGTCATCGGCCTCGGCCCGCACCGCCTGAACGCTGCTTCGCGCCCGGACTGGTTCTTCACCCGCGAGCGCTACGGCGGCATCCTCTGCGACATCGGCAGCCACCAGGTCGAACAGTTCCTGTTTTATACCGGCAACAGCGAGGCGCGCGTGGTGCACAGCGCGATCGGCAACTTCCACGCACCCGACCATCCCGAGCTCGAGGACTTCGGCGAGCTCAACGTGGTCGGCGCGAACGGCGCAGTCGGCTATCACCGCGTCGACTGGCTGACCCCGGCCGGCCTGGGCGCCTGGGGCGACGGCCGCACCATCATCCTCGGCACCGAGGGCTACATCGAGTTGCGCAAGTACATCGACGTCGCCGCCGCGCCCGGCGGCGACCACCTCATCATCGTCGATCGTGCCGGCGAGCGCCGCCTGGACCTCACCGGCCAGGTCGGCTTCCCGTTCTTCGGACAGCTCATCCGCGACTGCCTGGACGGGACCGCGACCGCGATGACCCAGGACCACATCTTCAAGGCCGCGGAACTCAGCCTGATCGCGCAGGCGCGCGCCGTACGCGTCACCAATGCGCCCGATCCCGCGGTCGCCGCCGGGCGCTGACCGGCTCCGCTCACTGATGCAGCAGGGCGGGGTACCGGATCAGTGTGGCCGCGATGGCACCGCCCAACAGGGCCACGTAGAAGCCCGCCATCGCCAGCACGTAGAGTGGGAAGGCGGACAATCCCCAGGCGCCTTGCGACTTGAGCAGCCAGAGCAGCATCCCGAGCGGGTTGATCAGGACAAAGAGCGCGGGGATCCAGGTCCCGCTGGCGACGCGTCGGCGCTGCGCGTCCCGCCACTGCCACCACAGGCTGGCGGTGACGATCAGCACGGATGCGCAGAATTCGAAGATCCGTTCGGGTAGCCAGGGCGCGGAGGCACCGAACGCCATTGCGATGCCGTAGCTGATGGAGAAGAACATCAGGCGGCGCGGCCGAGGCCCGGGCGGATTCATGGGCCGACCGGCTCTGCAGCGTCCCTTCGCGTCGCGGCCAGCAGCCTCGTCAGCAGCGCGTCCCCATCACCGTCGACCAGTGGCAGCGCGCGGTGCTCCGCGCGCAGGAAGCCCTCCGCCTGCGCGTGGTCCAGGAAGGCGAGCAGATCGCCCCAGTAGCCGGCAGTGTCGAGCAGGCCGAGTGGCTTGCGGTGCAGGCCGAGCTGCGCCCAGGTGAGGATCTCGGCAAGCTCCTCAAGCGTCCCCATGCCGCCGGGCAGGGCGATGAAGGCGTCGGCGAGGTCGGCCATCAGCGCCTTGCGCTCGTGCATGGTGGCGACACTGCGCAGCTCGGTGAGGCGCGCGTGCGCGACCTCCATCTCGATCAGCACCTGCGGGATCACCCCGATCACCCGCCCGCCGTGCGCCAGCGCCGCGTCGGCGACCGCGCCCATCAGCCCGACCTGCGCGCCGCCGTAGACCAAGGTGTGACCGCCCAGCGCCAGGCTGCGTCCGAGCGCCGCTGCGGCCGCCAGGTAGACCGGCCGCACCCCGTCGCTCGAACCGCAGAACACGCACACCGCGCTCACGGCGACTCCTCCTGGACCGGGCGCTGGGCGTCCGCGTGGCCGGCTGTCGTCTTCCTGAGTTCCGGACTCCCGGACTTCCGGACCGCGGGCGCACCGCGCCCGCTCACGCCTGCTCCGTGAGGTCCTCGGCGACGATCGAGCGGTAGCTCGCGAAGCGCGAGGCGGCGATGCGGCCGTCCGCAACCGCGGCGATCACCGCGCAATCCGGCTCGTGGCTGTGCGTGCAGTCGGCGAAATGGCAGGCGTGGTGCAGTGCGGCGAGGTCGGGCATCAGCAGCGCCGCATCAAGCGCGGTGATGCCGCTCACCGCGCACTCGCGGATGCCGGGCGTGTCGACCAGCCGCCCGCCGCCTTCCAGCGGGTAGCTGCGCGCGCTGGTGGTGGTGTGGCGGCCGTGGCCAGCGTCGGCGACCACGCCGATGCGCGCGGCGCTGTGCGGGTAGAGTGCGTTGATCAGGCTCGACTTGCCCACGCCGCTCTGCCCGGCGACCACGCAGGTCTTGCCGCGCAGGTGATCGCGCAGCGCGTCGAGATCGCCACCGCCGGTGTTGGCGACCACCGCGAAGGTCGGCACGCCCAGGCCGCGGTAGAGCGCGACCGGCACGGCGGGATCGCCGAGGTCGACCTTGGTCACCACCAGGGTCGCTGGGATGTCGTTGGCCGCGGCGATGAGCAGGTAGCGGTCGATCAGACCGTGCTTGAGATCGGGCTCGGCCAGCGCC
>JBBQSO010000052.1:0-36861 GCA_038213805.1 Planctomycetota bacterium | reverse complement strand
CAGGCACGCTGGCGCGTCCGGACGCCTTGGCATCGGAAACGGCTGTCGCACCGCGGGACTTCCGGACTTCCGGACTTCCGGACTTCCGGACCGGGGCGATCTTCCGCTTTGAGGCAGGCTTCATCACAGCGGTACGCCCTCGAGGCGCGCGACCTCGGCCACGTCCTTGTCGCCGCGGCCCGAGACGTTGATGATGAGCAGCGCATTCTTCTTGGTGCGCTCGACCACCTGCGGCAGCACGCCGATGGCGTGCGCCGATTCGAGCGCGGGGATGATGCCCTCGGTCTCAGCGAGCAGGTGCAGCCCGGCGAGCGCCTCGGTGTCGCTGACGCGCAGGTACTCGGCGCGCTTGGTGTCGCGCATCCACGCGTGCTCGGGGCCGATCGAGGCGTAATCCAAGCCGGCGCTGACCGAGTGGGTGCCGACCACCTGGCCGTCGCCGTCCTGCAGGACGTAGCTGGCCATGCCCTGGAACACACCGAACGTGCCGCCGCTGAAGCGCGCCGCGTGCTCGCCGAGTTCCGCGCCGCGGCCGCCAGCCTCGGCGCCGATGAAGCGCACCGCGGTGTCCTTCATGAAGGGATGGAACAGTCCGATCGAGTTCGAGCCGCCGCCGACGCAGGCGACCAGCACGTCGGGCAGGCGGCCCTCGGCCTTGAGGATCTGCGCGCGCGCCTCTTTGCCGATAACGCTCTGGAAATCGCGCACCATCGCCGGGTAGGGATGCGGGCCGAGCGCGCTGCCGAGGATGTAGTGCGTGCTCTCGACGTTGGTGACCCAGTCGCGCAGCGCCTCGTTGACCGCGTCCTTGAGGGTGCGCGTGCCGGAGTCTACGCCCACCACCTCGGTGCCGAGCAGGCGCATGCGGAAGACGTTCGGCTGCTGACGACGCATGTCCTCGGTGCCCATGTAGACGCGGCACTTCAGTCCGAGCAGCGCGCACGCGGTGGCCGTGGCCACGCCGTGCTGACCGGCGCCGGTCTCGGCGATGATGCGCTTCTTGCCGAGCTTCTGCGCGAGCAGCGCCTGGCCGATGGCGTTGTTGATCTTGTGCGCGCCGGTGTGGTTGAGGTCCTCGCGCTTCAACCAGATCCGCCGGGCGTACTGCTTCGAGAGCCGATCCGCCCTGGTGAGCGGTGTGGGCCGCCCCACGAAGGTCCGCAGCAACTCGTGGAAGCGTTTCTGGAAGGCTTTGTCCTTCTTGGTCTTCGCGTACGCGGCGGTGATCTCGTCGAGGGCCGGGATGAGCGTCTCGGGCACGTAGCGGCCGCCGTAGCGGCCGAAACGGCCGTGGGCATCAGGCAGGGCACGGGAGGCGGAGGAGGAGGCCATGGGGTCACCCGGGGGGAATCGGCAGGATGGCCGGGGCCTGAGGGATGTCAAAGCACGCTGGCGCAGGCCCCTGCGGGGCAGGAGTGCGGCGCGAGGCGCGAGGGACAGCCAAGTGGAATCGAATGTCGTCAGCACGAACCCCGGACGCGCTCTGGGGGCTGCACCCTGGGACCGCGGGCCACTGGCGCGGAGCGTCTAGCCCAATCCCACTCCCAGCTTCGCCACCCGCTCCTCCGTCCGCCGCACCCGCTCCCACGCGTTCAGCACCACCGGGTCCTCGGCGGCCGCGGCGTGCGCGGCGGCGTAACCGGGGATGATGCGCGCGCCGCGCTCGTCGTCGCGGGACTTGCTGGCCTGGACCAGTTCCGCGTTGGCGCGCTCGATCTCGATGAGCAGCTTCAGACGCTGGTTGAGGCCGATCCCGGGCAGCAGCTGGCGCGCCAGCTGGTGGGCGAGCTCGCCCGATCCCGGGATCTGCAGATTGCCCTCCTGCTCGGCGAGCAGCACGCGCAGGCAGTAGCGCTTGAGGGTGCGGCCGTAGACCTCGATGGCCTTGAGGCGTGCCTCTTCGCGCACGAAGTTCTTGCCGATGCCCTCGATGTCGTCCTCGAGGTAGACCGGCTTCATCGACTTGATCGCCAGCAGCCGGTCGCGCGCGTCGTTGATCAGGCGCACGATCTCCGGGCGCAGCACCTTGTACTCGATGAGGTGGCGGCGCGCGCGGTCGCGGCGCGCGAACTTGAGCTCGGTGCGCACCAGGCCGTAGGCGTTGGCGTAGAGGCCCCAGGACGGGATCAGCTCGTTGTAGGCGCGCGGCACCTGCATGCCGTGCTCGTCGAGCGGCTCGGCCGAGACCGTGATCAGGCTGAACGGGAAGCGCACCTTCTGCGGCAGGGTGCTGACGCCCATGCTCACCACCGTGTAGGGCGCGTCGCTGAAGTCGGCGGGAAAGCGGATCGCCGCGCCCAGACCGAAGAAGGCGCCCTCACCCGGCCAGATCTCCTGATCGGGCGCGCGGCCGTTGTGGTTTGAACCGACCATCGCGCCGTACGCGACGTTGCCCTTGCCCTCGGGCCAGAAGGCGGCGATCAGCAGGCTCTGATGGTGGAAGCCGACGAACGGCCCGACCAGGCTGGCCGTGACCTCGCCTTTGGCGATGGTGGTGTTGGGGCCGATGATGCTCGCCGAGACCGTGGCGTGCTCGTCGGCGGCGCTGTGTTCAAGCATCACCGAACGACGCACAATGGCATTGCCGTCGATGGTGACGCCGGCCTGCAGCACCGTATCGGCGACCGAGGCGCCGCCGCTGACGCGGATCGGCTCCTCGGCCGAGGACAGCAGCGCGACGTTGGACAGCTCAAGTGCGTGGTCGATGAGCGCGGCGATGCCGATGTAGGCGTCGCGGATGCGTTCGGTGTGGCGCACGCGCGCGCGCCGGCGCACCCAGCTCACCGGGCTGGTCAGCACCTGGGCGTAGCGCGCCACCGCCGCGCGCACCGCGGCTTGGCCTTCGGTATCGCTGCGCTCGCGCGCGATCAGCGCGGCGTGCTCGACCGTCAGCTCGGCCCACACCGGCACCTCGCGGCCGCCGGTCTCGGGGCCGACGGCGATGTCCAGGCCGCAGCCGAAGGTCGCGGCACCGCTGCACGTGATCGAGCCTACGTCGAACAGCACCGCCTCGCGGTCGATGATGACGTTGGCGGCGAAGCGCACGTTCTCGAGCAGGCAATCGTTGCCGACCTGGCAGGCGATCAGCGTCGAGTCGTAGATGCCGGTGGCCAGGCTGATGCCAGGCATGACCTCGACCTCGCCGGCGAAGCGCCCGAGCACGCAGCGCCCGTGCAGGTGCACGCGGCGCACGCGGAACGGGTCAAAATCCTGGGCGACCTGGATCAGCTTCCAGTCGTCGGCGCGGCAGCCGCGGTCCTCCATCACCGCGATCTCTTCGCGGCTGAGGTCCCGCAACAGCAGGCCGAGAACGTTGGCAGGGCGCTTGGCGACCAGATGTCCGGCGTCGACCAGCTCGGCGTCCTGGCCGATGCGCGCCGCCAGCTCGGTGAGGGTGGGCGCGGGTTCCGCAGCCCGCGCGCCCGCCACCACCGTGGTGTCCGGTGCGGACGACTCGCGCCGCTTTGCCGCCGGACGGGGCTCCGCTGCGTGGCTGGCGGCCTTGACCGCGGCCGGCGGCTGGGCGCTGCTCATGTCATGGCCTTCTGCACCAGCTGCGGATCGAGGCGTGAGGCCGAATCCGCGTCGGCGAAGATGCTCAGCCGCGGATGGCTGAGCAGCAGGCTGGCGGGCACGCTCGGCCCGCTGCGCCCCTCGACCATGCGATGGAGGGCCTCGGCCTTGCCCAGGCCGGTGGCGATGAGCAGCACCTGCTTGGCCTCAAGGATCGTGGCCAGGCCCATGGTGACGGCGTTGGTCGGGGTCTCGTCGATGTTGCGGAAGCGGCTGCCATCGCTGAGCGCAGCCAGCGTCGATGAGGTCAGCTCGACCACGCGCATACGGCTCTTGGGCGACGAACCGGGCTCGTTCAGGCCGATGTGGCCGTTGTGGCCGAGGCCAAGCACCACCAAATCCAAACCGCCGCGCGCCTCGATGAGCATGTCCCAGGCCCGGCACTCGGCCTCGACGTTCTGCGCGTCGCCGAGCGGAACGAAGGTCTGCTCGCGCGGGATGTCCACCTGGCGGAAGAGGTGGAAGTTCATCAGGTAGCGCGTGCTGCGATGGTCCTCTGGCGGCAGTCCGACGTACTCGTCGGTGCCGAAGGCGGTGATGTGACGGAAGCTGAAACCGCCCTTCTCGTGGAAACGCCGCACCAGTTCGCCGTAGGCGCGGATGCTGGTGCGACCCGCGGACAGGCCGAGCTTGAGGCGCGGGTTCGCGGCGATGGCTTCGGCCAGGGTTTCGGCGAGGCGGTCGCCCGGCTCGGTGCTGCGGTCGCAGATGATGAGCTTCATGTTCGTTTCTCGTCCGTCCGCCGCCGGGGGCTCTGGAGTCCTGGCAAAGGTCTTAACGCCTTCCGGCGCGGATGCCATGCTCGCGCCGAGAACGCCGGGCAGGCGCCCCGAAGTGGTCGCTTGCATGCGTCCCATGCGCAAAAAACCCCCGGCAGGGCCGGGGGTTTTGCGCATCCACAGGCCGGCGGGGCTCAGATGCCCTTCGCGACCATGAACTTGAGCAGGTCGACCACGCGGTTGCTGTAGCCCCACTCGTTGTCGTACCAGCTGATCAGCTTGAAGAAGTTCTTGTTGAGCTCGATCGAGCTGCCGGCGTCGTAGATCGACGAGCGCGCGTCGTGGATGAAGTCGGTGGAGACCACTTCCTCATCAGTATAGCCGAGGTAACCCTTGAGGGTGGTCTCGGAGGCCTTCTTGATCGCCGCGTTGATCTCCTTGATCGAGGTGTCCTTCTCGGTCTTGAAGGTCAGGTCGACCACCGACACGGTCGGCGTGGGCACGCGGAAGGCCATGCCGGTGAGCTTGCCCTTGACCTGGGGCAGGACCAGGCCGACGGCCTTGGCGGCGCCGGTGGTCGACGGGATGATGTTGGTCGCCGCGGTGCGTCCGCCCTTCCAGTCCTTCTTCGAGGGACCGTCGACGGTCTTCTGGGTGGCGGTGTAGCTGTGCACCGTGGTCATCAGGCCCTCGGTCAGGCCGAAGCCGGCATCGAGGACGGCCTTGACCAGCGGCGCGAGGCAGTTGGTGGTGCAGCTGGCGTTGGAGACGATCACGTGCTTGGCCGGATCGTACTCCTTCTCGTTGACGCCCATGACCAGGGTCTTCACGCCATCGCCCGAAGCGGGGGCGGAGATGACCACGCGCTTGGCGCCGGCGGCGATGTGCAGCTTGGCCTTCTCGTCGCTGGTGAAGAGGCCGGTCGACTCGATGACGACGTCGATGCCGAGGTCCTTCCAGGGCCAGTTGTCGCGGCAGGCCAGGACCTTGATGTCCTTGCCATTGACGACCAGCACGTCGTCCTCGGCGAGCTCGGGCTTGCTCTTCTTCGAGCTGACCTCGCCGGAAAACTTGTACTGGGTCGAGTCGTACTTGACCAAGTAGGCGAGGTTGTCCGCAGGCACCAGGTCATTCACCGCAACGACCTCGAAATCCTTGCCCAGCAGGCCCTGTTCGACCAGGGCGCGGAACACGAGGCGGCCGATGCGGCCGAAACCGTTGATGGCGATGCGGGTAGCCATGAAGACTCCTCTAACGAAGGATGGCGCGCGGGGGCGCCTGCGGTGGTTGGTGGCGAGCGGCGGACTCTATGACCGCCCTCTTGAATGCAAGGCGGTGCGGGAGCGCGGGTGCGGTATCGGGCGGCGCGGGCATCGGATGGGCATGATACCGGTGGAAACCGGTTATTTCCCAAAAAACCGCACAACCGCGGACAACCATCCGGAACGGCGAATGCAGCTTGGCGCTACAGCCATGAGCCACACAAAGCAGCACCCCGGCTGGATGGCCGGGGTGCGGGAGAGACCAGGACGCGGGACGCGCTTCAGGTCATCTTGATGTTGCGGACCTTGGGCAGGTTGAAGATGCTGCTCTTGGTCTTGTCGTCATGCGCCCACTTGTCATCGGCCTTGAGGCGCTCGATGCGCTCGGCCCGGCTGAGGACGTTGCGATGCTTGGCGAAACCGCCCTGACCGACGTAGGAACTGTGGATGCTCATGATTGACCTCGTAAAAATGGAGCGGTGACTCTAGGGGTGGAGCGAAAAAGGCAAGAGTCCGACTGACGGGCGCTCAATTCGCCACATCGACCGCAGACGGACGCACCTTGGTCGGCGCGCCACCGATCACGGGCGGCCGGTGGGCCTCCTGGAGGCGGCCCTTGACGCTGTTCTCGAGGTGTTCTCCCAGCCAGGTGCAGAGGCGGTTGACCGGATGGGCGGGATCGGCCGGGGCGCTGCCGCGCACGCGCCCGAGGACCTCGGAGATGGGGGTGGCGCCCCGGTCGTGGTAGAGGGCGCGGAAGGCGTCGCGCAGGGCGCGGATGGCCTCCTCGCCGTGGCCGTCGCGGCGCATGCCGATCTGGTTGACGTTGCGCGGCTCGGCGGGGTTGCCTTCGGCGATGACGAAGGGCGGGATGTCGAAACGCACGCCGCTCATCGATCCGATCAGGCTGAGTTCGCCGATCGAAGCGAAATGGTGCAGGCCGACCATGCCGCCGATGATCGCCTTGCGCCCGACCTTGATGTGACCGGCGAGCTGGGTGTTGTTGCCGATCACCACGTGCTCGCCGACCACGCAGTCGTGGGCGATGTGGGCATAGGCCATGACCAGGCAGTGGTCGCCGACCACGGTGCGCATGCCGCCGCCGGCGGTGCCTTTGCTGATGGTGACGACCTCGTGGATGCGGCAGTTCGCGCCGATCACGGTCTCGCTGTCCTCGCCGCGGAATTTGAGGTCCTGCGGGTCGCTACCGATGACGGCGCCAGGGAACACGATGGTGCCGGGACCGATGGAGGCCCGGCCATAGATCGTGGCGTGGTTGCGGAGCTCGGCGCCAGCGGCGATGGTGACCTTGCCCTGCACCACGCAGAACGGGCCGATGATCGCGTCGGGATGGACCTCGGCTTGTGGATCGACCACGGCCAGGGCATGGATGGGCATGAGCGTTCTCGCGGTGCGTCTAGAGATGCGATGCGGGTGACTAGCCGCACCACAACAGCTGTAACCCTAGGTTTCTGCAAGGAACTGGTCAAGATTCTTATTACTTGTCTGTCATCGAATTCAGGGATAGCCTCCCGAACCATGCCCCAGGCCCGCTCCGACCTGCTCGGCAGCCCACACACCTACCACATCCAGGTCCGCTGCGCGCTCGGTCAGACGCTGTTCGACGCGGATGAAGCCGCCCGCCTGCTCGGGCTGACGGAACGACTCCGGCACGCCTTCGGGGTGCGCGTCTTCGCGTACCAGGTGCAGGGGTCCGGGGTGCACCTGGTGCTGCGCCACGCCATCGACGCACCGCCCGAGGACCGTCTGCGCCAGCGCTGGGCGCTGCTCGGGGGCCGCCTGGCGATGCCGCTCGCGCGGCTGCGCCAGCGCTTCACCTCTCTGGCCGGCTTCATGCAGACCCTGCTGCAACGCTTCGCGCGCGACTGGAACCAGCGCCACGGCCAGCGCGGCCATCTGTGGGCCGGTCGCTACCGCGCCTGCCTGCTCGCCGACGACGCTGCGCTGATCGCTGCGGTGCTGTGGGTGGAGGGTGCGCATCCCGATCTGGTCGCCTCAAGCACCGGGCGCCACAGCAGCGACGCCGTCCAACCGGTCGCGCTCGCCCCCCTGCCGCTGCGCGTCGGGCCCGACCAGCAGCGCTTCCTCAGCGACGAGGCGCCGCCCGGTCTGGCGCCGCCGCCCGAGAGCGAGAGCCAGCACTGGCTCGACCGTTTCCGCGACGAACTGGGCGAGGCAAACCGCGCGATCTACGGCGCCGCGCTGGAACGCGGCTGGGCGCTCGGCCGCCCCGACAGCCTGTCAGAGACCGCGGCGCGTCTGGGGCGAAGCGCTGGGCGCGGGCGCAGCCGGCAGGTGCGCGAACTCGATGACGAGCTCGGGCTGTGCGGGGTGTGGGGATGAGCGGCGGGGCTGGCGGCATCGCGTTTGCCGAGGTGCGGCGCTGCTTCGGCGCGCAGGGCCTGGAGGCGTTGGCGGTGCTCGCGCCGCCGGGGCCGCTCGATGACGCGCGCTTCGCGCAGATGCTCGCCGACGGCATCGGCGACCTCGCCTGGCTGGAACGCACGCGCGACCTGCGCCGCGATCCGGCACGCGTGCTGCCCGGACTGCGCAGCATCGTCGTCACCGCTTTACCCTACCAGCCGGAAGCCGGCAGCGGCGCGCTGCGCCGCGCGCGCTACGCAGCGGGCAAGGACTACCACCGGCTGCTGCGCATGAAGCTCGAGCTCGGCCACCGCGCGCTCGAGGTCGCGCACACCACGCGCTGGGAGCACCGCGCCGCCGCCGATTCCGCGCCGCTCGACGAGCGCACCCTGGCGCACCGCGCCGGCATCGGCTGGCTCGGTCGCAACGCCCTGGTGATCGCGCCGGAGACGGGCACCTACCGCCTGCTCGGCTTCCTGCTCACCACCGCGCCGCTCGCGCCCCACCACGCCGGCCAGGACGCCGACCGCTGCGGCCGCTGCCACGCCTGCGAGACGCGCTGTCCGACGCGCGCGCTGGTGGGGCGGCGCGTGCTCACCGAGCGCTGCATCAGTTACCTGACCATCGAGCACCAGGGCGTCATCCCACGCGTCTTGGCGGAGCGCTTCGAAGGCTGGTGGTTCGGCTGCGACCTGTGCCAGGAGGTCTGCCCGTGGAACCGCTTCGCCGGCCCCGCCGCAGACCCGCGCCTGACCGGAAGCGACGCCGACGCCGCGCTGCTCGCGGTCGGGCCCCTGGAGTTCGACGCACACTTCGCCGGCCGGGCAGTACGGCGCATCGGCTACGAGCGCTTCCGCCGCAATCTGCTCTGCGCCCTGGCCAGCCTGGGCCGGCGCGATGAGTGCGCGGCGCTGCAGGCCGAGGGACTGCCGCTGGTGCTGGCGCAGGCGCGCGAACTGGGTCTCACAATAAGTTCCTGATCGAGCGGAAAAGGATCGAACAGCAGGCTCAGAGGCTTGAGGAGACGAAAACGACGACGGATTGCCACGCTTCAGCGCAGTGGCGGATCCGATCAGCGGATGGCCGTCCTCCTCCGAGCTCAGTGCCTGCGCGCCGCTTGTCCAATCGCCTGCAGATCCGCGATCAGCGCGCCACCCTCACCAGCGCCCCGAGCGCGTCGACCACCGGCAGCACGTTGCCGTCCCGATCCCAGAACGAGCGGTTCTCGAACCCGTCGAAATTGAACCCGCCCGCGGCATTGAACTCGGCGCCCCACCAGAAGATCCCCAGGCCTTTGTGCTCCGGCAACGCCGCGAGGATGGCGCCGAGCTCCGTGGCGAAGCGCGCCTGGCCGTCCGGACCGGCCGCGAGGCCGTTGATCAGTTTGGCGTCGCTGCCGTCGCGGCCGTTGGTGACCCATGGGAAGGCGGTCTCGGCGACGATCACCGGCTTGCCGTAGCGCTCGACGCATTTTTCGAGGCACGTGCGCAGCTTGGCGAAATCGCCGTGCCAGAACGGGTAGTAGCTCTGGCCGATGATGTCGAAGCGGGCGTGCTGCTTGAGGATCAGCTCGTCGAAGAACCACTGCGTGGTGCCCCAGTCGCCGCCGCGATCGAGGTGGATGATGGTTTTCGGCTTGCGCGCGCCGGCGGCCTCGGCGATGCCGCGGTCGGCGGCGGCCACCAGGCGCGCAAGCAGCGCCCACTTCGCGGGCTGGTCGACCTTGCCGTCGGGCCAGGCGAAACCCATCGGCGTCTCGTTGCCGATCTGCACGTAGTCGGGCAGCGCGTCGGCGGAACGGAAGGCGGCTATGGCATCGCGGTTGTAGGCGTACATGCGCTCCTCCACCTGGTCGAAGGTCAAGCCGTCCCATGCCGCCGGCCGCGCCTGGTGCGCGGGATCGGCCCAGCTGTCGGAGTAGTGGAAGTCGAGCAGGAAAAGTAGCCCGGCGCGCTTGACGCGCTTTGCCAGGGCCACGGTGTAGGCAAGGGTGTTGCCCTTGTTGTAGGGATCCTTCCCCGCGTCCGCCTCGCTGGCCGTCCACAGGCGCAGGCGCACGCACGTCAGGCCGTGCGCCTTGAGGATGGCGAGCGCGTCGCCGGCCATGCCCTGGTTCCGGTAGACCACGCCCCTGCGTTCCATCAGCGCGAGATGCGAGAGATCGCCACCGGCGAGGAACAGCGGAGCCGGAGTGTCGCCGGCACGCAGCGGAGACGGCAGCGCGCCGCACAGCAGCGCAGCGAGAAGCGCCAGTCCGGAGCGGCTCATCACGGTCTTCATTTGCTGGCGGCACGGCGATAGACGCGCACCCATTCGATCAGCATGCGCGCCGGCACCGGTGCGGCCTCGGCGGTGACGCTCAGTTCGATGGCCAGGCGCAAGCCCGAAGCGCACGCATCGGTCCACGCGGAATCGCCTGGGCCGATGACCGTGCACACGCTCACCCCGTCACGCCACAGGGTCAAACCAGCCTCAGTCCAGACGATGGCGTAGGTGCTGGCCGCCGGCAGCAGCGGTGGTCCGTTCGCGATGACCATGGTGGTGGGCGCAAGACGCAACGAGGCGCGCAGACGCGCAGGCGCGCCGCCCGTGGTCAGCAGCACCGCCTCGGGGCCGGATGGCCAGCGTTCGGGCTGCACCGCCCAGATCAGCGGCCACACCCCGGGTGCCACCGGCAGCTGCGCGCGCAGTTCGACGCGCATTCCCGGGCGCAGCATCAATCCCTGCGCGAGCAGGCTGGTCGAGGTCCAGCCGCTGGCGCCGTGGCGAGCCTCGATGAACAGCGCGCCATCCGCGACGCGCGCCAAGCCGGGTAGGTAATGCTGGATGTCGGTGTTGATGCCACTCGGCCGCGCCCAGTCACGCCAGCGCTGCGCGTCGGGCACGCCGTCGGCGGCGAATTCGTCGGACCACTCCAGCTCCCAGCCCGACGGTGCCGCCGACAGCGCGTCGCTGGTCATGACCGCGCCCGCCTCCAGGCGGCGTTCCTGCCCGCCGCTGGCGAAATCGACCACGCCGCGCTCGACCCGGCAGGTGGTGGCCGCGCCGACCGCGATGGTGAAAACCGTGCCCACCACGGTGACGGTGGCGTGCGGCGTGCGCACCACGAACGGCGCCGCTGCGGCGTGCGGGCTGACCGTGCAGCGTACGCTGCCGGTGTCGATTGCGAGGTCGTCGTCCGCGAGATGCAGATGGCTGTCGCCGGCGACTTCAGCGAGGCTGCCGTCGCCCCAGCGCAGCACCACTCCGCCGCTGGCAGAGCTGCCCACGGCCTGACGCGGGAGGGCACCGGAGCTGATGCTGGCGCCATCCGCGCGCAGCCACGCGCCGGACGCGACGCTGACTCCGGAGCTTCTGGCCAGCGGCCAGCCCAGCGTGACTCCGACCAACAGCAGCGCGGCCGCCGCCAGGCCGACCCCGATCCAGGCCAGGCGGCGGCGGCGCGGCCGCGGCAGCTGGCGGATGGTGACAAGCACGCTGTCGCGCACACGGCTGCGGGCCTGGCCGGCGACGACCGCCATGATCCGCCCGGACAATCCGGCGGGGCGTGATTCCGCCGCCAGCTGGCCATGCAGGCGCAGCAGCATGAGCGCCGCTGTAACCGCCTCGGGCTGCGCCGCGACCTCGCCGCGCAGCCCGGCGTCAAGAGCCGCTGCATCGAGGCCGCCGCGCAAGTGCTCCTCGACCAGGTCGTCGGCGCGGCTCATGTCGAGGTCAGCTTGCGTTGCACGCAGTCGCGCAGCGATAGGCGCACGCGCGACAACAGCTTCTGCGCCGCGGCCTCGCTGCGCCCGAGGCGCGTGGCGATCGCGGCGATCGGCAGGCTCTCGGCATAGAACAGGCGCAGCGCTTCCTGGGCGTCACCAGGGAGCAGGGCGCGGCAGGCGGCGAGGTCGCGCTGGAGGCGCTCGTCCTCCTCTTTCCATTCCGTGACCGCACCGCTGCGCGCGAGCAGGTCCTCCTGATAAAGGTGCAGCCGCTGACGCTCCCGCTGGCGGTCGCGCAGGTGGTTGCGCACCACGTTGCGCGCGATGGTCACCAGCCAGGCGATCAGGTCGGTCCCTGGCACATAGGTCGCGAGGCGCTCGTAGGCGCGCACGAACGCGGACTGGACCAGCTCCTCGGTCAGGGCGCGGTCCTGGAGCAGCTGGGCCGCGACCCGCCAGACCGCGTCCTGCCCGGCGTCGACCACACTTGCGAAGGCCTCGCGGTCGCCAGTCAGCACCCGTGCCACGGCGGCATCGAGGGCGGCGGGATCGTGGGCGCTTGGCATGCTGGCAGGTTAACACCGCCGCCGGCCTAGCCAGACAGCAGTTGTTGGTCGGGCGCGCGACCGTTCAGCCATCAGCCGCCGCCGCGCTGGCATCGCGATGCATCTGGTCGGGGCCTCAGTGAGTTTCCCGCCGCGCGCGACGCTGCACCCACCTGCACGCGGATTCGCAGGGATGAACAACGGCGGCCTTACGATTGCCCACACCCGCGGCGGCTGGGCGATCCCGGGTATGGTCGCAAGCAATTGCTCCAGCACGGCGTGGCTGCTTGATACGACCGGCTTTCCGCAGTGCACGCCCAGCTTGCAGGCCTGCACCTGGTGCATCGGCTTTCCACGCAGGGCCCATCTCGCACATGGGAACGCAAGTGCTTATGAACAAGAATTTTACAATACGTCAATCGACGTAAATACAGGCTGTTGCGAAAACCGTGCGGAAATGCGCCATTCTCACGGTTTGGCACGAAAGCGCATTGTAGAAGGATGGCCCGCCGTGCGTTGCTGACCAATGTGGCCGGCCTAAACACCCTCCCGCATTTCGCCCCGCCCGAGGTCTATGCCAGACCTTCATGCTAACGAGGATATCATGCGTCAAGATTCTTTTCATCTGCTCACCAGAACCTGCAACCGCGTGCGCGGCTGCTTGATGATCGCCTGCGCCTTGGTCCTCGTGCTCGGCATGCGTGCATCCGCCAGCGAGCGTCCGGCGGCTGCGCCAGACACCAGCATCCCCGACTGGGTGATCGCCGGCATCGCCGCGGTTGAGACCGGCAGTACCTACCGTGGTGGCCGTCTGGTGCGCTACCGCGACCATCGCGACGGCGCCGCGGGCGAGGTCGGTCCGTGGCAGATCGCTCCGGCGGTGCTGGACGACCTCGGCGCTGCGCACCTGCGCGCGCGCGTCCGCACCGAGCCGGTGCTGGCGGAGAGCCTGGTAAGGGCATGGCTCCTGCGCTGCTACCAGCGCACCGGCAGCTGGAAATCCGCCGTGGCCGTCTATCACGCAGGTCCCGGCGGCAGCCCGCGGCGCGGATCAACGTACGCATCGCGCGTCTACAATGCGGGATTCGCCACTTTGCAGTAATCCGCAGACCTCGGTCAGACGGTAGCGCCTTCGCGAAGATGCGGCTACCCCAATGGCAATGGTAGCTGCGCATAAAGGCGATGGCCGCAGCCGTTGCCACGGACATTTGCAGACCTGGATCCATTCCTGGGCGACGCAGCAGCCTTCTCGGTAACCCCACCCGTTTTTTTCAGGACCATCGGGTCTGCGATTGTGCTATGGTGGCCTCCTCGACTCTGATGTCGGAACCCTCCGCTGCGGCCAGTGCTGCCTTTATCAGTTCGACCTCGTTTGGGTCAGCGGTCACCACCGAGACCAGGATCCAGTTGCCGCCGAGCGGGATGCGGGCTGGGGAGTGTCGACCCCCGATGGCTACTGTGCGCATGTCGATGCCGTGACGCAGAAGCGACGCGCGAATGTTTTCGATGCCTTCCTGATGGGCAGTCAATGCGGAAATCGTGTAACGCATGGTGCGGTCCCATCGGGTGGTGCCTTGCAACAGGAAGCCTGTTGCGTGCCAACCCCTGCGATCACGACAAAAAATGTTCATTGGGCAGCGGCACAGCAGGATTCGCGCGGCAATCGACAACGCTTGCCCCATCTCAGTGCCTATCCAGTCGCATGCGCACTCGCAGGCGAACTGGGGATGATCTTGGCTGCCAGCGTGGAGCTTGATCCGACGGAGCGCTGACCGCAAATCGCTCGGGCGTTGATGGGCTGGTCCTGCAAGTTGCATGGTCGATGAAAGTATGCCATGAAATGGACTAGTGACGATCCGCTTCACCGACATCTCAGGCGCCACCTTGGAATGGCAGCGGGTCCGGCCGCACGCGGAGCAACTAGGCTATGCGCACCCATTCGATCCCATCGTTAAACCCCAGTGCTTCGTACAACGCTGAGCGCGAGACTTGGCACGATCACGGCTCTGGAAGCTAGGGAACAACGGAGCACTCATGCTGAACATCCTGCAGGTTGAGGACAATCCCGGCGACGTCGTGCTGCTTCAGGAGATTGTGCACATCATCGATGAGAACATCCGCGTGCATGTCACCACCAGCGTTGACGAGGCACTGGCCTTCCTTACCCGCACACCGCCATTCGCGGAGGCACCTGCGGCGGACCTGGTGCTGCTCGACTTCAACATGCCCGGCAGCACCGGCGATATGCTGCTGAGCCGCGTCAAGAGCGCGCTGCCTATCGACCGACGGCCGCCCATCGTGGTCTTCACCTCGTCAGCCAACCCCGTCGATCGCGCGCTCAGCCTCTCGCTGGGTGCCTCCGCGTACGTGGTCAAGCCGCTCGAACTCCACGACTTCTACCGCACCATCGCCAACCTCATGCGGGTGCACATCCCGGGCGCCTGATGCGCAGCGGTCAGCTAGGCTTGCGCACCAGGGCCGCGAGGCGGTCGCTGCGCCGACGCTGCTCCTCGACGATCGAGATGAAGTGCTCGAGATGGAACTGCTTGAGCTGCTTGACCACGTCGGCGCTGGCGTCGTTGAGCTTCAGTCCCTGCAGGCGACCGACCTGGACGAGTTGGAACAGCCATGCCACCAGGGCCGAGTTCACCGAGATGATTTGTGAGAAGTCGAGCTCCATGCGGCGCGGTCCCCCGCGCACGTCCTTCACCCAGTCGACACTCGAGCGCGTGAAAAGCGCGGGATGCTGGCCGGCATCCGGGTGGATGCTGACCGAGATGACGTCGTCCGAAGTGCTGACGGTGAAGGGCAGATTGGGAGTCGCGAACATGGAGCCTCCATTGCGGCGCTCCAAGGTACCCCAGGAGTTCAGGCCACGCCGGTAGTAACCCCAGCGACGTGCAACGTTGCTGATCGAGTGTCGGCCCGCACGGCTTGCACCGTTTGCGGCACCTCATTGCGCGGGATACCAGCCAAGTGCTGCGGTGCGCTTGTGCCACTGTGAGTCATTTGTCGCAGCAACCACTGAAGCAGTGCCCGTATGGTGCTGGTGTGCCTCCCTGCGTGAGCGCTTGGCGTGCCGCTCTCTGGCACAGAGTGATGATCCCCGCCGCACTCGCGTCAGAACCACCCCTGTCATCCTTATTCGCCAGGACTGCCGCACCAGGTGAGGACGGGCCCACTTGAACCCGCCAAGGCCCGTCCAGACTCCGCGCCTGCGGCCCTCCGGCCGCCCTCATGAACGCCCCCACCCGGACCCCCGCGCACGAGACCACCCACCGCCTGGTGCGGCGTGGACTGACCATCGCGGTGATCGAGGGCGCCACGGTCGGCGGCATGTTCGCCGCCATCGAGATCTGGCTGGTGCCGCTGCTGACCAGCTGGTTGGGTGCGGCCGACTATCTGGTCTTCGTGCTGTCGATCGTGCCGCTGCTCGCGGCGATCTCGACCGGCCCGGTGGTCGGGCACATCATCACCTGGCTCGGCGGCAACAAGGTCACCACCGCCTGGTGCTGCGCAGCGCAGATCCTGTGCATCCTCGCCCTGTCGATCCCGCTGCACCACCCGCACGCTCCCTGGAGCATCCCCCTCGCGCTGGCCCTGGCGAGCGGCGTCAGCGTCGCCGGCGTGGTCGCCGGTCCGGCCTGGATGAGCTGGATGGGCGCGCTCATCCCGCGCAACCTGCGCGGGCGCTATTCCAGCCAGCGCAATCGCATCTACATGACCAGCAAGCTGGCCTTCGCCGGCCTCTTCGCTGCGCTGGTGTGGTCCTTCCCGCTCGCCAGCGGCCCGTTCGCCCTCCAGGTCATCCTGGTGGTCGGGGCCTGCTCGCGCATGGTCAGCGGCACTCTGTTGTGGCTACAGCCCGAGGTACCGCCTGGGCGAGGTCGCCAACAGCACCCGGCCATGCTCGCCGCCGCCCAGCCGGTACCCGGGTTCTGGGCCTTCGTGCGGGCCATGCCGACGACGCCCTTCGGGCGCTGGACGATGGTCTGGGCGCTGCTGAATTTCGGGGTGCACATCTCGGCCTCGGCCTTTTCGCAGTACATGCAGACCAAGCTCAATGGCGGGCTCGGGCTGGTCGACTTCCCGTGGACCTACACCGTCCTCATCCAGACCACCGCGATCATGCGCTGGCTGAGCTGGCCGGCCTTCGGCCGCCTGGTCGACTGGTTCGGCCCGGTCGCGGTCCTGCGCACCGCGGTGGTCGCGATCGCGATGCTGCCGCTGCCGTGGGCCCTCACCACCAGCCTGCCAGTGCTGTTCGGCTGCGAGATCGTCAGCGGTCTGGCCTGGTGCGCGGGCGAGACAGCGGTGGCGGTGCTGCTATTCTCCGCCCACCACGACACTGCCAGCCGCACCCGCCTGATCGGCTACCAGGCCACCTGCAATTCGGCGGCGATGCTGGTCGGCTCGCTCATCGGCATGACGCTGCTGAAATACCAGGTACTGCCCGATCTGCTCGGCAGCTTCTACCACACCCTGTTCCTGATCAGTTCCGGCGTGCGCATCCCGGTGCTGTTCCTGGCCATCCGCATGCTACCGCGCACCAACCGCAGCGGCGACATCGACCACCGCACCCTGCTGCGCACGCTGCCGGGCGCGCAATTCTTCGCCATGCTATCCCGCGAAATGATGGGCTTCTTCAGGCGACAGGACTGAGGAGGCGTCCGACGTCCGTGGTCGGACAGCCCACGGACCATCCGCTCCGGCGGCACGAGCCACGGCGCCAGTGACATCGGTCATCGGACGATCGACACCCCCGTTGCCCGACCCCTCGGCGGGCGTACGGTTCCAGCACGCTATGAGCGCTGTCCACCCCTCCTCAGACGCTCCGTCGTCCCCCACGCGTCCGTCCACGGCCCTCCGCCAGCTACGTCCCGACGTCATAGCCATGGCGCCGTACACGCCGGGTGAGCAGGTGCGCGACTGCACCAAGCTGAATACCAACGAGTGCGCCTGGGGCCCCTCGCCGGCAGTGCTGGCGGCGCTGCGCGCGTGCGGCGACGACAGCCTACGCCTCTATCCCGACCCGGTCAGCATGCACCTGCGCCAGGCCGCGGCCGAGCGCTATGGCGTGCGCGCCGAGCAGGTGCTGGCCGGCAACGGCTCTGACGACTGCCTGACGATCATCTACCGCGCCTTCCTCGCGCCCGGTGACCGCGTCGCCTGCCCGTGGCCGACCTATGGACTCTACGACACTCTCGCCGCCCTGCAGGGCGTGGAGATCGTGCACGTCGATTACCGTCAGGACGCCGCTGGCTGGCACCTGCCCGCGAACCTCGCGCGCCAAGCGGCCAAACTGGTGCTGGTCGCCAACCCCAACAACCCGTCCGCCACCCTCACCCCGGTGGCCGAGCTGCGCCGGCTCGCCGACCAGCTCGACGGGGTGCTGGTGGTGGACGAGGCGTATGTCGATTTCGCCGGCGCCGGCGCCAGCCTGCTGCCGCACCTCGACCAGCATCCCAACCTGATCGTGCTGCGCACCTTCTCGAAGAGCTACAGCCTGGCGGGCGCGCGCCTGGGCCTGCTCTTCGCGCACGCCGACGTGGTCGCGCACCTGACCAAGGTCAAGGACAGCTACAACGTCAACGCCGTGACCCAGGCCATGGGTGTGGCCGCACTGGGCGACGTCGATCACCACCGGGAGCTGGTGCGGAAGACCCTGACGGAACGCGCCCGCCTCGAGACCGCCCTCGCCGCCTTCGGCTGGACCTGGCCCCCGTCCGCGGGAAATTTCCTGCTCTGCGAGGTCGGGGCCCGCGCCGGCGAGCTCTACCGCGGCCTCAAGCAGCGCGGCATCCTGGTGCGCTGGTGGGATCGCCCGGCGCTGCGCAGCAGATTGCGCATCACCGTCGGCCGGCCCGAGCAGGGCGACGCGCTGCTGGCCGCGCTACGGGAGCTCGGCGCGTGAGCGGCGCGCACCGCGGGCGCGCCCTGACCATCCTCGGTTCGACCGGCTCGATCGGCGTCAACACCGTCGCGGTCGCCGCCCACCTCGGCATCCCCATCCACGCGCTGACCGCGCACCGCCAGGTCGGGCCGCTCGCCATGCAAGCGCGCGCCTGCGGCGCGGCCGTGGCGGTGATCGCCGACCCCGCCGGCTACGCCGAGCTCAAGGCGCTGCTGGCCGGCACGCCCACGCGCGCCGCCGCCGGCGCCGCGGCGCTGGCCGAGGTCGCGGCCGCGCCCGAGGCCGGCGCGGTGATGACCGCGGTGGTCGGCGCCGCCGGCCTGCCCGCGACCCTCGCCGCGGTGCGCGCCGGCAAGCGCGTGTGCATCGCCAACAAGGAGCCGCTGGTGATGGCCGGCGAGCTGATCATGGCCGCGGCCCGGGCCAGCGGCGCGACCATCCTGCCGGTCGACAGCGAGCACAGCGCGATCTTCCAGTGCCTCGAGAACCATGGCGAGGGCGAGGTCGCCGAGCTGCTGCTGACCGGCTCCGGCGGGCCGTTCCGCACCGTCACCGACCTCAGCCAGGTGACGCGCGAGCAGGCGCTCAAGCACCCGACCTGGGCGATGGGCCCGAAAATCACCATCGATAGCGCCACGCTGATGAACAAGAGCCTGGAGATCATCGAGGCGCGCTGGCTGTTCGGCATCGAGGCGGCGCGCATCCGCGTGGTCATCCACCCGCAGAGTGTGGTCCACAGCATGGTCGCCTACTGCGACGGCTCGGTGGTGGCGCAGCTCGGCCTGCCCGACATGCGCGTGCCGATCCAGTACGCGCTTACCTTTCCCGCGCACCTGCCCGGACCGGTCGCGGCCCCGGACTTCGCGCGTCTCGCCGCGCTCACCTTTGAGGCGCCGGACACCGCACGCTTCCCCTCGCTCGACATGGCTTATGGCGCGGTCGCGCGCGGCGGCCTGGCGCCGGCGGTGATGAACGCCGCCAACGAGATGGCGGTCGCCGCCTTCCTCGCCGGCCGCATCCGCTTCCTCGACATCTTCCGCACCGTCGAGAACGCGCTCGCCGCGGCCGCTGGCGGTGGCCGCCCCGGGCTTGAGGACATCATCGCCGCCGACGCCGACGTGCGCGCACGACTGGCCTGCTGATGCCGCCGCGTCCGCTCCTCTCCCACACCGGAACGGAGCCGGCATGAAGCGCATCCTGCTGGTTGCCAAGACCCCGCTCCTCAGCCGTCTCGAGCCAGCGGTGCTCGCGCGCATGACCGGCAGCGGGGCCAGCAACCTCGAGCGCCTGCGCGGCGCGGCCGCCGCGCACGAGGCGACGCTGCTGGCGGTGCGCAAGGCGCTCAGCACGCACCGCGTGAACGAGTGGCAGATCGACCGCCTGCAGCCGCGTGACGCCGAGGGCAAGGACCTGGTGGTGACGGTCGGTGGCGATGGGACGGTGCTGACCTCGAACACCCTCGACAGCGAACTGCCGATGATCACCGTGAACTCCGATCCGGAAGGCTCGATCGGCGTCTACACGCGCTGCAATGGCGCGACTTTCCCTGCGCTGTTCGCCGACTGGCTTGCGGGGACCGCGCGCACCGAGGTGATCCCGCGCCTGCAGGTGCGCATCGACAGCGGACCGTACTGGCGCATCCTCAACGAGTGCCTGTTCGCAAGCGCCAATCCCGCCGCGGTGACACGCTACGTGCTCGAGATCCCCGGCGCTGGCGACACACCGCCCGTGCGGGAATTCCAACGCTCGAGCGGCGTCTGGGTCAGCACCGCCGCCGGCAGCACCGCTGCCATCCGCAGTGCTGGCGTCACCCCGGTTCCGGCAGATTCATCCGCCTTGCTGTACAAGGTGCGCGAGCCCTTCGAATTGCGCGGCCCCCTCGCCCTGACCGAAGGGCGTCAGTTGCCCGCGCACGGCCTGCGCCTGATCCCCGGCATGCCCGGCATCTCGCTGTTCATCGACGGCCCCTATTTCCACCGCGGCGTGCCGCCCGGCTCGAACGTGGACTTCAGCCCCAGTCCGATCCCGCTACGACTAGTCGCTTCCGTCTGACAACTAGACCCTAGACCCTAGACCCCAGAAAGGCCGGTTCCAACCGTGCACATCGCGCCTGACTCGAACTGCGAGTCGCGAGGTGCTGACTCGCGTCTCGCGTGTCGCGTCTAGGGTCTAGGGTCTAAGGTCTAAGGTCTAAGGTCTAAGGTCTAAGGTCCCGCGCGCTTCAGCGCGCGCTCCCAACCGCACCGCCCCAGGAATGATTGCAGCCTGGAACCCCAGGCACACCACCGCCACCCCGGTGAGGAAGAGCCCGAGGCTTGCGAGGTCGGTGCCGACGGCGCTCAGGAACAGCCCGCACAGCAGCGGTCCCGCAGTATATCCGCAGCCCAGGTAGGTCTCGTGCAGACTCGCCGCGCGCGCCGCCCCATGCGGCAGACGCAGGCTGTAGAAGATACTGCCGGTGTAGGTCGCGCCATAGCTCAGGCCGATGAGCAGGCCGCAGGCACCGAGCAGCCAGGCGCTGCCAAGGTGCAGCCGGCCGAGCGCGAGCACGCCGGCGGTACCAACGATCAGGCCGACCTGGCAGGCCCACAGCCGCCACGGCCGCAGCACCCAGCCGGACCACGCGCCGAGGATCAGGAAGGTGACGATGTACCCGGCGGAGAAGCACGCGAGCAGCACGCTCGCCAGGGTGCGCTCCACCCCGATCGGCCCGGCGATGCGGTCGCCATCGAGCGCCTTCTCGCACAGCGCGATCATGCCCATCACCAGCACGCAGGCGCACAACAGGCTGGTGCGTCCCATCATGGTCAGTCGCGGCAGGGCGGGGTGCGGGGCGCGGTCGCCTTCGGGCGGGGGCGGCAGCGGCGGCAGGCTGCGCCAGCGCCACAGCACCGCACCGACCGCGAAGAAGGCGGCAGCCGCCACGCCATAACTCAGCACGGGATCGCTGCCGAGCAGACCGAGGGCGCTGAATGCCGCAAAATTCCCCAGCGCCCAGCCGAGATTGTAGCCGCTGACCTTGCGGTGCAGCGGCGGCGGCGCGCCGCCCGCGGCGCCCTGGGCATCCGAGAACAAGCCCGCACACCCAGGAAAGAAGAGCGCAGGGCCGCCGAAGCCGAGCATGGTCCCGACCACCGCCGCCGCAGGATCACGCCACGTCATGGCGATCAGTCCGCCCAGGCAGCCGATGGCGGCGCCGATCAACCCGGTTCGCGCGCGCCCATGGCGGTCGGCGAGGCGACCGCCCTGGGCGACCAGGCCGGCATAGCAGACGTTGCCGAGCGCCATGACCAAGCTGATATGCAAGGCGCTCCAGCCGGCGCCCCGCCACACCGAGACGCTCTGGGTGGCGATGAACATGCTGCCGAAGGCGACCAGCGCGTTGAGGAGCTGCAAGACCGGAATGGGCGGTGGGCGCACGGGCGAGGCACCGTAAGTGCACCGCCGCGGCGCGCCATGGGCAGGGAGCCCCTCAGCCGCCCGATGCGGTCGGCGCGCTGCCGGGCATGGTGATGCTGTTGACCAGTGAATACGGGATCTGTTGGCCGTTGATGGTGATGAAGGGTGTGCCCGAGGCGTCGAGGCTGACACCGGTGACCTTCCCCGTTCCCGCGCTGCTGGCCTTGTCGGCAGGATCCGCGGCATAACCGGCGGTCGCACCGAGGATGCCCTGCGAGAGTTGGGCCAGGTACATGCCGTCGTGGTTTCCGGAGGCGAGCTGCTGGACGTTGGCGATCGGGTAGTCCTTGCCGCCGACGGTGACCCAGACCGACTCGTTCACGCTGCGGAAGGACTGAACCGCGCCGGTGACGGTGGTATAGCCGACATCGGGATTCACGCCCGACTGCTGCAGGACCTTGGCGGCGTCCTCGGTGATGTTGTCCTGCAGCACGGTGACCTTCTGGCCGACCAGCTGTTCACCCCACTTGAGGTCGTCGCGGAAGCCCTGGTACTGGGTGTTGGCGAGCTGCTGCAGCTGCTGCATCTCCTGAACCATCTTCGAGGTATCCTGCGGACTCATCGGGTCCTGGTTGGTCAGCTCCGAGAGCATGATGTGCAGGAAGTCCGCGTTGCGGAAGGCGCCATTCCCCCCTTGTACCGCGGTCAGGGATCCGGCTGCTGAATTCCCGGAAGTGGCGCTGGTGGTGGTCATGGGTTCCTCACGCGTTGCTTCCCCCGCCACGCAACCCGCGTGCCAGACGTCCGCACACCCTGCCTCGGGGTCTGAGACCGTGTCTGGCTGGGGCCTTGTGTCTCAACGGCCAGGGCTTCAAGTACGGGCGACATGATCCAGGGCCTCATCAGCGACATCCATGGCAACCTCTCCGCGCTCAAGGCGGTGATCGCGGACATGGAACAGAATGGCGCTGAGCGCGTCATATGCCTAGGGGACGTGGTGGGTTACGGCCCCTTTCCGGGCGAATGCCTGGATCTCGTCCGGCGCTGCGGCGCGGTCCTGATGGGCAATCACGAAGAGGCGCTGCTGTTCGGCGCCGAGAACTTCAATCCGCGCGCCAAGCGCGCCATCGACTGGACGCGCGACCATCTCAAGACCGCGGGCGACGAAGCGACGCGCAAGCAGCGCTGGCACATTCTGCAAAACCTGCAGCTGCACGCCCAGGACGGGCCCTTCCTCTTCACCCACGCCAGCCCGCGCCAGCCGACCCGCGAATACGTGATGCCGCGCGACATCACCAATCCCGCCAAGATGAATGAGATATTCGCGCTCATCACCCATGTCTGCTTCGTCGGCCATACGCACATACCCGGGGTCTTCCTCGAAGACCTGACATTCACCCAGCCCAGCGACCTGTGGGGCAGCACCTACTTTGTCGAGCCCGGCGAGAAGGCCCTGGTCAACATCGGCTCGGTCGGCCAGCCCCGCGATGGGGATACCCGCGCCTCGTACTGCCTGCTGGACACCGACCCGGGCGCTCCGCGCGTGGTCTTCCGGCGCGTCGAGTACAACCTTGAAGAGACCGCGCACGCGATCGAGCAGAACCCCTACCTGGACAACTACCTCGCGGAGCGCCTGCGGGTCGGCCGCTGAGCTCTCAGACCGGCTAGCGGCGCTGCACAAATCCTGAGTGGTGAACCGATTGTACCACCCGAATCCGGGTGTAAGCTGCCCGTCCAATGGGTGAGCCTTCGAGTCCGAACACACCGCACGGCAGCCCACGCACGCCCCTTGGCGTGGGTCTGCGCAGCGTCACCCCGATCGCCAATGTGGTGCGCAACCGGCTGTCGGACGACCCCCTGTGGGGCTACTTCGCGCTCAATGGCAAGTGGATCTGCCCGTTCTGCCTGAGCCCGGTCAGCCGCCGCCCGGGGCGCACGCGCGAGGACTCGATCGCCGTCCACCTCGAAGGCTGCCGTTCCTACGGCCATGGCACCGGCACCAGCCATCCGAGCGAGACTATCGCCCGCCGCCAGCAGTTTGAGAACCTCGTCCACCTCGCCGACAGCGACCTGGCATGGCGGGTCTACGATTCGAGCGGCACCTGGGTCTGCCCCGCCTGCCTGGAACGCGTCGCCGCGGTACGCGCCATCGGTGGCCAGCTCAACAGCTTCGTCTACCAGGCGATGGCCGAACACCTCGGCCGCTGTGGCGCCTATCTGCGCGGCCTGTGCGCGCCGGCCGAAGAGGTTACCGCCGCTCGCGACCGCATCGCGCGCGTGCCGCTGCTCGTCCAGGCGCTGCGCCAGCAGCTGCCCTTCCCGGTGTGGCGGTATGTCGACCCGCTCGGCCTGTGGGTCTGCCCGTACTGCCTCGCGCACACTCCCGAGATCGCCATCCGCGCTGAAGGCGATATCGAACGTGCCGTCGAGGCGATGGCCCTGCACCTGCTCGGCCAATGCCCGGCCTACCGCAGCAATCCCAACCAGATGCAGTCCGAAACGCTCATCCGCCAAGCGGCGATGCTGCGCGTGGCCACGCCCAACCGCCTGCCCATCGGCACCCAGACCGATCTGCCGGTCGGACGCCCGGCCACCGGGCAGACCCTGACCCCGCGCGCGATCACGCCACCCCTGGCGATGCCGGTTGAGCGGCGCACGCCCAGCGGCGGCGTGCGCATCGTGCCAGTCCGCAGCGTGACTCCGCCATCCGCGATCCCGGTGGTCGGCTACCGCGCCAGCGAGCCGGTGACCATTCCGCCGCCGATCGCCGCCCCCGTGGCGCCGCCGGTGCCGCACACCCCTGCACCTGCGCGGACCCAGCACGACGGCCTGTTCGGCAATCTGCCCGAGGATTTCCTCAGCACCACGCCGCTCGGCAACCTCGAACTCGACGCCCCGCCGCCGGAGGTCAAGGCCAGGCCTGTAGCCAGCCCCAGGACGCCGCTGCCCGGCGACCATTCCGGCTTGAACTGGATGGACGCGATGGAACCCGGCGAGCGCGAGCCGGAGCCCGGGGTCGGCGAGCGCACCGACCTCATCCGCGCCAAAGACCTGCAGATAGAAATGATGCAGAAGGCCCCGGACATCCCTGGCTTCCGCTTCGCCGCGACCTTCGAGGCCTGCGCCGACATCAGCGGCGACTTTTTCCAGTTCATCCGCCTGCCCGACGGCAAGCTCGGTTTCGCCCTGGGTGACGTCAGCGGCCACGGCGTCCAGGCCGGCATGATCATGTCGATGGCCAAGAAGACCCTCGAGATCTACGCCTCGACCGGGCTCAGCCCGGCCGACACCTTGAGCAAGGTCAATGACGCCCTCGCCCGTGACCTCGGCGGCAAACTCTTCATCTCGATGGTCTACGCCCTGCTCGACCCCATCGCCCACACCATCACCTGGGCGCGCGCCGGGCACAACCCCACCCTGCGCTACCGCGGGCCCGGCCACGAGATCGAAGAGATCAAGCCGCCGGGCATGGTGGTCGGCATGAAGAGCGGCCCGATGTTCCGCAAGAGCCTGCAGGAGCAGGTCACCGAGCTGGAACCGGGCGATTGCTTCGTGCTCTACACCGACGGCATCACCGAGACCATGAACCTCCAGCAGGAGGAGTTCGGCCAGGACCGTCTCTGCGAGGTGGTCAAGCGCTTCGCCGACGCCGGGCCCGAGGCGATGATCGAGCGCATCCGCGAGATCGTCCGGCACTTCCGTGGGCCCCAACCGCCCAACGACGACGCCACAGTGCTGATCCTGATGGTGGACTGAGGCTTCGTTTCCGGCGCTGAGCACCGCCAAGCCGCAAAGACTACCTGAGTGCGTGCCGCCATCTCGCAGGTGCGATGACGTCACCGCGCTCGCCCCCATGGTCCTGTTCCCCACAGTGTCATGGTCGATTTGTGGTAGGACGGTCATTATCCAATCCACGCCTCAGCCATTGGCCAGCATACCCCTCCGAGGTGCCACTTCCGCTTCCAGCTGTCTGCTCTCCAGCGTCCCACCAACGCCGACTCGGGGTTGACTCCCAACCCCTACGGATTCTCATCCCGGTCCTGCGCGCCGGCTGCGCGCCTGCATCACCACCTCCGCGGGATGGTCGTACGTGAAACTCTCGATGGCCGCCCTGACCCACAAGGGTCGGGTGCGCGATCACAATGAAGACGCCCTGTACTTCGATGTGCGGGACCGCGTGCTGATCGTCTGCGACGGGATGGGCGGACATGCAGGCGGGCACATCGCCAGCGAACTGGCCGTGCAGGTGGTCTCAAACGGCCTCAAGCAGCTCAAGCCGCACGAGTGGAATGACGAGGAGCGCGTCATCGAGACGGTCAAGAACGCCGTGTTCGGTGCCAACGACCACATCCTCAACCGCTCGCGCATCGAGCCCGCGCTATCCGACATGGGTACCACCATCGTCGCCCTGGCTTTCATGCGCGACCGCGTGATCACCACCAACGTCGGCGACAGCCGCATCTACCGCATCGCCGGCGGAGTCATCGAGCAGGTCAGCCAGGACCACAGCCTGGTGGCGGAGCGCGTGCGCGCCGGACTGCTCGATCCCGACAGCGACGAAGCGGCACTGCTCGGCAACATCGTCACACGCGCGCTGGGCATGGATCAGGTCACCGTCGACATCACCGTCGAGGATCTGGTCCCCGGCGACGTCTACCTGCTGTGCAGCGACGGGCTCAGCGACCTGATCAACGAGAGCGAGATGCTGGCGGTGGTCCAGGCCGCCGGCTCGCTGGAGCAGGCCTGCCTGACCATGGTCGAACTCGCCAACCACCGCGGCGGCATCGATAACATCACCGTGGCCCTGGCGCGCACCGACTGAACATCGCGTCTGCGACCCCGCCATGGCCACTGACCAGCTTCACGACGCATTCGCGCTGACCCCCAGCGGCACCGCCATCCTCGCCATTGATCTGCAGGAGCGCTTCCTCAGCGCGATCCCGGATCTGGCCGCGGACCAGCCGTGCGGGCGCAACGCCCGCCTGCTGCTGACCGGTGCCTGCCTGCTCGGCGTGCCGGCGGTGTTCAGCGAGCAGAATCCCAAGGGACTCGGGCCGACCCTGGCGTGGCTGGCCGCGGCGCATCCACAGGCGCCGCGCCTGGCCAAGACCCATTTCAGCGTGGCGGACGATCCCGCCCTGCGCGCGCACCTCGATGGCCTCGGGCGGCGCACCCTGGTGCTGTGCGGCGTCGAGGCGCACGTCTGCGTGCTGGCCAGCGCCGCAGATCTGCTCGCCGCAGGACACCCCGTGATCGTCGCTGGCGACGCGGTGGCCAGCCGCAGTGCGGCCAACCGGGACAGCGCCCTCGCCGCCCTGCGCGACCTCGGCGCGTTGGTGCTGCCGACGGAGAGCATCCTCTTCCGGCTGCAGCGGCAGGCGGGCGGGGAAACCTTCAAAGCGCTGAGTCAATTGGTGAAGTGAAGACGCGAGACGCGCCTACGCCTCATCCTCCACGAACAGCAGCTCCTGCTCCGCCGCCGTCAGCTCGCGCACCTGCCCGGGCGGCAGGTCGCGCGGCAGATCGAGGCCGCCGATGCGGTCGCGGTGCAGGGCGGTAACCTCGCCACCGAGCGCGGCGATCATGCGCCGCACCTGATGATAGCGGCCCTCGTGCAGGATCAGCGTCGCCGTTGACAGGCCATCCAGGCGCGGGGTCTCGAGGATCAGGCGCGCGGGCAACGTCGGCTTGGGGTCGTCCTCCAGCTGCATGCCCTTGGCGCAGCGCTCCGCAGCGTGGGCGCTCAGGCGGCCGGAGTACGCGATGCGATAGCGCTTGGCGATGTGCCGGCGCGGATTGGTCAGGGAGTGGATGAGGTCGCCGGACGACGTGACGATGAGCAGACCGCTGGTGTCGCGGTCAAGGCGGCCGGCGGGCTCCATGGGCAGGTGCGCGTAGTCCTCGGGGATGATGTCCTCAAGCAGCGGCGCCTCGCCCGGATCGTGGCTGCAGGCCAGCCCGAGCGGCTTGTGCACCAGCAGCGTCGCCGCGGTCAGACCGGTCTCGATCAGCACGCCGTCGACCCGCACTTCTTCGCCGCGCAGGTGGCGTGCTTGGTCGCGGCAGATCAGGTCGCCGACCGTGACCTTGCCGCTGCGCACCAGTTCGCGCACTTGGCTGCGCGAGCCGAAACCGCGGTGTGAGAGAAAGGCGTCGAGGCGGTCGGGCATGGCGCGGGGCAGGGTAGCCGTGGAGGCCGGGACGGCCACTGGGGAGGCGGGGAGGCGCGAGTCACGAGTCACGAGTCAGGAGACACGAGACACGAGACACGAGACGACGGGGATGTTGCTTCCACGTTGCGGGCCAGTGGCCCGCGTTCCCAGGGGAGGGGTACCGCCTCAGCTCAGCGGTGGCGCAGTTCGAGCACCTTGAAGCCGCCCTCCTCGCGGAGGCGGTCGATGGGGCCGAGCAAGCCGAGATTGGCCTCGTAGGGCAGCTGGCGGTTGGCCACCACCAGCAGGCGACCGCCGGGGGCGAGCATACTGAAGCCGACGCTGAACAGCTGCCGGGCGATGGCGAGATCGTTGGCCGCGCCGGCGTGACAGGGTGGGTTGAGCAGCACCACATCCGCCGTGAGCGCCGGAGCTGGCTCGAAAGCGTCCCACCAATCCACCTGGGCCCGTTCGGCAAGGCCGAGTGCGGTAAGGTTGTGCCGCGCGCTGCGCACCGCGCGCGCGTCGGCGTCGAAAAGCCGGGCGCGCGCCGCGACGCCATGGCGCAGCGCGTGCAGCGCGAGGTGACCGGCGCCGCAACCAAGGTCGGCGACCATCTCCACGGGCGGCATCGCCGCCACGCAGGATTGCAGCAGGGCGGTGCCGGCATCCAGGCCGTCGCGGCTGAATACCCCCGGCCAGGCGCTGAGGCTGGCCCGTGCGGCTGCGGCCTCTTCGGCGTCGGCCGGCAGCGCTGTCGCGCCGGGCATGGGCAGCACCGCGCCCGTGCGGCGGAACCGCACCACCCGGCCGTGAGCGCGGTTCGCCAGCACCTCGCCAGGCTGGCCGAGCTGAGCCGCCAGCCGCTTCGCCCAACCGGTAATGCCGAGGTCGTTGTGGCCGGTGACCAGCAGACCCCCCTCCTGAGCGAGGGCGCGCCAGGCCGCAGCGAGGTCAGCCATGGTCGCGGCCCGGCCCTTCTGGATGCGCACCAGGGCCTGGGACAAGTCGCCCGCCGCGAGGTCTTCAGCGGTTTCGAGCAGGGTCAGGGTGGAAGCCTCAGCCCGCGCGCGCAGGTGATCCCCACGCCACGGCAACACCGCGGCACCACCCCGCCGCTGTGCGCTGCGCCAGCCCTGGAACTCCAGGAGGGGCAGGTCGGCGAGGACTCCCGGGTCCTCAGCCAGGTCCTCCCCGGCATGGGCCGCAGGCGCCGGCCCGCTCATGGCGCGGGCAGAGGTTCGGCGCCTCGCACCTCTTCCAATCGCGCGGTATACTGATCCAGCAGGGTGCGCGCTTGGCGCACCGCCTTGAGCCCGGCCTCGTAGCGCTTGAGCGCGTCCTCCAACGGCAATTCGCCGGTTTCGAGGGCGGCGATGGCGTCTTCGACCTGGGCGAAGTGGTCCTCGATAGACTGCGGTTTGGCCATGGACGGTGAGCCTAAGGGCGGTATCCGCGATGCCAGTAAGCCCTTGCTGCACACTCTGGGGTTGCCTACCATCCGACCCACCAGCCCACTGATCACGCCCCTGCTAGCGCTGCGCAGCCCACCGCCCTCCCACCGCACCACGATACCCCGCGCCACACCCGATGAAATCAGGCCTCACCATCATCAGCCGCCGCGACGAGCCGGTCCAAATCCTGAAGATCAGTGGCTACCTGGATGGTCACACCTTCATCGAGCTCGAGCAGCACATCGACCAGATCTTCAAGGGCGGCAGCAACCGCCTGGTGATCGATCTCAGCGAGCTGACCTACATCGCCAGCGCGGGCGTGGGCGTGTTCATCAACGCCCAGCACCTGGCGCGCAAGGCCGGCGGCAACCTGCAGCTCGTCAACCCCACCCAGAGCGTGCGCGAGATCTTCGGCATCCTCGGTCTGGAGACCATCTTCACCATCCATGCCACGGTCGACCAGGGCTTGCGCGTCGCCAAACGCTGACGCAGCCCGAGCCGCCCACGCCGGAGCCGGCCGATGTTCACCAAGGATCTCGAACGGCTGGTGCGCAGCATGAACGCCCAGCGACTCGATCCCGAGTACATCCGCTATTACATCGTCGAGACCTACCAGCTCACCGCCAAGCAGGTGGATGAGGTCTTCTCGACGGTCGGGGTCGGCCTGAAGAAGGCACGGCAGCCCGGTGCGAGGATCGCACCGAAGCGGCCGGAGTTCCACTGACGGCTGACGGCCGACAGCTCGCAGTCGACAGCGCGCAGGTTAATTCTGGCTCATGCGCTGCTTGCCCATGCACCAGGATCACTCCGAACGGAAAGTCGAGAGTGCGCCAGCGCCGTCAGCCGACAGCTGCCAGCCGCCAGCCCGCATTCAACCAGGCCGCTTCCACCCAGGCGTAGCCGGGGCAGCGGGTTTCGGCGCCTCGGGTGCCGCTGAGGTGGGAGCGGCCGGCTTCACCGCGGTCTTCGCTTCGTGGGCGGCCTGAGCCTGGGCCTGCTCGACGTTGAAACCCAGGGCAAGCAGCTTCTTGGCCATGTCCTCTTTGTCGATCGAGCGGTCGTAGGCCTCCATCGGCTCGACCGAGTCGGCCTTGACCAGCTTCTCGAGCGCGTCGTTGAGCAGCTGCATGCCGTACTTGGCGCCGGTCTGCATCTGCGACGGGATCTGGTAGGTCTTGCCCTCGCGGATGTTGGCGGCGATGCCGGGGGTGACGAAGAGGATCTCCTGGGCGGCGAGGCGCCCGCCCCCCTTCTTCTTGAGCAGGTTCTGCGCGACCACGCCGCGCAGGCTGCCGGCGAGCATCAGACGGATCTGCTCCTGCTCCTCGGCCGGGAACTGGTTGATGATGCGGTCCACGGTCGACGAGGCGGTCGAGGTGTGCAGGGTACCGAAAACCAGATGGCCGGTCTCAGCGGTCTCGATGGCGATGCGCGTGGTCTCGAGATCGCGCATCTCGCCGACCAGGACGATGTCCGGGTCCTCGCGCAGTGCGGCGCGCAGGGCCACGGCGAAGGACTTGGTGTGCTGGTGGATCTCGCGCTGGTTGATCAGGCAACGTTTGGCCGGATGGACGAACTCCACCGGGTCCTCGATGGTGATGATGTGCTCCTTGCGGTTGGCGTTGATGTGGTCGATCATCGCCGCCAGGGTCGTCGACTTGCCGGAGCCGGTCGGACCGGTGACCAGCACCAGCCCCTTCTTGTATTCGCACATGCGCAGCACTGCGGCTGGCAGGCCGAGCTGCTCGGCCGAGAGGATCTTGTCCGGGATGCGCCGGAAGACGCCGCCCGGGCCGTAGCGGTCGACGAAGAGGTTGGCGCGGAAGCGGCCGATGCCTTCAAGGGCGTAGGCGAAGTCGGTGTCCCAATTCTCCTCGAACTGCTTCTTGTTCCGTTCCGGACAGATCTCCATCAGGATCTGCTTCACCTGGTCCTTGCTGAGTTTGGGTACCCCCTCGAGCGGGATCATGTCGCCGGAGTCGCGGATCATCGGCTGATGCTCGCTGGTCATGTGCAGGTCGGAGGCCTTGCGCTCCGACATCAGCTTGAAGAGGTTGTCGATCCAGGCCATGCGCGTCTCCTCTGCATCCGCCGCCGGGGGCGGAGCCTGGGATTATACCACAGTTTCCGCGCCACGGGTGGGGGCTCACGCAAGCCATCAGAGGCAGAATAGGTGGTCCTGGAGCCCAGCGCCTAGGCATGCGACGCGTGCCGAGGGATGGGCCTGCAGGCGCGGATCGGTTCGGGAGACAGCCGCAACGCAAATCCCAGAGCTGACCGCTGCCCTCGAGCCCTGCGTGGCATGCCCGTGGACTCAGGCCACCTCCCACTCCGTGCGACGACATGCCGTTGTCGGATGCGGAATGATGTGCGTGGCGGCCCCCGCTTCTGCTCAAATGCCGATCGAAACCAGCATCCCAGGGTTGCCCTGCGCTTTTCGTACAGCGCACCGCGCGCCGCGACTCCGCCTCCGCAGCACCACGCGGCGACACCACACGCCGATGTGCGCGGCCAGTCCGCGTCGGGCATCGGTGAAAAGAAATGGCGATTTTACTGAGGAATATGTGTATTTTTCATGGAACGCCGCGCGCTGGCCTCATCGCCACAAGCGACCCTCGTGCTGGCGACCCTGCTTTTCCCATGCTTTCGCAGTCTCGCGGCGGAAATCCCTCTAGACATGCTGGATTCATCGTTAGAAAGAGCATGTCTTCCTTCAATCACCCCCTCACAGGGAAAGCAACACATGGCCAAGCCCGCCAAGAAGTCCGCCAAGAAGTCCGTCACCTCCGCGATCCTGGGCAAGCCCAAGGACAAGGGCTACACCAAGGGCAAGCTCATCGCCCACCTCGCCGCCGACGCGTCGGGCAAGGGTGCCGGCGAGATCAGCAAGAAGCAGGCCGCCGCGCTGGTCGACTCGCTCACCGCCGTGCTCTTCCAGTACGCGCCGGTCGGCGCCGTCCTGCCCGGCCTCGGCAAGCTCGTGCTCAAGGAAATCCCCAAGAAGCCCGCGCGCACCATCATGTCGTTCGGCAAGGAGATCCAGGTCTCCGCCAAGCCCAAGAGCCAGAAGCTGGTCTTCCGCTTCTCGAAGGAAGCCAAGGCCCACTTCGGCAAGTAAGCTGACCGAAGAAAACCACGGTTCCGACCGTGGTTTTCTTCCTTTTCCGCCCGGCAACCGCCGGGCGGTCGAAGCTGCACCCGCTCCGGTCTCCGGGGCGGGTGTCTTCGTTTTGCGCGCACCCTGTTGCAGCTGCCGGCCTCGTCGCGCTCCGCCGGGGAACCACCGCACCAGCATCAGGGCCAGTCCTGGGACCGCGCGCCGCTGGCGCGCGGTCCCAGGCATTGCGCGCCAGCGGCGCGCGGTCGCAGGAAGGACCCCGACGCGACTTCATGCCACTGACGGGCTGATGATCACGCTTCCGGCAGCGCCCGCAGGGCACTCCATCCGGATTCAGATTCCCAGCGCCGCGCGCTGCGCGGTGAAGATCCCCTGCAGGCCACCTGCAGCGGCGTCAAGCAGGCCGTCGAGCTGGGTGCGGCTGAAGCTGCCGTTCTCGCCACAGCCCTGGACCTCGATGAAGTCGCTGCCGCGCATCACCACATTCATGTCGACCTCGGCGCGGCTGTCGTTGGCGTAGTCCAGGTCGACGACCACCTTGCCATCGACCAGGCCGACGCTGACCGCGGCGATCTGGCCGAGCAGGTAGTGCTGCGGACCGGCGGTCTTCTGCTGCCGCGCCAGGGTGCTGAGCGCGTCGTGCAGGGCCACCCAGCTGCCGGTGATGGCCGCGGTGCGCGTGCCGCCATCGGCCTGCAGCACATCGCAGTCGATGGCGATGGTAACCTCGCCAAGCTTGGCCAGGTCGACCGCCGCGCGCAGGCTGCGCCCGATCAGGCGCTGGATCTCGACGCTGCGGCCATCCTGCTTGGCCCCGTCGCGGCGTTTCCGCGGGCTGGTCGAACCGGGCAGCATCGAATATTCCGCGGTCAGCCAGCCGCCGCCGGTGCCGCGCCGGAACGGGGGCACCTCCTTTTCGATCGAGATGCTGCACAGCACCCGGGTCTCGCCGAAGGAGACCAGGCAGGAGCCAGCGGGATGCTTGAGGTAGGAACGCTGGAAGGAGATGGGGCGCATGGGAGTCCTTGGCTGATGGCTGTTGGCTGATGGCTGATGGCTGATGGCTGATGGCTGATGGCTGATGGCTGATGGCTGATGGCTGATGGCTGATGGCTGATGGCTGATGGCTGATGGCTGATGGCTGATGGTCCCTGGTTTCTCGCTTCTCGCTTCGCTTCTTCTGCTGTTTGCTGTCCCTCGTCCCTCGCGTCTCCCCTACTTTCCTCCCTCCAGCTTCCCCGGTGCCCCATGAAACTCATCGATCCCCACGTCCACATGAGCGCGCGTACCACCGACGATTACGAGGCGATGCGCGATGCCGGCGTGGTGGCGGTGATCGAGCCGGCGTTCTGGGTCGGTCAGCCGCGCACCACCGTCGGCAGCTTCCAGGACTACTATTCCAGCCTGGTCGGCTGGGAGCGGTTCCGCGCGGCGCAGTTCGGCATCCGCCACTACTGCACCATCGGCCTGAACAGCAAGGAGGCGAACAACGAGGCGCTCGCCGAGCAGGTCATGGAACTGCTGCCGCTGTACGCCGCCAAGGACGGCGTGGTGGCGATCGGCGAGATCGGCTTCGATGACATCACCAAGGTCGAGGAGAAGTACTTCCGTGCGCAGCTTGAGCTCGCCAAGGAGGTCGGTCTACCGGTGATGATCCACACCCCGCACCGCGACAAGAAGAAGGGCACCAGCCTGTCGATGGACATCTGCCTCGAGCACGGCCTGACAGCCGGCCAGGTGGTGGTCGACCACAACAACGAGGAGACCGTCAAGGAGTGCCTCGACCGCGGTTTCTGGGCGGCCTTCACCATCTACCCGAAGACCAAGATGGGCAACGAGCGCATGGTCGAGGTGGTGCGGAAGTACGGCCGCGAGCGCATCATCGTCGATTCCAGCGCCGACTGGGGCGTCAGCGATCCGCTCGCCGTGCCCAAGACCGCGCGCCTGATGCTCGAGCGCGGCATTTCCCAGGCTGATGTCGAGGCGACCTGCTACGGCAACGCCATCCTTGCCTACGGCCAGTCCGGCCAGTTCAACGAAAGCGACTGGCTGAACCCGCCGGCCATCGACCAGCGCCTGCTCTTCGATGGCAACAGCGTGCTGCGTGGGCAGCAGCCCAAGGTCGAGCAGCCGGCGGGCGCGGCGGCCAAGGGGCTGATCTCCTGAGCGTCCGGCCTTCGCGGCTTGTGCCGCTGCGCCAGCGCCGGTAGAAACCGGCATGTCGGTCACCCTGCCCTCGCCGGTCGCATCTGCGGATGCCGCGCTGCTTGCCAAGGAGGCGGCGCTGGTCGGGGTGCTCGCCGGTTATGGCGAGGCGATGGTGGCATTCTCGGCAGGCGTCGATTCCACCTATCTGCTGCAGGTCGCCCATGACGCGCTCGGGGAGCGCGTGCTCGCGGTCACCGCCGACAGCCCCAGCCTGACGCGCGCCAGCCTTGCCGAGGCCGAGGCCTTCTGCCGCGCGCGGGGCATCCGCCATGTGGTGGTCAAGACCGACGAGTTCGAGCGCGAGGAGTACCTCGCCAACGACGGCCGCCGCTGCTATCACTGCAAGGCGGCGCTGCTACGCGCCATGCACGGCCTGGCGGCGGCGACGCGCGCGCAGCGCGGCGACGCGGCGCTGCTTATCGGCGCGATCGCCGATGACCTTGGTGACCACCGGCCCGGCATGCGCGCGGCTGCCGAGGCCGGGGCGCAGTGGCCGCTCGCCACCCTCGGCTTCACCAAGGCGGAGGTGCGGGAGCGCTCACGCGCACGCGGCCTGGCCAGCTGGAACCGCCCTGCCGAGCCCTGCCTGTCCAGCCGCGTACCCTATGGCGAGCGCGTCACCGTCGCCGGCCTACGCATGATCGAGGCCGCGGAAGGTGTCCTGAAGGGCCATGGTTTCGCAGAGTGCCGCGCCCGCCACCACCAGTCCGGGGAGCGCGGGTTGCTCTGCCGCATCGAGGTGCCCGCGGCGCAGCTGACCGAGCTGGTCGCGCTGCGCGCGCCCATCACCGCTGCGCTGCGCGCGCTGGGATATGCGCATGTGACCCTCGACCTCGGGGGGCTGGTGAGCGGGGGGTTCAATGCCCTGCTGCCGTCGGGCAGTGTCGAGAGCGCAGCAGCGCGCGACGGCTGAACCCGTTCTGAACCGGGATTCCTCGCAGCGGCTGTGCGGAGCCGCGTAACCCTCGCTTCTCGCTTCTCGCTTCTCGCTTCTCGCTTCTCGCTTCTCGCTTCTCGCTTCTCGCTTCTCGCTGTCTGCTGTTCCTCGCACTTCGCACTTCGCACCTCGTCCCTCGCGCCTCCCCCGCACAATCCCATTGCACCACGCCTCCGCCCCCGACGGTTGGCCGGATCCCCATGACTGACACGCTCCATCTCGATTTCGACCGCCAACGCCGCCTGGGCTATCCCGAGGCGGTCTTCGCAGCCGGCAAGACCGTCAACGAAGTACTGGCCGCGGCAACGCGTCTGGCCGAGGCGCATGGCCAGGTGCTGGTCACGCGCGCTAGCACCGAGGCGCTCGCGGCGCTGCAGGCCTCGCTGCCTAAGGGGCGTGCGCACCCGCGCAGCGGCACCTTCCTGTTCGGCGAGCGGCCCAGCGAGTGCGGGCCGGTGGCCGTGCTTTCAGCCGGCACCAGCGACGAGCCGGTCGCCGAGGAGTGCGCAGTGACCCTGGCCGCGCGCGCGGTCGCGGTCGAGCGCTACCGCGACTGCGGTGTCGCCGGCCTGCACCGCCTGCTCGGCCACCTCGAGGCGCTGCGTCGCTGCGTGGTGGTGGTGGTGGTCGCGGGCATGGATGGCGCGCTGCCGTCGGTGGTCGGCGGTCTGCTCGACAGTCCGGTGATCGCCTGCCCCACCTCGGTCGGCTACGGCGTGGCGAGCGGCGGCCACGCCGCGCTCAACGCCATGCTCGCGTGCTGCTCACCGGGTGTGACCGTGGTCAACATCGATAACGGCTTTGGTGCCGGCTACGCTGCCGCGACCATCGCGCGCAAGTGCGCGGGCATCGCCACGCCGCAGGTGCCGCCGGCCGTGCCATGAGGACGGTGCTGCTGCTGGTGGGCTCGAATCTCTTCATGACCACGGCGTGGTACTGGCACCTCAAGGCCAAGGACGGCGCCCTGCCACTGGTCGCGATCATCTTGATCTCGTGGCTGATCGCGCTGCCGGAATACGCCCTGGCCGTGCCGGCCAACCGCTTTGGTGCCATTGAGCTTGGTGGGCCGTTCACGGCACCCCAGCTCAAGATCATGCAGGAAGGCATCGCCCTGCTGGTATTCATCGCCTTCAGCCTGATCTACCTCAAGTCCACGCTGCGTTGGCAGGACGTCGCCGGGATGGCCATGATCCTCGGTGGCCTGGCGGTGGCGCTGTGGCCGCGGGCGCAGGTGGTCGGCGCGTCCTAGGGGACGCAGCGCGGTTCACCGTGCGAGCTCGGTCTCAGTGCGGGTATGACGTCACATGAGCCCACGGAGTGGGCGGAAGAAATTAGCCCAGGGCGTGAGCCCTACCCATTACCCACAAGTCAGCAGGACGTTCGGCAGGTCACGGGGGACATCGTGGCTGTCTGCCCAGAGCGCCAACGGCGCGGCCAGAGGACCAGCCCAGGGCGAAGCCCTGGGTAGTGCAGAAAAAAGATTCTGAG
>JBBQSO010000051.1:0-37935 GCA_038213805.1 Planctomycetota bacterium | reverse complement strand
GATGCGGGGCTGATGGCTGATGGCTGATGGCTGATGGCTGATGGCTGATGGCTGATGGCTGATGGCTGATGGCTGATGGCTGATGGCTGATGGCTGATGGCGAGGCCGGCGCGGTGCGCGCCGGCTTCTGCCGTTCCTGGGGGCAATCCTGCCGCTCCGGACTTGCCGGGTCCCTGGACCAAGAGCCGTCAGCCGTCAGCCCTACCCTTGTCCCCCTCCCCACCCGCCTACACTCCAGGCTCACCTGCGGAGACTCCATGGACTGGGAAGGCAAGATCGTCGCCCCTCGCCTCGCCTGCTGCAGCAGCGGTCGGGTGCTGGCGCCGGGCGAATGGTGCCATTCTGCGCTGCTGCTCGAGGACGGCGGCTTCGTGCGCCGCGATTTCTCGGTCGAAGCCTGGGACGCCGAGGACCAACAGCGCTACCTGAGCTGGTGGCGCACCCGCGTGCCCGAGGCCGGCAATGAACGCAAGGCCTTCCGCCTCAATGCCGAGACCCTCGGCCAGATCTTCGCCAACCTCAAGGACTCGCGCAGCCGCGCCCAGCAGTGCTTGGCCTACGTCGTGGCCTTGGCGCTGGTGCGCGCGCGCAAACTGCAGTTCATCACCGTCGAACGCGGGCCGAGCGAGGCCGTGCTGGTGCTCGGGGATCGCGTCAAGGACCTGCGTTACCGCGTCCGCGACCCGCAGATGACCCCGGCAGAGGAACAGCATGTGCTCGACGGACTGCTTGCAGTCACGGATTCGGCGAGCGGGGACATCGGAAGTGCAGACGGCAGCGCAGACCCTGGACGTCCGGTGGTCCCGGAATCGGGCAGCGCTTCGGCTTGAGGCCGCCCCGCCTCACTTGAGCCGGATCGGCTCCAGGCTCATCGCAAACGACGATTCACCCTCGCCACGCAGCGCGCTGCCTTCGGCCAGCGTGTCCGGGCGGTCCTTGGCGCGACGCGTGCGCATCAAAATCTCATGATCATTGTCGAGATGCAGCCGGTCCGGGCGGCCACGGCGGCTGACCGGGGTGTGCGTGGTCTGATCCATGGTGCGTCGGCCCACCGGCTTGCCCTCCCAGATCGCACTGGTCGTCGCCGCGTTGGCACCCGTGGGCTCCTGCGTGGCCAACGAATTGCGCAGCTCGCTGAGCTGGTCGGAGTTCTGCGGGTTCTCCTTGATGATGCGATCGAGGTCGGACAGCGTCTGGGCGCTGTCGGTGAGGTCGCTCAGGCTTCCGCTGCTGAGCACCTGCGCGCCGCTCGATGCGACGGCATTGGCAGCCCCGCCAACCACTTCGTCTGGCGCCAGCAGCACCCCGAAGATGGCGTCTGCGCAGCCGCTGGTGGCCAACACCGCCAACGTGAGCATGATGCCGGAGACGAGCTGCCCGGGTCGCACCATGGGCGGATCATCCACCCCCTGCGGCAAGCGGCAACAGCTGCCAGCAGCTTCCCGAGCACGGCACCTCACCCGCTGGCGGCTTGCCTACCACGCCTTTCGCAGCTGGTCCTGGATGCTCTGGAACGCCTCTGGCTGAAGCCGGACAGCGGATTCCTGAAACCGGTCGCATACCCGAAGGGTTTCCGACGTTTTCGCCACACCCACCCCCCCTACCGGACGAGCACGGCGGAAACCCCCCCTTCCCGCCCACAGCCGGACTCTTTACCCCATCGCTTTCGACATACCCAAGCTGCGGTTCCGCAAATGCTTACCTGGAATTAGCCGCTTTTGACATGCGGAGGATGACGATTAGGATGTCTATCAGTCATGGAAAAAACCGCATCCACCTCCCTCTCCCTGCGCTGCGACCGCAATGACCTGCTCGCAGGCATTCAGGCGGCTGATGCGGTGGTGCCCTCCAACAGCGCCAAGCCGATTCTCACCAACCTGCTCTTCGATGGGCAGAAGGACCACCTGGACATCATCGCCACCGACCTGCAGGTCGGCCTGCGCTCGCTGGTGCGTGGAGTGGTCGTGGACAGCCCCGGCCAGGCGGTCGTCCAGGCCCGCCAGCTGACCGCGATCCTCAAGGAGTCGCGCTCGCAGTCGGTGAATCTGCGGCTCGATCAGAAGGCCGAGAGCAGCCAGCTGCAGATCATCCTCGCCGATGGCGATTATCAGATCCCGGCGGTGGTCGGTGAGACCTTCCCGCCGGTGCAGTTCTTTCCCACCGACGTGCCCTACGTGACGCTGCGCGGCCCGCGCTTCGAAGAGATGATCCGCCAAACGGTGTTCGGCATGGACAAGGATCGCACCAGCGCCGTGCTCTCCGGGATCTTCGTCTCGATCGGTCACGGCGAGGTCGTGCTTGCCGCCACCGACGGCAAGATGCTCTGCGAGGCGGTCGAGAAGAGTGACGCCTTCAAGCTTGCGCCCGGTGGCGAGGCCGTGCAGGCGGTCATCCCTGCGGTGACCATCAACCACCTGCAGCGCATCCTCGCCGGCATGCCCTCGGAGCGCGTCGATCTCGCGTTCTCAGGCAAACTGGTGTTCGTGCGTCTCTCCGTCCAGGGCGGCCTGCAGGTCGAACTCACCAGCCGGCTGGTCGAGGGCAACTTTCCCTCCTACCGCAACGCCCTGCCGCAGTCCGCGCCCAGCGCGGTCACTTTCGACGCCGCCGAGCTCGCCTCGGCGGTGCGCCGCACCGCACTGATGACCAGTTCGACCAGCAAGGGCATCGTGGTCAGCCTGGACAAGGATCAGGCGGTGTTCAGCAACCTGAACTACACCAACGGCAGCGCGCGCATCCCGGTGCCCTGCGTCTACCAGGGCTCGCCGCTCAAGCTCGGCGTCAACGCCCAGTACCTCAGCGACGTGCTCAAGGTCTTCAAGGGCGACAAGATGGCGATCGAGCTGAGCCGCGGCCTGATCATGCGCGAGGTGAATGCGACGTATCTGATCATGCCGATCAGTCTGCCGAGCTGAATCGATAGCCGGCTGATGGCTGATGGCTGCCAGCTGATGGCGATATCCTACCGGGACCTGCAGAGGTCGAGATCGTCCCGACCAGCGTTCTCCGCAGTTTCCTAGCGACGCCGTTCGCGCTCAGCTCATGGTCAGGGGACAGCCATTAGCCATCAGCCATCAGCCATCAGCCGGCCGCTCGCCTGTCCAGCGGACCAGCCGCCCTGGCGCGATGCGATACCCATCGTACGCGCCCTCATAGCGGCCGGCCACGAGGCCTACCTCGTCGGAGGCTGCGTCCGCGACCTGCTGCTCGGCCGCGCGGTGCACGACGCCGACGTCGCCACCAATGCGCATCCGGAACAGGTCGAAGCGTGCGCCGCGGCCGCCGGTTGGCGCACCGTCGCGGTGGGTCGCCAGTTCGGCGTTATCATCGTCGTGGCGCCCGGCGGGGCCAACGTCGAGGTCGCGACCTTTCGCCATGACGGCGCCTACATTGATGGGCGGCGGCCGAGCACGATCGCCTTCACCAGCGCCGCCTGCGACGTGCAGCGCCGTGATTTCACGATCAACGCACTGCTCTATGACCCGCTGCAGGGCCTGGTCATCGACCATGTCGAGGGTCTTGTCGACCTCGCGGCGCGCTGCCTGCGCGCGGTTGGCGACGCGGCGGCTCGTCTGCGCGAGGACCGGCTGCGTGTGCTGCGCGCGCTGCGATTCGCCGCTCAACTCGAACTCGCCATCGAGCCCGCGACCTGGGCCGCCGTGTGCACCACCGGCCTCGCCGGCCTCGCCCCCGAACGGCTGCTGCAGGAATGGGCCAAGGGCCTGGCCGGGCCGCGGCGCGGCGCGTGGCTCGGGCTGCTTGCAGCCAGCGGCCGCCTCGCGGAATTCAGCCCGCCGCTCGCGGACCTGACGGCCGCTGATCTCGCCGCCACGGGAGTCGCCCTCGACGCGTTGCCGCAGGAAGCCGCGCCCGAGGTCGCCGCCGCCGTTTGGCTGGCCGCCGCAGACCCGGGGCAGGTGAGCGCCTGGCTTGCGGCCCAGCCGCTGCCCCGCGCGCGCAGCGACGCCATCCGCTGGCTGCTCGACCAGCAGCAGACCGCGGCGGAACTCGCCGCCGGGCCGCGCAGCGCGCGCCGTCGCGTCCTGCAGCACCCCCTCGCTGCAAGTCTTGTGCAGCTGCTCGCGGCGCGCACGTCCGGCGCACCGTCCACCGTCGCGCTGGCGGCAGGGCTGGCAGCAGAGACCGCCGCCGCCCCCTGGCGCCCGCTGCTGCGCGCCAGTGACCTCATCGCCCTGGGCGCGCGACCGGGACCGGCCCTGGGCGGACTGCTGCGTGCGCTCGAGGACGCCCAGCTCGAGGGCGCATTCGCCGACCGCGCCGGCGCGGAGGCCTTCGCAAGCGCTTGGATCCAAACCGACCCGTCGGCCTAGGCGTTCCGCAGGCCGTCCGCGTTCCCCATCCCGGTGGCGAGCGCAGAGTACCCGCAGCCCGGACCGCTGGCACCGTCAGAAAAGCCCGGACCTCGGTGTCGGGATAGGGCCCGGGACCGCCAATGCTTGCCGCACGTGCGTTGACCGTCCGGGAAAGCCCCGTACGTTCCCCGACCCTCCGATCCGACCGATCAGAGGCAAACCCCTCAAGCTCCACTGCCGCTCACCGCAGCGTAAAGGATCCATCATGGCCAAGGCCGCCCCCGCGAAAAAAGCCCCCAAAGCCACCCGCCCCGCCCCCAAGGGCGCCGTGGCCAAGGCGTCCGCGGCAGCGAAAGCGCCCAAGGCCGCGAAGTACATCTACCACTTCGGTGGCGGCAAGTCGGACGGTGACGCCTCCCTGAAGAGCCTGCTCGGCGGCAAGGGCGCCAACCTCGCGGAGATGAGCCGTCGCGGCTTCAACGTGCCCGATGGATTCACCGTCACCACCGAGGTGTGCACGCACTTCTACGCCAACAAGCGCACCTACCCCAAGGGCCTCAACGAAGTCGAGATCCCCGCCGCCATCGCCAAGCTCGAGAAGGCGACCGGCAAGAAGTTCGGCGACCGCGCGAATCCGCTGCTGGTCTCGGTGCGCTCCGGCGCGCGCGATTCGATGCCGGGCATGATGGACACCATCCTCAACCTCGGGCTCAACGACGTCACCGTCGAGGGCCTCAAGGCCAAGACCGGCAACGGCCGCTTCGCCTTCGACAGCTACCGCCGCTTCGTGCAGATGTACGGCGACGTGGTGATGGGCGTGCAGAAGCGCAGCGAAAACGAGCCCGAGCCCTTCGACCAGGTCATGGACGACCTCAAGGACGAGCTGCACCAGCACGACGACGCCAAGCTCACCGAGGCCAACCTCAGGGAGCTCATCAAGCGCTACCGCGCGCTGATCAAGGAGCGCACCGGCAAGGAATTCCCGCAGAACCCCTACGAGCAGCTCAAGGGCTCGACCGGCGCCGTGTTCGGCAGCTGGATGAACGAGCGCGCCATCATCTACCGCGACAAGTACCGCATTCCGCACGAGTGGGGCACGGCGGTCAACGTCCAGGCGATGGTCTTCGGCAACATGGGCGACACCTCGGGCACCGGCGTGGCGTTCACCCGCAACCCGGCCAACGGCGCCAACGAGTTCTACGGCGAGTACCTCGCCAACGCCCAGGGCGAGGACGTGGTCGCCGGCGTGCGCACGCCGCTCAAGATCGCCGACATGGCGACCGACAAGGTGTTCTCCGGCATCCACAAGCAGCTCATGGTGGTGCGCGCCAAGCTCGAGAAGGAATTCGGCGACGTCCAGGACTTCGAGTTCACCATCGAAGAGCAGAAGCTCTACATGCTGCAGACGCGTCACGGCAAGCGCACCGCGCAGGCCTACGTCAAGATCGCCCATGACATGGTCAAGGCGAAGCTGATGACCCCCGAGCACGCGGTGAAGTCCGGCGATCCGCAGGCCCTCGACCAGCTGCTGGCGCCGATCTTCGACAGCACCGACGAGAAGGCGGCCGAGAAGGACAGCTACATGACCTCCGGCCTGCCCGCGGGCCCCGGCGCGGCCTCGGGCATCATCGCCCTGACCGCCAAGAAGGCGGAAGAAGTGGCGGCGTCCGGCCAGAAGGCCGTGCTCTGCCGCATCGAGACCAGCCCCGAAGATCTGCGCGGCATGATCGCCGCCGAGGGCATCCTCACCGCGCGCGGCGGCGTCTCGTCGCACGCGGCGCTGGTCGCCCGCCAGATGGGCAAGGTCTGCGTCGCCGGTGCCGGCGACATCTCCATCGATTACGCCAAGGGCGTGCTGACGTGCAATGGCCGCAGCCTCAAGGAAGGCGATTTCATCTCGATCAACGGCACCACCGGCAAGGTCTACGGCCGCAAGGTCAAGACCTCGGATTCCGAGCTCAAGCAGGTGCTCATCGGCAAGACCATGAAGCCGCAGGACAGCGCGCTGTTCCAGGCCTACGACTTCGTCATGAAGCTCGCGGACAAGTTCCGCACCATGGGCCTGCGCACCAACGCCGACCAGCCCGACCAGGCCGCCAATGCCATCGCCTTCGGCGCCGAAGGCATCGGCCTGTGCCGCACCGAGCACATGTTCTTCGAAGGCGACCGCATCGACTCGGTGCGCGAGATGATCCTCTTCGCCGAGGACTACGCCAAGTTCCGCGCCGAGAGCGACGAGCACAAGAACGACACGAAGAAGCTCGCCGAGCTCAAGACCCAGTACGCCCAGGCGATCAAGCACTTCACCGGCGCCCTCGCCGTCCTGCTGCCCATCCAGCAGAAGGACTTTGAGGGTCTGTTCGAGGCGATGGCCGGCCGTCCGGTGACCATCCGCCTGCTCGATCCGCCGCTCCACGAGTTCCTGCCTCAGGCCGGTGCGCAGACGGAAGCCCTGGCCAAGAAGCTCGGCGTCCCGGCCTCGCGCATCGAGGCCCTCGGTCACTCGCTGCACGAGTTCAACCCGATGCTCGGCCACCGCGGCTGCCGCCTCGGCATCGTCTACCCGGAGATCACCGAGATGCAGTCGCGGGCGATCGCCCGTGCCGCGCTCGCGGTCGCGCGCAAGACCGGCAAAAAGGTCGTGCCCGAGGTCATGATTCCGCTCGTCAGCTACGTCGCCGAGCTCAAGCTCCAGCTCGAGATCGTGCACCGCGTCTTCGCCGAGGAGTTCGCCGCGGCCAAGACCAAGCTGGTCTACCTGGTTGGCACCATGATCGAGATCCCGCGCGCCTGCCTGACCGCGGACGAGATCGGCGCCGAGGCGCAGTTCTTCTCGTTCGGCACCAACGACCTGACCCAGACCACGCTGGGCATGTCGCGCGATGACTCGGGCAAGTTCCTGCCCCCGTACCAGAAGCTCGGCATCGTCAAGGCGAACCCCTTCGCCTCGATCGACCAGACCGGCGTGGGCAAGCTGATGAAGCTCGCCATCGAAGGCGGTCGCAGCGTCAACCCCGGCATCAAGCTGGGCATCTGCGGCGAGCACGGCGGCGATCCCGCGACCATCGAGTTCTGCCACCAGATCGGCCTGACCTACGTCAGCTGCTCGCCGTTCCGCGTGCCGGTCGCGCGCCTCGCGGCTGCCCAGGCCGCGCTGCGCCATGGCGGCGCCAAGCCGGCCGCCACGGCCAAGCCGGCCGCGCCCAAGCTCAAGGCCGCCGCGGCCCGCTGAGCAGGCATCCGGGCGGCGCGGACCCCGGTCCGCACCGCGCAACGCAGACACCCGCCGGGGATTCTCGGCGGGTGTCTGCGTTGCCACGGCACCTGCCGGCGCCGTGAACGCGCTTGCCGCCTTCCGCCCGGCGCGACCATGGCGCCATGCCGACGCTGAGCTGGTTGGGCAAGGACGCGGTGGTCGACCACCACCGCCACCTGCCGATACGCGACCTGCGCGAGGACCCGGATCTCGCCATCCCCGGCCCTCTGCTGCACACCCTGATCGAAGGCGACAACCTCGAGGCGCTCGCGGCGCTGGTGCCGGAATACCGCGCTCGCGTGCGCTGCATCTACATCGATCCCCCCTACAACACCGGCAACGAGACCTGGGTCTACAACGACGCGGTCAACAGTCCGGCGACGCGCTCCTGGCTGGGCCGGGTGGTCGGCCGCGAGGACCTCGACCGCCATGACAAGTGGCTGTGCTTCATGTACCCGCGGCTCGCCCTGCTGCGCGAACTGCTCGCGGCGGATGGCTGCCTGTTCATCAGCATCGACGATACTGAGCTGGCGGCGCTGCAGTTCCTGCTCGACGAGCTGTTCGGCTCCGAGAACCGCCTCGCCACCTTCACCTGGGTGCGCAAGAAGAAGGGCAGCCACCTCGACCGCCACCTGCGCCGCATGACCGAGTTCGTGGTCGCCATGGCCAAGGACGCGAGCAGCCTGCCGCCGCTCTTCGGCGAGGCTGCGTATGCCGAGAAGTGGCAGCCGCTGGTCAAGCGCACCAACCGCACCCAGACCCTGGTCATTCCCGCCGGCGCGGCCGAGACCACGCTCGCTGCGGGCATGCATCCCGCCGGTGTGCGCGGCAGCGGCGGCACCGCTCTGCGCTACCACGAGGACCTGGTGGTCGCGGATGGGCGTATCGCCGGCGCCGTCACCATCACCGGCAACTTCGTGTGGACCCAGCCCAAGCTCGACGCCGAGCTCGCCCTCGGCACGCGCATCGCGGTGTCGCGCGCCTTTGGCCTGAACGTGCGGCGCTGGGACCAGGCGCAGAAGACCAAGCGCCCAAGCACGCTGCTGAGCGCGCTCATCGGCGTCGGCACCAACGAGGACGCCAGCCAGGAGGTCATGGAGATCCTCGGCAGCGAGCGTGGCGTCGCCTTCGCCTTCCCCAAACCGGTCTCGCTGGTCGAGTGCCTGCTGCGCACGGTCTGCCGCGATGACCCGACGGCGCTGGTGTTGGACGCCTTCGCCGGCTCCGGCACCACCGGCCACGCCGTGATGCAGCTCAACGCCGCCGATGGCGGTACGCGCCGGGCGATCCTCATGCAGCTCGGCGAGGACCAGGGCGGTGGTCCCAACATCGCGCGCACCATCACCCGCGAGCGCCTGCTGCGCGCCGCCACCGGATACGCGGTGCGCGGCGTCGCGGTGCCCGGCCTCGACCAGGGCTGGCGCTACTGCCGGCTGGGCAACCCGGTTGGGCGCCTTGAGCTGGGCGATTGAGCAGGCGCCCGGCGGGGATCAGCCCCCTGCGTTCGCCTGCTTGATGATGCGGTCCATGATGGCGACCACCCGCTGGAAGTGGTCCTTGCTGTCGAAATGCAGGGTCATGGCACCCTTGCCGCCCTTTTCCTTCACGCTCACACGCGTACCGAAGAGGTGGAAGAGGTTGGTCTCGAGCTCGCGCAGGTGCGGGGGCTTGCCCACGGTGGTGCTCGCAACGTCGGCGCTGACGGGGGCCCCCTCCTTGGCCAGACGCTCGGTCGCGCGCACTGAGAGCTCTTCGTCGCGGATGCGCCGGGCCACGGTCAGCTGCCAAGCGCGGTCGGTCATCCCGACCAGGACCTTGGCGTGGCCCAGGCTCAGGGCCTGGCTGCGCACCAGGACGCGCAGCTCTTCGGGCAGTGCGAGCAGGCGCAGGGCGTTGCTGATGCTGCTGCGTTCCTTGTTGAGGCGGTCGGCAAGGGCCTCATGGGTCAGGCCATGCTGTTCGATCAGCGCCTGGTAGGCTTCGGCCAGCTCGATGGCATTGAGGTTCTCGCGCTGGATGTTCTCGATCAGGCGCAGCTCGGCCTGATGCTGGGCATCATTTTCCTCGCGCACCACCACGGGCACCTTCGCCAAACCGGCTTTTTTTGCCGCACGCAGCCGGCGCTCGCCCGAGAGCACCTCGTAGCCGATCTCGCGCTTGAGCACCACGATCGGTTGCAGCATGCCGTGCTGGAGCAGGCTGGCGGCCAGTTCATCGAGGGCCTGATCGTCGAAATCCTGTCGGGGGTTGGCGCGCGGAGGCGCGACCAGGCCAATATCGACCTCTAAATACCCTTTGGGTGGGTCGCGGCGCACGGTTTTAGCAAAAACGTCGCTCAAACTACGCCCTAAACTATTGTCATTTAAGGACATGCAGCAACTCCTTGGCAGCGTCAAGATAGGCGATGCCGCCAGGACTAAGGGGGTCGTAGGAAAGGATCGTTTGACCATGACTCGGCGCCGCCGCCAAGGCGATATCGCGTGGAATGGCGGCGGCGAAGGCTTTCGGACCGAAGTGCTGACGGACTTGATCGGCAACCTGGCGGGCAAGCGGATGGCGAGCCTCGTACATGGTCAGCAAGATCCCCAGCACCGCGATATTTGCGTGGACATCTTGGCGGAGGTCGTCGACGAAGGCAAGCAGCTGCGAGAGCCCCTCCATGGCGAAGTATTCACTCTGGAGGGGAATCAAAAGATGATCTGCCGCCAAGAAGGCATTCATCGGCAGGAAAGAAAGATTCGGCGGGCAATCGATGAAAATCAGATCGAAATCTTCACGCAGGGGGGTCAAGGCATTCCGTAAGGCAAATCTGCCCCCTTCGCTGCGGGCGAGAGCCTTTTCCTGCTCCAGGAGGTCTTCTCCCGAGGAGATGGCCCAGAGATTGTCCTGCACGGTCTGATGTGGGCTCTGCCCGCTATAAATGGAAGGACCAGAGGCACGTCCTAGAAGTACGCTGCTGGCATTTCCCTGAGGATCATTGTCGATGACCAGGGTCTTTTTCCCACTCAGGGCGCAAAAAGCGGCCAGATTGACGACCGTGGTGGTCTTTCCAACGCCACCCTTCTGATTTGATACGGCAAGGATATGGGCCATGCGCGATCCAGAGGGCTTGGTTCCACGTGGAACAGGATCCCCAATGGGGGGCGGTTCCACGTGGAACATCAGAGACGACGAAGGGTAACCGTCGGATGCAGGGTTAGACCACTATCATCAATATGTTTGATAGCCTTGAGGAAATGGCCGCCACGGAGGGGGTGCGTCGTGATTTCAATGCAGGCATGCCCCTGAGCGTCAGCTGCGCCCTGATGAATGCTCAAAACGCTGACCCCCTGCTGGCTCAGACCATTCGTGATTCCGGCAAGAATTCCAGCGCGATCAGGTACCGCGAAGCGCGCATAACTACTGGTGACTTCTTCGTCCTCAGGCAAAAAGGTCAAAGGCTCAGCATTGGTGAAGAACCGGAATCGACGGGCTGTGGCCTGATACCGTCCGGTGCAGACATCGACAACATCAGCCATGACCGCGCTCGCGGTTGGCAATGCGCCCGCACCCTGGCCGACGAGCAGGGTGGGGCCGGCGGCCGATCCGACTATGTAAATACCGTTGTAGTTTCGACTTACAGACGAAAGCGGGTGCTCTATGGGAACCAGGGTGGGGGCAACCAGCAATTCGAGCCCTTCCGGTCGCCGTTTGGCGACCGCAAGGAGCTTGATGCGGGCTCCCATGGTCTTAGCAGATGCGATGTCCTGAAAAGTGATGTTTTGGATGCCTTCGATGCGAACGTTCTCTATCGGAATGCGCGTGTGGAAGGCGATGCGCGCCAGGATGGCGAGCTTGTGCGCCGTGTCGGTACCATCGACATCGAGCGTGGGATCCGCTTCCGCATAGCCCAGGCGCTGCGCCTCGGCCAGGGCTTCAGCGTAACTGCGGCCCTCCTCCTCCATCTTGGTGAGGATAAAGTTGCAGGTGCCGTTGAGGATGGCGGAGATCGCCTCGATGCGGTTGGCGACCAGGCCATCGCGCAGGGCGGCGATGACCGGGATGCCGCCGGCGACCGCCGCCTCGAAGGCGATGCTGACGTCATGGGCGGCGGCGGCGGCGAAGAGCTCGTCACCGTGGACGGCGAGCATGGCCTTGTTGGCCGTGACCACGTGCTTGCCGGCCGCCAGGCAGGCCAGGGCGATGTCGCGCGCCACCGTGGTGCCGCCAACCAGGTGGATGACGGTGCGGATCTCCGCATCGCCAAGGATGGCGTCGAGCCGATCGGTGACCGTGGCCCCGGCCGGGGTGCGGCCCCGCGGCCGCGAGGGGGTGCGCGTGACGATCGTGCGCAGGTGGAGGTCGAGCCCACAGCGTGCGCGGAACAGCTCCGGATCGCGTTCGAGGATCTCGACCACGCCGCCACCCACCGTGCCCCAACCTACCAGTCCGAGCGGACAGCGCTCCATGCCGTGATCTCCTTGGCGTTGCGACGGCATGGTGGCCGCACGGGGGCGGGCGCAAGTCGGGGAAGCGTGCGGCAGTCCGGCGACGGGAAGTCGACGGCGGCTGCGGCTGGGGACCGCTGTGGTCAGCGCAGTCCATGTGCGGGTCATCGCGTGGCTCTGAGCCGGCGTCAGCTTCTGCCGCCGTGACTTCCGGACCCCGGACTTCTGGACCCTGAGGTCACATCCCTTGTTCGAGGCGTTCCGCCAGGAAGCGACTCAGGCCAGCGCTGATGATCTTGTCCTGGGTGCGCTGGAAGTCGTACTTGAGCCGGTGGAAGGTCAGGTGATCGCCGTCCAGGGTGGCGAAGCTCGCGCGGTTGTCGCGGTCGCGTGGCTGGCCGACCGAGCCGACGCAGACATAGGCCTTGTGCCCCTTGGGGATGCGAAAGGTGCGGTGGCCGTCGTGCGGCACCATGATGCCGAGCGTGGTGGCCAGGAAGGGAGTGTGGTTGTGGCCAGCGAAGCAGATGTCGAAGCCCGAGAAGTCGCGGCTCAGGGTCTCGATCATCTGCTGCGCTTCGACGGGATTCTCCGGCTCGTCGACATAGTCGTGGACGGGGTCGTAGATCGAGCCGTGGACCAGCAGCAGGTTGCCCTTGAGCACGAAGGGGGTGCGCTCCTTGAACCAGGGGATCGCGGCGTCGGGGCCGGTGGTGTTGGCCAGCACGGTGCGTGTCCAGTCGATGGCACGCGCCGCGAGGGGGTTGAAGCGGTGCTTGCCGGTGACCAGGGCCTCTTCGTGGTTGCCCATCAGCGAGACGTTGAAGGTCTGTTGCGCGATGCGCGTCACCGCCAGCGGGTCGGGGCCGTAGCCGATGACGTCGCCCAGGCACAGGAACTGCTTCACGCCGAGCTTCAGGCAGTGGTCCATCACCGCCTCGACCGCCTCGAGGTTGGAATGGAGGTCCGAGACGATGGCGATCATGGGCGCGGTCCGACGGCGAGGGCGTCCAGGCATTGCTGGTGGAGGCGCAGGAGGATGGCGACGTTGAGGCCGACCACGGTATCCCAGCCGCCCTGCAGGTCGGTGACGAAGCGGTCGCCGGTCTCCTGGATGGCGTAGGCGCCGGCGCGGCCGTCGCTCTCGCCGCTGTCGACATAGGCCTGGATCTCGGTGGCCGAGAGCGCGCGCATGGTCACGCGCGCCGAAGCCAGAGCCACCGCCTCGGTGAGCTGGCTGCCGTCGGCGGCGAAGGCCGTGCAGGCGTGGCCGGTGAAGACCTGATGGGTGGTGCCCTGCAGGCGGCTGAGGATGGCACGCGCGTCGGCGTTATCCGCGGGCGAGCCGAACACCTCTTGGCCGAGTGCGACCACGGTGTCGGCGCCGACGGCGAGGCACGGCTGGCCATGCAGTTGCGCGGTGTCGAGGATGGCTTCGCGGGCCTTGGCGCGGGCGCGCTCGATGGCCAGCATCTGCGGTTGGGGCAGACGGATGCGCTCTTCGTCGCAGCGCGAACCGACCACCTGGAAGGCGACCCCGGCCCGGGTGAGGAGCATGGCGCGCTGCGGACTGCGGCTGGCGAGGTAAAGCACACCCTAGGGTAGTCCGAATGGCGGGAGGTCGCAAGGGCGGGAAGGGAGAGCGGAGGGGGAAGGGCAGATGGGGGAGTCCTGGGGCACGAGATGCGAGGTCTAGAACTCCATGGCAGGGTTTCGGATGTGAGGTGACGGGCCTCGCGCTGCGGTCCGCTCTCCTCTTGCGCGACGCGCACGGGACGCGACGAGAAGGCATGCCCACACGCGCCCTCACCGGTCCCCGCTCCCGCGCCCTGTTCGCGAAGGCGATGCGCCGCATCCCGGGGGGGGTCAACTCGCCGGTGCGGGCATGGAAACGGCTGGGCGGCAAGCCGCCGGTGATCGCGCGCGGTGCGGGCGCTTGGCTGACCGATGTGGATGGGCGACGTTACGTCGACTACGTGCTGAGCTGGGGCCCGCTCATCCATGGGCACGCACATCCGGCGGTGGTGCGCGCGATCACGCGCGCGGCGAAGGCGGGCACCAGTTTCGGTGCGCCGACCGCGGCGGAGGGCAGCTATGCGGAGACGCTGTGCGCGGCCTTGCCGGGGATGGACCAGGTGCGCCTGGTCAACTCGGGCACCGAGGCGACGATGAGTGCGCTGCGCGTGGCGCGCGCGGCGACCGGTCGCGATCTCATCATCAAGTGCGACGGCTGCTACCATGGCCACGCCGACCATCTGCTGGTCGCGGCGGGCAGCGGCTGCGCCACGCTTGGGCAGCCTGACAGCGCGGGCGTGCCCGCGGCCTTCACCGCGTGCACCATTTCGGTGCCCTACAACGACCTCGCCGCGGCCGAACGCATGTTCACGCGCAACCGCGGCCGCATCGCCGCCTTCATTGTCGAGCCGGTGGCCGGCAACATGGGCCTGGTGCTGCCGCAGGCGGGATATCTGGCCGGGCTGCGCACGCTGTGCACGGCGCATGGCGCACTGCTGGTCTTCGACGAGGTGATGACTGGTTTCCGCACCGCGTGGGGCGGCTATCAGCGGCTGTGCGGGGTGCGTCCCGATCTCACCTGCCTGGGCAAGGTCATCGGCGGCGGCCTGCCGTTGGCGGCCTACGGCGGGCGCCGCGACGTGATGGCGCAGCTGGCGCCGCTCGGTCCGTGCTACCAGGCGGGCACGCTCAGCGGCAACCCGGTCGCGGTCGCGGCGGGTGCGGCGACTCTGGCGCTCGCGGCCAAGCCGGGATTCTATGCGCGCCAGGGCGCGGCGCTCACCGCCATGCTCAGCGGCCTGCGCGAACTCGCCGCCGAGGCCGGAGTGGCCATCCAGTTCGCCCAGAGCGGCACGATGTGGGGGTTCTTCTTCAGCGACCGTCCGGTAATCGATTATGCCACGGCCGCAGCCAGCGATGTGGAGCGCTGGCGCCGCTTCTGTGCGGCGATGATCGCGCACGGCGTGTACTTGGCGCCCAGCCCGTTCGAGGCGGCGTTCTGGTCGGGCGCGCACGGGCCGCGCGAGGTGCGGGCGACGTTGAAGGCGGCGCGTCAGGCATTTGCGGCGGCGGCGGGCTGACGTGCGGGCGCGAACTGCTCGGCGCTGACACCATTCCGTTCGTGCACCGCACGCCGTAAAATTGCGGGCTGACGCGAAGCGAGGTATCCTCGGTGTGCTTCCTGCCACCGAACGGCGCCTGCACGCGCCGTGAAAACATGCCTGGTATGACACACCGAAAATGCCACGGGCCGCATCAGCCATCGTCAAAACTTCCGCATTTATATAATCAATGAGATGACGCCCATGACATCGAATCACACGCAAAAAAACCGGTTCAGGCCGATCAACTTCACTTTCATGCGCACGGTAAGCACATGTTACACTCATTGAACCATCCGCTGTGCTCGGCGAGCGCCACGAACGCGCCAAGCGTTGCGCGCACGCCCAGGCGCGCCGCCGGTCTGACCATGATCGAGATCATGCTCGCGGTGGTGGTCCTGACGGTCGGCATCATGGGGGTGCTCAGCAACATCCCGACGTTGAATTCGGCGCGTAACCTCGCCATCGAGATGGCGCAGGCCCAGCAGATCGCGGCGATCATGTCCGAGCGGCTGATGGGTACCGCCTGGACCGATCTCGGTGGCCAGAACAGCGGCAACCAATGGTCCCTGCCGCGCTATGCCTCTGATCCGGACGGTGACGGTACCACCGTGAGCACCCTCAATCCACCGCTCAAGGACAACAACGCGGCCACCGCCAACGATGATCTCATCGGCTTGGGCATCCTCTCGCAGAAGTCGGGAGTGCCGGACCTCAAGGTCTACGTCGAGTATTATGACGGCACGGCCCTCCTTGGTGGCGTGGGCAGCGCAGTGACGCCGCCCCCGGATCGCGCGACTTTCTATTCCCGCATCACCAACGGTACCGGCGTGACCAACCGCATGACCACCTTCAGCGTCAGTTCCGGCACATCGACGACCAACAATACCGTCATCCGCATCCTGATCACCTGGCGCGAGGGCGCGAACGGCGTGCCGGCCCTCCGGCACGAGCTCTTCCTCGCCCGCAAGCAGTGACCGGAGAATTCATGGAACCCACCCGCACCCGTCATCAGCAGTCCCGCCTGGCCTATTCCATGCTCGAGGTGGTGATCGCCGTCGCGCTGTTCACCCTGGTGATGTCCGCGGTCTTCCAGGCGATGCTGGGCATCAGCGGCTATGTCGCCAGCGCCGAGATCCAGGACGACCTCACCGTCGAAGGCCAGCGCGTCATGGCGGTGATCAGCGAGGATCTGGTGGCTTCCGGCTGGTACCTGCCGGAAGGGCAGCCGACCCTCAGCGGGGTCGCCAATGACCGCACGTACTACTTCTACCCGTATGTGCAGGTTCAGTACAACAGCGGGGGGAGCACGGGTCTCGGCACGCGCTTCCCACACACGCACCGCATTTCAAGCACCCAGAACACCACACCGAACCCGAGCGGCCAGGTAACGCTCACCCACCTCGCTGGGCTGCCCGGAGCCGCCGCTGACGCCAGCCTGGCGCCCGGCGCGATGGGCACCGCCTACACCACCAGCTTCTATGCGCTGAGCCAGGAGTTGGTGTTCCTGCAGGTGCACAACGGCTTCTATAACGCGGATCCGCGCGCCCAGGTGCTGTCGCCGATCGACTTCAGCAACAAGAACGGCTACACCTACGACACCACGGCGAATCCGATCGATGCCAACAGCCACCACGCACTCGGCATCCGCAAGATCAGCGATTGGGCGCGCATCCCGGCGAACTATGTCGCGCCGACGGCCGGTAGTGGCACCGATGGCAGATACTACATCGCTGACCCGGTGGCCGCCGACACTGGCGGCAAGGTCTTCGAGGCGAACGTCAACGGCATCTGGCTGCGCCCAGCGACCAACGCCCCGGTCTATGCGATCAGCATGCCGCTACGTTGGGAGGCGATCAGCCAGTACCCGACCCTGACCACGCCGACCGCAACCGTGCCGCAGCGGGTCGACGTCGGCGATCTGCGCGAGTACACCTACGCGGTGGTGCCGAACACGTCCAATAACAGCCGCGGCCAGCTGGTGCGCGCCTATAAAAAGCCCACCAACCAACTGGTGGCATCCGACCGCCGTCTCTCGATCGGTGCTTTTGCGGACCCGGACAGCGGCTCAAGCCGCGATTTCGCCATGGTCATCGACAAGGTGCTTTCCGACCACGTCGACCGCATCACCTTCGACACCTTCCGCACCGATGGGAATCTGGAGATCAACCAGATCCGGGTGCGCGTCTTCATGTCCCGCCAGTCAAATCAGAGCATCAACGGCAACGCCCCCCAGCACCGCATCGTCGAGGCGACCGTGAGCATGCGCTCGACCACCGACACCGAGGCTCTCAACAGCCTGATCTCGGGACTCGGCAGCGGCGGATCCATGCTCCTTCATTGAACCGACCCCAGACGCAGAGGAACCAGCCATGAACATCAGCATCGCCGCACGCCGCAATGGGTCCCGCCGGGGCAGCGCCCTGGTCGTCGCCATGGTCGTCATGGTCGCCAGCGTGGCCATGCTGATGCGCTCGTCGGACAGCGTGAGCGGCAGCTTCAAGCTGCTGCGGGCGAAGCTCATCGAGCAGAAGACGGTGGCCGCCGCCGAGGCGGTGTGCAGCAGTCACGAGACCGACCTGTCCAATCGACTCTCGGCGGGCGACTTCTTCGCGCTGAACATCTGGACCTCGACCTATGGGCAGAATTTCTTCGGCGACTGCCAGGTGAAGTGGCGCATCGAACCGGTGATGGTTGGAACTCCGCTGGACCCGGCCAATGCAAGCTACCAGTTCGTGGCCAATCCCGACCCCGACCCGAATGCGGCCCTGCCCTCGTCGCCGCAACTGCAGAATACCGACCTCTACCATTACCGCATCGCTACTGAGGCGGTCTATTCCGAGAACGGCGTCCAGCGCTGCAAGGCCCAGGCGGTGCGCGTCGTGCAGATGTCGCGCTCGATGCTCTTCCGCTACGCGATCTTCTACGGGCAGACCGGCCCGGCCGGGGACATCGAGTTCGCGCACGGCCCCAACCTCAGCGTCCTCGGCGGTATCCACACCAACGGCGCGCTGTACATGGGCGGCAGCAACTGCCCCAGCCCGTCCAACACCACCGCGGGCGTCAACGCCGGTGGCCAGACCATCATCGGCAGCGCCGGCACCAAGGTGACGGTGACCGCGGTCAATGGCGTCTTTCTGATGAACAAGCGCTACAACTACTACAATCATGGCGGTTCCGGCTACCCCGCCGCGTTCGATCCCAACAACCCGGATCCGACCAAGATCACCGATTCCAGCCTGTTCTATACCGGCGGCAGCGCGCGCACCATCAACGGTACCGCGATGACCTACACCAGTGATTCGCGCGGTGACGCCAGCTTCAAGACCAACTCGCTGACCACCTGGGGCGGCTACGTGCGCACCAGCGTCACCGGCGCCACGGTGGTCAAGACCCTGTCCAACATCCCCGAGCTGGCGGGCCGTCCGACCGAGCCGGTGCGGCTCAGCGATGCGGCCGGTATCCTCGAACAGGCCCGGAAGCGCAGCTCATGGCAGTCCGCGACCATGGCCCAGGTACCGCCGCCGCAGGTTGTGGAGGGCAGCGCCGGCTTCGACGCCAACTATCTGGCCAATGGCGTGTACGTCAGCTATTGCCTGGGCCAGAAAGAGGCCGGTGGCGTGGGCTGGACCAAGGAAACCAGCCCTGCGAACCTTGCCACCGCGTCGCTCTCCCCGCCCCAGGTGCCGTCGGCCTTCCTCTACCACATGCAGAACTTCCCGACCACGACCTCCACGCCGACCCCCACGCAGGAGGTGATCCCGGTGGTCGCCGGGCTGGTCATCCGTGAGCGTCCGACGCAGTACGGCTGGTGGAAATGCACCATCGGCGGCCCAGTTGCCGCGCCGACGCGGACCTGGTCTTGGGACCCGGGCGTGGCCAATACCGCCACGCGCCAGACGGCGCCTCCGTTCCCCACTGTGGCCCAGTACAACCAGGCGCTCGCCGACCTCAACGCCACCCCCAGCGATAACAACGGCTGGATTACCTACTGGTACATGCGCTACACCTACTCCAACTTCATGGCCAGCCAGTACCAAGCCAATCTCGGGCGCCTCGACATCTCCAACGCGTTTTTCTACCACGCACGCGATCTCTACGTCTACACCGGCGGTGTGGTGTCCGCCATCTACCCGACCGCCACCGACGACGCCATCTACAATCGCCGCGAATATTGGGCCCAGGGCAAGTACAACGCGGCGTCGATGCCGCAGCAGAGCATTTTGACGCTCAACTGGAACGCGATTCAAAACATGCTGCGCAATGCCACCCTGCAGAATCTCAATGACTCGACCACGACCAACTGGAACAATAATTCCGACAGCAACAACGCGGGGCGCGCCTATTTCGGCACGACCATCAACGGCGCGGCCGCCCCCGGCACGGACCCGATCCGCAGCCACTTCAACGGGCTGATCTTCGTCAACCGCCAGAACCGCAACGCCTACGATGCGACTACGAATCCCACCGGCGTGAAGCCGAACGGCTTCGAGGCGGCGCCGCACTTCGGCTTCAACGCCGCCGTGCGCCTGGCCCAGGCCTCGGACATCAGCTGGAATCACATCGCCGCAACCAACCCGCTCGGCACCAGCAAGCTCACCGTGGTCACGCCCAACCAGCTGTTCTTCCAGGGGGACTTCAATACCCAGACGCACGCCGACACTGCGGGCGTGCAGCAGACCACCCCGGTGGCGGTGATGTGCGATATGGCCACGGTGCTGACCAACAACTGGAGCGACGCCAGCAACAACAGCGTCGAGGCACCCGGCGCGGGCACCTGGTACAACGGCATGACCGGCGGTGCCACCACGACCTACAACGTCGCCCTGGTGGTGAACAACATGCCGACCGTGCAATCGGTCGCGACCGATGACGCGTCGGTGCACACCTTTGCGTGGTACCTCGAGGACTGGGGTGGCACGGACTACTACTTCAAGGGCAGCATCGTGGTGCTCAACGGGCGGCGCTACGGCTGCGGTTTCAACTGCGGTAACAGCCGCACGGGCACCCCCGGCAGCGACATCCCGACCGACCGCAGCTCGCCGGCGCCCAACCTCTACGGCGCCCCGACCCGGCACATCACCTTCAACAACGACCTGCTGAGCAGCGCGGGCACGCCGCCCTACGCGCCGTACGGCATCGCCTTGTCGCGGCAGGTGAACTACTCGTATGTGGTGATGACGCGTTGAGCTGCGGCAGGGGCTGGCGCGGGGGCACTACACGTCTCCGACGCCGGGTTCGGCCGTGACTTTTCCGCGCCCCGGTTAACCTCCCGCGCTTCGCCCCGACGGGGCGGACCAGGAGTGCCGAGCCGTGCCAACCGCCGTGTCGCCCGCGAAAGTCGCCAAGTTCGGGGGCACCTCCGTCGCCACCGCCGCCCAGCTGCGCAAGGTCCAGGCCATCATCGACGCCGATCCGGCGCGGCGCTTCATCGTGCCGTCGGCGCCGGGCAAGGCCGACAGCAAGGATACCAAGGTCACCGACCTGCTCTACCTGACCCAGCAGCTTGCCGCCCAGGGCCAGCCGTTGGGACCGGTGTGGGACGGCATCGCCCGGCGCTTCATCGGCATCGTCGCCGACCTCGGCCTGGATCTCGACCTGCGCCCGGTGCTGGCCGAGGCCAAGGCGCGCATCGAGGGCGGCGCCAACGCCGACTACGCCGCCAGCCGCGGCGAAGCGATCCACGGGCGGGTGCTCGCAGCGCTGCTCGGCGCCGAGTACGTCGATGCCGCCGAAGTGGTGCTGTTCGACCGCGCCGGGCGCCTCGACCCGCGCACGTACCAGCTGATCGCCACGCGCTGCGCCGGGCCCGGCCGCTACGTGATCCCCGGCTTCTACGGCCGCGACCCCCACGGCGAGATCAAGACCTTCAGCCGCGGCGGATCGGACGTCACCGGGGCGATCGTGGCCAACGCCCTGGGCGTGGCGCTCTACGAGAACTGGACTGACGTTTCGGGCGTGCTGATGACCGATCCGCGCGTGGTCGCCGAGGCCAAGCCGATCGTCGAGATCACCTACCGCGAGCTGCGCGAACTGTCCTACATGGGCGCCAGCGTGCTGCACGAGGAAGCGGTCTTCCCGGTGCGCGAGAAGGGCATCCCGATCAACATCCGCAACACCAACCTGCCCGCGGACCCCGGCACCATGATCGTCGCCGACCGCGACCCTGGCCACCAGGTGGTGGTGGGCATCGCCGGCACCAAGGGCTTCACCGTGGTGCACCTCGAAAAGGCGCTGATGAACGCCGAGGTCGGCTTCGGCCGGCGCGTGCTCGACGTCTTCGAGCGCCTGGGCATCAGCTACGAGCACACCCCGACCGGCATCGACACCATGTCGGTGGTGGTCGCCGACAAGCAGCTCGGCAACCGTCTCGACGAGGTGCTCGAGGATCTGCAGGCGGCCCTGAAGCCGGACTCGCTCAAGGTGACGGCGCGGATGGCGTTGATCGCCACCGTCGGCCAGGGCATGAACCACGCGGTCGGCACTGCGGCGCGGCTGTTTTCCGCACTCGCCAAGGCGCGCGTGAACGTGCGCATGATCGACCAGGGCTCGAGCGAGCAGAACATCATCGTCGGCGTCGAGGAGGCCGACCTGGCCACGGCGATCCGCGCGATCTACAACGAATTCGCCTGAGGCATCAGGGCACCGGACAGCAGGACTGAATAGGAGACGCGGAGGAGGTTGCTCCAAGCGCCTTGCTGGCCTGCCTGTGACCCGCTGTGCCGAACCCCCACGGGCTGTCCTCCTCTGCCCTCCGCGCCTCCGTGCCTCCTGTTCAATCTCTCTGTATGTCCCCTCACCCCCGCAGGTGTTCGGTGAGCAGGCGGATGTACGGCGCGTGGTCGGCGCTCGCGGCGCACTCGCGCGCACTGTGCATCGACAGCATCGGGTTGCCGACGTCGACCACGGATAGGCCGAGGCGCGCGGCGGTGGCGGGGCCGATGGTCGAGCCGCAGCCCAGATCGCTGCGCACCACGAAGTCCTGCAGCGTGACGTCGGCGCGCTTCGCCATTGCGCGCAGGGCCGCAGCCGAATCCGCGGTGGTGGCATAACGTACGTTGGCGTTGCTCTTGAGTACCGGGCCGCCGCCCAGGCGTGGTTTGTGGCGCGGCTCGTGGCGGTCGGCGTAGTTGGGATGCACGGCGTGCGCCATGTCCGCACTGATCAGGGCGCTGCTCGCGAGTGCGGCGAGGAAGGCCGCGCGGCCCAGTCCGCGTTCCAGGGCGATGCGCTCCAGCACCGCGCCGAGCAGCGGGCCGTCGGCGCCGGTGTCGCTGCCCGAACCGACCTCTTCATGGTCGAAGCAGGCAAGAACCGGAACCGTCGCCGCGTCGCCGTCGCCGGCTGCCAGCAGTGCGGCTAGTCCAGCGTGACACGAGGCGAGGTTGTCGAGGCGCGGTGCGAAGATGAATTCCTCGGCCGCCCCGCCGAGGGTGCTGGCGGTGAGGTCATACAGCGCGAGATCGTGCGCGACGATTTCGCCCGCCGGGATGCCGGCCGTGGCGAGTAGCGCGGCGAATGCCGCATCCGCCTCTTCCTGCCCATTCTTCTCGTCGCCTGCCAGGCCCCACAGCGGCGCGAGGTGCAGCTGCGGATTGAGCCGCAGCCCGTCATCGGTGATCTTGCGGTCGAGATGGATGGCGAGCTGGGCGACGCGCGCGAGCGGGCGGTGCAGACGCACCAGGTGGCGCGCGCCGTCAGCGGTGTGCACGGTGCCGGCCAGGCCGAGGTCGCGGTCGAGCCAGCTGTTGAGCAGCGCCCCGCCGTAGACCTCGACGCCGAACTGGCGGCAGCCCTCGCAGTGATAGGCGGCGCGCGGCTTCAGGCGCAGGTGCGGCGAGTCGGTGTGCGCGCCGATCAGGCGGAAATGCTGTGGCGGGCCGGCGCCGCGCAGGATGAAGGCGATGACGGTGGCGCCGCGCCGCACCAGGAAACGGCCGGCGGCAAGCTGCCACTGCGGGGCGCGCGCGTCGAGCTCGTGGAAGCCGGCGGCGAGCAGGCGGTCGGCCAGGGCCTGCGCGGCGTGCGCAGAACTGGGCGCGGCATCGATGAAGGTACAGAGGTCGCGGGCGGCGTGTTCCATGGGCGCATGGTGCCGGGGCGCGGGGAGCGGGAAAGAGCGGAGGGGTGACGGGCGACGCGCCGGCCGGGACCCGTGACTCGGGAAGGCGGGAATCAGCGTTGGAAGCGGCGCTCCAGCTCTCCCCACGGCAGGTCCAGGGTCGTGGGGCGGCCGTGCGGGCAGTGCTCCATGTGCTCGAGGCGGTAGAGCAGCGAGACCAGTTCGAGCTGCTCGGCGGTGGAGAGCTCCTGCCCGGCTTTGACGGCGCCGTGGCAGGCAAGGCCATGGGCGATGCGTTCGCGCAATTTCGCGACCGCGTCGGCGGAGGAGCCGCCCTCGGCGAGGGTGGCAAGGAAGGCCGACCAGTTGAGGCGGCGCAGCGCGGCAGGGTGGGCGCGCACCAGCACCGCGGTCGGGCCGAAGACCTCGGCGATGATGCCGAAGGGGGCGAGCTGGGGCAGCAAACCCTCGAGCGCGGCGACCTCGTGGGCGAGCAGTTCGACGGTGCGCGGGATGAGCAGCTCCTGGCGTCCGCCGGCGTTGAGGTCGGTGGCGGCGGGATCAAGGCACAGGAACAGCGCCTTTTCGTGCAGCGCGTGCTGGTCGACCAGGCGGATGCCACGGTCGGTCTCGATCAGCAGGTACATGCGGTTGAGCTGCACCACCCGGCGCACACCGGGGAGGTGGGCGGGGACTTCGACGCCAGCGCCAGTGGACGCGTGGCGAGGTACGGATGGCCAGCTGTGCGTCGCGAGCTGCGCGGAGGCGGGCGCTGTCGCTGCGAATGCCGCGGCTCCTGCAACCTGGTCAGCCTGAGCCGCCGCGTCACTGGTTGGACCGCCCTCGGCCACCCGCGTCCCGACGCCCTCCGCTGTCGCCGGCCGCGCCTGCCACGGGGCGCTCGGCGTCGGCGACTGCGGCAGGAAGCGCTCCTGATAGGCGGGCGCCTGCGCGACGGGCGGCGCCTCCGCCGCCCGCGCCACGCCGGCGGAGGGCGCCCCGATGCCGCTCCCGAGCAGGCTGAAGCCCCCAGCGCCGGCCCCCAGCGCCTGCTGCAACGCGCTGCGCACCAGAGTGAAGACCTCGCCCTCGCGGCGGAATCGCACTTCCGATTTGGTCGGGTGGACGTTGACGTCGACCAGGCCGGGATCGAGATCGAGGTGCAGGAACACCGCACCGTGCAAGCGCGGCTCAAGGAAGCCTTTGAAGCCCTCGCGCACCGCGGCGAGCAGCAGCTTGTCGCGCACGAAGCGGCCGTTGAGGAACACGTACTGGCGCTTGGCGGTCGGGCGCGCCTCCTGCGGGTGGGCGATGAAGCCGGCGAGCTGCATGGTGTCGACGTGCGCCGCGACCGGCAACAGGCGGTCGGCGAACTGGCGGCCGAAGAGCGCGCGCACGCGCAGGTCGAGGGTCTCGCCCGCGGGCAGGTCGATGACCGTGCGCGCGCCGCTCTCGCCGGCGGTTTCCAGGCGGAAGGCGACGCGTGGGTGGCTGAGCGCGAGGCGCATCACCTGGTCGGTGACGTGGCCGGCCTCGGCGGCCTCGGTCTTGAGGAACTTGAGCCGCGCCGGCACGTTCCAGAACAGGTTGCGCACGCTCACGCGCGTGCCGCAGGCCATCGCGCAGGGCTCCAGCGCCACGCGCACACCGCCTTCCAGACGCAGGCGCCAGCCCTGCTCCTGATCGGCCGGGCGGCTGGCCAGGGCGAACTCGCTGACCGCGGCGATCGACGGCAGCGCCTCGCCGCGGAAGCCGAGGGTGGCGATGCGGAAGAGGTCGTCGGCGTTCGCCAGCTTGCTGGTGGCGTGCCGCGCCAGTGCCAGTTGCAGGTCATCGCGGCGCATGCCGTGGCCATCGTCCTCGACCTCGACCAGGCGCCGTCCGCCGTCTTCGAGGCGCACCACGATGCGGGTGGCGCCGGCGTCGAGGCTGTTCTCGGCGAGCTCCTTCACCGCGGCCGCGGGACGCTCCAGGACCTCGCCCGCGGCGATCTGGTTGGCGACGGCCTCGGGCAGCTGGCGGATCGGCGGCGGCAGGGGGGACATGGGCGCACCATAGGGGCGCGCCGCCGGCGCCAACCGGCGCCTGGGGATGGACTCAGCCCGCGCTCGGCACCCAGGCGAAGCGGTTGCTCTCGCGGGCCGTGGCCGCGGCGGGGGCGCTGGGCAGCGGCTCGGACGGGGCGATGGCCAGCGGCTCGCGACGCTTCGGTGCCGGGCCCAGGCGGCGGTTGCCGCGGCAGCGCATCAGGCTGACCGCCACCGCGCGGAAGAAGCGCAGGGTGTCGTAGAGCGGGTGGACGCCCGAGACCTTGTCGTTGTAGATGACCGTGATCGGCACCTCGCGGATGCGCCAGCCGGCGCGCGCGGCGAGCACGCACATCTCGGTCTCAAGGTCATAGCGGCGTCCCGCCAGGGGCAGGCTGAGGATCAGGCGCGGGTCGCAGACGCGGTAGCCGCTCTGGCTGTCCACCACCCGCCGGCCCGCGGCGAGGGTGACCAGGATGCTGCTCAGGCGATTGAAGCCGCGCCGGTACAGGGGCTGGCGGCCAAGGTCGAGGGTGACCAGGATGCTGCTCAGGAGATTGAAGCCGCGCCGGTACAGGGGCTGGCGGCCAAGGTCGAGGATGCGCTTGCCGATCACCAGGTCGGCGCCGCGGCGGGCGGCGGCGATCAGCTGGCGCGACTCGCGCGGGTCGTGTTGGCCGTCGCCGTCGAGCAGCAGCACGCGCTGGTAGCCTTCCTGGACGGCCCAGCGGCAGCCGGCGATGATCGCGGTACCCTTGCCGCCGTTGGCGCGGCGCAGCACCGCCGCACCGGCGCGGCGCGCGGCCTGGGCGGTGTGGTCGCGGCTGCCATCGTCGACCACCAGCACCGGCAGGCCCTGCTCAAGCAGTCCGGCGACCACCGGGGCGATACGCGAGGCCTCGTTGTAGGCTGGCACCACCGCGAGCAGGTCGCAGCGGCCAGGGGCAGGGGGCCGGCTGGGCATCCCGACCAGGATAGGTCGGTCACCCTGGTTGCCAGTGGGCTTTTCCGTCAGCGAAGATGGCGATTGCATAGGCGCGCAGCTCATTCCGGCAGCGGCTGGCCCTTGGTCTCGGGGCAGAACCAGATCACCACCAGTCCGAAGATGTAGACCAAGGAAACGGTCGCGCACATCTCCGCATAGCAGCCATGGAAGACCCCGCTCACCAGCGCGTTCGAGACCACCACGCCCACGGCGGTGAGGATGCGTCCGGCGTTGAAGGCGAAGCCCTGGGCCGCGGCGCGCAGGCGGGTCGGGAAGAGCTCGGGCAGGTAGAGCGGCAGCCAGCCGTAGAAGCTGGCGGTGACGGCGCCGACCACGAACACCCAGGTCAGGAACGGGCCGCCATAAACCTGGTGGCTGCGGAAGAGATAGGCGCAGGCCCCGAGCGAGAGCAGGCACATCAGGGCGTAGGTCAGGCGCCGGTTGATGGCCTGGGCGAGCAGGGCGGCGATGAGCGCGCCGACCACCGACCCTGAGCCGGACCAGATCTGGGTCCACTGGCGGGTGAATTCGCCCTTGCCGTCGAGGCTGTCGGCGACGATCGGCAGGATCTGCACCGAGCCCCAGGTGCCCAGCAGCGCGACCGTCGCCAGGCCGGCGGCGAGCAGGGTGCGCTTGCGCAGGGCGGCAGAGAACACCTCGCTGAAGCGCGCCGCAGGCGCCTTCTTGGAGGCGTGCTCCCAGGCCTTGGACTCGGGCACGAATATGGTCAGCACGAAGGTCAGCAGTGCCGGTGCCGCGCCCAGCATCATAAGCATGCGCCAGCCGCCGTTGGCGGTCAGCGTGCTGACCGCGTCGCCGCCCAGGCCCATCTCGCTGAGGCCGGCGCCAAGGTCCTTGATGTACAGGCCGGCGACGGCGATGGCCACCAGGCCGATGTTCAGCGCGGCGCCGATCACGCCGGCGAGCAGCGGCCGCCAGCGCGCCGGCCACACCTCCATGACCAAGGCCACGCCCAGGGCCCACTCGCCGCCCATGCCCAGGGCCGAGCAGAAGCGCAGGCCAGCGAGGGTGTACGGGTCGTGGGCGAAGCCGCAGGCGCCAGAGAACAGCGAGTAGGTGAGGATCGTCCACGAGAGCGCCCGCACGCGCCCGTAGCGGTCGCCCAGCCAACCAAACACCGCGCCACCGCAGGCGGCGCCGATCAGGAAGGCGGCGATGATGATGCCGTTCCACAGCGGGCGCTGGCTCGCGTCCGTGATCAGCTCGGCCAACGCCGGCTTGCTGACCAGCGGGAACAGGCCCATCTCGACGCCATCGAACATCCAGCCCAGGAAGGCGGCGAAGAGGGCCATCCAGGCGCCCTTGGGCAGGCCTCTGGCGGGAATGGTGGGCGTGGAGTCGATCATGCGCGGTCCTTGGGTCGATGGCGGCGCGCCCAGTAGCGCCGCGCCCAGCGCGAGCGCCAGCGGGGAGTTCCGTGAGCAGGGCGCGCGCGACTCACTCAAGTCCGGACACGAGGAGCGTTTTCGGCAAAAAGCCGCCCGCTCTGGCCGCGCCGGCGCAAAACTGCCCGGGACTTCGCGGTTTCTGCAGGCAACCACTGCCCGGACACTCGGTACACCCTCGCAACCTGATCGTCCGTTCCGGAGCATCCCGCACATGCACTCGTCCGCCGCTGCGGCCCCGCTCGCCGCAGTCCGCACGCCCTCGACCCGCCCGGAGCAGCCGGCATCATCACGTCACGATCAGCCGAGGAGATGTCCGTGACCAACAGTACCGCAGCGACGGCGGCCGACACCGCCGCCCTTCCGCCGGTCGGCTTCGCCATCATCGGCACCGGCATGATCGCCACCCATCACGCGCGCGCCATCCGCGCTGTGCCGGGCGCGCTGCTGGTCGGCGTGCATTCACGCGACGAGACCAAGCGCGCGGCATTCGCCACGGAGCGCGGCATCACCGCCTTCGCCACCATCGCCGAGCTGCTCGCCGATCAGCGGGTGCAGGTGGTGGTGGTGGCGACGCCGTCCGGCAACCACGCCGAGCATGCCATGGCCGCCGCCGCCGCCGGCAAGCACGTGCTGTGCGAAAAGCCGCTCGACATCACCGTGCCGCGCGCCAACGCGATCGTCGCGGCCTGCGCGCGCCACGGCGTGATCCTGCTGCCGGTGTTCCAGAACCGCTACGGCGCGGCGGCGCTGGCGATCCGCGAGGCGCTCACCGCGGGTCGCCTCGGGCGCGTGCTGACCGGGCGCGCGACCATGCCGTGGAAGCGCACCATGGACTACTACCGCAGCGGCGCGTGGCGTGGCACCTGGGCGCTCGACGGCGGCGGCTGCCTGATGAACCAGGCCATCCACACCATCGACCTGCTGGTGCACTTCATGGGTCAGCCGCTCGAGGTCTTCGGCTACACCGCCACCTTGACCCACCCCGGTGTCGAGGTCGAGGACACCGCCTGCGCGGTGCTGCGCTTCGCCAGCGGCGCGATGGGCGTGATCGAGGCCAGTACCAGCTGTGATCCCGAGCTGCCGGTGACGGTGGCGGTCACCGGCTCTGCTGGCGCCGTGGCGGTGCGCGGCGAGCGCCTCAGCCAGTGGGAGTTCGCCTCCCCCACCGCCGCCGACACCGTGCTGCGCGCCGAACTGGTGGCGCCGCGCGCCGACCCCGAGGACGTCGAGGCGCGCTTCCCCAAGCACCGCGCCCAGGTCGAGGACCTGATCCGCGCCATCCGCAGCGGCGGCCAGCCGTCGATCAGTCCGCACGAGGGTGTGCTTGCCATCGAGGTCATCACCGGGATCTATGAGTCGGCGCGCACCGGGAAACCCTATCGCTTCGCGGGCGCAGCCGCCGCACCCGGGATGGCGTGACCGATTAACGCTGAGCGCGCAGAGGCGGGGGCTCAGGGCCGCAGCGGCGAAGGGCTCGGCACTTGGGACCCTGTGCCGGCCGCTCTGCGCGCTCTGCGTTTCTATCCCGAACGACCTTGGACCAGGTGCTCGTTCAATGCGCGGCGGCCGGGGCCTCGGCGACCGCGACCTTCGGGGTGAAGTGCGCGGCGTGGGTGAGCTGGCGCGCGACGACCATGAACAGCATGGCGAGTGCGAGCGTACCGGCGATGTAGCCGTAGCGCCGGCCGGGTCCGCGCGTGGGCACGGTGACCTCCTGCCACAGCCAGTGGAGCGCGGGCAGCGCGAAGAGGACGCCCAGGCCGATGGCAAGGTGGTAGCGCAGGTCGTGTACGCCCGCGCCGGCGACGTAGAGCAGCGGACCGGCCAATACCTGGAGTGCGAGTGTGGCCAGGGCGACGCTCGCCAGCTGGGTCTTGATCTCGGTGCGGGTGAGGGCGCGGAAACGGCCGGTGACCGCGTAAGTGCTGCGACCGACCACGCGCATCAGGAACACCGCACTGAGCGTCAGACTGGCCAGCACCAGGTGGAGGAAGTGCGGCAGCACGGCCGGCAGCAGCGCCGCGTCGGCGAAGCGCAGGGCCTGCTTGCCGCCCTGCAGTGCGCAGTCGAGCCCCGTGATGGAGATCAGCTGCACCGCCAGGAACAGCACCGCGGCGGTGGCGATCAGGGTCACATGCAGGCCCTTGTGACGGGCCAGCGCATCCCAGCTCCGCTGGTGCAGCCAGGTGACCGCGAAGGCAGCGGCGAGCGGCGGCAGCAGCAGCGGCCAGATGCTGCCGATCGGCGAGCTGCCCTCGTAGAACGGCACCGGATACAGGGTGGTGCCGAGCATGATCTCGACCACGCCGGTGAGCGCCGCGAGGTTCATCAGCACGATCAGCGGGCCGGAGAGGTCGCGTGCGAGGAGGTCGTAATCGCGCACCGCCAGGCCGCGCAGCTGGTAGACCAGGGTGAACAGCACGCCGCCCACGGTCAGGCCGGCGAAGACCAGGTGCAGGAAGGCGAAGACCGCCAGCACCCCGGCGAGCAGCGGGTGCGCGGCGAGCACATCGCCGACGGGCAGCGGCGCGTTGGAGGGGCTGGAATCCATGGGCGCGACGTCTCCGTCCGCGGGGGTGGGTGGGGGCGTCGGGTGGCGCCGGCAATCCGCGCGGGACTGTCGGCGTCGACCGGCGCTCCGGCGCGGGTGGCCAAGGGGTCGTGCCGGGGCGCGCACGACGACGGGGGGAAGTGTGCGCCCTCACGCATCGGCGCAACCGCAGATCGCAGGTGCGGGCGCATGGCGAAGTCGCTGCCCGCCGTCACGACCCCACCAACCGGCCGTTCCGCAGCAGGCGCCGAGGGGCGGAAAGCTGTTCCATCCTGGCGATCGGGGATGTACAGTGCGACCCCTCGCGGGGTATTGAAGAGGCCCTTCCGCACCACGTCGCGACCCGGATCGGACGTCCTTCCGCAGGCGATATTCCCGTCCACGTTGGTCGTCCTCGCCGGTATCATGCTCTTCCCATTTCCCGTCCCCTGCGCCCGGCGCCCTGCCGCCCGACGCCATCACCACCCAGGACCGCAGCTCATGATTTCCGCCCGCACCGGATTCCGCCTCACCTCGCTCGTCTCCCTCCTTGCCGCAGTAGCCGGCGCCGGCGCCGCCGAACTCGCCCCCGGCCTGGTCGGTGAGTACTTCGCGATGGACGCCACGGTGGGCGACTTCCCGGCGCTTGCCGCAGACAAGAAGCCGACCCTGGTGCGCGTCGACAAGGACATCAACTTCGCGAGCACCGATGGCGAGTTCCACAAGACCCGCTTGAGCACGGATTTCTACGCGCGCTGGACGGGCGTGCTGCACATCGAGAAGGCCGGCACCTACACCCTGGCGACCGAGTCCGATGACGGGTCGCGGGTGTCCGTCGACGGCAAGCAGGTGGTCGATAACGGCGGCCCGCACGGGATGATCCGCAAGGAAGGCCAGGTCGAACTCGGCGCCGGCGACCATCCCATCCTGGTCGAATACTACCAGGGCACCGGCGGCGCCGGCTGCCGCCTGCTGTGGAAGGCGCCTGGTGGCGGCGACGACATCCCGGTCCCGGGCAGCGCGCTCAAGCACGCCAATGGCGTCGAGGCGCAGATCGCCTGGGATCAGGCCGCCTGGAAGAAGCGCAAGGGCGGCGGCGGCGTGGGCGCTGGCTGGTTCTACGAGACCCAGTACGGCCCCTTCATCGCTGACACCATCGAGGCCCCCGGCAAGAACATCGCCATCAAGGGCACCGCGGTGAAGCTCACCGCCGGCGCCGGCGACGAGGCCGTGGTCGGGGCGGTGGCCTTCGACAGCGACCTGCTGCGGGTCGCGGCTGGCTGGACGGGTGGCTACCTCGAACTCAAGGGCGTCGCCTATGACGGCGCGCACGGCGTGCCCGGCCCGCTGGTCAACGGTACCCAGATGTTCGGCACCCCGGTCGGCCCGGGCTGGGCCAAGGGCGACAGCTTCGCTGATCCGCGCAGCGAGCCGTTCGGCCCCCTGCCGGCCGACTGGGCGCACTTCAAGGGCCTCTACCAGTACGGTGACCAGGTGGTGTTCTCGTACACCGTCGGCGCTGGCACGGTGCTCGAGCTGCCCGCCTTTGAAGGCGCCGGCAAGGCCATCAGCCGGACCTTCAACCTCAGCGGCTTCGCCGCCGCCGCGACCATGGTGGTCGCCGAGCTGCCCGAGGGCAAGGGCGCCCTCGACGGCGCGCTCGCCGAGCTCACCGCCGGTGAGCACCGCGTCAGCGCCGGCCTGGTCGGCGCGCCCGCGGGCGTCACCCTGGCGGTGGTCGACAACCGCATCGTCATGAAGGTGCCCGCGCTCAAGGCCGGGGTCTTCAAGCTGGTGATCAGCGCCGAGAAGGCCGCCGACCTGGCCACCCTGCTCAAGGGCGCCGCGACCATCACCGATCCGGTGACCCTGACCAAGGGCGGACCGCCGCACTGGGCGCAGCCGATCGAGACCAAGGGCGTGAAGGGCGAGGGTGAGGCGGCCTACGTGGTCGACACCATCACCATTCCCGAGGAGAACCCCTTCAAGTCGAAGATGCGCCTGACCGGCTTCGACTTCTTCAGCGATGGGCGCGCCGCGGTCAGCACCTGGAACGGTGACGTGTGGGTGGTCTCCGGCATCGATGCCGGCCTTGAGAAGGTCAGCTGGCGGCGCTTCGCGGCCGGCCTGCACCAGCCGCTCGGCCTCAAGATCGTCGCCGATCAGGTTTACCTCACCTGCCGCGACGGCATCGTGCGCCTCAAGGACCTCAACAACGACGGCGAAGCCGACTTCTACGAGAACTTCAACGGCGACGTGCACACCACGCCGGCCTTCCATGAGTTCGCCTTCGACCTGCAGACCGATCCCCAGGGCAACTTCTACTACGCCAAGGCGGGCCCGGTGCGCGCTGGCGGCCGCGGATGGGAGACCATCGGCGAGCACAACGGCGTGATGTTGAAAGTCTCGAAGGATGGCAGCACGTCGGAGGTCTACGCCACCGGCTTCCGCGCCCCCAACGGCATGAGCGTCGGCCCCGACGGCCAGATCACCACTGGCGACAACGAGGGCACCTGGACCCCGACCTCGCGCATCAATCTGGTCGAGAAGGGCGGCTTCTACGGCGTGCCCGACCTCGCGCACCGCAAGGTCGTGCCGACCGACTACGACAAGCCGATCTTCTGGCTGCCCCATGGCGGCATCGACAACTCGTGCGGCGGCCAGGCCTGGGTGAGCGGCGACAAGTGGGGCGCGCCCAAGGGCAGCCTGGTCCACCTCTCGTATGGCACCAGCTCGCTGTTCCTGGTCCCGTGGAGCAAGGAGGGCACCATGCCCCAGGGCGGCGCAGTGAAGATCCCGGTCAGCTTCAACACCGGCATGATGCGCGCCCGCTTCAACACCCAGGACGGCCAGCTGTACCTGTGCGGCCTCAAGGGCTGGCAGACCAACGGTACCCGCGACGGCGGCTTCCAGCGCGTGCGCTATACCGGCAAGCCCATGACCATGCCGGTCGGCTACGTGGTCAAGAAGAACGGCATCTCGCTGACATACCAGGTACCGCTCGACCGTGCCCTGGCGGCCGACAAGGCCAACTGGACGGCCACCGAGTGGAACTACCTGTGGACCGGCAACTACGGCTCGCCGGAGATGAAGCCGAGCACCGAGAACAAGCAGGCGGGACATGATCCGGTGGACATCACCGCGATCACCCTGTCGGCCGACGGCAAGACGGTGTTCCTTGAGATCCCGGCGATCAAGCCGGTGATGCAGATGAAGCTCAGCGCGCACATCGCGGCCGCCGACGGCACCGAGATCAGTCAGGACTTCTACGGCACCGTGAACGTGGTGGGCGAGAAGTCCGGGCCCTGATGGTGGCCCCGGGGGGTACCGGTCGCGCGCGCCGTGGGCGGGCGCGACCGGCACTTCCACCGCTGCGGTCCGCCGCGGCAGACCACGCCGGAAAGTGACTGGACGAAGCTGGCCATAACGGTCAGCTTCGCGTCGTTGAGCGCGATGAGGAGTTCCCGGTGAGCACCGTTGAGCAGACCCCCGGATCCGATGACGACATGCCGCGCCCGCCGGGCCGCACCCAGGCCCGGGTCGCACTCGCGGTCGCGTTGCTGGCCATCGTCGGCGCGGGGGCGCTGCTGCTTGCCGGGCGTGGCGCACCGCCGGTTGCGACCGGCGCTGGTTCCGCGGCTGGTGCAGGCGTGGTAGCAGAGCACGCGACGTCCGCGACCAGCCAGGCCCCGGGCACGACGCCCGCAACCGCAACCGGCACCCCCACTGCCGGTACCGGGTCCCCGGTCGCGGTCACCCCACCGCCAGCAACCCCCGACAAGCCGGCTGACGAAAAGCTCGAACCCGGCCTGACCTTCGGCGTGACCAGCGCTGCCGGCGGCGGGACCGACCTGCGCAGCGCGCGCCTGGCCGCCCTCTACGTGCCTGATCACGAAGCGGCCTCGCCCTTCGTCGCCCCCGGTCCCTTCATCGCGACCTGGGAGGGCTACATCACCAAGGACATCTGGGAGAAGACCACTTTCTCGGCCGAAGGCAGCGGCGCGCTCACCCTGACCCTCAATGACAAAGCGATACTGACCTGCCCGGGTCCCGACCTGGCTGGCCCGACCGGCACCATCAAGGTCGACAAGGGCAGGACGCGCGTGCGCATCACCTATACCGCGCCGGCCAGCGGTGTGGCGCGCGCGCGCCTGTTCTGGGAGACCCGCGACATCCCGCGCGAGCCGGTGCCACCCACGGTCTTCGTGCACAACGTCGCCGACAAGCCGTTCAAAGCCGCGCTCAAGCAGCACCACGGCCTCGCCCAGCTCGGCGCGCTGCGCTGCACGAAGTGCCACCAGAGCGATGCCAGCGCCGCGGCCGGCGGCCTGCCCGAGCTGGCCACTGACGCGCCCGACCTGCGCGAGGCCGGTGGCCAGTTCAACGCCGCGTGGATGGCGCGCTGGATCGCCGACCCCCAGGCGCTGCGCCCGGGCGCGGCCATGCCGCGGTTGCTGCACGGCACCGACGCGCCGCAGGCCGCAGCCGACATCGCCGCCTTCCTCGCCACCCTTGGCAAGGCCGCGGACTTCGCGGCGAGCGACGAACAGCGCATCGCCGGCGGTTACATCTTCACCAAGCTCGGCTGCGTGGCCTGCCACGCGCCCGCCGGCGACACGCCCGCGCACATCTCGCTCGCCGGGGTGAAGGCCAAGTGGCAGCCGGCCGCGCTCGCCGAGTTCCTCAAGCAGCCGAACAAGCACTACGCGTGGATCCGCATGCCGAACTTCGGCTTCACCGACGACGAGGCGAAGCAGCTCGCCGCCTTTGTGCTGTCCCGCGCCGATCAGGACGCGGGCAAGGATGCCAAGGTCCTGGCCGGCGACGCCGCGCGCGGCAAGGCGCTGGTCGCGAGCTCGGGCTGCGCGGGCTGTCATCAGCTCGGCGAGGGCTTCGCTCCGCCGGCCGCGCCCAAGCTTGCTGACCTCGCGGGCAAGACCGCGGCCGGCTGCCTGGCCACCGGCGGTGATGACGCGGCGCGCGGCAAGGCGCCGGAGTTCACCCTCAGCGGCCCCGACATCTCCGGCCTGCGCGCCATCCTCGCCACCGACCTGGCCGCGCTCAAGCGGCGCAATCTGCCCGAGTTCGCCGAGCGCCGCTTCGCCGCACTGCGCTGCGCCGCCTGCCACACCCGAGACACCAACGAGGCGTTGCTCGCCGACTACAAGCCTGCGGCCGACAAGATTCTCGCCGACCTGCCGCCCAAGCCCGATGCGGCCAACACCGACGGCGCGACCGGCGCGTTCGAGCAGCCGCGCCCGCTGCTAACGTTCATCGGCGACAAGCTGCGCCCGGAATGGGCGACGAAATTCATCGCCGGCGAGCTGACGTACCGGCCGCGCCCGTGGCTGCAGATGCGCATGCCGGCCTTCCCCGCCGCCGCCGACCTGCTCGCCCAGGGCTTCAGTCTGCAACACGGCCTGCCCCCGGTGACGCCCGCTGACCCCGTAGTCATCGACCCGCCCGCCTCGTTCGGCAAGGACCTGGTCTCGCCCACCGGCGGCTTCAACTGCGCGGCCTGCCACGGCATCGGCACGGCACCGCCCACCGCGGTCTTCGAAGCGCCGGGCGTCAACCTGGGCTACGCCACCCAGCGTCTGCAGAAGGACTACTACCACCGCTGGCTGCGCGCGCCGCTGCGCTTCGACCCGCTGTCGCGCATGCCGCAATTTTCGCCGGACGGCACCACGCCGATCACCACCATCCTGGATGGCAAGGCGAAGGACCAGTTCGAGTCGATCTGGGGGTACCTGGTCGAGGTGGCGAAGGCGACGGATTTCGTGCATTGAGGCCGGCGGCCCCCATGCGGGGCGACGTGGCCTCGTCACGCCCACGTGGCTGCCGATCGGACCCCAACCCCGTCTGGGCGAAAAGCTCTAAGTCATGTCACGATAGGCTTTCTGGGCCTAGCCAAAGTGCGATTGGTGTCAGCGGCGTTTGCGAGGTATCCTTCCGCTAACGAACGCATGAACGAATGTGCTCACTTTCCGCGTCCCGCGGCCGTGCGGACCAGCTGCGTCCGCCGCGCGCGGACCTGCATCCACCATGGCCTGATGGCTTTGGTTTTGGCGCTCGCCGCGTGTTCAGGATTGGCAGCGGCGACCAGCACGTGGACCGGCGCCGGCGGAGACGACAACTGGACCACCGCCGCGAACTGGGGCGGTACCGCGCCAGTGGCGGGCGATGACCTGGTGTTCGCGGGCAGCACGCGGTTGACGCCGAACGATGATTTTGGTGCCGGCACCAGTTTTGCTTCGATCACGTTCGACAATACCGCGGGTGCGTTCACCATCGGCGGCAATCGCATCACCATCACCGTCGCGATCACCAACAACAGTGCCGCAACGGAGACGCTGGCCTGCGACATTTCGGGAGTCTACGGGGTCGGCGGCAGCAGCGGGCCGATAACCCTGAACGGCGCGCTTGGCACGAGTGGGCTGCTGACCAAATCTGGAACCCACACCCTGACGCTGGGCGGCACGGTAGACAACAACGGTTTCGCGCTGACCGCCAACGCGGGCACGGTGATCCTGGCGAAGACCAGCTCGTCGGGTGTGCATGCCATCGGCGGCGCGACCCTGACCATCAACGGCGCGACGGTCAAACTGGGCGGCACGGGTGGTGATCAGCTCTACGACGACGCGACCATCCAGGTCACCAGCGGCACCTTCGACACCAATAGCCGGAGCGAGGCCTTCAACACCCTGTCGGGCGCCGGGACCATCACCAACGCCGGGGGCGGGACTTCGGTGCTGACCATCGGCCAGACCGGCGGCGGGTCGTCGATCACCGGCACCATCCAGAACACCTCGGGCACGCTCGCCCTGGTCAAGGCGGGCACCGGGACGATGGTGCTGTCCGGTACCAATACCTACAGCGGCGGCACCACCATCACCGGCGGCAAGCTCAGCTATCCCACCGATGGGGCGCTGTCGGGCACCGGCGCCATCATCTTGAACGGCGGCACGCTGCTGCACACCGGCGCCTCGACCCTGGCGAACGCGGTCTCGGTCACCGCCAGCAGCACCATCGAGTCCGACGATGGCGACGACCTTACGCTTACCACCTCCGCCTTCACGGGCACCGGCGGCACCGTCCTGAGTCTGGCCAACACCACCAACAGCGGCATCCACTCGCTGATCCTGACCGACAGCACGCTGACCTATGCCGGCGGCATCGCGCTCGACAGCAACAGCCAAGTATCCTGCGCCAATACGACGGGCACCCAGACTTTCAGCGGGGTGATCTCAGGCCTCGGCAATGGCGGGGGCGTCGATGGGGCGGTCAAACGCAGCGCGGCGGGCGGCACCACCACGCTGGCGGGGGCCAACACCTATACGGGGATCACCCTGGTCAATCTCGGTACGCTGGCGGTCACCGGCTCCACCGCCGCCGCCAGCGCGGTGACGGTCGCGTCCGGCGGCATCCTGACCGGCACCGGCACGGTTGGCGGCACGGTGACGGTGGCCAGTGGCGGCGTGGTGGCGCCGGGCGTTGCGGTGGGACCGACCGCCAGCTTCGTCGCCACGAGCCTGCGCTCGGTGACCGAGGACGACTGGCGCGTGACGCGCACCATCTCTGGCAGCCGCACCGACCTGCTCATCAACCAGGTCGGACCGGCTTTCGGCACCGGCGCGGAGCGCGCCGCATTCGGCATCGGCGGCAACGACGGCGATTGGGACACCTTCTCAGTGCAGTGGGACGGCTATCTGCAGGTGCCGACGGGAGGCACCAACCTTTCCACGCGCTCCGACGACGGCAGCCGGGTGTGGCTCGACCTCAACGGCGACGGGGTGGTCCAGGCCAGCGA
>JBBQSO010000050.1:0-38286 GCA_038213805.1 Planctomycetota bacterium | reverse complement strand
AGATCGCCAAGAAGGCCGGCGTGCCGCTGACCGCCGTGCACGACCTGGTGATCTACGGCAACCACTCGCCCACCATGTACTCGGATTTCTTCAACGCGCGCATCGACGGCAAGCCGGTCACCGAGGTGATCGCCGACCATGCGTGGCTGAAGGAGGTCCTGCTGCCCACCGTCGGCAAGCGCGGCGCCGCAATCCTGGAAGCCCGTGGCCTGTCCAGCGCGGCCTCCGCTGCCAATGCCCTGATCGACCATGTGAGGGCGCTGTGCACCGTCGGCACCACGTTGCACTCGCTGGCGATCTACCAGGACGGCAACACCTATGGCTTCGCCGAAGGCATCTGGGCCAGCGTCCCGCTGCGCACCACGTCTTACGGCACCTACACCGTCGATCGCAGCTTCCAGCACAACGACTTCGCCAAGGCCAAGATCAAGGCGACCAACGATGAACTCGTCGGTGAGCGTGATCTGGTCAAAGAGATGCTGTAAGCGGTATCCGGAGATGTCCTGCGCAGTGGGGGTGGCCGATCGGCCACCCCCACTGCGCTTACGTTGCCATGCGTCGCCAATTCTGGAGCTGCTGGCCAGCGATTGCCCGCTTCGCGCATACCCGACATTGATGGGCATCCCCGGGGCGAGCCATGACCAGCGCGATGCACTTGGTGCTAATAATGTTGCTGCTGGCTCAGGCGATGAGTTTCGCCGCAGAAGTCCCATCGCCTCCCGCAGAGCGTCTTGCCGCCATGCGCGCCGCTGCGGCTGCCGCTGCCAACCACCAATCCGGTATCCGCCTCCAGACGGTCCGCATGGCCGCACGATCGATTCCTGCCGGGCCCATCGCCATCGCCTTGACCAGCCTCGTGCAGCCCGGCGATTCCGCCACTGTCCCATGCTTCGGGCGAGTTGAGCTGCGCGTCGATCTCTCGGCGATCACTGCCGCCACCAACCAGTTCTTCGAGCCGGATCCCCTGCGCGGCGGGGTCGACCTGACCGCGACCTTTACTGATCCCGCTGGCCGCGCGACGGTCGTGCCCGGTTTCTGGGACGGGACGACGTGGCGCGTGCGTTTCGCTCCGGGCCTCACCGGCAGCTGGACCTATCGGGTCAGCGCTCGTGATCCGTCAGGCGCGGCCAACGGCACCGTCGGAGCCTTCACCTGCGTCACCGCGTCAGCCCGCGGCTTCATGCGTGACGATGGCGAGCGTTTCGTCGACGCCCGGGGAGTGGTCTTCCACGGGATTGGCCACAACAACGGCTGGCTGCCGACCGTTGAGCAGCCAGCATTTTCCGGCGCCACCCCGGCCATCGACGCCTATGGCCCACTGCCAGCAATCGCGGCGCTACCGAGCGGACGCTCAATGACGGCCAACGGCGAGGATCTGCTGTCCTTCTGGCTCAGCACTCCGTGGGAGACCACCACCGGCACCTACGCCGAGCGGGCCCCGATCGAGAATGTCGATCAGGGCATCGGCATCTACAACCAGGACGCCTGCCTCTACCTGGATGGCGTGGTCGAACGGGCCGAGGCCGCTGGAGTCTATCTCCTGCCCTCAATCTGGGCCCATGACCAATTGCGCGCCGCCGGCCATCCATGGGGCGCGGGATCCTGGACCAACAATGCCTACAGTCTGATCTGCAGCGCCAACGACTTCATGAAGACCCGCGATTCTGGCGGCAACCAGACCGAGCAATGGCTGCGCCAGCAGGCGTTCTACCGCTACCTCATCGCCCGTTGGGGCGCCAGCACCGCCGTCATTGGCTGGGTCGGCGTGGTCGAGATGGAGGGCACTAGTGCCTTTGTGGCATCTCCGACGCAGGCTGGCGCGTGGTGTAGTGAGGTCCGCCAGTGGTTCGCTGACCACGATCCGTACCGCAGCGACTCTGGCCGCTATCCCATCACCTTCAGCCGCAGCGATCAGGTGCTTTTCGATCCGGGCAACGTCTTCAATTTGCTGGCGACCGATTCGTACACATCGAAGACCAGTGACGTGGGTGTGGCAACGACGCTCGCCAACAACATCACCACCATGCTCGGACATGGCACACCGTGCTTCCATAGCGAATTCGGCGGGATGGTGACCGGATCCCCGGCAGCCACCCAACCGGCGCATCTGCATAACGGAGTGTGGGCAGATTTTTCTGCTGGCGGTGCGTTGTCCCCCCTGCTGTGGTGCGACGGCCAAGATTTTCCGCGGCTGGTCGACGGCACCGCAGGGCAGGCCATGCAGACCACCTTGGCCGCTCATGCCCGGATCCTGGCCCAGTTGCCGTTTGTCGGCGCTGGCGACCTCACCCGGCAAGTTGTGCAACCGACCGGCACCACCAAAGTCTGGAAGCAGACCGCCGGTGATCACGGATGCGCGTGGATCATGTCCACTGCTGTTCCCCAGGCAGTTGTAGGCGGGCAGACGCTGACTGTCTCGGGTGTCCCGGCCGGGACCTACGATATTCTGTGGTATGACACGTGGGGCGATGGCCTAGCACCGCAGGTGGTGCAGTCGATCACTGTCACGGCCAGCACGCTGTCGGTGACGGTCCCCTCCTTGTCGTCGCCACGACCGGATCAGTTCATGGCCTTCAAAAAGCATCCGGTGCTCGCCGCACAGAGTGTCGTGACGTGGCTGGATCAGGACCTGATCATCACCCTGGGTTCCGCAACAGCGGGAGGCGGAGCCCAGAGCGCACGGATCACCCGTCTGCCGCTCGCGGGCACGCTCTTTCAGGTGACGGCTGTGGGGGCTGCCGGAGCCGCGATCACGGTAGTTCCTTCGCCGGTGACCAATGCGCAGAACCGCGTGCTCTACCGTGCTCCCGATCATGTCACGGGTGACGACTTCGCTGCTACCATGCGCGACTGGGCCAGCGTCTCTGATCCAGCGACGATCACCATCGACGTCCAGTGGCGCAACCACCCTCCTCTATTCAACGCCGGAGCGGATCAGAGCGTCATCGCCAACGGAACGCCGCAGCAGGTCGTCGGTTGGGTCACCGGCATGTCCCCCGGCACCGGCGATCCGTCGCAGATCATGCTTTTCACCATCACCGGCATCTCGGACCCGACGCTGTTCCTGGTGCTCCCAGCGGTCAGCCCAGCGGGAGAACTGACCTACACTCCGGCAGCGGGACACAGCGGCACGGCCAGCTTCATGCTGGTCGCTACCGACGATGGCGGCACGGCTCACGGTGGCGTTGATACCGGGGCAGCGCAGACTCGCTCAATCACGGTCACTTCACCTGCGCCACCCACCTCAGAGACGGTCGCAAAAGATGCCGGGAACAGTGGCGGCGGTGGCTGTGGGGTCGGCTCAGGTTTGGCGCTGATCGCGGGAATGATCCTCGCGTTCGGGGGTCGTCACGCGTTGATGCTGTTTGGACGGCAGGTCTGAACGCGATCCTGCCCTTCAACGCTTTAACGTCGCATTCAGGAACCGTTCGACCTGGTGCAGTGCCAGCTGGCCGCCGAGACCATGGGGTATCGCATCAAAGGCATGCTCGGCCCACGGAATCGTGATCAGCACGGTGGGCGTGCCGCCAGCGCGCAGCTGTTCGGTGAGCCGTTGGCCGAAACGTAGCTGGACCAGTTGATCGCTACCGCCGTAGATCAGCAGCACCGGCGGCAATGGATGGTCGGTGTGGTTGATCGGCGAGGCCTCGCGATAGCGCTCAGGCAGTTCATCCAGGGTACCACCCAGATACTCGCGGAAGACCGTGCGTGCATCCAGCGGATCGGGCCAGCCCGGATCGCGCCAGCCAGCCACGAAATCAACCGGACTGTAGAAACCAACGACGGCGGCGATCCCGGAATCTGGAGCCGCGGCGGTGAGCATGGCGAGCTGGGCCCCAGCCGAGCGCCCCAGTAGCGCGATGCGAGTCGAGTCACCGCCGAGCGCCGCGGCATTGGTACGGATCCAGCGTAACGCGACCTGCACATCGGCCAGCTGCGCAGGATAGTGTTGGGCGGGCGCCAGGCGGTAGTCGCAGCTGACCACCAAGAAGCCCGCCGCGGCCAATGCCCGGCTGGCCGTCGAGCCTTCGGAGCGGTCGCCACTGCTCCAGCCGCCACCATGCACCACCAGAACTACCGGATGGATCCCGGCCTGCGGCGGATGGTAGACATCCCCACGTAGCGGGACTCCACCGCTGTCGCCCAATTCCACTCCGGCATCAACCGCGATGGACGGCGTACGGATGCCGATCAGCAGGGTCAGCAGATCGCACACCGGATGCAGTGTCGGTACCGTCGATGGCTGCCCGCCGGCGACCAGTCCAGCGGTCATCGCGGCATCGGCAGCAGCCCACGTCGGCGGAACCTGGACCAAGGTGCGTCCGGTGAGCAGGATGATCCATGCCCCGCAGCCCAACACCCACCAGCGCAGCCGGCGATGCGCAGCATCTTGTCGCCACGCCAAGCTGATCACCGCCAGTCCCACCAGCAGGAACAGAGGCGCGAGTTCCGTTCCACCAATCGCCGCCGGAATCATCCACATCCACAACAGCGGCATGATGGTGACGCTCAGGATGACGCTGACCGGAAGACCAAGGGACAGGGCGACACGCAGGCGGATGGACATTGCCTGCCACCATCTGCACCACGACGACCAGGCAATGCGTTCAGCTGGAACCGCCGGTCCGCCAACCGTGACCGGCTCAGCCATCGCCGCCTGGCGGGATTCTTCAAGGACACATCAGACTGATTGGCGCATGAGGCAGCATGGAGCTCATGACATAGAGTGGCGAATCCCTTTTTCCCGTGGTGGTGATCCAGGTCAGATCACCAACCTGCCAGTGCGCTCAGCGACAGTGATGGTGGCCAGCGTGCCGGCATTGAAGTCAAGATAGTCCTGTTCCACTCCGTCGCTGAACAATACCCCATTTTCGGCCATCTGGGAGGTCACCAGCAGTGGTTCAGAATCAATCCGTCCATGTACGAGGGTGGCCGAGGTGGAGGTGCTAGGAAAGGGTTCGCGCACGCTGAACACGAGGAAAGAGGCATGCCACGGCATGGGCTTGGCGACCTTCCGTTCTGACGCTGGGCTACCGGCCAATGCCGTGGCTCCTGCCATGACGCTTTTGAACCAGCCGGTCGAACCGAGCCCAGTTGAAATAATAATACCGCTGGAGGAGTGACGCTCCTCGCGATCGCCGAGCCTGATCAAGTAGCGCGCCGACACGTGTGATTTTGCGCCAATAAAGAAGTCGTTCACCGCATATAGCGACTGACCGTTATTGAGGGTAGCCTTGGCCATGGTGACCTCCTTGATCGGACGACGTCCCGCCAGTGCCTCGGGAATGACTCGGTCAAGGTCGGCAACCGCGAAGGGCAACAGCACCCCATCCCATCGCGTGCGGTCAGGATTGATCCCGATCAGCGGCTGGCCATCCAGGTATTTGAGGGTGTTGGCGACCAATCCGTCCTGGCCCAGCGCCACGATCAGGTCGTTCTTTCCGAAGATATAATTGGACAAGAAGCGTCGTTCGACGGCATGCAGTCGTCCATGATGTGCAAGAATCCTGCTGGTCCCCTGCAGCGCGTCGTGGTAGCGATCGTGTTCGTTCTGATAGTCGGAAAAATCGGCACCCAGATGCTCGACGTAGAATCGCGCCTGGGTCTGGGTATTGAAGCGTGCGATCAGCTCTTCAAGCCGCGTCCGGCGGGAGATCAGGACGATGCGGCTCTCGCTCAGCGGCAGCACAGCTACTTCTTTTTCTGATCGATCAGCTCACGCAGCAGATCAGGCGAGATGTTCAGCTCTCCGATCTTGTCTGCCTTGTCGGCGAGTCCTTGGAAGGCCAGGGCGATCAGTTGGTTCGGCTGCATGCCTTGACTGGCGAGCGACTGCAGGACCCGCGGATCGACTCCGGCCAGTGCCGTCACCATCCCGCGCAGGGCGTACGCTTTGGCATCGGCCTCGTGTCGCGCATTCTCGACCGATAATGCGACGAAGTCCTGGCGGCGTTGCTCCAGCGAGATCGTGGAATCGAGTTCTGCCCTTTGCAGCTGATGCTGTTTCTCCTGTACCGAACGTTCGGCTTCCATCTGCGCCTCACGAACCTGGCGGCGCATGTTCTCCACCGCCACCTCGGTGTTGAGTTCGCTCTCCTTGATCACCCGTTCCTGTTCGACCGCTGAGACCCGCCGGGCATGGATGGCGGCATCGGCCTCTTTCAACAGCTGCTCGCGGGCTTCGGCCTCAAGCGCGCGCGCGGTGTCCGGTGCCGGTTTGATCGCCAGGATCGACACGCCGACAATCGCGAGGCCCAACGCGGCCACTTCCGTGGCGGCAGCCAGCGATCCGGACACGGTAGCGGTTAGCCGTTCCGACGAGCGCAAGGCATCGCGTAGCGACAGCTGGTTGATCTCCTTGCGGATCAGGACCTTGACCTGGTTGACCACGCGTTGCGGGAGTTTCTCGGGATCCTCTGAGATGTAACGACCGCGGTGATCGACGGTGAAATTGAGCAGCTTGGCCGTGCCTTTGGCGTCTTGAATGCGATAGGCGATCTGGCCCTGGACGGTGACTTCCTGAAAATCAGCAGTGCTCTCGGAAAAAATGAATGGGGCATCGGCGCTGGCGAGCGGAACCAGCACCAGCGAACTGGTCGGCGTATAGTAGAAAAACGCCAGGCCTGCCCCTTCCCGAACCACCGCACCGGCCTTGTACTGGATGACGTACGTGGTGGGTGGGGTCTTGATGAACGTGAAGCCCAGCATGAGGTGACCTGCAAGGGGGTGGGAGACCGGGGTGACAACGCCACGTTACTGTCAATTTTCAGCTATCGCAATAATCGAGAGAAAGAAAGATACGGCAGAAGCCAAAAAGTGAGGGGCTGGCGTTAGCCAGCCCCTCACATCCGCGACTGTCGTCTACGTTAGTAGACGGACTACTTTGGCTCCCCGGGGAGGATTCGGACCTCCGACCAATTGATTAACAGTCAACTGCTCTACCGCTGAGCTACCAGGGAATGTGCGGGCGTCCGATCCTCTGGGGATGGGTGGCCTGTCAAGGCTGAGCGTGCTCGAGGGCCATCACCACCCGCACGGCGAAGGCTGCGATCACCCCGAGGCCGAGGACAACTGGGCTCACGGGATGGGTGCCGGCTCGGGCTTGAGGGCGGGTGCGGGCGCCGCAGGTGGGTCTGCCGCCTCTACCTCCTGGGGGTCGACATGGAGGATGTCGAAGACCGCGGCCCAGTCGGCCAGGGTGATACCGCCTGCGGCGGCTTTCGGGGAGGCGGCAAGGCGCTGGGCCTCGGCCCACAGGCGCTGGGCGGCGGGGGCCTTGATGAAGCCGACGTGCGAGTCGCCATAGGCCACGGTCATGCCCTTGCCCCGGGTGCAGGCGGGATCCTGGAGGATGAAGGGCTGCTGGGCGGAGGGCTCGAACGCGCGCACGTAGAGGTAGGGCGCAGCGATGGCCGGGGCGCTCGGGTCGATGAACAGGGTTTTGGGCAGCGACATGGCCTTGGCCAGGGTGGCCAGATCGGGGGCGGTCTTCTCCTCCTGGGTTTCGTAGGCAATGAGCGCGCCGACGATCTGGGACAGGTTCCTGCCGGTCTTGGTGCGGTTGGCCTGTTCGCGCACCAGGCCGATGGTCGGCAGCAACATGCCGGCCAGGATGGGCGTGACGACGTAGAGGTTGCGCGCGGTGATGGTCGCGCCCACGGGCGCCTGGGTGGCGACAGCCGTGCTGGCACCCAGCAGCGGCAGGGCTGCGGCCAGGCCCTGCTGGAACGATAGGAGGTTCTTGCGCTGCACCTGCTGCTGGTCCGGTGGCACCGTGGCAAGCATGCCCTGCATCATCAGCGGCAGGTAGGACAGCAGCAGCTGGCCAAGGCCACGCTGGTCGAGGGTGAACAGGCCCAACGCGGGCAACGCACCCGGCTGGGCCGGCGGCAGCGCGTAGCCACCGGCCGCGCCGGCGCCCAGGCGGTCGAGCAGCTCTGCGTCGCTGCCTACCACCCAGTGCGTGGCGGTGCGGCGCAGCTGCACCAGCACCGGCAGACGCGCCGGTAGCTGCAACACCACCGCCTGGCTGCGCGCGGCGACGGCATCGAAGCCCAGGCGCGTGCCCAGCGCCGCAACGCACGCATCGATCTCGGGCGAGGCGGGGACGGCCAGCGTGACGGAGGGGAAGGGCGCGCCGTTCAGCACGGCGAGCCAGGCGGTGCCGTGCAGCCCGGCGAGGATGGCGTCCACCCCGGGCAGTTTCAGCGCGGCGAGCTGCGCGTCGACCTCCGTAAATCCGCCAGTTTCACCGCCCGCCGCGACGACCCTGTCGGCCATGGCTGCGAGCTTCGCCCCATCGAGACCGGCCGCCCAGACCACCAGTGGCTGCGCAGGCAGGGACGCCAGCGCGGCGCCATCCAACGGCGCCAGGGGGAGTTGCACGCCCGCGAGTTCGAGACGCTCGTGGGTGCCGTCGGGCGCGAAGGCGAAGTGGACGTCCATGGTGCTGAGTCCAAGCGCGGCGAGCACGCGCTGCGGATCGCGCTTCGGCGCCGGCTCGGTCGGCATCGCCCGCACCAGGGTGGTGAAGTCGAGGCGGCCGGACAGGTCGCTGTCGGGTTCGAGCGGCGCCACGCGCGGTGGTTCAGCCACGGCCTTGCCGGCCGCACCGATCAGCAGCCACTCGCCGGAGCGCCGGTAGGCGGCCTCGCCGAGCGTGACCACGCCATCGCCGGCCGTGACGGCACCGGGGCGCGCGGCGAGCGCCTGCATCGCCAAGGCGATGGTGGCGGGGAAGCGCACGCGGCCCGCAGGCAGCGGCGCGGCACCGGGGGCGGGCAGGATGACCAGGCTTTCCGCGCAGGCGACGTCCGCGATCAGCAGGTTGGGATCGATGCCCAGCGTCTTGGCCGCCTCCGCCATCTGCGCGTCGGCCGCTGTGCGCAGCGTCGCCAGCGCCGGCATGGCGTAGATGCGGCCCCACAGGCTGGTGGCGATGCGCTCACGGGTACGCGCCAGGTCAGGGCAGGTGGCGCTCATCACCACCGCCGGAGCGGTCGCCACGGCTTCACCGGCGTGCAGCGCAGCCGATTGGGCGAGAAGCACGGCGGTGAGCAGCTGAAAGCGGAAATGATGTCGCATGACGGCTCCACGTGGCGGTTGTGGAGCAAGCGTGGGCGGGCGTGACGAAGCGCAAGGATGTGGCGCGCTTCCACCCTGGCCGGCGCCGGCCGCAGGGATCAGGAGCCAGCGCACGTCGACCATGCGACGTGGTCGGCTTGACCCCCTACTTTTTCCACCCTGCTGCTCCGCGCTTCCTTGCGCGCTCGTTCCCTTACTTCCTGCCACCTCCTGCTTCCCTCTTCGCTCTACCCTGCCCGCTCAGGGCGGATGATCGCGCAGGTACCCCTCGACATCGCCGGTCACGGTGAGCGTCCCCCACATGATCAGGTAGTGGCCCGGGAAGGTGCACAGGTACTCGTACTCGCCGGGCGCCGTCGGCGCCGTCATGCGCAGCACGCGCTCCTGACCCGGTTCCACCAGTCTGGTGGCGGCGAGCACGGCCGGGTCCTGCGGGACGAAGGCCCGGCCTTCGCCATCCACGGTCGCTGCCAGGCCCGCCGCGAGCTGACCGATGCGCGCGCGGTTGCCCGGCGTGACCACCACCAGGTTGTGCGGCATCGAATCGGCGTTGCGCAGGATCAGCTGGAACGGCTTGCCGGCCTCGACCACGACGTGGGCCCGGTCATAGCGCATCTGCTCGCGGACGGTGGTCAGGATGATGATCTCGACGCCGAGCTCCTTGAGCGCAGCGCGGGCGGCGCGCGCTTCCGTCTCGCCCAGGCGGCCGGTGAGTTCGCGCGCGCAGGCGAGGGCGTCGACGACCTCCGTGCGGCCGCGCTGGGCGACCGCCTGGCCGCGCACCCAGCGGGCGATGCCATCGACCGCGGTCGCGGCGAGCGCCGGCGTCCACGCCGGGAGCGGAACGTGCCGCGCGCAGCGCACCGCGCTGGGCACCTCCTCGTTGGCGGCCAACAGCGCCGCGAGCGCAGCCGCCAGCTGCGCGGGGTCGAGTGCGCAGGCGGGCGCGGCGTCGAGTGCCGCGCGGCGCAGGCGGCCGACCTGATCCGGCGGGACGGCCGGCGTGCGCTGCGCGAGCTGGGCACCGAGGAGCTCGAGCACGTGCGGCGCGGCGGAGGCGCGCACCGGCGTAGCCGCGATCATGGTCACCGCGCCAAGCGCATCGCCGATGGCGGCGGGATCCCGTCCGGCCAGTTCCCACTGCCGGTCAACGCTGCCGTCGATGGTCATCAGCGCGGCGATCGCCGCGCGGCGCAGCGGCTCGGGCCGGTCCGGGGTGCGCAGCGTGGTCAGTGCGTTCCGGCCGACCGCGAGTTCGGCCGCGGGCAGGCTCAGCAGGGTGGCAGAGGCCGTTGCGAGCGCGGCCGCATCCGTGGCGGTGATCCCCTGCATCACCTCCAGCAGGGTGGCGAGCGGAGTGGCGCCGCGCTGCGCGGCCCAGGCGCGCAGCGCGTCCAGGCGCGCGGGCGGGGGCGTGTCGGCGCGCGTGACCAGCGCCTGCCACACCGCCGGCCCGGGCGGCAAGGTGGCGAGCTCGCCCGTGCCGACGCCGGCAAGCAGGTAGGCCATGCCTTCGGGGTTGCCCGCCGCGATCGCGCTGCCCGCAGTCAACGCTGGCCGCACCCACGGCTCGAGCTGCCGCATGGTCTCCTTCAAGCAGTAGTCGACGTAATAGTCGTGCGGCCGCTTCAGGGCGAGCAGGGCGACGTCGCCGGCTTCCCATTGGCGCAGGAAGCTGCAGGCGCGCACCGCCTCCAGCCGCACGCGCGGATGCTCGTCCTCGGCCTGGACGCGCAGCAGCGCGACGACCTCGGGCACGCGGTCGCGCCAATAGCAGAGCACCCGCGTCGCCGCCGCCCGCACGTGGTGGTCCGGCGCGCGCAGCAGCCGGCGCAGCAGCGGCAGGTCGACGGCGTTGAACCACTGATGCGTCCACAGCGCGTACAGCTGGTTGCGCGCGAAACCCGCAGCGGCGGGATCAAGCTTCGCCGCCCACGCGTCGACCGCGGCAAGGACGGTGGCGGGGTCGCGCTTGCCGAGTTCGAGCTGGGCGCGGGCGCGCACGTTGTCCTCGGGCTCTGTGAGCAGCTCGAGGAGCGCGGCCACCGGCTGATCGGCGATGCGCGCCGGCGCCAGCAGCGGCCGACCTTCGTACGTGATGCGGTAGATGCGGCCATGCACGTGGTCGCGGTTGGGATCGCGCAGGTGGTGCTGCAGGTGGCCGACGATGGCGTTCGACCAGTCCATGACGTAGACCGCGCCGTCGGGCCCGACGTTCACGCCGCTGGGGCGGAAGGTGCGGTCGTCGGAGCTGACCAGGTTCTCGAGCGTGTCGCCGGCGAGTCCGGAGCCCTCCTCGCGGACGCGCGCGCGGAACACCCCCTGCATGCCGATGACGTTGCAGTCAAGGAAGTTGCCCTGGAACTCCTCCGGGAAGTGCCGGCTGGAGAGGATGCAAGTTCCCGCGCAGGGCCGCGACGGGCGGTTCCAGAACTGCTGCATGCGCGGGTGGCGGCCCGGGTAGTCGATGTGCCCGCTGAAGGCTGGCGCGAAGAAGTTCTCGTTGCCGGTGCCGTCGGTGATGATGTCGGTGCCCCAACCGTCGAACACGCGCCCGTGCGGATTCGCGAAGTCGTAGGGCACGTAGCGCTCGAACCTCTGGCTGAGCGGTTCGTAGCGGTAGATCGCGGCGTCGACGTTGCGCACCGGTCCCTGCGCGGTCTCGATCTGGGTGCGCATGAACCAGCCGTCGCTGAGGTACATCGCGCCGCCCTGGTCGACGACCATGGAGTTGGTCTCGTGGTGCGAGTCGGCGGCGTCGAGCCCCATCAGCACGCGCTCCTTCCAGTCCGCCTTGCCGTCACCGTCGGTGTCGCGCACGAACCACAGGTCGGGCGACTGCATGAGCAGGATGCCGTCCTTGTAGAACTGGAAGCCGGTCGGGCAGTTCAGGCCGTCGATGAAGGTCGTCATCTTGTCCGCCTTGCCGTCGCCGTCGGTGTCCTCAAGAATGAGGATCCTGTCGCCGACGGTGCTGGTCGGCGTGCGTTCGGGGTAGTTCGGCCACACCGACACCCACAGCCGGCCGCGCGTGTCCCAGGCCATCTGCACGGGCTTCACCAGTTCGGGGAACTGTTCTTCGCTGGCGAACAGGTTGGCTTTGCAGCCCTTGGCGAGCGTCATGTGCGCGATCGCCGCCTCGGCACCAAGGTAAGGATGGGTCCCGTCCGGACCGGAGCCGGGCAGGTTGGTCTTCACCACGGGGACCTCCGGCAGGCCGGCCTCGTCAAGGGCAAGGTCGCCGCCCTGCGCGACCGCCCAGATGCGCCGATCGCGTTTCACGGTCAGCGCATCGCGGACCGCCATCTCCGGCTCCATCACCTGGGCGTTGGTGAGCTTGGGCCCGCCCGGGCCGGATTCGTAGCCGATGCGCGAACGGTCGCCGTAGATGTTGTAGCTGTCGACCGTGCGGTAACGGTGGAACCAGGTCTCGTTCTTGTCGACCACCGCGGCGCGCAGGGTCTCAAGCGCCGCGCTCGGCAGCGGCGGCGGGACGCCGAAGACCGCCTGGAAGAGCGGCGGGGCGAACACCTCATCGCCGGTCTCGGTGAGGTGGATGCCGTTGAAGGTCAACGGGTGCGCGGCCGCGCCATAGAGCTGCTGCGAGGTCGCGAACAGATCGACGAACGGCACCGCGTCGGCCTTCGCCACCGCGGCCATCGCGGCCGCATAGGCCGCGAGATTGGCGTTGAGCGGTCCTGGCGCAGCGAGATTGGCATCGTGGAGGTCCTCTGCGGCCGTCGGCGAGATCAGCACCAGGCGCGGGGCCTGCCCGGTGCTGCCGTGTGCGGCGCGGATGGCGGCGATGAAGCCGTGCAGGTCCTGGGTGAATTGCGGCAGGCCGGCGGGGCCGGCGAACGATTCGTTGAAGCCATAGAAGGCCAGCACCACGGTGCAGTCCAGCCGGGCCAGCCAGGCGTCGCGCGTCGCGCCGGTCTCGGTGCGCAGACGCGTCACCACCTCGTCACAGGGCGCGGCGAGGGTGCGCACCGTGAGGTCGAGATCGGGGTACGCGCGGTAGATCAGGGATTCGAACCAGGCGTCGTGCTGCATGCGGTCGGCGACCGCGCTGCCGATGATCGCGATGCGGTCGCCCTTGCGCAGCGCGAGCACGGTATCCGCACCGTGCAGCGCGGCCGAGCAGATCAGAAGTGCGAAGACGGCGAGGAGCGCGCGGACGGGCATAGGGGTATCCAATTGAGAGCTGGGAGCGCCGGAGGCGGGGTGGGCCTCGCGTGAAAGCGCTACCACTGCAGGGTGAGCTGGTTGTACGGGCGGCGCGGCCTGGAGTTGTACAATCTGCCGATGCGGCAGGGCTGGTACATCATGCGTACGAATGCTGTCGCACTCTGAGCACCCTATTCGACGTTATCCCAGGGTTCCGGAGCGCATGGCCTTGGCGGCCCGTCCCCCGTGCGCACCGCGAAGGTGGTCGCGCCGGTGGCGAGCATCGCCGCGAGGTAGGGCCGGCAGCCGCCGCAGCCGCTGCCGCAGCCGGTCGCGGCGCCGATCTCCGTGACGGTGGTCCAGCCCTCCGCCCGGGCCCGCGCCAACAGGGCGCGGAAGGTGCCACGGAAGCAGACGCAGCGCGTGACGGGCATGGACGGACGGCGCCGCTATTTCGCGAACAGGTCCGACGACAAGTAGCGGTCGCCGCGGTCGCAGGCGATGAACACGATGACGCCGCGCTCGAGCTCGCTGGCCACCTGCAGCGCCGACCAGCATGCGCCGCCCGAGCTGGGGCCGGTGAACAGGCCGGCCTCGCGCGCCAGGCGCCGCGCGGTGGCCTCGGCGTCGGCCTGGCTGACATCGATGATGCGGTCGACGCGGCTGGGCTCGTAAAACTTCGGCAGGTAGGCGGGCGACCAGCGGCGGATGCCGGGGATCGAGCTGCCCTCCGCCGGTTGGCAGCCGACGATGCGTACGCGCGCATCCTGCTCCTTCAAATAGCGGCTGGTGCCCATGATGGTGCCGGTGGTGCCCATCGCCGAGACGAAGTGGGTTACGGTACCGGCGGTGTCGCGCCAGATCTCGGGGCCGGTGGATTCGTAATGCCCGCGCGGGTTGTCGGGGTTGGCGAACTGGTTGAGCATGTGGAAGGCGTCGGGACGGCCGGCGGTCAGGCGCACCTGCTCCAAGGCCCAGTCGCGCGCCACCTCGATGCCGCCGTCGATCAGGTGCACGACTGCGCCGAAGGCCTTCATGGTCAAGGTGCGCTCGACGGTCAGGGTGTCGGGCATGGCGAGGTGCATCTCGATGCCCACGCCCTTGGCGATCATCGCCAGGGCGATGCCGGTGTTGCCGCTGGTCGCCTCGATCAGGCGCATGCCGGGCCGCACCTCACCGCGCTGCACGGCGCCGGTGATCATCGCCTTGGCAGCGCGGTCCTTGACGCTCGACGCGGGATTGTTGCCTTCGCACTTGGCGAGCAGCTGCACCCCGGGACGGCCGACGAGATGGGAGAGGTCGAGCAGCGGGGTGTTGCCGACCAGATCGAGCAATCCGGGCATGGAGGGCTCCAGGGGCGCCCAGCATGGCGGGGTGCGCCGCGAGACCAAGGGGGCCGACGACTTGGCCGCCTGCGGCTGATGGCTGATAGCTGATGGCTGATGGCTGATGGCTGATGGCTGATAGCTGATAGCTGATAGCTGATGGCTGATGGCTGATGGCTGATGGCTGGTGGCTGGTGGCTGACGGCTGATAGCTGACGGCTGACTCCGACGGGGGCGGCAGTGGTGAAACCACGTAGAGCTACACGTCGCGGCCGGTTGGCGCTGCGCTTCCTGGATCAGCACCGGGCCGTCAGCTGCCTGCCGTCAGCCGTCAGCCGTCAGCCGGTCCGGCCCCCTGTCCGGTGTCACACCCGCCGGTCGTCCTCCACAGCAGGCATTGCCTGCCGGTCCGCGGGGCGATCCTGGGGCAGCGGAGCACGCCATGCAGCAGCGATCGACCTGGTGGATGCGCGGCGTGGCGCTGGCGGGCTGGGCAGTCCTGGCGGCTCCCGGGCTGGCCACGGCGGTGGACGAGGACGCGGCCCCGCACCTGGTGCTGGGGCCGATGACCGGGCACACCACCGACACCAGCGTGACGTTGTGGGCGGCGACCTCGGCGCCGGCGCCGATCGCGGTGCTGCTCAAGAGCCCCGAAGGCGACGTGGTCAAGGCCGAGGGCACCACCGCCGCGGTGGTCGACGGCGGCGCCGGCAACCGTGTGGTCACCGGCACGGTGACGGTGCGCGGACTGCGGCCGCGCACCCGCTACAGCGTGCAGGTGCTGGTCGCGGACGAGACCCAGCCGCAGAATTTCAGCCTGCTCACCGCGCCCGCCCTCGACCAGCACGAGCATCTGCGCATCGGCCTGGCCTCGGGCGCGAACACCGCCCTCGACCGCCAGCAGTGGGTGTGGCAGACCATCGCCGAGGCCAAGCCCGACGTCATGCTCTTCCTCGGCGACGCGCCGATCTTCCAAAAGGGCACCGCCCTGCACGAGCCCGACGACTGGGACGAGGTGCCGCGCATGGCCGCCCGCCACCTTGAACTGCGCGGCCTCAAGCCGCTGCAGTCGCTGCTGCGCTGCGCCGCCTGCTACGCGACTTGGGACGACCACGACTACGGCGCTTCCGACAGCGACTCCAGCTTTGCGCTGAAAGGCGACGCGCTGCGCCTGTTCAAGGCGATGTGGACCAACCCGGGCTACGGCGGCGCCGGCAGCGAGGGGCTGTGGTGCACCTTCCGGCGCGGCGACGTGCAGGTGCTGCTGTTGGACGACCGTTCGTGGCGCGACAACGACGACGTGCCGCGCGACCGGCGCGGCATGCTCGGCAAGGCGCAGACCGCCTGGCTGGTGCACGAGCTGACCACCAGCACCGCGGCCATCAAGGTGGTGGCGATGGGCTGCCAGTTCCTCGGCGAGCAGGTGGCCTTCCCCGGCTACGCGCAGTTCCCCGCGGAGCGCGCGCAGATCCTCGATGCCATCGCCGCCAAGCGCGTCGCGGGCGTGATCTTCGTCTCGGGCGACCGCAGCTTCGCCGAACTGCAGAAGCTCGACCGCCCGGACGCCTACCCGCTCTACAACCTCGGCACCTCGCCGGTCGCCGGGCGCATCGACAACGCCGGCTACCGCACCCCCAACCCGCTGCGCGCCGCCGGTTACAGTGGCGGCGCCAATTTCGGCATCCTCGACATCGACACCGCCGCCGTGCCGCCCGCGGTGGTCTTCCGCGTCAGCGACAGCAAGGGCGGGATCGGCTTCACCAAGACGGTGCTGGTGAGCGACCTCACCTACAAGTAGGGCCGCTGCGCAGCGGGCGTGAGGCGCGAAACGTTCAATGTTTCCGGTCGAGATATCGCGCGCCCGGTGGCTGCGCGCCGCCCGTGTAGCCGCGCAGTGCGGTGTTCGCCCGTTCCAGGGTGATGCGCTGGTTCTGCAGACGCTGATGGCCGGCGGCCATCAGCGACAGCGCCTGCTGGCGCAGCTCCTCGGCCTTGTGCGCGGCGGCGATGACCAGGGCGCGCTGCGCGGGCTCGGCCACCGGCTGCTCGCCGGCGGCGGAGAGCAGGGCGAGCTCGTGCTCGATGCGCGTGGCGCAGTCCTGCGCGCCGGCGAGCCCCGGGGGGTCGCTGCGCAGCAGCACGATCTGCTCGCCGTAGAGGGCCTGGACGCGCAACCAGGCGGCAAGCAGGTCGGTGGTCATGGGGCGCTTCCTTCGGCGGGCGATGGCGTCAGGCCGATGAACAGCGCCTGCGCGGCGGCAGCAAGCTCGCTGTCGGGCCGCGCCTGCAGCTCGCGCGCCGCGGCCTGCGCCTCAAGCAGCAGGCGCGCGCGTTCCGGGCCGCTGGCGTGGCGCGCCTGTTCGGCGAGGAACCAGGTGTGCAGGTAGTGGTAGCGCGGGCGCTCGGCCTCGGCGAGCAGACCGGGGTCGAGCTTTGCCAGCACGTCGAGCCCGGTATCGAGCTCCTTGCCGTCTGGCATCGGTGCGGACGCCAGGTCGCGGTAGCACTCGGCAATGTGCAGCTGGTTGGCGGCGGAGATCAGCGGTTCCTGGCGGGCCTGGTTGACCGCGGTGCCGGCGTCGAGCGGGTCGCCCTGGGCGCGGGCGCGCTCGGGCGCCTTCAACAGCGCGGCCTGCAGTGCGGCCCACGCCTGGTCGCGGTCCTTGCGCGGCCGGACCAGTTCGGGCGCAGAGGTGTCGGCGAGCGGTGGGCGCGACCCGCCGTGCGCGTCGAGCAGCTCGGCGATGCGCTGCTCGCGCTCGCGCGCCTGCTGGGCGATGCGCCGCAGCAGCCGCTCATCGGCATCGTCGCGCTCCGGCAGCCCCGCCACCGGGGTCAGCGGCACCAGCCGCGGCAACGGCGCCAGCCCGGGCAGTGCGGGATCCTCTTCGCTGCGCGCGATGCCGCAGACCAGCAGCGCGCAGGCCACCAACGCGGAACGGCTGAAGATCGAACCGCCAGGACGCCGCATCACTCCGCCACCTCCCCGCGGAAGGCCTGGATGGCCTCGCGGAAGCGACCCTGGTCGCGCAGGTGGTTGCCGAGCAACTGAGCGGCGAATTCGCGGTCGCGCGGCGCCAGGGTGGGATCGCGCAGCAGGCCCTTGAGCGACTTGAGCGCGCTCTCCTCCTGGCCACCAAGCAGGGCGGCGCGCGCCAGGCCGAGCTGGGCGGCGTGCGCGAGGTCGTTGGGCGGCCCCTCGGCCAGCGCTTGTTCGTAGTGGTGCACCGCGTCGTTGGCCGCGGTCTCGCGTTGGGCGCGGTCGCGCTGGGCGCGGCGGTAGTCCGCCTGGCCCATGTAGAACAGCACCTTCGCGCGCACCGGGCCGCTGTACTCGCCGAGGTGGCTGCCAAGGTCCTCAAGCGACTGGTCGAGCCACAGCTGCCGCTTGGCGGGATCGGCGATGCCCTCGCTCTTCAGCAGGTCGGCGAGCGCCGCGACCGTGTCGTCGTCACGCTGCAGTTCGGCGTAGCAGCGTGCGATGGCGATCAGCACCTCGCTCTCGAGCGGCGACTTGGGAAAATCCTGGCGCGCGCGCAGCAGCGCGAACAGCGCGCGCACATACTGCGGGTCCTTGCCCATCAGCCAGCACTGGCCGATGCGGAAGCCGGCGGTGGCGTAGTCGGCGGCCTTGACCTGCGGGTCGGTGTGGCCGGCCTTCCAGGCCACATAGAGCTTGGCGAAACCGGGCTGGGCCTCCTTGGGATGGTCGAGGCGGTAGGCGCACTCGGCCAGCCAGAACACCACCTGGTCGCCGACCGCGCCACCGGCGTCGGCGGCGACCAGCTTGAGCTGGATCTCGGCCTCCTGCCAGCGCCCGGCGTCGACCAGCAACTCGCCCAGGGCGAGGCGCGCCTCGTGCACCTGCGCGGCGGCGGGCGACGACTCGGCGTAACGTTCGAGCAGGCTGTGCAGCAGGTCGGCGGACTCGTCGAAGGCCACCGGATCGTTCTTGGCGAGCCCGGCGCGGCGCCCGGCCTCGGCAGCGGCGAGGTAGACCGCGGGCAGCTCGGCGTCCTGCTCGCCGGCGCGGCTGATGTAGTTCAGGTAGACGTCGCGCGCGTCGCGGAACTGGCCGAGCTGGACCATCGCGTCGCCGATGCCGCGCACCGCGCGCGCCACCCACGGGCGGATCGCGGGATCGCGATTGGAGCCGTACTGTTCGACGATCGTGCTGTACAGGCCCATGGCCTCGACCTGGCGCTTGGCCACGGCGTGCCGCCGCGCGATCAGAAAGAGCGCCTGCGCGGCCTGGGGCGATCCACGCTCGCGCGCGGCGCGGTTGAGGGCGCGGTCGGCGAGATGTTCAAGCTGCTCGGTGCTGAGCGGATGCTGGCCGGGGTCGATGAGCACCAGGGTGCGCGCCGGCCCCTCTTCGCGCCATGCCAGCCCCGCCGCGCCGAGCAGGCGGTCGAGCGCGTCCTCGGTGGCGAGCTTGCTGACGCTCAGCGACACGCGCCGCGTCATACCGGTGGCCTGCGCGTCGTCGACGCTGCGCCCGAGCAGCTGGGCCAGCTCCTTGATGATCAGGTCGAGCGGTTGGCGGTCGATGGTGGCGGTGATCTCGGCGCTGCCATCGCTGTAGCGCTGGACGACGAGCTGGTCGGTGCCCAGGCGGGTCGCTTCGCGCGGCGGGCCGTCGGGGGTGCGCGCGCCGCCGCCGGCGCCCTCGGCGCCGGCCTCCTGGCGGGTGGTCGCGGCGTCGGCCTCGGCGACCACGTCCCTGGGCAGCACCGCGCGCACGCGTCCGACCGCCGCCTTGAGCGCCTTGATGTCGTCGATCAGCGCCTGCTGCTGGTCGGGAACGGCGGCCGCCGTGGGACGCTTGGGCTGCGCCGGCGGTGCGAACAGCATGCTGCGCTCTTCTGGCGGCAGGGTCGGCAGCGGCACGGGCGGCCCCACCTCGGCGGCGGACAGCAGGGCGGGGGCGGCGAGCAGCAGCAGCAGCGCGGTGGCGCCCGGATGGCGGGGGGCGTTCATCTAGTGGCCCTCGTGCGTCGCGGCGGGTGCCGCGTGGCCGGTGGCCTGCGGTGCGGGCTGGGCGGCGTCGTGCGCGAGCGGCGGTGCGGCACCCGCCGCGCCGCCGCCAGGCGCATGCTCCTCAGCCGCGCCGGCAGATGCGGCGTGGGCGGGGGCTTCCTCGCGCGGGCCGGCGGCGGCGCCATGCGCAGCAGCGTCCTGGGCCTCGTGCGGCGCGGCGGTGGCGTGACCGCCCTCACCGGCCGGCGCGGCGTGCCCTGCGTGCCCGGCCTCGTTGCCGTGTTCCTCGCGCGGCTCACGCTTGGCCAGGCGCGTGTCGCGGCTCTGTTCCCAGGACGAGGTCATCAGGCGGCCGAGGTCGAGATAGGCGTCCTGCACTGCCTGGCGGTTGCGCGCCAGTTCGTCGGCGGGCCGCGCCAGACCATGGCGATCCTGCTCAGCGACGTAGGCAGCCTCGTTGGCGAGCACGATGTAGACCTGGCGGGTCGCCCCGGCGTAATCCTTGAGCTGGCTGAGGCTGTCGGCGAACTCGAGGTGGACGCGCGGATCGTCGAGCGTGCCCGCGCCGTCGAGCACCACCGCGAACTCCTGGGCCGCGTTGCGGTGCTGGCCGTGGGCGCGGTGGTGGCGCGCCAGGATCAGCGCGAGTTCGGCCTCGTGCACCGGCTGACGCTGCTTGAGCCGGCCGACGAAGACCACGCCCTTGGCCGCCTCGACCTCGTCGGTGGAGGCGAGCATGGCGAGCGCGGTCTTGAGATCGTCGGCATAGCTGTCGGTCGGCGCCACCTCGAGGGGACGGTTGCTGTGCAGCTCCTGCGCCAGCTTGTCGATCGCCCGCACCACCCCGATCAGGGTGGTCGAACACACGCCGAGCAGCAGCACGCCGGCGGCGAGCAGCCAACGTGCGCCCTTGAGCTCGCGCGGGGCGAGCACCGGCACGCCCGGGCCGAAGTGCGACATCACCATGCCGGAGGCGCCCGGCGACATGCGCTGCGTGAGCTTGCCGATGTCGACCGCGTCCGCGGTGGTGGCGTTGGGGTTGCCGTTGTCGAGCAGCTTGCCGATCTCGCCCTCGTGCTGGGCGAGCGCGGCGGAGATGCGCTGGGTGTCGGGCGCGCCGGTGGCGTTGGCGAGCTGCTTGACCAGGGCGTCGATGTCGCCCTGATCGATCATCGGCGCTTCGCTGTGGTCGCTGGCGGTCGCCGACTGCTTGTCCATCAGCGCGTCGAGGTCCTCGCTGCTCAGTGCCAGGGTCGGCTGCGCGCCGCCCGGGATGTTGAGCGGCGCCTCGATGGTGGTCCCCTGCGAGGGCGCGATCACGGTCGCGGCGAGCGGATCGCTCATCGCCACCGTCGCGGTCGCGGTCGACGGGCGGGGGCTGGGCGCGCCGGCGCCGAGTTCGGCGAGCAGCTGGTCGATGTCGGTCTGCGCCATGCCCGCGGTGGAGTCGGCCGCCGGCATGGTGGCGCCGAGCGCGGGCTTGGCCTTCGAGGGGCTGGCCGGGGGCGCCCCGCCCATCACCGACTGCACCTCGTTGAGGATCGCGTCGATGTCGTCCTGGGCGGCGCGGGCGGTGGTCGTCGAGCTGGCTGGAGCCGTGGCGGGAGCAGGAACCGCGGCGGCGGGTGGCGTGCCCTTGGCCTCGTCGATGAGCGCGTCGATGTCGCCCTGGCTCAAGACGGCGGGTGCCGTGAAGTCGGCGGGGACCGGCGCAGCGGCGGGGATGGCCCGGACGGGCGGGGCGCCGGCGACCGCGGATTGGACCTCATTGAGCAGGGCGTCGATGTCGCTCTGGCCCAGCGGCCCGGAGGGCGCCGGGGGCGTCGGCGCGGCACCGCCCGCGACCTGGGCGATGATGGCGTCGATGTCGTCCTGCGAAGGGGGATCCTCGGCCATGGCGGAGCGGTGCCCGGGGCGCGGCCGGCGAGGTGGATTCCTCGACACGGGCCTTCAGCCGACGGGGGACAACGCAAACGGCTCGCCCAAATGCCCAGCCCCCTGCCGGCCGGCCCCGGTCGCCCAGCGGCGCGAGGCGGTAGGAGTCTACCCCAGACCGGGCAGCGGCGCGCCTGGGGCGCTGTCGTCACCCCACAGCAGGGCGCGCTCGGCCGCGCTCACCCCGGCCTGGCCGTGGGGGTGGTCACACCACAGCAGCGCGACCCCGGCGCGCTGCAGCTGGCGCTTTAGCGCCGGAGTCGCCCCGGTCGCCGCCTGCTGCGGCCGTGCCGCGAACCACGCGTAGGCCCAGGTGCCCAGGGCCGTCACCCGGGCCAGGTCGATCACCGCCGCCTCTGGCAGGGGCTGCGGCCAGAGCAGCTCGCCCGTCCAGCGCACCACCGTCACCGCCGCTGGTTTCTCCGGGGCCTCAGCCATGCCGGCACTCCACCAGAGCGCCATCCGGCCGCCACGCGCAGCTGCGGCAGAGCTCTTCGAGCAGCTGGCGGCGGGCGGGCTGGGCGAGCCATTCAACCCCGGCTTCGAGCCATGCCGACCAGGCGTCTGGCAGCAGGTTCACGACCAGCCGGCCGGCCGGGGCGGACTGCATCAGCTCGGCCGCGACTTGGCGGTGGACCACCCCCGGCAGCACCGCCGCGAGCCCGGAAAAGGCCGCCGCGGCGGCCGCCGGGGTGGTCCAGGCCACCGCCTCGCTGCGCACCTCGCGGGCCTGCAACCCGGTCGCGCCATGCTGCACCAGGCGTGGCTGCGGCCCCGGGTCGAGCACCGTCGGCCCGCCCCCCAGGCGCGCCGCGATGCGCTCCAGGGCCTTGGCGATGTCCTTGATCGGCACGGGCTTGGTGAAGAAGTCGACAGCGCCCATGCGCATCGCCCGCACCGCATCGTCAAAAGTCCCGTAGCCGGTCATCATCACGGCCGGCAGCTGGAACTCCTCAGCCAGGTCCAGGCCATTGCCATCAGGCAGCTTGAGATCGCTGACCAGGGCCTCCGGGCGCTGCGCCGCGACCAGCGCGCGCGCCTCGACCAGGCTGCCCGCCGCGACCACGGTGTGGCCCTGCAGGGTCAGCCCGCGCACCATCGCGGACCGGATGCTGGCCTCATCCTCGACGAGCAGCAGGCGCATACGGAAGGGTAGCGCGGGATGGGGGCGGGGCCAGGGAGACCCGGGTGAGGCGCCAGGCGCGCGTCTCGAGAGGCGGGGCCTGAGATCTGAAAACCGCAGACCAAGCGGTTAGGACCGCCAAGACGCCACGACGCCAAGGACTTCGGCGCTTGGCCGTGCTCACCCGCAAGGCGAGCACGGCTGCGTGCTGAAACCAGGACCGACCCTGGGGGACTCGGGGTTCTGGCGCTTCTACGCTGCTCACCACTGGGCTTTTCAGACCCCTCGTCTCCTCCACGCAGCCATCCCCACGTCTCGGTGCTTCGGGTCTCGTCTCTGGCGCCCAACCGCGCTCGGCCTAACTTCGGCACACATAGGCATTGACTTCAAATCGTTTTTTGAAACCTGCGTTTCACGCATGCGCAAGCCCGCCCCCGAACCCGTCGTCGACACCCGCCAACGCCTGCTCGAGGCGGCGGGCGAGGTCTTCGCCGAGGTCGGCTTCCGCGCGGCGCGGGTGCGCGACATCTGCGCGCGGGCCGCCGCCAACATCGCCGCGGTCAACTACCACTTCGGCGACAAGCGCGGGCTCTACGTCGCAGTCTTCGCCTACGCCCACGCCTGCGCGCTGCACGCGCATCCGCCGCCCGCTGACGCGCGCCAGCCACCGGCGCAGCGCCTTGAGGCGTACGTGCGCGAGTTCCTGCTGCGCCTGCTCGACGAGGGCCGTCCGGCGTGGCACGGCCGGCTGATGGCGCGCGAGATGATCGAACCCAGCGCTGCGCTCGACCAGCTGGTCGAGCGCGCCATCCGCCCGCAGTTCGAGCTGCTGACCGGCATCCTGCGCGACCTTGGCGCGCCCAGCGAGCCGCGCGCCCTGCGCCGCCTCAGTTCGAGCGTGGTCGCGCAGTGCCTGTTCTACCACCACGCCCGGCCGATCATCGGCCGGCTGTTCCCGGACTGGCGCCCGGACGCTGCCGAGCTCGCCGCGCTGACCGCGCACATCACCGCCTTCAGCATGGCGGGCATCGCGGCGGCGCTTCCCGCGCCGCGCGCGCGCCGAGGGCAGCGCGCATGAACCGCATTGCGCTCAAGATGCTCACCGGCGACCGCGCCAAATACATCGGCATCCTCATCGGCGTGACCTTCGCCTCGCTGCTCATCACCCAGCAGTCGTCGATCTACGACGGCCTGCTCGCGCGCAGCTATGCCTCGATCGGCGACCTCGGCCAGGCCGACATCTGGGTGATGGAACCGACCGTCGACAACATCGACGACATCAAGCCGATGCAGGACACCGTACTCGAGCGCGTGCGCTCGGTGAGTGGAGTGGGCTGGGCGCTGCCGCTGTTCCGCGGCTTCATCGAGGCCCGCCTGGAAGACGGCAGCACCCAGAACTGCATCGTCATGGGCCTCGACGACACCACCCTGATGGGCGGCCCGCCCGAGATGGTCGAGGGGTCGCTTGCCGACCTGCGCCGCGCCGACGGCATCATCGTCGACGAGCGCGACGCGCGCGGCCGCAAGGGCAAGCTCGCGCACCCGCCCGCGGTCAAGGGCGGCGAGCGCGCACCGCTCAAGATCGGTGACGTGCTCGAACTCAACGACCACCGCACGGTGGTGGTGGGCATCGCGCGCACCAACCGCAGCTTCATGTGGAACCCGTTCGTCTACACCACCTACAGCCGCGCGAAGACCTGGGCGCCGCCGCGACGCAAGCTGCTCACCTACGTGCTGGTCAAGGCGCGCATGGGCGAAGACCAGGCGGCGCTGTGTGCGCGCATCACGGCCACCACCGGCATGAAGGCCCTGACCGCGGCCGGTTTCAAGAAGCTGACCCTCAATTTCATCATGGAGAACACCGGCATCCCGATCAACTTCCAGATCTCGATGTTCCTCGGCTTCCTGGTCGGCACGGTGATCGCGGGGCAGACCTTTTACAACTTCACGCTCGACAACCTGCGCCACTTCGGCGCGCTCAAGGCGATGGGCGCGGGCAACGGCCTGCTGCTGCGCATGATCCTGCTCCAGGCGCTGATGGTGGGCGGCATCGGCTACGGCCTGGGCGTCGGCGTGGCGGCGGCCTTCGGCCTGGCCGTCGGCGGCTCCGAGCTCGCCTTCATCCTGTCGTGGGCGCGGCTGGCCAACTCCGCCGCGGTGGTGCTGTTCATCTGCGCGCTCGCCGCGGTGCTGAGCATCCGCAAGGTCATGCGCCTCGAACCGGCGGTGGTGTTCCGCTCATGAGCGCCACCGCGATCACCCTCACCGGCGTCACCAAGCGCTTCGGCGCAGGCGCCAACGTCGTCACCGCGCTGCGCGGCATCGACCTCGAGGTCGCCAGCGGCGAGCTGCTCATGCTGGTCGGCCCGTCCGGCTGTGGCAAGACCACGCTGATCTCGGTGGCGTCCGGCATCCTCGACCAGGACGAGGGCGCCTGCGTGGTCTTCGGCCAGGATCTCAAGGCGATGGGGGTGGCGGGCAAGACCGCCTTCCGCGGGCGCACCATCGGTTTCGTCTTCCAGGCCTTCAACCTGATCCCGGCGCTGACCGCGCTGGAGAACATCGCCATTCCACTGCTCATCCTCGGCCGTCCCCGCCGCGAGGCCCTGGCGCGCGCCGCGACCCTGCTTGAACGCGTCGGCCTGGCCGGGCGCGCCGCCGCGCTGCCAGCGCAGCTCTCCGGCGGCCAGCAGCAGCGCGTCGCCATCGCGCGCGCGCTGGTCCACGAACCGCGCCTGATCGTCTGCGACGAGCCTACCAGCGCGCTCGACCACGAGAGCGGTACGCGCATCATGGAGCTGCTGCGCGAGGTCGCGCTCGGCCCCGAGCGCGCCCTGGTGATCGTCACCCACGACGCGCGCATCTTCCCCTTCGCCGACCGCATCGCGACCATGGACGACGGCCGCATCGTCCGCATCGAGGCGGGCCGCGCAGCGACCGCCGCAACCGGGAGCCCACCATGATCCGCACCTATCTGCTGCCCGTGATCGCACTGCTCGGCGTCGCCTTCGCCGGCTGGACGGTGGTGCGCGGCAGCCGGCCGGTGCCGATCGCGGCGCCGGTGGCCGAGCCCGCCACCGCCGCTGCGACGACCTTCGTCGCCGGCGCCGGCATCGTCGAGCCCAGCACCGAGGCCATCGCCATCGGCACCGCGCTGCCCGGCATCGTCACCATCGTGCAGGCGGCCATCGGCGCCGAGGTCAAGGCCGGCGACCCGCTCTTCCAGATCGACCCACGCAGCCAGCGCGCGCTGCTCGCCGTGCAGGACGCGGCCGCGCGCGCCGCCAAGGCCGGCCTGGCCACCGCCGACGCCACCCTCGCCGACGTCCAGCAGCAGCTCGCGCGCTGGGACGCGCTCGCCGACAAGCGCGCGATCAGCGTCGACGAGCTCGAGCACTACCGCAACGCGGTACGCATCGCCGCCGCGCGCCGCGCCGAGGCCGAGGCCCAGCTCGCCCAGGCCGAGGCCCAGCGTACCGCGACCGGCATCGAGCTCGAACGCCTGACCGTGCGCGCCCCGGTCGACGGCACCGTGCTGCAGGTGAAGGTCCGCCCCGGCGAGTCGGCGCCCACCGGCGTGCTGGCCACCCCGCTGGTGACGCTCGGCGCCACCACCACCCTGCACGTGCGCGTCGACATCGACGAGAACGACGCCTGGCGGGTGGCCAGGGACGCGCCGGCCGAGGCCGTGGTGCGCGGTAACAACGCCCTCAAGACGGCGCTGAAATTCGTGCGCTTCGAACCCTACGTGGTGCCCAAGCGCTCGCTGACCGGCGACAGCACCGAGCGCGTCGACACGCGCGTCCTGCAGGTCATCTACGCCTTCGAGCACAAGGAGCTGGCGGTCTACGTCGGCCAGCAGATGGAAGTGTTCATCAGCGCCGCGCCGGTGCCGGCCGCGGTGATGGCGCCGGCCGCCAGACCGGTGGCGCCGTGAAACGCGGCGCCGCGCTGGTCGCCGTCCTCGCCGCCCCGTTCGCCGTCGCGCTGGTCGCCGGCTGCGCCTCGGTCGGCCGCGACTATCAGCCACCGCTGACCGCGGTGCCGGCCGACTGGCGGACGCGCAGCGATGAGACCAGCCGGAACACCGCTCCCGAAAGCTGGTGGACGGCCTTCCACGAGCCCGCCCTCGACCGCCTGGTGGCGCGGGCGCTGCTCGGCAACTACGACGCGCGCATCGCCGTCGCGCGCCTGCGCGAGGTACGCGCCAACCTCGGCGTGGCGACCGCCGCGCAGGGCCCGGCGGTCGACGCCAGCGGCGCGGTCACCCGCCAGCGCACCCTGTTCTTCGCCCCGGGTGGACCGGTGCCGGCGACCACCACGCTCTACCAGGCGGGCTTCGACGCGACCTGGGAGCTCGACCTGTTCGGCGGCACCAGGCGCGCCGTCGAGGCCGCCCAGGCCGATCTCGGCGCGGCCGTGGCCAGCCGCCACGACGTGCAGATCAGCGTCATCGCCGAGGTGGTACGCGCGTGGCTGGCGCTGGCGAGCGCGCAGGAGCGTCTGGCCATCGCCCGGCGCGCGCTGGCCAGCGAGCAGGACAGCCGCGACCTGGTCGCGGCGCGCGTCAGCGGCGGGCTGGCCGCGGCCGGCGCCCTCGCCCAGGCCGATGCCCAGCTCGCCACCAACCGCACGCTGCTGCCGGCCCTGGCCTCCGCCCGGGCGCAGGCGGCCAACCGCCTCGCGCTGCTGCTCGGCGAGCCGCCGCCCGACCTGCACGAGCTCGACGCCGGTGGCCGGCAGGTCGTGGTGGCCGGGCTCGACAGCGCGCCGCTGTTCAGCGCGGTGGCGGTGCCCGACCCGGTCGAGCTGCTGCGTCCCGGCCTGCCGTCGGAACTGCTGCGCCGCCGCCCCGACATCCAGCGCGCCGAGCGTGAACTCGCCAGCGCGACCGCGCGCGTCGGCGTCGCCACCGCCGACCTCTACCCACGCTTCTCGCTGACCGGCTCCTTCGGCTTCGAGGGGCTGAGCACCTCCGGCCTCTTCACCTCCCCCAATGGCATCTGGTCGATCGGCCCGACCGTGCGTTGGCCGATCCTCGCCTCGGGGCGCATCGCCGCCAACATCCACGCCGCCGACGCGCGTGAGGAGCAGGCCCTGCTGCGCTACCGGCAAACTGTGCTCGGCGCCTTCGCCGACACCGAAAACGCGCTGGTCGCGCTGCTGCGCGAGCGCGAACGCGAGCGCGCCTTCGCCCTCGCCGTCGCCGCCCACCAGAACGCCCTGGCCCTGGCCAAGGAGCGTCAGTCCGGCGGCGTCGACGACTACCAGGCCGTGCTGCGCGAAGAGCTCGCGCTGTTCACCGTCCAGGACGATCACCAGCTCAGCCGGCTCGCGGTGGCGGATGACCTGGTGGCCTTGGCGAAGGCGCTCGGTGGCGGTTGGCAGGTGGACGAGCTGGAGAAGTAGGGCGCTGAACCCGAAGCGCTTCGCGCGTCTATTCCTCGACCCCGAAAATCTTCATCCACTCATCCACTTCCGCCGGTGACAGCGCCCGGTCCGGCTTGACCGGGACTTCGGGGCCGCCCTGGACGGCGTCGAGGAAGCCGCGCGCCGGCAGGATGCGCGCCCCCACGGCGCGGGCGCGGCGGGTGAGTTCGGCGTCGTCGCTGACCAGGGTGGCGCGCGCGTCGGGGTGGAAGAGCAGCCAGCGCATGATGCGGTCGTCAGCGCTGCCGGCGCCGGAGTAGTCGATGGCCAGGCCCTGACGGCGCGCTTCGCTGACCACGCCGCCCGGGCCGCCGTCGTAGAACAGCACCACGCGCGGACGGTTGGCGAGCAGGCGTTCGAGCTCGGCGCGCGCGCGCTCGGGTGAAGCCGCGATCAGGCCACGCAGGCGCGGGTCGAGGTGCAGCACATTGTGCCCATCGACCAGCACGTGCAGCGCGCCGTGGCGGCTCATGCGGGTTCCGCCGGGCGCGGAGCGGCGCCGGGTTCGGTGAGGGCCAGGAAGCTCGACTCCAGGTCGCGGTCGCCGCGCAGCTCCGGGACCGTCCCGCGCGCGATCAGCTTCCCGTGGTCCATGACCGAGACCAGGTCGGTGATGCCTTCGACCGTGGCCAGGGCGTGGGTCGACATCAGCACCGCGCCGCCGGCGTCGGCGATTTCGCGCAGCAGCTCGAGGACGATGCGGATGTGCTTGGGGTCGAGGCCGACCAGCGGCTCGTCGACGATCAGCAGGCGCGGCTCGTGCAGCAGCGCCGCCGCCAGCACCACGCGCTGGCGCATGCCGTGGCTGTAGCCCTCGGCGAGCTGGTCGAGGAAGCCGTCGAGCGAGAAGCGCTCGCGCACCGCGCCCAGGCGACGTTCATAGACGGAGCGCTCAAGCCCGTAGACGCGCCCGGTGAAATCGAGGAACTCGCGTCCGGTCAGGCGGTCGTAGAGGTAGGGCTCATCCGGCACGTAGGCCAGCGCCGCGCGCGCCGCCACGCCATCGCTGACCACGTCGTGGCCCGCCACGCTGATCGTCCCCGCATCCGGCTGGAGCAGCCCGGTGCACATGCGGATGGTGGTGGTCTTGCCCGCCCCATTCGGCCCGAGGAAGGCGTGCACCGTGCCCGCCGCCACCTCCAGGCTGAGCGCGTCGACCGCCACCAGCTTCCCGAAGCGCTTGGTGACGGAGCGGATGCTCAGCATGCCCCTTCCTACCCCCCGGGCCGCGACGGGCCAGGGGCAAGGCCGGACAGGTGCAGAGGGAGAGGATTGGAAAGACGCGAGGGTCTGGCAGATCGCGCGCCGCAATGCGCCACTCCCAAGGCCACGCGTGGCGCAGCCACGCCGCGCGCATCAGCGCGCAGGGCCGCAGGCCGGGCGGCCGGACGCGGTGCGCGCAACCGCGCCCGGGCGCGGCACGCACCACGTCAATTGCACAAAGGGGGGAGCGCGACGACTGCAGCGCAGCGGAAGGAGTCGAGCGTTGTGGGGGGATCAAAGATCCCCCCATGGCTAAAAGCCCGTCCCGGCGCAGCCCGGTCCGGCCGCGCAGCGAACGCGCTGGCCGCAGGCCGGCAGGGGCCTGATCGCCGCGCTACGCGGCGATCAGCAGCAGCTGCCGCGCGTTTTCAACTTCATCATTGATCACCGCCAGCACCTCGACCAGCGCGGTCTTGTCCATCCCCAGGTAGTTCCACACCGCCGGGTCGAGTACCGGCTCGTCGCACTGGCCGGAGGTGCGGATCTTCTTGAGCGCGCACAAATACTCGCAGAGCTGGAGCATGGCCACGATCTTGGGGTCGCTGGCGCCGGCCATCTGGTTCTGCTGGGCGATGGCGTTCACCATGATCGGCTCAAGCTCCCAGCTCTTGGCCAGCCACGCGCCGATCTCGGCGTCGTCGGTGTCGAGCACCTCGCGCGCGGCGCGCGAGAAGCCGAAGCGGTACTCGCGCGCGACCGCGATGATCGCGCGCGTCTCCTCCGGGGCGTTCTCGACCAGGATGAGCTTGCCGATGTCCTTGAGCAGGCCGATCGAAAACGCCATCTCGGGATCACAGAGCGCGCCCTTGGCGGCGATCAGCCGGCACAGGCAGGCCGAGACCGCGCTGTGCGCCCAGAAGGCCTTCATGTTGAAGTTGGCGCTCTGCTGCTGGAACATGTTGAGCACCGAGATCGACAGCGCGATCGAGCGGATGGTCTTGAAACCGAGCAGCCGGATCGCCTGCTCAAGGCTGGTGACATTCTCGCTCAGACCGTAGTAGACGCTGTTGACCATGCGCAGCATCTTCGCCGCCATGGCCGGGTCCTTCATGATGATCGCGTTGATCGCGCGCATGTCGGCGTTGGGGTCGTTGACCAGGCGGCACACCTGGGTGACCACCTCGGGCAGCGACGGCACGGTATGGATGCGCTCGATGATGTCGGCGAAACTTGCGCGGTTCAGAGCCACTCAACCCTCCTTTGCCGGAGGCGGAGCGACGAGATCGGACGGGACCTCCGCGGCGCTGGACAGCGCCTGGCGGTTCTCGGCCTGGATCTCGAGCAACAGCTCGTGGCGGTAGATCTGGAAGTGGCGCGGGCCGTCGAAGCCGAGGCGGACCTGGCCGTTGCGCCCGACGTCGAGCACCGTGATCACGAGCTCGCCGTTTATCACGATGCGTTCATTGATGCGCCGGGTCAGGACAAGCACGTCAGGTCTTCTCCAGCGGCTTCAGGTCGCGCAGGAAGAACTTGATCGGCAGCCGGTGGTCGGCGAGCACCACCTGCTTGGCGATGCGGCTGGCGCGCCCGATCAGGATCGGCGCGCGCAGATTGGTGCGACGCTCGCTAGGCACGGGATCGAGCACCACCACGGTGTAGACCTCGATGTCGGCCGCGCTTGCCGCGCCGATGTCCGCGACGTCCTCGCCGGCGATCTCGAGATCGGGGTCAAGGCCGGCCTCGAAGGGCGCGAGCAGGCAGAAGCCGACCTTGGCGTCCTCGACCGCCTGCATCCAGTACAGCGCGCCGGGCTTGGTCTGGTAGATGAGGAAGCGCTTGAGGTGCTCGAACCCCAGCAACGGCACGGCGAAGGTGATGAGCTGGTGCTCGTCGACCTCCAGCGCGCCCTTCAACAGGGTGTTCACCGTCACCTTCGCCACGCGCGTCTCCTTGGTCATGCTCAGCATAGTGTAGCTCCCGTGCTCCCGGCCACGCAACTGGCTTTCCAATCCGGCGGCGGCGGGCCCGACAGAGGGAGGTGGAGGCCTGCGAGTCTACCCTTGGGGGGCCTGGACGCGCAAGGACCGGCCGCCGGTGGCGACGGCGCGGGGATTGGCTCCTCCTTTGCGTTGTGACCTAGGCGCGGCCGCTCCCGGCCGCGCCGGCGCGCCCCCGGCGCCGGGTTTGCACCGCGATCACGGCCGGGGTACGCTACCCCGGTCCATCCCCTCAGGAGCGTCCCCATGGAGGTGCTGGTGCTGGCCGCGCAGGCGCGGGTGCTGATGTGGGTGGGCTTTGCCTGGCTGGCCCTCGGGCTGTGGCAGGGCCTCGACCCCGCCACGGTGGCCTGGCGCGCTGCGCTCGGGGCGCTCGCCGCAATGTGGTTTTCGGGCTGGCTGCTGCGCATCGTGGTGAAGGTGATGAACGAACGCGTGACTGCTGACATGGCCGAACGCCAGCTCGCCGAAGAAAAGAAGGCCGCTGCGGAGAGCGCCGCGCGCCCCGCCGCCAAGCCGGCCCGTCCCGCCACCCCTGAGCGCCGCTGAGCCGCCCTGCACGGATGCCCCTCATGACCACCGCCCCCAGCATCGTGAATCAGGACCGGGTCAAGGCCTACCGCCAGGCGGAAGGCACCCGCACCGGCGACGAGCGCGAGCAGGAGATCCTGCGCCACCTGCCGCTGGTGCACAGCGTGGTCGACCGCGTCGCCCAGCACCTGCCCGCCAGCGTCGACCGCGAGGACCTCTTCCACGCCGGCGTGATCGGCCTGATCGACGCCCTCAACCGCTTCGACGCCAGCCGTGACAACGCCTTCAGCACCTACGCCGTGATGCGTATCCGCGGCCAGGTGATCGACGAATTGCGCGCGCGCGACTGGGTGTCGCGCGGCGCCCGCGAGCGCGCCCGCGACTACCACCAGGCACTCAAGGAGCTCACCCATCGCCTCGGCCGGCTGCCGGACGACGCCGAGCTCGCCGCCGAGCTCGAAGTCAGCGAGGCCGAGCTGCCCAGTGTCGAGCAGGACGCGCAGCTCGCCGTGCAGGTCTCGCTCGACGCGCCAAGCAGCGACGACACCCGCCTCGGCACCGCCCTGGCGCAGCGCGACGACGAGGGCGCCAACCCCTCGCGCCACCTCGATCGCCTCGACCGCCAGCAGATGGTCGCCGGGCTGCTCCACAAGCTCACCGAGCAGGAGCGCATGGTCATCAAGCTCTACTACTTCGAGAATCTGCTGATGAAGGAGATCGCCCAGGTGCTGGGCGTCACCGAGAGCCGCGTCTGCCAGATCCACAGCCGCGTCATCACCCTGCTGCGCGGCCGCCTCGGCGACGACGGCGGGATCTGAACGGGGCTGCTGGCGATGGCCGGCGACGTGCGCACCGATGGCGTCCCCGGCGGCGCGGCGCTGCCGCCCGCCGGCAAGCCGCTCGCAGGCCAGGCCGGTGGCGCGCGCCCGCTCGCTCAGACCCTGGTGCCCGGCACGGTGCTGAGCGGTCGCGTGGTGCAGGGACTTGGCCAGGATCTCTACCTGCTCGCGCTGCGCGGCCGCACCCTGGTGGCGCAGAGCAGCCTGCCGCTCACCCCGGACACCATGGTCCGCGTCCAGGTCATGGGCGCCGGCGACCAGCTGAGCCTGCGCCTGCTCGATGAACGCGGCGCCGACCACGCGACCACCAGCGATGCCCCGGCGCGCGCCCAGGTGCTCGGCCTGCCGACTGCGGGCGCCGCGCAGGCGGTGCTCGCCGCCTTCGAAGACGCCGGCGCCCCACTGGACCGCGAACTGTTGCGCGTCGCCATCGGCGCGGTGACGGCGGCCGGCGCGCAGGCCGCGGTGGAGGAAGACCCGCTGCCGCAATCCACCGGCGCCGCGCCGACCCCGATCACCAGCAGCGCTGCGCTGCTGCGCGCCGCCACGCCCGCCGCGCTGGCCCGCGCCTACGCCACGGTCGCGCGCAGCGGACTGCCGGCCACCCCGGCGACCCTTGCGCTCGCGCTGCGCGCGACCGCCACGCCCCTGCCGAATCCCGCGGCGGCGCTGGGGGTGGCGCTGGCAGCGGGCGCGGCGGCAGCGGGCGCGGCGCCCGCGCAGATGGCGGAACAGCCCACGCCACCGTCCGCTCCCCTCCCAGACGGTCCTCCGCTCCTCGCTGCCCCAACCAGCGGCTCGCGCACCGCCGCTTCTGCTCCGCTCGCGGGCGCGGGGGACCCCACCACCACCGCGTCGGCCGCGCCCGCGCAGACCTCCACGCCCGGCGCGGCGCCGGCACGGACGCTCCCTACCGCTGCTGACGCACTGCAGACACCAGCCCGGGCGGCAGCGACCGCCGGCGCTCTGGAGCCCGCTACCGACAGCTCGGCGCCGCCCCCCCGGCGACCAGCTCTTTCTGCGCCGGGAACGGCCGCCGCGTCCACTGCCACGCCGCGCGACGCGCACGCACCGCTGGCGCCCGCTGCACTCGCTGCCCGGCTGGTCCCAGCCGCGACCCTGCGCGTCGCCAGTGTCCCCGACGCGGTCCGCGAAGGCGTGGCCGGCGTCATCCGTGCGTTATCCCTGGCCGGCGTGCGCAGCGCCATCGGCAGCGGTGGATTGCCGATCACCACTGACGCGGCGACCGCGACTGCACCCGTCGCCGACCTGCCGTTGACCGCGCCCGCGCCGTTATTACGCCAGCTCGCCGCCGCCCTGCCGCGGCCGGTCAGTGAAAACGCCGCCAGCGACGCCAGCGACGCGGTTTCCGGCCGCAGCGCCGAGCCCGTCACAACTACCGCCAACGCGCTCGCCGGCGCGCTCATCCACACCGCGCACGAGCAGGCCGCGCAGACCGTCTTCAAGCCCGATGCCCTCGCCGACTACCGGCTGGTGCTCAGTCTGCCGCTGCAGGCGGACGGCCAGCCCACGCCCGCGCGCTTGGCCATCGGCGAACGCCCCGGCCCGGACGGCACCACCACCTATCTGCGCGTCGACACGGAACTCTCCGACCTGGGCACGATCAGCGTGCGCCTCTCCGGCATCGACGGCGGCCCGCTGACCATCACCCTGGTCGGCCATGAGGCCGGCAGCCGCGCGCTGACGGAATCGCTGCCCGCCCTGGTCGGCAGCCTGCGCGATCTCGGCCTGACCGCGGGCGTGCGCGTGGTCGACGGCGAACCGGACTGACCATGGCCGCCGACCCGCCCCACCCGGGCCAGCCCCAGACCGAGCGCCGCCGCGCCGTCGCGCTGCGCTACCAGAACGACCTCGACGCCGCGCCACGCGTGCTCGCCAAGGGCCAAGGCGACGTCGCCGATCGCATCATCGCCCTTGCCCAGCGCCATGGCATCCCGCTGCACGAGGACCACGATCTGGTCACCCTGCTCGGTATCCTCGACCTGGACGTGATCGTACCGCCGACCCTCTACCGCGCGCTGGCGGAGGTGCTGGCGCACGTCTACCGCGCCAATGCCGCGCTGCGCGGTACGCGTCTGGGTCAGGAGTCGCCGCGGCGATAGGCGTACGAAGCGTGAAGCGGATTTTTTCGCGCTATCGACTGCACCCCACCCCTATTTCCGCACTTCTCCCGCATACACCTTCACCAACCGCTCCCGCGTCGGTATGTCGCTCAGGCCGTGCACCAGCAGCAGCACGGTCGGGATCAAGGTGAGCGCGAGCACGTCGCCATCCTCGGCAAACAGGCGCAGGCGGAACTCGGTGCCGATCAGCAGCAGGCAGTGACCGGCATACGCGAGCAGCAGCAGCACGCGACCGCGGCGTTGGAAGAATTCGGCAACCTGCCAGGCCTGGTCGTAGAGCGTGCGCGCGCGGCGCTGCAGGCCGGTGACCATCAGGCGCCGCTCCCGGACCAGCACCGCTGCGCACGCCACCAGGTAGGCCAGGCAGATCACCGTGGCGACGTCGGTGACGATGTGGGACGCGCCGTGGCTGGTGACGCGCAGGCGATTGAAGGCGATCACCCCCAGCGCGCCGGCCAAGCCGATGGCGAGGCGCTGGAAATGCAGGCGGCGCAGGGTGACATCGGTGCGGTGGCGCTCGACGAAGCCGGTGAAACCGGCGACATCCACCGGCGGGATGGGGCTGGTGGCGGACTCCTTGATGGGATCCGGGCTCGGCATGCCGCCCAGCCTGCACGCCCCGCGCTGGCGGGCAAGGATCGGCCACGTACACTCGACGCAGGTCGCTCACCCGCGCCGAACCCGGCCCCGGACGCCGTGAACGGGCCGGATCCGCCCCGGTAGAATCCCGCCATGCCCCTCCTGCCCCTCGGCTACAGCTCCAACCTGCACCGGGCTGAGGACGTCAGCGAGCTGGTCGAAGTGCTCGGCACCTTCACCACCCAGGCGCGCCAGCGCCTCGGCTGGGACCGTCTCGGCATCGACCTGCGCCTGGGTTCGACGGCGATCGCCGAAATGAGCCGTGACCCCTTCGCGCGTAGCCGCCTGCGCCGCGCCCTCGATCAGGCCGGCGCCAGCGCCCACACCCTCAACGCCTTTCCACTGCGTCCCTTCCAGGCCGCGGTGGTCAAGGCCGACGCCTACCTGCCGGACTGGACCGAGGCGGCGCGCGAGAACGACACCATCGCCATCATCCCCATCGCCCTGGCGCTGTCCGACGAACCGGTGGTGACGGTCAGCACCGTACCCGGCAGTTATCGCCCGTTCGGGCCGGAGCGCAACGACCCGCGCATCATCGCCCAGGCCCTGGGCCGCTGGGCGGCGGTGGCCGCGCATGCCGCGCGCGAAACCGGGCGGCGCGTGGTGCTGGCGCTCGAGCCCGAACCGTGGTGCTTTCTCGAGACCAGCCACGACAGCGCCGCGTTCTGGCGCGGCCCGTTGCAGGAGCACGGCCTGCCCGCGTGCAGCGCGCTGCTCGGCGGCGACCCGCGCGCGGCCCGCGCGGCGCTCGCCACCCACCTCGGCATCTGCTTCGACACCTGCCACCTGAGCCTGGCCTTCGAGGACCAGCCCGCCGCCGTGGCGCGTCTGCAGGCCGCCGGCGCGACCATCGCCAAGTGCCAGTTCAGCGCCGCGCCGGAAGTCCGCGAGCCGGGCCGCGATGCCGCCGGCGTCGCCGCGCTGCGCGCGCTCGCGGAACCGCGCTTCATGCACCAGACGGCCGCCGCCAGCGCGAGCGGCTCGCTGAGCAAGGTCGAGGACCTCGACCAGCTCGAACGCTGTCTGGCGCGCCTGCCTGGCGCCACGGCGGTGCGCAGCCACTTCCACACCCCGATCTTCCGCCCTGCCCAGGAACGCGGGCTGTCCTCGACCATCGCCGACAGCCGCCGCGGCCTCGCCGCCTGTCTCGCCGCCGGCTGCCAACATATATCGGTCGAGACCTACACCTGGAGCGTGCTCGCCGACAATGATGGCGACATCCTGGCGGGGACAGTGCGGGAATTGGAGACGCTCAAGGCGCTGGTGGATGCGGAAGGCGGCGGACGGTAGACGCGAAACGCCGGATGCCTCCACGCCAGAGGCGCCAGCGGATCGGCAATTGAACCGCCACTTCAGGTGCGGACGCTCCCCACTCCTCCCGCCGCCGCCAGCCGAGCCCGCCCATGGTCCTGCCCAGCCCCTTCGAACGCCTGCTCCAGAACGTCGCCCAGCAGGCGAACCAGGACCCGCTGGGCGCCTTTCAGCGCCTGGATGAGCTCTACGGCAAGAGCCTCACCGAGCACGACGTTCTCCAGCTCGCGGCGCTGTCGGTGCACCTCGGTACCACCGGGTTGGGCCGCTACGATGAGACCATCGCCTTCCAGCACCGCTTACAGAAGCACCCGGCGCTGAACGCCGAGAGCGAGGTCGCGCGCAGCATTTGGCGCGGCCTGGCGGTGACCCTGCTGTGCGCGAACCGCCGCGAGGCCGCGATGGAGGCCGCCGCCAAGGGCGTGGTCGGGCCCACCGACGCCTGCCGCCTGGCGATCATGACCGCGCAGACCCTGCTGGTGCGCGGTCGCGGCGCCGAGGCCATGCCGCACCTTGCCCAGGCCACCAAGCTGGTCGCCGACCTGCCCGCCACCGACGAGGTGGTCGGCAACATGGCGATGATCGCCAGCAACCTGATGCGCCTGGTCGAGCCGCAGGTGCGCCTGAGCCAGGACCTGATCGTGGCGGTGGCCGAGGCCAACCGCGCGGCCTGGGCGCGGCACCCGGAATGGCGCGCCCGCCACCGCGCGCTCTACCAGCATGGGCAGGCCCTGCTGCTCGCCGCGCGACCGACCGCGACCCTGGCCATCGTCCAGGCGATGATGGAGATCGAGGACCAGCACGAGGCCGGCCCGCTCGAGCGCTTCTTCACCGCCGCCCTGGCCTGTCGCGCCCAAGGCGTGCGCGGCCAGTTCAAAATCGCCGCCGGCGCCCTGGAGGCCTGCCAGGACTTTGCCAAGCGCGTCGAAGAGGCGAATCGCCAGCAGGTTGGAGTCGCGCTGACCGAGTTGGAGCAGGTGCTTGCCCAACTGCGCGAGACCCCGCGCTGACGCGATTTTGGGAGCGGTGCTGGCCAGCTGCGACCTGGCCTTCTGCCTACCCACGCAGCCATAATGGAGAGCACCTGCAGGCCTGGTGCACTCATCCGTCACAAGCGCTTTTCTTCCAATATCTTGCAGAGTGCTCCCGGATGTCTTGGCGGGGTCGCCCCCGAGGCATATAATGCAACCGTGGAGGTAAGAAGACGGCCACCCGACCTGCACCTGCATCGTCCCGCATCGGACAGCAGGCGTTTGGAGTGGAGATCAGCCGCGCGGCTTTGTGAAACAAGGAGGCGACAACCTGTCATACCGTGGATTGTCGGCCGGATGTGACGTCGAGAGAATGCCGGGACATCGAACGCCTGATCGGCACTGATGTTCCCCGCTTCCACCTGCACTTGGCGACCGGGATTTCCCGGTCGCCAAATTTTTTGGAGAGGCTGGCTGATGGCTGATGGCTGATGGCTGATGGCTGATGGCTGATGGCTGATGGCTGATGGCTGATGGCTGATGGCTGATGGCTGATGGCTGATGGCTGATGGCTGATGGCTGATGGCTGATGGCTGATGGCTGATGG
>JBBQSO010000049.1:0-38726 GCA_038213805.1 Planctomycetota bacterium | reverse complement strand
CCGGTGCCGGAAGGATGCGGCCCGAGCAGGGTGCCGAGCGCGACGAGCGCGCGGCAGGCCAGGTCCATGCGCCCCCAGGTGGCGTCGACGCGGTCAAGCACGGCGCGCGCGCTGAGCAGGGGGACCGCCTCGGATGCAGGCGGCCCGGACCAGCGGCCGTCCTCCGCCGCGCCCAGGCCGGTCGTCGTTACCGCCGCCGTGGCGCCCGTGGTGGCTCGCCAGCGCCGCCAACCCGCCTCGACCAGCTCGGCGGCGGCGACCAGCCGGGCGCCGCGAGGTGGCGCCGCCGGCGCTGGCGCGCGGTCAAGCAGCAGCGCGCCATTCACTCCGCCGAAGCCGGCGTTGGCGAGCAGCACGCGCGGTGCGGTCAGCGCGTGCGCGCCGGTTGACAGCAGCGGCAGCGGCGCCGCGCAGCCGGGCGAGCTCAGCCCGATCACACCGGGCACGCGACCCTGGCGCAGGATCTCGGCGGCGAGCGCCAGTTCGGCGATGCCGCACGCGCCCAGGCTGTGTCCGAAGGCACCCTTGAATGCGGTCACCGCGCTGATTCCGAGGCCCGCGTAGGCGTGGGCCTCCGCATCGTCGTTGAAGCGCGTGCCGGTGCCGTGCGCGACCAGCAGCGCGCCAGCCGTGGGCGCGCCGCCCGCGGCCGCCTGCACGGCCCGGCGCAGGCCGGCGCCATCGCGCGCCGGCGCGGTGAGGTGGCAGGCGTCGAGGGTCGCGCCCCACCCCGCCAGGTGCAGCCCTGGCGCGTCATCCGCCTCGAGCACCACCGCCGCCAGGGTCTCGCCCAGCACCAGGCCGTCGCGCCCCGCATCGAAGGGCCGGCACGCCTCGCTGGCGATGGCACGCAGCGCGGCGAATCCGGCGCGCACAAAATCCCCGATGCGGTCGGCGCCGACCACCACCACGCGGCGCGCGCGTCCGGCGCGCAGCCAGCGCGCCGCCACCCCGCAGGCAAGGGGGCCGCTGGCGCAGGCGCCGCTGACCGCGAAGCCCGGCGCCGCGAGGCGCTCGCCCAGCGCCGCGGCCAGCCAGGCCGGACCACCCGGGTAGCCTGCCTCCTCCGTCAGCAGCCCCGCGCACCAGCGTCCCGCATCCCCCTTGGTGGTCGCCAGAATCACCAGATCGACCGGTACCCCGCCCAGCGCTGCACGCGCTACGCCCTCCGCGAGGTCGAGCAGCGGCCCCGCGAGTTCCCCGGGCGCGCTGCGCCCGGCCAACAACGCGGCGAAGCTGGCGTCGAGGTCGCCGAACGGGGTGAGGAGGGCATGTCCGGCGAGTCGAGGCATGCAGGAGGTTGGGCGCGCCGCAGCGTCCAGCAAGCCGGCACCGGAAATCGGGTGCGGTCGCCGCGTCCCGCGGAAGGATGCCCGCCCCGTCATGAGCCGGTCCCACCCCTCATCCCTGCTGCCTCCCGCTGCGCCCCGCCCGGCGCGCCAGGGGCCGATCGCCGACCCTGCTGATGGCGTAGAGTGGCGCCAGGGTGCGCCCCTGCCGGCCGGGCGGCCGCGGACCCTGCCCGAGCTGATCGCCGCCGCCCGTGCGCGCGCCGGATCGGCCATCGTCCTGGTCGATGGCGACCTGACGGCCACATGGCCAGAGCTCGACGCCTGGTCGGGGCGCCTTGCCGCAATTTGGGCCGCTCGCGTCGCGCCTGGCGACCGCATCGCCATCATCGCGCCGAACGGCCTGGCGCACCTGCTCACCGAGCTCGCCGCCTGGCGTCTGGGTGCGATCGCCGTGCCACTCTGCGCCGGCTTCGGTGCGGCCCGCCTGGCCGAACTCCTCGCCCTGGTCGCGCCGCGACTCCTGCTGGCCGCCGCGCCGCTGATGGGGACGCCGGAAACCGCCGCGACTTTGACCTCTGACGAGCTGCTTGTGGCAGCTCGCACCCCCGGGCCGGTGTGCGAACGCGTGGTCGCTCCCGACGACCCCTGCCTCATCCAATTCACCAGCGGCAGCACCGGTGCGCCGCGCGGCGTGGTGCTCAGCCACGACAACCTGTGCAGCCAGCAGGCGGCCTTCGCCCTGCTCTGGCCCGAGGTCGGCCCCGGGGACCGCCTCGCCGCCTACCTGCCCTGGCACCACAGCTTCGGCGGCCTGGCGGAGCGGCTGTGGGCCCTGACGCGCGGCGCGCAGCTCACTGTCGTGCCGGGTGGCGGCCGCGATCATGACGTCCTGCTCGCCACCATCCGCGCGGTGCGGCCGACGGTGTTCATGAGCGTGCCCAAGATCCACGACCTGGCGATCGCCGCGCAGGCCTTCGCGCCGGGTGGACTGCGCTGGGCCTTCACCGCCGGCGCACCGCTCGCACCCGGGCTCGCCGCCTGGTACCGTGAACGCGGCATCCCGCTGCTTGAGGGCTGGGGCCTGACCGAGGCCAGTCCGAGCTGCACCATCACCCCGCTCGGCGGCCCGCACGGCGCCGGCATGGTCGGCCCGCCCATTCCTGGGGTAAGCGTCGGGGTGCGCCGCGCCGACGGCCGCATCCTGGTGCGCGGCCCGGGCGTTATGCGCGGCTATTTCCGCCAGGAAGCGCCCTGCCTGGTTGACGGCGTGCTCGACAGCGGCGACCTCGGCGCCTGGGCCCCCGACGGCCTGCGCCTGACGGGGCGCGCCGACCACCAGCTCAAGCTGCCCAACGGCGAGAAGGTCTGCGCCGCCGCCCTCGAGCGCGCGCTGCTCGCCCAGCCCGGCATCGCGCACGCGGTGGTGGGCGTGGCACGCGAGCTGGTCGCGGTGCTCGACTGCCCGGCCGGCGCTGCGCCCGCGCGCCGCGCCGTGGCCGCGGTCAACGCCATCTGCACCATCCCCTACGAACGCATCGCCGCGGCCTTCCTGCTGCGCGCACGGCCGAGCGTCGAGAACGGCCTGCTCACCCCGTCGCTCAAGGTCGCGCGCGGGCGCATGCTCGCGGCGCTCGATCAGGATGGCGAGGTCGAGCGCATCTGACGGGTCCGCAGATCCGCAGGTCCGGAAGTCCGGAGCTCCCGTGTTCCGGCGCGTCAGGCGAGCGCAGCAGGTCCCGGCTCTTGGTCGCGTCCTGCCCAGGTCCCACGAGACTTCCGGACCCCGGACTTCCGGACTCCCCCTTACTACCGGCTGCGCGCGACCAGCGCCTCGAGCGCCAGCTGCAGGCTGTCGTGGAACTGCATGAGGTGCGTCAGCCCGACCAGGTCGAAGACCTTGCGCAGCGGCTCGCCGATGCGGAACAGGTGGATGCGCAGGCGGTCACTGTGCGCGGCCAGGGCGGCCAGTCCGGTCGAGTTGATGTACTGCATGTTCGCGCAGTCCAGCACCAGTCCGTGAAGCTTGGCGGGATCCAGCCCATCGAACGCCTCGCCGAGCGGATTGCGCCCGTGGTGGTCGATGCGGCGTGGAAAGGCGAGGTGGTGGATGTGGTTGCCGTGGCCCATGATGTAGGCGTACGGCCCATCGATCATGCGACCGGTGGTGCCGGCCTTGGCGCGCTCGGTCAGCACCGTGCAGGTGCGGCCAGGATGGTGCAGGCGGGCCAGCGCCTGGGCCAGCACCTGGGCGACCGCGATCGCGGCGACCGCTTTGCTGGCGATGGTGTTGACCTGAAGCCCGTAGAGCGCCGCGGACGGATCCCGGTCGAGCCGGTATGGGATGACGACGGGGATCTCGTAGAGCGGCATCTCAGTCCAGGCCGCGCCATGAAAATGGAGCGGGTGAGGGGAATCGAACCCCCGTGTTCGGCTTGGGAAGCCGACGCTCTACCATTGAGCTACACCCGCATGGGAAGGAAGGTCACCAGAGAACGCCTTCACGATGCGTGCTCCGGCCAATGGGACTGGACGGATGCCATCGATCATCCCCACGGCTCGCCCGGCGGGCATGGGGCACGATGGCGACTGTCCCAGCCGCGCACGAATCGTCAACCCTGGGTTGCAGGCGCTGTTGTCGGGCCTGTCCGGGCGTGTGCACCTGGAGGATCTGGAAGTCGTTGCCACGTTCAGGTCGTACCCCGCAATCGCGCAGTATTCAAGGCTGCCGCGATCACGTGTGCACCGCAATGGCTGGCGTCCGTAACAAAGACGACTCCGGCGCAGGTCATGCGCCGGAGTCGTCGTGAAGCCGATATTCTTCTGGTCGGGGCGACAGGATTTGAACCTGCGACCTCTGCGTCCCGAACGCAACGCTCTAGCCAAGCTGAGCTACGCCCCGATCTGGTGGTGGCGGTCCGGCGGGAAGAAGACCCGGACTGCGCACGCGGACGACTGATCTCCCGTCAAAAACGGGAGTGACTTGTTAACGACGTGCCGGGGCCTTGTCAACGGCGGGCAGTGGCGGCGGCGTGATCTCGCCCGGACCGGTGAACTGGAGCTTGTCGCGCACGAGCAGCTCGACCACGTAGGGATCCTTGTTCGCTAGGCCGTCGAGCAACGCCTTCTGCTGGGCGATGTCCTGCTCGCTGCGGACGGTCTCGGCATGCTCCAGCGAGGCGACACCGCGCACCTTGGCAACCTCGCGCTCGCGCTCGCCGAGATGGAGCAGCAAAGCAATCACCACCAGGGTGGCGAAAATGGTGTGCAGGGCGAGCAATGGGCCACGGGCAAGGCTCATGCGTTGGCTTCGAGTGCGGCGGTCGGGGGCAGGGGGTCGGACAGCGCGCCGGCGACCGCGGCGGGCAGGCGCGCCACGGTCGGGGCCAGCGCGAGGTAGACCTCGGTGGCGGCCTTGCGCGGCTGGTAGGTGACGGCGGAACGGACCATCTTCGCGCAGGCTTCCTGCACGGTCTTGTACAATCCGACCGCAGAACCAGCCAGGATCGCTGCACCGGTGGCCGCGCTCTCGGGCGTGGTCACGGCGTGGATCGGCCGGTCGAGAGCGTCGGCCAGGATCTGGCACCACAGGGTATTGCCCGACCCGGGGCCGGCCGCGAGGATCTCGTCGGGAGCGTGCTTGAGGTCCGCGAGCGCGGTGAGCGCGGCGCGTGCAGCGATCGCGCCCGATTCCAGGACCGCACGCACCAGGTGGCCGCGACCGTGGCGGCGGCCCAGGCCGATGAAGCCGCCGGCGCGTGGGGCGCCCGCGGTCGGCGCGAGGTAGACCAGGCCATCGGCGCCCGGCGGGACCTCGGCGGCGAGTTCGGTGAGCGGCTCGAGCGGATCGCGACCGATGCGCCGCGCGTGCACCACTTCGCTGGCGAAGACGTTCTCCTGCAGCCACTCCATGGCCTCAGTTCCGGCGAGGTCGCCGGCGCTGAGCGCCCAGGTGCCGGCCAGGCAATGGCAGGTGGTGGCGAGGCGGCCGCTGGGGTCGCGCAGGGCCTCTGCGGTGGGCGCGAACAGCCCGCCAGCACCACCGAGTTCGATCAGCGCGGTGCCCTGGGAGAGCACCCCGGCAGTGATGGCGGTGGCCGCGGCATGGCCGCCGCCGGTGACCACCGGGGTGCCAACCTGCAGGCCAGCCTCTCGCGCCGCGGTCGCCGTGACGCGCCCGGCGATGAGCTGGCCGCTGCTGAGGGCCGGCAGCCAGCCTGGGTTGAAGTCGAGCAGGGTGATGAGCTGCTTCGACCACGAGCGCGTCTTGGGGTTGAACAGCAGCGAGGCAGAAGCGTCGTTGGCGTCGGTGACCAGCGTTTCGCACAGGCGGTAGCGCAGGAAGTCCTTGGGGGCCAGCACCACCGCGAGGTCGTGCCAGACACGCTTCTCGTTCTCGCGCAGCCACAGCAGCTTGACCGCGGCGGCGCTGGATTGGGCGGTGCCGCTGGCGAGGTTGAGCAGGTTGCGCGCGCCGACCGCACGGTTGAGCAGGTCAATTTGCGGCTCGGCGCGCTGGTCCGCGCCCATCGCGGTCGGGCACAACACCTTGCCGTCCTTGCCCAGCGCGACCATGCCATCGCTGTCGCCGCTTACGCCGATGCAGCGGATCTGCTCAGGACGGAGGTTGGCACGGCGCAGGATCTCTTTGATGCCGGTGCGCGCGGCGCGCCACCAGTCCTGCGGGTCGTGGGCATTGGCCGGGGCGTTGCCATAGGCGCGCCGCAGCGCCGCCAGCTGGGTTCCGTCACCCGACAGGACCACCAGACCCAGTCCTGAACGGGCGACATCGATACCAAGGAAGAACGCGGGAGGTGGCATGTTCGTGAGTCAGCCGACCACCCTAAGCCCATAGAGGATGGACGTCAAGCGCGGTCACGGTTGTTTTCTCCTGGTGCTTGGCGGGGACTGATGAGAAAGGCAATGAATGGGTTGGCAGGAGGGGCAAAGGCGACGCCCAGAAGCGTGAAGTTGGGAGGTACGGCGCGGATGTGCGTGGGGTGTGATTTCCAGGGCGTCATGCGACGCGTCTTTCCGTCCCCACGTCCCTTCTCATTCCCTCTAACCTGGCCCTTCAAATTCCTGCCACCCTATCCCCCTTCACACACGGCGGTGGCGCGCTGGCAGATCGGGCGGAACATGCGCACATTATGCACCATTTCCCCTTGTTCTTGCAGTTCCGACTGCTCAACTCGCCAGCAACAGAGGCGTCCATGGGTATGCGCAGTCATCTCCCGTACCTAATGATCGCTGCCGTCCTGGTGGTCGGTTTCGGGACGGCGTTGTCCGCGGATGAGGTCTACCTCAAGGACGGGCGCGTGCTCGAAGGTGAGGTGGTGTCGCCCCCCGGTGCGCCTTACCTCGATCTCAAGGTCAGCGCTGCCGGCATGGTGGCGGTGCAGCACTTCGACCAAGACAAGGTGACGCGCGTCACCTATGGCAAGAGCGCGCGCCAGCGCGCTACCGAAGACCTGCTCGCCGACCGCGCCAAGCTTGGTCCCGAAGCCGACGCAGCTACGTGGTGGCGGCTCGCTGAACGTGCCAAGGCCATAGGTGACCAGGTGTTGGCGCGCGACCTTGCCAATGAGACGGTCGCCCGCGATCGCGATCACGAAGAAGCGCGGAAGGTGCTCGGCATGGTGCGCTACCGCGGCGTGTGGATGCGCCCCGGTGAGGCGGCGACCGCGCGCGGGGAAGTGGCGTTCCGCGGTGGTTTCGTGAGTTGGGCCGAGCGCGAACGCACCCTCGCCGACGAGGCCAGGCGCCACCAGGAGCTGGAAATCGCGCGTAAAGAGCGGGCGGACCAGCGCCGCGCCGACGCCATCGCGCGGGCCCCTGCCGACCTCTATCCTGAGACCGACCTGGGCTATACCCGGCCCTACAGGTCCTATTACTGGTCGGGGTATGGGAACTCCTATCCGGGGTATCCCGGTTATCCGGTCGTGATCTATCCGCCCGGCGGCTACCCGGTCGGCGGCTATCCGGGCGGTGGCTTCCCGGGCACACCGCGGCCGCCACTCTATCCGCACCCGCGCAGCGGCCTCTCGGTCAATGCCAACGGTGGCGGCAGCAGCAGCGCCTGGTCATTTTCTTGGAATCCGTGACCCATCCGAGCTAATCAGGACCCGAGAATCCGCCCTTGACGCAAGTGGGCGGTTCATATGGTGCTCCCTCCCCGCGGACGGCTGTCCCGCGGACCTTTTATCTCGGTACCTCACTCTCCGGAGACGATCTGACATGGCTGGCAAGGAATTCATTTGGGGTCTCGGTCGCCGCAAGACCAGCGTCGCGCGCGTGCGCATCGCCCCGGGCGCTGGTGAGATCTTGGTCAACAACCGCAAGCTCGCGGAATACTTCCCGGTCGAGCGCCTGCAGAAGCTCGCCCAGAAGCCGCTCGAGGTCAGCGAGACCGCCGGTCGCTTCGACATCTTCGTCAATGTAGATGGCGGTGGCGTGACCGGCCAGGTCGGCGCGATGGCCCTCGGCATCGCCCGCGCCCTGATCAAGGCCGAACCCGCTTCGGAAGCCGCCCTGCGCCGCCACGGCCTGATGACCCGCGACAGCCGCATGGTCGAGCGCAAGAAGTACGGCCTGCGCAAGGCCCGCCGCGGCTGCCAGTTCAGCAAGCGCTGAACCGTCGCAGACGATTGCCTCACGGACGCCATCGGGACCTGGTCTCGATGGTGTTTCTGTTTTCCGCGGTGGCCTGATTTGCTCCTTGGATGCAGGCGTCAGACGATGTACGGGTCGTCGCTGCATCCAGCTGTTCAGCATCCACGTAAACCAGGCATGAACATGTCTGGGCGCCTGCTGCTGGTTGTGGCCATGGCCTGGTGGAACGCTGCGGTGAGTGCCGGCGAGGCGCGGTTCCTTGCCCTTGGTGATTCCTATACCAGCGGTGAGGGCGTCCCCGCAGACGCGCGCTGGCCAGTCGTTCTGGCGCTTCGACTCGCTGCTGACGGCCTCGCGCTCGCGGCGCCCGAGATCCTCGCAACCAGCGGTTGGACCACGCGTGAGCTGCTCGCCGGGATCGCTGCTCGTCATGTCCAGGGTCCTTATGCGCTGGTGACGGTTCAGATCGGAGTGAACGACCAGTTCCGGGGCGGAGGTCTCGATGCGTACCAGGCGGACCTGACAGAACTGCTCGCGGTGGCGGTCGGGTTCGCCGGTGGTCGCGCCGACCATGTGCTGATGCTGTCGATTCCTGACTGGGGAGTGACGCCGTTCGCGGCAGGGCAGGATCGCGCTGGGATCGCGGCGGCGATCGATGCATTCAATGCGGTGGGGCGTGCAGCGGCGCGCCGGAGTGGGGCCCGGTATATCGACGTCACTGCGAGTTCGCGCGCGGCGGCGCGCGATCGGACGCTGCTCGCGGGCGACGGCCTGCACCCATCGGCTGGGCTCTATGTGCGATGGGCGGAACTGGCCGCACCAATGGTGCACGCGATCATCACCGAACATTGAGAAGTCGCATTCCAGAGGACGGCGGGTCGACGTCAGGGCTTGGCAGATGTGACCGGGACCTGCCTGGTAACGCGCGCCGCTGGCGCGCAGGGGGACAATCCACGTAATCGTGGCGCGGTCACAGGGAAGGACCCGGCGCTGGTGGGTGGGTTCAGTGAAATCTCGGGTCCGGTTAGCGAGCGCAGTTCCGATCCTGGGCATCGAAATCGATGCACATCGTCTCCTGCACAGGACTTCCGGACTTCCGAACTTCCGGATATCCGGACTCTCCCCCGCTTGGCATCCCATGTGCGATCCCTACTCCGGGGACCTCCTCCCCCGCCCTGGTGTGCAGTTTCTGCACGCCCCAGTCACCGGAGACGCCATGCCCAAGGGGATCTACGCCGCTGCCAGCGCCATGGTCGTCGAGACCCGCACGCAGGATCTGATCGCCCGCAACCTGGCCAACAGTCAGACCGACGGGTACCGGCGCCAGACCGCGGTGCGCACCTCGTTCGCGGAGGTGCTCAAGCACCAGGGTCGCAGCGGCGGTCTGGACGGTGACGGCGGTGCGGGCGTGCTGGATGCCGGCGGCTTTTACCATTTCAACGACGGGCAGACTGATCCGACCGGCGCGCCGCTCGACCTGGCGCTGCACGGCGACGCCTTCTACCGCGTGCGGGCCGCCGAGGGCAAGGACCTGCTGACGCGCGCCGCGCACTTCACGGTCGACCCCGAAGGCAAGCTGGTGACGCCGCAGGGCTGGGCGGTCGAGGGCCAGGGTGGTCCGATCGTCATCCCCAAGAATGCCAACAAGGTGATCGTCGACCATACCGGCCGCGTCTCGATCGAAGTCGGCGGTGGCGACGGCGGCAAGGTCGAACAGGTCATTCTCGACCAGTTGCGCATCGTCACGGTCGACCATCCGGAGCGCATGCGCGCGGAGAATGGCCAGTATTTCGAGCCTGGCGACCAGGCCCAGACCGATTCCAAGACCTACGAGGTGCGCCAGGGCCAGCTCGAGCGCGCTAACATCGACCCGATCCACGAGATGGTCGACATGATCGCGGTGCAGCGCCGCTACGACGCCGCGCAGCGCGCGCTGCGCGAGCAGGCCAATCTCGGTGGCAATCTTAGCGATCTGCTCCGCGGCCCCGCCTGAACCCTGAAGAAACGAGGATCCCCACATGCCACGCTCACTCTGGACCGGCGCCAGCGGCATGGTCGCCCAGCAGACCAACGTCGATGTCATTGCCAACAACATCGCCAACGTCAACACCACCGGCTTCAAGAAGCAGCGCACCAACTTCCAGGACCTCTTCTATGACATCGCCGAGTCGCCCGGCCAGCGCGCCGGCGACCTCGGCCGCAATCCCACCGGCACGCAGATCGGTACCGGCGTGAAGTTGAGCTCGACACCGCGCATCTTCTCGGCCGGCACCATCGCGCCCACCGGCGTGTCGACCGACATGGCGATCGCGGGGGAGGGCTTCTTCCAGGTGACGATGCCTGACGGCACCAGTTCCTACTCGCGGGCGGGCGATTTCCGCCCTGACGCCGACGGTCGCCTGGTCACGCCGGACGGATTCTTCATCAACCCGAGCATCATCATTCCGCAACAGGCGACCAATGTCAGCGTCACCACGCTCGGCGAGATCACCGCGCTACTGCCCGGCAGCGTCACGCCGCAGGTCATCGGCCAGGTCACGCTCGCCAAGTTCCTCAATCCGCCGGGCTTGGTCTCGATCGGTCGCAATCTCTTCCAGGAGTCCGCGGCCTCGGGCTCGCCCGAGACCGGCAACCCGGGCAAGATCGGCTTCGGCACCGTCGTCGGTGGTTCGCTCGAGAACTCCAACGTCGAGGTGGTCACCGAGCTGGTCAACATGATCGTCGCCCAGCGCGCCTTCGAGATGAACTCGAAGAGCATCAAGACCTCTGACCAGATGCTGCAGACCGCCAACGAACTCGTGCGCTGAACCATGCTGCGCGCCGCGGTCCTTTTCGCGTTGCTCGCCCTGCTCGCCATCCCCGCGGGTGCGGGCGAGGTGCGTGCGCGGCTGCGCCCGGCGATCTCCCTGGCCGCGACGTCCGCCACCCTGGCAGACGTGGCCGAGCTCAGCGGCGATCCAGGGCTGATCGCCATCCTTGCGCCGCTGTCGGTGCAGGCGCTCAGCGGCATGGCGCCGGTGACCCTCGAGGCGGCCATGGTGCGCATGGCGGTGGGCGCGGCCGCGGGCAAGGGGCAGCTGCTGGTCACCGGCACCTGCACCATCACCCGCAGACCGCGCCTGATCAGCGTCGACGCGCTCGGCGCGGCGGCCATGGCGCGCGCGGCGGCCGACTTGCCGGGCGCCACCGGCGAGATCAGCGTGCTGCGCACCAGCGGTGCGCTGGTGGTGCCCGACGAGGGTGTCGCCCCGACCCTGGTGGCCGACGCGCTCGACAATTCCAAGGGCGGCGATGTGCCCTTCCGCGTGCGCGTCCTGCATGGCGACCTCGAACTCGCCCGCGCGCTCGTCACCCTGCGCCTGGCGCGCACGCGCGTGCAGATCGTCGCTGCGCGCACCATCAAGCGCGGCGAGGTGATCGGCGCCGGCGACCTGCGCGACGAGGCCATCCCCATCACCCGCGCGACCGGCAACCTGGTGTTCGGCGCCGCCGATCTCATCGGCAAGGCGGCGCACGGCGAGATCCAGGCTGGGGCACCGGTCAACCCGGCCCTGGTCGGCGAGGTGCCCGAGGTGCGCAGCGGCAGCGCCGTCACCCTGCGCTTCGTGCGCGACGGTTTCGCCCTGAGCGCTGCGGGCGAGGCGCTCAGCGACGGCCAGCACGGCGAGGTCATCCGCATCCGCCGCGCTGACGGCGTGGTGGTCAAGGCGCAGGTGAGCGCACCGGGCGAGGCGCTGGTCAACTTTTGAAGGTTATGCGGCAGGTGACCGGGGATTCCTGCTGTTTCGGCTGTCGCAGGTCGCCATTGCCGGCCCGACGCACCCCATCTTGCGCTCGGGGCGGCTGATTTATGATCGCCCAACCCCATGCAGCGCCCGACCCTCCGCCCTCGCCTCCTCAAACTCTCGGGCGAGGCGCTCGCGGGCGCCTCCAGCGAGACCTATGACTTCGCCGCCCTCGACCGGGTGGCCACTGAAGTGGTGGACGGCAGCCGCGGGGGGGCGCCGGTCGCGATCGTGGTCGGCGGCGGCAACATCCTGCGCGGGGCCGAGCTCAAGGGCCGGTCCAACGACCCGACGCGCGGCGATTACATGGGCATGCTCGCGACCCTGATCAACAGCCTCGCGCTGCGCGACGCCATTGAGCGCGCCGGCGGCCGCTGCGAGGTCTTCGCGCCGCACGTCGTGCCCAACGTCGCCCGCCAATACGATCGCGCCCTGGTCACCGGCCTGCTCCAGCAGGGAGTGGTGGTGGTCTTTGGCGGCGGCACCGGCCACCCCTTCTTTACCACCGACACGGCCGCCGCGCTGCGCGCCGCCGAGATCGGTGCCGAGGAGGTGCTCAAGGGCAGCAAGGTGGACGGCATCTACAATGCCGACCCGAAGAAGGACCCGACCGCCACGCGCTTCGCGCGCCTGACCTTTGATGAGGCCATCGCCGGGCGCTATGGCGTCATGGATCTCGCTGCCTTCGCGCTGTGCCGCGAGCACCGCATCGCCATCCGCGTCTTTGACATGACCGCGCCGGGCGCGATCGCCGCGGCCCTTGGCCCCAATCCGCCCGGGACCATCGTCGGCGATGGGCCCTGACGCGTCCGCGCCACGATTCTTCCACCGACCACCGGAGCACGCATGAGCTTTGAAGCCGACCTCGCCGACACCAAGGCCAAGTTCGAGAAGGCGCTTGCCGCTCTCGCCCACGATTTCAAGCACATCCGCACCGGGCGCGCCTCGACCGCGATGATCGAGCATGTGCAGGTCGAAGCCTATGGCAGCTCGATGCCGATCAGCCAGTGCGCGTCGATCAGCGTCCCCGAGCCCGCGCAGATCCTGGTCAAGCCGTGGGACAAGGCCCTGCTCAAGCACATCGAGAAGGCGCTTGGCGAGGCCCAGCTCGGCATGACCCCGATGAGCGATGGCACGGTCATCCGCCTCAACCTGCCGCCGCTCTCGAGCGAGCGCCGCAAGCAGCTCGCCGGCCAGGCCAAGGAGTCGACCGAGAAGGCCAAGGTGGCGATGCGCAACCTGCGCCGCGACGCCATCAAGCACATCGAGACCAAGGGCAAGGCCGACAAGCTTCCCGAGGACCTGACCAAGAAGACCACCGAGAAGGTCGGCGAGCTGCTCAAGCAGTACGAGGCCAAGGGCGAGACCCTGCTGAAGGAGAAGACCGAGGCGATCCTGACCTTCTGAGAGAACTCAGACCCTAGACCCTAGGGAAGGCAGGTCGGAAGCGCGTTCGAGCGGTTGACGTGATGCGGGGATCGACTGCAGCGCCCTGGGCTCGCATGGCCGCGGAGCGCAGTGCCCGGATGCCAGCCGATCCACGAATCACGATACCTAGGGTCTAGGGTCTAGCTTCCTTCACAAACGCGCGGAATCCGCCCCTGGGGTGATCGGGTCCACAATCGTAACCTGAAGCGCTGTCACGCGACCCGCCCCACCGGACAGCCCGTCACAGCCTGCCCATTTCCCCTGTCAGGCCCGGGCATCGGGTGTCAAATTCCCGGCGATGGCGCCCTCCTCCCCCCATGACCTGTGGACGCGCGCAATCGTCGAGCAGAACCAGCGCTGGCTGACCGCCTACTTCGTGGCCAGCACCGGCGACCGCAGTACCGCCGACGATCTCGTCCAAGAGGTCTTCCGCGCGGCCCTCGAGAGCCAGGACAGCTACGATCCGACGCGGCCCTTCGGCGCCTGGCTGCGCGGCATCGCCCGGCACATGCTCTTCCAGCACTATCGCCGCCAGGCGCGGCCCGGCGGCGCCCTGATCCCGCTTGACGACGGGATCCTTGACCAGCTCGACCGCCAGGCGGAGCGCGCCGAACGGCAGCTCATCGACCCCGACCACCGCGGGCGTCGTCTCGCGGCCCTGCGCGCCTGTCTGGAGAAGCTCAGCGAGCGCGCCCGTGCGCTGCTCGCCGGGAAGTATGGCGAGCGCTTGACCTCGCAGGCCATCGGCGAGCGCCTGGGGATGCGCGTCAATGCCGTCGACGTGGCCATCAGCCGTTCGCGCCGCGCGCTCGAAACGTGCATCGGTCGGCGGCTGCAGAGCGCCGAGCCGTGCGAGGGCCTCGGGGATGTCTGACGACCGGCTCATCGCGCGCTGCTGCTCCGGCACGGCGACCCCTGAGGAGGTCGCGGCTCTGCGTGCGCGCATCGCCACGGAGCCGGCGCTGGTCGCGCAGCTCTACGCCGCCGCGCTCGCCGAGTGCGAGATGTACGAAGCCCTCGCCGGAACGACCATGGTGCCCGCCGCGGCCGAGAGCGCGCCGGAGCGGACGGCGCGCGAGCGCCGCGCGGTGCGCACGGCCAGCCTGCGCGTGGCGCCGGCGCGCGCGCACCGCGCGCTGCTGCGCTTCGCCGCCGCCGCCGCCGCGCTGGTCGGGATCCTCACCTGGTGGCTGGTCGCCGGACCGCGTCCACAGGCCCAGCCGACGGATGCCGTCCATGCGCAGATGGGCAGCCAGCCGCTGCGCGTCCCGCTGCCGCCGCCGGCCCAGCCGGCCCGCACCACGATTGCCGCGCCGCTGGTGGCGAGCGCAGCGCCCGTGCCCGCACTGGTCCCCGGGGATGCCGCGTCAGCGCCTGCTCTGGCCGCGGCGCCGCTTCCGGCCCAGGCTCCTGAGGCGCTCACCGCGGCGAAAACCGGCGCGGACGAGGCGCGCGTCGTCACCATGGCGGGTGCGCGCCCGGTGCCGCGCGCGGATGGCCCGGTGCTCGCGAGCGCGCGTCCGCGCTTCGACGCCCGGGACGGGGTCTTCAGCGAGGGGCCGGAGCTGCCGTCAGTGCGCTATGCCCTGCACCTGCCCCACACGCTGCCGGCCACGCCGCGCCTGGGCCTGCTGGTGGCCCTGCACGGCGCGGGTGGCAACGAGCACTGGCCCGGCAACTCGCTGGCCGAGCTGATTGCAGCGCGCGGCAGCGCCGGGGACTACGTGGTCGTCGGCCCGAAGTCCCAGGGCCGCAACTGGGAACCCGCGGACGAGGGGCCGCTGCTCGCCTTACTGGTGTGGCTGCACCGCACCTACCCCATTGATGCGCGGCGCATCGTGGTGATCGGCGTCTCTAACGGTGGGTGGATGGCGCAGCATCTCGCCAGCCACCATCCCGAGGCGGTGGCCGGCATCGCCGCGCTGTTCGGCGGCGGCACCACCGACCTGAAGAAGGTCGCGAACGCGGCCGAGAACGGCATCGAGTACTACCTCGCGCATGGCGATGCCGATATCGATGTCCCGGTCAAGGCCTCGCGCGTGGTGCGCGACCAGCTGCGCACGCTCGGCTACCGCTATGTCTACCGCGAGCTGCCCGGCCTGGCGCACGGCGCCCCGTGGGAGGATCCCGACGTGCGCGCCGACCTCGCGCACTGGATCGACGGCGTGCGCGTCAAGCCGCTGCCCCCGACGGATGACGAGCGCAAGCTGCTGGCGCGCTTCGCGCGCGAGTCCGAGCAGGACCGGCTGTGGGCCGATCCCGCCGCGCTCGGCGAACTGGTGCGCATCGGCGGGCCGCAAGCCGGCCTGGTGGTGGCGCGGGCCATGCACCAGCATCCGCCGGCGATCCGCTTGGCCGCGGCGACCCTGACCGCGCGCTCCGACTTCTCGGGCGCGGTGACCGCGTCGCTGGCGGGCCTGCTCGAGGACAAGGACGCGGGCCTGCGCCACGCGGCGGTGGCCGGGCTGGCCGGCGCCGCCGAGCGCGGCGACGCTGACGCGCTGGTCGCGCTGTGCCTGTTCACGGGCACGCGCGGCCACGCCCGCGAGGAGCGCCTGGAAGTCCTCGCCAGGCTCACCGGCGGCATCGCCTTCACCCGCTGCGCGCACTTCAGCGAGGACGCGCCGGTCTTCGAGACCTGCATCCACCTGCTCGAGGACGAGGACCCGGTGCTGCGCCAGGCTGGCGCGGCGGCGCTCGCGCGCGGGGCCTCCGACGGGCCCGGCTTTCCGCTCGACGGCGTGCCCGCCGCGCGCCGCGACGCCGTGCAGGCCTGGCGCCGCTGGTACATGAAGCGTTTCCCCACGAATCCCTGAGCGGTTCCTCCTCAGGGTCCCGATGACAACTGGAGTGGCCATGCCCGCGCATCCCCGTTTCCTGATCTGCTGCGCCGCGCTGGCGCTGGCCTGCGTCGGGCCCGCGAGCGCGGCCAATGCCCCGGCCGCGACGCTCAATCCCTATGGCGGCCTGATCGTCCCGCACCTGGACTGGAGCACCCAGCCACCGGCGCGCCTCGGCGAATTCCAGGACGACCTCAAGTGGATGCGCGCCAAGGTGCCCAAGGAGGGCGATCCGAAGGCCGATGAGATGATCATGCACTACCACATCTGGGTGCCGCCGAAGCTGCCGGAGCACCGCACGCTGGGCCTGATCCTCGCCTTCCACGGCAGCGGCGGCGTGCCCGAGCACATCGCGCCGTGGGTGCACGAATCGGTCAAGGTCGAGGGGCTGGCCGACAAGTACATCGTCATCGGCCTGAAATCCTCGGGCAAGGCCTGGGCCGACGTCGATGAGGAGCCGGTGCTGAAGACCGTCGACTGGCTGACCTCGGTCTACCCCATCGACCGGCGCCGCATCTTCATCGTCGGCCATTCCAACGGCTCGTGGATGGGTTTCACCATGACCAGCCGCCATCTCGAACTGTTCGCCGGCGACGTGCGCTACGCGGGCTACGGCGACCGCCTGCCCGACGTCAAGGATGCGCCGGAGCAGTCCGAGTTCTACCTGGTGCACGGTGACGAGGACAAGGACAACGACGTCGGCAACTCCCGCAAGCTGCGCACCATCCTCCAGCAGAAGCACTACCGCGCCGTCTACCGTGAGCTCGACGGGCACGACCACCTTAACATCGTCGGGGTGCTGCCGGTGCGCGCCGACTTCGTGCGCTGGATCGACGCGCGCCGCCACAAGCAGCAGCCGCTGGCCCCTGACGAGGAGAAATTCATCAGGCAGTACGCCGCACCGAAGAAGGCCGTCGAACTGTTTGCCAGCAACCCGGCCTGGGACGAGCTGCTGCGCATCGCCGGTCCACAGGGTGCGGCGGTGCTGGCCAAGGCCTTCACCTCGGACAGCGCCGCGGTGCGCGCCGCCGCGGCCACCGCCTGCACCCACGCCATGTTCGACCAGGAGCTGACCGTGCCGGCGCTGGTCAAGCTGCTCCAGGACAAGGCGCCGACCGTGCGCCTCGCCGCGCTCAAGGCGCTGGCCGTCATCGCCGACTGGCACGACGACCAGGCGCAGCTGGCGCTAGCCCGCGCCGCCGCCCGGCCGAAGGCGCCCGCCGATGAGCGCGGCAGCGCGGTTGCTGGCCTGGCCAGCGCGGCGGCGCTGCCGCTGCTTGGCAACTTCGACGACGACGTCGCCCTCTTCCAGGGCCTGCTTGAGGCCCTGGGTGACGACGACCAGTCGCGACGCGCCGCCGCATTCGCGCCGTTGCACGAGGTGCAGAAGGACGGACTGGGCTACGACCCGGCAGCGGCCGCGGTGGAGAGGAAGGGACCGTTACTGAAGTGGCGGGAGTGGTTCTTCACGCGCGCGACGACGCCGGAGGCGAAGGCGGCGAGCGGGCCGCGGTGAAAGTGGTTTGGGGGCATCAGGGATTCGTGTGGGTCGGGTAGCTCGCATCGGTCGGCAGGAGGTCGAGTCCCCCGAGATGGAAGAGGATGGCTCGACGGAACCATTCACGGTTCCGAGACGCGCAGGCCATGGCCTTGATCTTCCGGATGCGAGTGTTGAGCGACTCTCCGATGGCGTTGGTTGGGGCAGTGACCACGGCATTGAGAAAGCCCCAGAGGGGGTTCTTGCTGGTGGCGGCGACCTGCGGATTTTCGCAGCCAGTGGTGCTTGGTATGGGTGCGGATGCAGCTTCAGTCAGGGGCGGGCAGCGCGGTGTGCTCGTGGATGCGGACATCATCGACAGGCTTGCCAAAATAGCAGGCGATGTGGATCCCTTCGCAGCAGATTTTCCGGTCGGTATTTGGGATCCGTTCCAGGAAGGCGTTGGCGGATGCCTACCACATAAGGTACACGAGAGTACGCGCTGACGAAGCCCCCGTCCCAATCAGCATCACCCCGGGCAAGGGTGATCCATCGACAGAATTTCCAGACACCCACTGAAGCCTAGAACGCCATTTTCAAGCACATCATAGTCTTCTACAACAAGACTCTCGACCACACCTCCATCGGTAATTTCAGGCCGATGGACTTTAAACTCCAGCGGACCAAAGCCGCTCAACCACCCGTACGCAGAATCGGGGGAGGATCAAGGCGGTCACAACGCTGGTGACCGGCATCACGAGTTACGAGCAGGATCCCACCAGACTGCTTGAATTGCGCTTGAAGATCGGGCGGCTCTTGTCGCAGTAAGGTGCAGGTCGCGTCGTCGTCGTCAGGTATTCCTATGGGCGCCATTTCGTGGTGATCGCCAACCTTTGTAAGCGGCGAAAGCAGGAGGGCGGCGTGCCGGGCTCATGCCCCACCACCACGACTACCTGACGGTCGGCAAGGCACAAACGGATGTCGGCGACCTTCCATGGGGACGAATGGCCGAGGTTTTTGGGTACAGTGCGCGATCGCGCATGACCGATCATGCCAGAAAATCGGCCCGGTGCGAGCTACTCGACTCACCTGAAACCCAGATGCCCCGTTGTTTTGACGTGACGTTCGCCTGGCCAGCGCCCGCACAGCGGGTTGGTTCAGCGAGTCCAGCGTGTTCCGGCTCTCGGCGACTGGTGCCGAGCTCCTGACAGGCGCTGATCAGCCTTGGCTTTCATGCGGGGCAAGTCTGAAGGGTGCTGGTGAGGTCGTCCAGCCTGCCAGTTTGCGCCGCAGGTGGTCGAGCTGCATCCGCGGCAGCACGTATCAGCTGACGGGCGGTGGCAGTGTCTAGTGGGGTCGCGCCGGTCCGGGTCCTGGCCGCAAGCGCCCCGGTGCCGCCTTCCCGCCCCTTCCCGTCCCTCCCGGCGGCGTCGCACTCGCCGGGGCTGACGCAGGGGTGATTAGGAATTGGCGTGCGGCGGCGGATCGATTACCTTCGCACCGCGGCTCGGACCCTGCGTTAACCGGGCACACACACGTTCATCCCACCAGCGGACGGTTCGTCATGAGCATGGTATCCTGTTGTACCGTTCGCCGCTCCCTGGCCGGGCTGGTGCTAGTCTGCCTGGGATGTGGGCCTTTGGGCGCCGCCGAAGAAAAGCTGATCCCGGCCAACAACAATCCGGCCACCGACAGTCTGGGCATGAGGTGGGATGTGCAGCGCGACGGCCAAGTCGCCGACGGCACCAACGACTGCTTCGACAGCGGCGAAGTGCTGCAGGTCAATGGTCGCCCCTTCGGACCGCAAGGGTTCATGAAGACCGCGGACAACGCCGAATGGGTGATCACCTGCCAGCCGCAGGAGAACGTGTCGGTGACGCGGCGGATCCGCATGGTGGCCCGCAATGCGCTGCGCTACGCCGAGGTGCTCGTCAACACCGGGGCGACCAAGCAGAGCGTCACCCTCTTGATGACCAGCAACCTCGGTAACAACTGCCAGGGGACGGTGTGGAGCGACGGCAAGCCATGCAACGGGGCCGCCCTGCCCAAGGGCTGCGTCGGCATCGCCGCCATCCAGAATCCGCAGCGCCCGACGGTGATCTGGATCCTTGGCGAGGCCAAGTCGGCCAGCCCACCGCAGATCTCCGTCCAGCAGAATCGCACCTACCAGGTCACCTGGTCGGTCAACCTGGCGCCAAAACAGACCCGCGTCATCTACCACTACGTCCTGCAGCGCAGCGGCATGCAGGCGACCCAGGTGGCTGATGCGGTGAAGACGTTGTGGAAGGCCAGTCTGATCAAGCCCGAGCTGGCGCCGGCGCTGATGCGCCAGGTGGTGAACTTCCACTCCGTCGGCGCGGTCGCCGGCGTGGACGAGGACGACGAGCTCACCCGCCTGCCCGCCATCGCCCAGCTGCTGGAACGCGCCGGCGTCGATGACGCCGGCGCCATGGACCTGGTCGGGGTCGGTCGCTCCGAGGCCGAACGCATGCGCGGCCAGCTGAGCGGCGGGCCGCTGACCGTGACCACGCCCCAGGGCGCGGTGACGGTGACGGTCGACGAGCTCGCCGGCGGCGAAGGCGGCGATCCGACCGCGATCCTGCACCTGCGCAGCGGTGAGAGCCTGGCGGCAACGCGCATCGCCGGCAGCCTCGCCCTGGATTCCGAGGCCGGAGTATCGCTGCCGGTGGATCCCGTGCACATGCTGTGGATGGCGACCCGTCCGCGCCGCGCCGATCTGGTGCCACCGGCCGGGCTGGTCGGCATCCTCGAAGAAGTCGACGGCACGCGCCTGGGTGTCACCGGCCTGGCGGCACCCCTGGCCCTGACCTGCGTGTGGGGCCACGTCGAATTGCCGCTCGCGCGTATCGCGCACATCACCCGCGTGGTCGAGCCGACCCCGGCATGGTTGGTGACCTGCGACGATGGCTCGAGCCTGCGCGCGGTGCCGGAAACCAGCGAGCTGCAGGTGCTGACCAGCCGTTTCGGCACCATCCCGGTGGCGGTGGGTACCTTGATCTCGTATCGCCGGGCCGTCACCAAGCTGTCGAGCGATGACCCGCCCGACGATGGGGCGCAGCTCGCCAATGGCGACCGCCTGGCCGGCGGCCTGGCCGGGGCGACCCTGGTGCTGCGCGCCGGCGGCAAGGACAGCGCCGTGCCGTGTGAGCGCATCGCCGCCATCGAACGGCCGGAAGACGGCCCCGGCCTGGCGCTGGTGCTGAAGGATGGCAGCCGCCTGGTCGGCCTGCCGGCCGACGGCACGGTAGGTTTCGTGGCTGGTGGCTGGACCTTCCGCGTGCCGGCAGAGCGCATCCTGTCGTGGAAGATCAAGGCCCCACCCGAGATCGAACCCGAAACCAAGCCCGAGTCCGAGGCCCCAGGGAAAACGCCACCCGCATCCGGGAAACGGCCGGCCCATTCCCAGACGTTTGGTGACCCGCCAGCAGCGGGGACGCCGGCCGCGCCTGGCGCTCCTATTGACCCCGCCGGGCCGACCGGCAACGGCTTCCCGGCCGTCGATGCGACGCCGGCCGTCGATGCGACGCCGGCCGCCGATGCGACGCCGGCCGCCGATGAAGAGGTCCAACTGAAAGGCGAAGACGCGGGCGAAGTCGAAAAAGTCCTGGAGCCCAAGTGATGCCGCGCTGCCGCTTGCCATTCCCGCTAATCCTGCTCCTGCTCGTCTCCGGCGTGATCATCGCCGGTGAGGCGGTCAAGCCGGCCGACTTCCTGCCTGCCAAGCTGGTGCCCGCCACCAACAACGCCCTGACCGATGGCCAAGGCGGCTCTTGGCAGTTCGATAATTCCGGCGCCATCGATGGCAACACCTTCAACAATCTCAATATGATGATCATCGATCAGCGCAGCCAGTTCAACGCCCAGGCGCAGGCTCAGCAGAGCGCCGACGGCAGTGAACTGGTGCTGACCAGCGTGGTCCAGTCCGGCAACGGCACCGGCGGCTTCACCGTCATCCGGCGCGCGCGCAGCATGCCCAAAGCCGGCGCGGTGCGGTGGGTCGACATCGTGCACAATACCGGCACAGCGCCGGTGTCGACCATCCTGACCTATCGCTCCTAGTTCAATTCGGGCGCGTTGCAGCTCGTCGGCGAGAATGGCCCCTTCGTGCCGGGGCCACTCGGTGCGAAGGATGGCGCGGTGGTGATCCTGGGCCAACCGAATAGCGGAGGTCGCGACGTCGTACTCGGGCTGTGCTCGCCGCGCAGCAAACTCAAGCCGACCGTCATGGTCAACAACAACCAGGTGATGGTGACCTGGACGCTGACCATCCCGGCGGGACGGGCGCTGGCGCTGGTCCACTGCATGAGCGAACGCTCCGGGGTGACCACCCCCGCCGCCCTGCGCAATGTCCTCAAGCCGTGGCGCCAGGCCGCGTTCGTCGCTGATCTGGCGCCCGGCCTGCGCCACCTGATCGCCAACACCGGTGGTGCTGGTGGGGCCGCACCCAGCAGCGACGACGCTGGACTGGCTTCGGCCATTCCCGAGGCCCTGGTCGAAGCGCGCGGCGACGACAGCGACCTCCTGGCCCTGGGTGCGGGCACGCGCCTGCGCGGCGACGCCGCCAGCGGCGATCTTTCGGTGAAGGTGGCCGAGCAGCGCCACCGCATCCCGTGGAATGAGGTCATGGCGCTGGCCGGTGGTGCCGCACCGCGCGTCTTCCTGCGCGATGGCGCGGTCTTAACCGGCGTTGATCCCGAAGCGGCCTGCACCTTCGCGCTCGCCACCGGTCAGACCATCTCCCTGAATGCGGGGCGCGTCGGCTGGCTGCTGCGCCGTCCCCAGGCCGGCGAAGGCCTGCCGCCGGGCGAGGTGCTGGTTGAGACCGCCGATCATCAGCGCCTGGTCGGCCGCCCCGGCAGCAGCCGCCTGCACTGCGCCATGGTGTGGGGCAGCCTCGAACTGCGCCTGGAGGACATCGCCACCCTGGCCCCGGCCGAAAGCGGCGGCAGCCAGATCAGCTTACGCGACGGCAGCCACTTCACCGCCTTCTGCAGCGGCGGCACGATTGCGATCGAGACTCGCTTGACCGGCACGCGCCACATCGAGATGGCGTCGGTCATGGGTCTCCTCGGCGAGCGCAAGGCGAGCGCCGACGAGACCCGCGAACCCGAGATCCAGCGCGCTCCCTGGCTGCAGCTGATCGGTGGGCAGGTGCTGGCGGGCACCATCGACCTGCCCGAGCTGCACCTGCGTCTCGAAGGCAACCGCCTACCGGTGCCGCCTGCGCAGATCCGCCGCCTGACCAATCTCATCGACGAGGTCGAGGGCTGGCAGCCGCGCCAGCCGCGCGTGCGCCTCGAACTGTGGACCGGAGACGTGGTCGAAGGCCTGATCGAGGAGGTGCTGATCCCGTTGCGCAGCGCTGGCGGCCGGCTGCTGGTGCCAGCTTCGGACCTGATCGAGGCGCAGGTGCCGACGCCGGTGATCGCGCCGGCCACGCGCGCACGCATCGCCGAACTGGTGGCGCTGCTCGGCGAGCGCGACTGGGCGAAGCGCGAGGGCGCGGTCAAATCCCTGGTCCACCTCGGCGAGGTCGTCCGCCTGGATGTCGACGAGGCGCTGCGCACCGCCACCGATCCCGAGATCAAGGCGCGCCTCGAACAAGTGATGCAGGAGCTGAAATGAGCCGCCACGCTGGTCTTCCACAGGCGTGGCGGCGCTGACGTGGGCGCTACCCCGCTTCGTGCCGCGGCGTTCGCCGCGCAGCGCAGGCTGCTGATCGGCGCCTGGCTGCGCCTGCAGCGGGCCGCCACCTGGTGGATCCTCGCCGCCGTGGCGCTGGCCGTGCTGGTGCGCTGCGCCGGCGTGGGCGTTCCGGCGTGGGTGGCGTGGGCCGTGGGGGGATGGCTGCTCGGCTCCGCGATCTGGGTGTGGCGCGGACGGCCCTCGCTGGCGGCGGCGCTCGCCGCGTGGGATCGCGCAGCGGGGCTCGACGACGCGCTGCTCAATGCCTGGGATTTCAGCCAGCGGGATGACGCCGGCCGTTTTGCCCGCGCCCACCTCGACCTGACCCTCGCCCAGATGCCGGCATGGCGGGCCGAGCTGTCGCGCATCCTGCCGCTGCGCGTGCCACCACTGGGCCTGATCGCGCCGCTCGCCGCGCTGCTGCTGGTCGGTTCGGGCACGCTGACGCCGGTTGCGGGCGGGGTGCCACTCGACCGGGCAGCGCGCGAACGCCTCGCCGCGCAGGCCGCCGAGGTCGCGCGCGCCGCCGAGCGCTTACCGGACGCGGCACTTGATCAGGCCGAAAAGGCCAAGCTCGAGGAGTTGCGCAAGCGCATCCGCGAGGCCCAGGAGAAAGCCAAGGAGGAGGGCCTCGGCCGACCCGAGGCGCTGCGCGAACTTGATCAGCTGGCGCGGCGCGCCGAGGAACTGGCCGCGTTGCTCAATGACACCCAGGCCGCCTCCGCCGCCCTGCTCGCCGAGCTCGAGCGGCACGCCGACACCGCCGAACTCGCCGCCGCGCTGAAGGCCGCCGACCTGATCAAGGCCGCTACGGAGGCCGATGCCCTGGCCAAGCAGCTCGATCGCCAGGACCTCACCCTGGATGAGCAGCGCCGCCTCGCCCAGGCGCTGGAGCGCGCCGCGGCCAGCGGCGACCGTTCGCCGACCGGGCAGGCGATCGCCGCGGCCAACGCCGCGCTGCAGGCGAATGATCACCGCGCAGCGGGCGCCAGCTTCCAGAAGCTTGGCGCCCAGCTCGCGCGCGCCGGCCAGCGCCAGCTCGCGGGACGCCAGGTCGGAGCGCTCGCCGATCGCCTGCGCGCCAGCGGTGGCCGCATGCTGGCCCCGGCCGCGCCGGGCGATGCGCGCACACTGACCCTTTCCAATCTGCCACCGCTCCGCATCCCGCCGTCCGCCCGCGCCGGTCAGCAACCGCCACCCGGTGGCGTGGCGCGCCGGGCCGTCGGCAACCCACCGCCAGGTGGGCACGCCGCCAACATCCCGGTGCCCGGGAGCGCTCCTGCGGCGGGCGCCGCCGGCGCCGCCGGCGCCAGCGGAGCCGATGGCGGGATCCCGGTGCCCGGTACAGGCATGGCCGCCGCCGGGTTGGCCCTGGCCAGTGTTCCCGGCGGCTCGCGCGCGGGCCACGGCCACAGCGATGCCAACCAGGCGCCCACCACCGCGCGCGCCGCCACCGCGACCAGCACCGTGGACGCCGCGAAGGGCAACGGTGAGAGCGAGCAGCGCCAGGTCGCCGGGCAGGCTCACCAGGAAGGCTCGGCGCTCGCCGCTGAGGCCACGCCGCTCGCCCTGGTCGACGCCGAGGAGCGCGCCCTAGACGCCGATCCGCTGCCTGCCGCCCGCCGCGAGCAGGTGAAGGCCTACTTCTCCCTGCTCCGCCGCCAACTCGAACATTGACGAGATCACCATGAACCTTCCCTCTGCTCAGGTGGCCTCCGGCAAAGAGTCCGGGGCCGCTGCGCCCGCCGCTGATCTGGCCGCCGCGCCCGAGGTGGTCATCGCCCGCTTCCAGAGCCGCCTGGCCGCGCTGCGTGCCGAGATCGCCAAGGGCATCATCGGCAACGACGGTCTGATCAACGACTGCCTGGTGGCGCTCTTCATCCAGGGCCACGTGCTGATCGAGGGCGTCCCCGGACTGGGCAAGACCTCGCTGGTGCGGGTGTTGTCGCGCGTCCTGGGCTTGAGCTTCGGCCGCGTGCAGTGCACACCCGACCTGATGCCCGCCGACATCCTCGGCACGCACATCGTGCACGAGGACGAGCATGGCCGACGCAATCTGCGCTTCGAACGCGGTCCGGTCTTCCGCCACCTGCTGCTGGTCGACGAGATCAACCGCGCCACGCCCAAGACCCAGGCCGCGCTGCTGGAGGTGATGCAGGAACGCCAGGTGACCGCCGGCGCCGAATGCCTGCCGCTGCCCGCGCCGTTCTTCGTCCTCGCCACCCAGAATCCGGTCGAGATGGAGGGCACCTATCCGCTGCCCGAGGCCCAGCTCGACCGTTTCGCCTTCAAGCTCATGGTACGGTTTCCGGCGCGCGAGGACCTGGTCGCCATCGCCCAGCGCACCAGCGGCTACACCGAGCCCGATCTGCAACCGGTGATGGATGGCGCCGAGATCATCGCGCTCACGCGCCTCGCCGCCGAGGTTGCGATCAGCCAGCCGCTCGCCCACTACGCGGCCGATCTGGTGCTGGCCACCCATCCCGATCAGCCGCACGCCCCTGCGTCGGTGAAGCGCCTGGTCGCGTACGGCGCCAGTCCACGCGCCCTGCAGACCATCATCCGCGCGGCGCGCATCCACGCTCTGCTCGCCGGCCGCAGCGCGGTGGCCGCTGCCGATGTGCGTCGTGTGGCCAAGCCCGCGCTGCGTCATCGCATCATCCGCAACTTCGAGGGCGACGCCGAGGGGGTCGATGCGGATACCCTGGTCGACGAGATCCTGGCGGAAGTGCCGGCCCCGGGGCAGGGATGAACCGTTCGCGCAGCGTTGGATCATGCGCCGCGCGGAATCGCGTCGGCCGCCCTCGCGTGGCGCTCGCCCTGCTGATCGTCCCGGCGCTGCTCGGCGCGCTCGCCCGGCCGCTCGCCGCCGAGGATCTGTTGCAGTCGACCTTGCCCCAGCGCAGCGCCCTGCACGAAGATCCGACCCTGGAGGCGCCGCTCACCCAGCTCGTGGAAGCGTTCCGGCGCGACAACCACGCCGCCGAGCTGGTCGGTATCTACCGCGCCCATCTCGCCAGCTATCCGCAGGACGCTTCGGCGACGGTCGTGCTGGTGCGCCTGCTGCTGGCGGTGCGCGATCCCGGCGCGCTGGCCGCGGCCCGCCAGGCGGTGCAGGGCTTCCCCGATCATGCGTACCTGCACTGGCTGTTGTTCCAGGCGCTCAGCGAACGCCACGACGCCCAAGCGGTGGACGCGCTGGCCCAGGCGGTGGCGCTCGAGACCGTGACCTGGCGCCACAATCAATGGGCCGAGCGATTGGTGACCGAGGCGCTGAAGAGCGGTCGCCGCGACCTCGCCGAGAACCTGCTGGTGCACGCGGCGGCAGCCGAGGCCAGCGCCGCCGGCAAGCTGACGATCGCCCGGCGCCAGGCCCAGGCCGGGCTCGCCGAGATCGCCTTGCAGACCCTCACCGCAGCCGCCGCGGCCAATCCACCGCCCGACGTCGCGGTCGACGTCCAGGTCGAGGCCGCCGCGGTCGAAGCGGGACTGGGGCGGCGCGAGGCTGCCGCGCAGCGTCTCGATGCGCTGCTCGCGCGGCTTGGCGTCGAGCACTGGCGCCGCGCCGAACTCACGCGCCGGCGCCTGGAACTGGCCGGCGACGAGCACGAGCGCCTTGCGCTCATCGAAGGCGCGCGCCTGCGCCATGTGGCCGCACCCGACGATGAGGGCGCGGTGCTGGATTATGCGCGTCTGCTGCTGGTCGCGGATCGGCGGCGCGAGGCGCTTGGCGTGCTGTCCACGGCCGGCCGCAGTCCGCGCATCGAGCAGGAGGTGCTCGCCCTGCACGCGCGGCTGCACGATCCCCAGGGCCTCGACGCCTGGCTGGCCGCAGCCCTTACCGCCGATCCGTCACGCGCGGACCTGGCCATGCGCAGGGTGCGCACGCTGTTCGAGCTGGGCAAGGGCGACGAGGCGCGCGCACTGCGCGAACGCACCAGCGCGGCGCTGCCGGCCGGTGAGCGCGCCGAGCGCCTGCTCGCCCTGGCCCGCGACCTGCGCCGTGACGGCCGCAGCGGCGACGCGGCCCAGGTGCTCGAGCTCCTGGTGGCCGCCGCACCGGGGCGCGTCGAGCTGCTGCGTGAGCTGGCCGAGACCTGGTTGGCTGCGGGCAACCGTGGCCGCGCCGAGGAACTGCTCGACCGGGACCTGCCCGCCGGCGCTGCGCCGGAGCAGGTCCTTGAGGCGGTGCAGTTGATGATGCGCGAGCGTCAGTACCGCGCCGCGGAGCGCGCCATCGCGGCGCGTCTCGCCGTGGATCCGGGCTTCTTCGAACTGCGCGTCCAGGCCATCAACCTCGAGGCGCGTGCTGGCGACGTCGCGGCGGCCGCGCGCCACGCCGATGCGGCGCGCGCCCTGACCGACACCCCGGCGCGCTACCGGCTGTGGCTCGAGGCCGCCGTCGAGGCCGCCGGCAGCGAACGCGACGCGGCGTGGCTGGACGCCGAGCGGCAGCGCCTGCAGAAGGATGAGGGCGGCGCGGCCGGCGCGTGGACGCCGCTCAAGGGCGAACGCCTGCTGGCCTTCGCCGAGACCTGCGCCACCCGTGATCGCGCGGCACCCGCCGTGCAGGCCCTGAGCGCCACACTGGCCGACCCGCAGCTGCCGGCCAGCGCGCGCGCTGCGCTGCGCCGCCGCCTGGTGGCCCTCAGCGAACGGCTGCCAGACGCGCGCGAGCGCATCCCCGAACAGCTGCGCCTGCTTGCCGTCGAGGATCCCGCGCTGGCTGACGAATGCCGCGCGCGCGCAGCGCTGCAGGGCGTCGAGCCCGACAGCCAGCGCGGTTTCGACGCCGCGGGCGTGGCCCGGGCCCTGGCGAACGTCCAGGTCGACCAGGTCGCTGACGCGGCCCTGGTCGAACGCATGCGCAAGGTCTTCCAGTCCGCCGGCGACCAGGAACGCCTGCTCGCCTGCCTGCAACGGCTGACCGCGCTGGAGCCGGCCGTCGCGCTGCATTGGGAGGATTGGCTGGAGGGGCTCGCCGCGAGTGGCGACGAGGACGCCCTGCGCAATGCCATCCGCCACCTGCTCGCGGGCGTCGAGAACCTCGAACTGGCGCCCGCGGTACGCAGCGATCTCGGCCGGCGGCTGGCCGATTCGTGCTGGCGCTCGGCAAGCGCGTTGGCCGCCGCCGGCGACTGGCCGGGCATGCTTGGGCTGCTCGACCAGGCCGAGACCGTCACCATGGATGGTGCCGCGCGGCGCTGGTCAGCGGTGGCCCGCGCCATGGCCCTGCACCAGCTCGGCCGCGATGCCGCGCGCGACCAGGTGCTGGAGGAGCTCGCCCATATGCAGGTCGACCGCACGGCGCCGGCTGCCGACGCGGCGCCCGCTGCCAGCACCGCCAGCACCGCCAGCACCGCCGTCGCCCCCGATCCTGACGAGGTGGTGTTTCCGGATGGCCTGAAGACCACCGTCGCGGCGGTGCGCGCGCGCTTCGCCCAGCCACTGCCGCACCTCCAGCCGGCTGCGGCAGGGCGCTCACCGCTCCCGCCCTGGACGATCGCCTGGAGCGCCGGATTCAGCGCCGCGCTCGACGGCGTGTGGCTGTCCGGCGACATCGTGGTGGTGGCGTGCGCCGATGGCGAAGTCGTGGGCATCGAGCGTGCGAGCGGACGCCGCCGCTGGGTGCTGGCCGGTCGCACCATCAGCCAGTCGATGTTCAATGAGCAGGAGCAGAGCGAGGGCCAGTTCCGTTGCGCCGTGCGCCCGGCCGTGCAGGACGGCGTGGTCGTGCTGTGCCGCGGTGATCGGCTCGACGCCTTCCGGGTTGGCGATGGCGCCCTCCTGTGGTCATCCACGCTGATCGCTGCGCAGCACGTGGTGGCCTGCGCGGGGCTGGTGGTGGCCTGGGATGACCGCAGCGGCATCGCCATGGGCTTCGCTGTCAATGACGGGCGTCTGCGCTGGCGCCGCGCGGTGCCCGAATTCGACCACCAGCACGCCGCCAGCGCGCTGAGGGTCGACGGCGACACGGTTCTGGCCATGGGCCGGCATGCCGCGCTGCTCGATGGTGCCAGCGGTGCCGTGCGCTGGGAGTTCACCACCGCGCAGCTGACCGCACGCCGCCCGGCGCTGACCAAGGCGGCAACGCCGACGCCGCTAGTCGTCAGGAATTCCGGCTGGAATGGCAGACGGGGATACTTCGTTGGCTACGGAAACCGGGGCTTCTACGGCCAACCCGCCGTATCGGCTGGCAGCGATGCCTGGTACCACGTGGCGATTGGGCGGTTGCGCTCTCCCCAGGCCACCGCCATCCTGGCGGCTGGGCATCTGGTGGTGGGTGACGGCAGCGGATCGCTGGCCGTGCCCTTGGCCATGCCATTGCGTTCTACCAGCCTGCCGACCGGCAGCGTTCTTGGCGCATGCGGAGCGCGTCTGGTGATCATCAACGGCACCACCGTCAGCATCGTCGACCTCACCAGGTCCGGGGAAGTGATCGCCGCCGTGGATTGCGCGCTGCTGGGTGCTGCGCCGCCGACTTCAGACGCCCCGGACACGGAAAATGTGTTCGGCGCGACAGCGACCACGCCGTGGCTGTCCGGGTCCTGCGCCGGTCGCCTGGCCTGGCTCTCCGGCCCTGGCGGCGTGCTCGCTATCGACATCGAGCGTGGTGTCATCGCTGTACAAACCGCCTGGCCTGTGGGGGTCGAGGCGCTGGCTGGCAAGGTGCCGGCCATGCAGCGCTCGCCTGCCGGCGTCCAGTTCGGCGACAGCCCGCAGCTGCGCATCGGCGAGAGCGGCGCAGCGGACGACGGGCTGGTGGTGCTGCCGGCCGGCACCCGCCGGTTGGTGGCCCTGATGGCTCAGCCGGCGCAGGATGCGTCAGGGACCGGCCATGGACGCTGAGCGCGACGACCTGCTCGATCCGGATTTCATCGCCCGGCTGCGCGTGCTGGCGTTGATGGTGCGGCGCCGGCGCCGCCAGCGCAAACAGGGTCCGGTGCAGACGCCCGCGGCAGGCCACACCCGCGAGTTCAAGGATCGCCGCCACTACAGTCGCGGCGACGATTTCCGCACCATCGACTGGCGCGCCTTCGCGCGTCTCGACCGCATGTTCGTGCGGGTCTTCGAGGAGGTGCAGGAATACCACGTCCACCTCATCATCGACCGCAGCACCTCGATGGCCGAACCGCATCCGGCCAAGCGGCGCGAGGCGCTGCGCCTGGCCATGGCCCTGGGCTACATGGCGCTGACCGGCGGCCACCGCCTGTCGCTGCACACCATCGGCGGCGGCTGCCGCCGCGAATTGCCGCCGCTCAAGGGCCCGGGCCACGTCCACGGCCTGGCCGCCAAGCTGCGCAGCCTGGCGTTCTCCGGCAGCGGCGAGCTGGGCGCCGACCTCGCCCGGTTCGCGGGCGGCGGCGATCGGCGCGGCTTGGTGTTCCTGATCTCCGATTGCCTGGGGCGCTCCCCAGGCGAAGCCCTGCCCGCGCTGCGCCAGATGCGCGCCTGGCCGGCCGAGGCCCATGTCCTGCATGTAGTCGATCCGGCCGAGGTGGCTCCCACCCAGGACGGCGAGCTGCGCCTGGAGTGCGTCGAGAGCGGCGCCGTGCAGCGGCTGTGGTTGACCCGCGACGATCTGGCCCACTACCGCGCCGCTTTCGGCGCCTGGCGCGACGAGCTCGCGCGTGCCTGTGCCGGCTGGGAGATCGACCACATGCCGTGGCATACCGACCGGCCCTTCGCCGAGCAGTTCACCATCTGGCTCGAACGCGGCTGCGCGCTGGCGGGGGCGTGATGGCGGCCACCGCCAAGCGACGACCGACAACGGATCGAACAGGAGGCGCGGAGACGCGGAGGCAAGAGGAGTGGGACTCGCTGTCGCCGCCCAGCCGCTCACGAGCCATTCCGCTCGTCCTCCTCCGGTCTCCGCGTCTCCGCGCCTCCTGTTCGATCGGCCGCATCCCTCGCGAGCTGGCGCTCGGCGCCGTGCCGGGACGGCGCGCGTCATGATCTTCCTCACCGCGCATGCGCTGTGGGGCCTGCTGCTGCTCATCGTGCCGGCGCTCCTCCACCTGGTGCGGCCACGACCGCGCACGCTGCGCACCACCACCCTGGCGTTCTTCGCGGCCCTGCACCGCACCACCCGCGATGCGCCGTGGCTGCGTCTGCTCAAGCGGCTGCTGGCGCTGCTCCTCAGCCTGCTGGCGGTGGCGCTGACCATCGCGGCGCTGGCGCGACCGATCCTGGCGCCGCCCAGCGCAGCGGCGCGCAGCGTGGTTATCCTGGTGGATCGTTCCGCTTCGATGGCGGCGCGCGGCAGCGACGGCCGCAGCCGGCTCGCCGTCGCCCTTGGCGATGCGCGGGCGCGGCTCGCCGCACTGCCCGCCGGCACCGCCGTCGCCGTGGTCGCCCACGATGTGCGCGCCGACATCGTCTGCGCCCCGACCGTCGACCACGGCGCGGCGCTGCGCGCCCTGTCCGCTGTGGCCGTGCGCCCGGTGGCCGGCGACCCGGCGGCGCGCGCGGCGGCCCTGGCCCTGGCCGGACAGCTGGCGGCGAGCGCGGTCCCGGCCCAGGTGTGGGACGCCAGCGACCACCCGGCGCTGCCCGGCACCGACCGCCAGCTGCCCGCCGGCGTGACCCTGAGCGGGCGCAACGTGGCACTGTCCAGCGCGCTGAACGCCGGCATCACGGCCGCGGATCTGCGGCGTCGCCCGCTGGAACCCAGCCAGATCGAGGTGTTCGTCCAGGTCGAAGCGGTGCTGCCGCCGGACACCACCGCCGCCGCCGAACTGACCGCGGCGCTCGACGGCACCACCGTGACCCTGCGCGCCCTGAGTTTCAGCGCGGACGCTACCGGGCATTGCCCCGTGCAGCGCCTCTCCATCCCGCTGGATCGCCCGGTCGGCACGTTGCTCAGCCTGGCCCTGCGCCTGCCGGGCGACGTGCTGGATCTGGATGACCGCGTCGAGCTGCTGCTGCCGCGCCAGGAACGCCTGCACGTCCTGCTGGTCGGCGACAGGCCCGATCCGTTCGTGAGCATCGCCATGGCCGGCCTGGCCGAGGCCGGGGCGATCAGCGTCGCGAGCATCGCACCCACCGCCTGGCGCGCCGACCTGGCGGCCGATGTGGTGATCTTCGTCGGCTGGCTGCCGCCGGAGTGGAGCGCGCGGCCGGCGCTGGTGATCGATCCGCCGGCGGGTCGCGCGCCGCTCGGCGCGCTGGCCATCGCTGGCGGCCTGGCGGTGGATTCGCCGCGCCTCGCCGATCCTGGCCATGCGCTGCTCTACGGCGTGGCCAGCGCGCGCGTTGCCGCCCTCCAGACCGCGGTGCTGCCCAGCGCGGGGCCACTGACCCCGTTGTGGTCCTCTCCCGCCGGGCCGTTCCTCGCGGCGGGCGAGATCCAGGGCGCACGGCTGGTTGCGCTGGCGGCGGCGGTGGATCGCAGCGAACGCCTGGCCCTGACCAGCGTGTGGCCACTGCTGATCGGCAACGCGTTGCTGTGGTGCACCCAGCCCGAGCGCGACCGCCAGGGCGGCGAACGCCACCACACTGGCACAGTGCTGACACTGAAAGGCGCGCAGCTGACCTGGAGCGACGGCACCACGCTGCGCAGCGCCAGCCATCTGGTGGAGCTCGATCGGCTCGGCGCCTGGCGCACCGAGGCCGGTGAGACCGGCAGTGCCGCACTGCTCGATAGCGGCGAGACCGTGCTGTCCGCGGCCCCGCCGGCGCACGGCGACCAGGCGGCGACGGCGTGGTGGCGCGGCGATCTGATGCCGCTGCTGCTTTCCCTGCTGCTCGGCCTGCTGCTGCTCGAAGCTTGGCTGAATCATCGCCTGGGGGTCGCATGAGCCTGGGCGCGCCGTGGTTGCTGCTGCTCATCCCGCCGGCCCTGGCCCTGCTGTGGTGGGCGCAGCGCGCGTCGCGCCTGGGACTGCCGCGGTGGCGGCATGTGGCGGCGTCGCTGCTGCGCGCAGCTGCCATCGCCCTGGTCATCCTCACGCTGTGCGTTCCGGAATGGCATGGCGGTGGGGCGGTCCGTGCGGTGGTCTTCGCCATCGACCATTCGCAAAGCATGGGCGCGGACGGCGGCACGGTAGCGATCGCGCGCATGCAGGCGATCGCCGCCGACCTGCCCGCCGGCACCTGGATGGCGGTGGTTTCGGCCGGCTCTACGCCGCAGGTGGCCCGCACCCCCGCCGTGGGCGCGCCCACGCTGGTGGCCGACCCGGCGCTGACCGCGTCCGACGGGCAGGACACCGATCTTGCCGCGGCGCTGGACCTGGCGCGCGGGCTGTTCCCGCCCGCCGCGCGCCGGCAACTGGTGCTGATCAGCGATGGCGTGCAGACCCGTGGCGACGTACTGGCCTCCGCGCGCGAGGCCGCTTTGGCCGGCGTACCGATCATCGTCGCGCCGGTGGCCGGTCCGCTGCGCGGCGATGTGCGCGTGTCGAGCCTGACCGCCAACCGCGTGCGCTCCCATGAGGGCGCCGCGCTGACCCTGACCGCCGAGATCGAATCAAGCATCGCCGCCAGCGGCCGGTTGCGGCTGTTCGAGAACGGCTTCGAGGTCGAAACGCGGACCATCAGCGTGACGGCCGGGCCGGCGCAGCGCTGCGAATTCCGCCGCACGCCGACGGAACGCAACCTCTACACCTACCGCGTCGAAGCCGACGGCTTCGCCGGCGACAGCGTACCCGGCAACAACCAGGCCCTTGCCCTGGTCGATGTCGATGGCCGTCCGCGCCTGCTGGTGGTGGCGGGCGATGCGGCGGAATCGCACTATCTGAGCGACGCGCTCGCCGCCGAAGGCATCCGCCTCGACGATCGTCCACCCGCCGTCATGCCCGATACCGTCCAGGAACTGAACGCCTATGACGGGGTCATCCTCGCCGACCTGCCCGCGCGCCTGATGTCGGAGCGGGCGATGACGGCACTCAAGATCTACGTCGAGGAGTTCGGCGGCGGCCTGCTGGTGATCGGTGGCACCAGCTCGTATGGCGTGGGCGGCTGGTTCCGCACGCCCATCGAAGAACTGCTGCCGGTGAAGATGCAGGCGCAGGACAACGAAGAGAAGGCCGCGGTTGGTCTCGCCCTGGTCATCGACCGATCGGGGTCGATGTCGGGCGAGAAGATCGAAGTCTGCAAGTCCGCGGCCCTCGCCACCAGCCAGCTGCTGCAGGCCAAGGATTGGCTGGGCGTGGTGGTCTTCGACAGCGACGCGCAGTGGGCGCTACCGATGGGCCGGCTGGCGCCGAAAGGTGAGATCCAGGCGCGCATCGGCGCGATCGCCGTGGGCGGCGGCACCAACATCTGGCCCGGCATGTCCGAGGCCCGCACCGCGCTCAGCCGCGCTCCGGCCAAGACCAAGCACATGATCGTCCTGACCGATGGCCAGACCAACGGTTCGGGCTATCCCGAACTGGCCGCCTCATGCAAGGCCGAGCACATCACCGTCTCCACCGTGGCGGTGGGGGGCGACGCCGATGTGGAACTGCTCAAGGCGATGGCCGCGGCCGGCGGCGGCAAGTTCTACCTTTGCGAGGACCCGCGGCAGATACCGCGCATCTTCACCCAGGATACCATGACCCACCTGGGCAAGCTGGTGCGCGAGCAGCCGTTCAGGCCCCGCCAGGCGGAGCGCCATCCGATGCTCGCCGGCTGGGATGTGCGTCTGGCCCCAGAGCTGCTCGGCTATGTGCGCACCCTGCGCCGCGCTACGGCCCAGGTGCCGCTGGTCACCGATCTCGACGATCCGCTGCTCGCCAATTGGCGCTTCGGCGCCGGCAAGGTCACCGCTTTCACCAGCGACGCGACCTCCCGCTGGTCGGGCCTGTGGCTCGGCCGCTGGCCGCAGGGCTTCGCCCAGTTCTGGGTCCAGGTGGTGCGCGAGACCATCCGCGAGGCGCAGGGTCGCCATCTCGATCTGCGTATCGATGGCAGCGGGCGCAGCGCGCGCATCGAGGTCGACGTGCGCGAGGACGCTGGGACCTGGAAGGACGGAGCCCTGGTCCATGCCGATGTCTTCCACGTCCCGGCGCAGGGTGGCGCGATGCGGCCCGTGGCCGGAGTCGATCTCCAGCAGGACGGTCCCGGCCGATATCGCGGCACCTTCCGGCCCGATGCGCCCGGGGTCTACCTGGTGCGTGCGCGCTGCGGTGCTGATCAGGTCTCCGCCGGCCTGGTCCATCAGCCCGGCGCCGAATCCGCCACTGGCCACATCGACCGCGATCTGCTCAACCGCTTGGCCGAATGCAGCGGGGGAACGGTGCTCGCCGATGGCGCCACGCGCCTGCCCGAGCCGCCGGATGCGAGCGGCGCCGTCAGTGATCTGCGACCTGCGCTGCTGCTGCTGATCCTGGCGTTGTTCCTGGGTGATCTCGCGATCCGGCGTTGGGAAAACGTGCTGGGGATCGCTGAGCGCCTGGGCGTGGGCGCCGTTGGACGCCGCAGGTGATCGCTGGGCCCAGACCAGCAGATCACAACCCCAGCTTCTTGACCGTCCTGCCCAATGCGATCAGCAGCACGGTCCCGACCATGCCCGCCGGCAGCCCGATCACTCCCAGCAGCACGCATGCGAACCAGCCGTGACCTCCACCCAGCCCCACGCCCGCCCACGCGCCGATCACGCCACCGGCCAGCACCCCCATGGCGCCGAGCAGGCTGCCGCCCGTCCCGCCGAGGCTGTCCTTTCCTGATTCGCGGTAGATGCGCAGCATCATCGCCACCAGCGCCGCGATGACCGGTCGTTCGGCGCCGGGATCCTGGCACAGCAGGTCGACTGCCGCGCCTTCGGCGAGCCGGCCACGCACGACGCGCGTGCACACCGCGGCGACGTGCATGGTCGACCGCCATGTATAGTCGGCCATCTGCGCCGGCACCTGCAGGCGCATGACCAGGTAGTCGCGGATCTCGGCCTGGCTGCGACCGTGCACGCGCCAGATCGCTACCGCCTCGCACATCACCGCAAAGCCGCGCACCGCGTCGCTGGCCATCAGCATCGCCAGCGCCACGCCGGTCGAGATCAGCGACACGCTGTCGAGATCGGCCCGGATCAGCGCCCGTAGGCGTGTCTCAAGTTCCGCGGCGTCCGGCGCGCCGGCGGTCGCCGCGGCGGCCGACCCCGTGAACGGGAGTCGTCCGGAGGGCCGCGCCGTCGCGCCGAGCGGAGCCGCGGCCGGATGCGGCGCAGATGCGGGGCTCTCGCTGTCGTCCATGGTCGGTCCCACCCGTCAGCAGCCTGCGCGGCAGGCGTAAAAACCAAGACCCCGGGCGGCTGCCCGGGGTCTTGGTCGGCGTCTGGCCGGAGTCGCTTCAGCCCTTGGGCTTCTGGAAGGTGCCCGTCACCGGGCCCCCACCATCGGTAAGGCGGCGGATGCGCGCCTTGAGCCCGACAACCTCCTCCTTGAGGCGGCGGAATTCCTCGCGCATCGCGCCGGTGCGCTCGCGCTCGTCGTTCAGCTCCTTGGCGAGCTTCTCGCGCGTCGCCTCGACATCCTTGCGCTTCTCGTCGAGCTGCGTGCGCAGCTGGGCGGAGAGGCTGACCGCGTCGGCGAGGTCGCCCTCGATGGTGCGGTGGCGTTCGCGCAGCTGGTCGCGCTCCTGCTGGAGATTCTTCAGCTCGCGCGCCAGGTCGCCGCTGCGCACCGTGACGCCGGCGTTCTCGCCGTGCACACCCTCAAGCGCCTTGATGCGGTCGTGGGCCTCGGCGAGGTCTTTGGACAGCACCTGGACCTGGGCCTCCAGACTCTTGGTATCGCTGCGCTGGGCTGCGAGCTGATCGAGCTGGCGGTCCTTGGCCTGGATGACGTGGTCGCGCTCCTCAAGGCGGCGCGTCAGCTCGTCGCGCTGTGAGCGCAGGCGGGCCTCGGCGGCCTCGGCGCGTTCGCGCAGATCGCTGAGCTGGGTGTCGATCTGACTCTGGTTGGCGCGCTCCTTTTCGAGCTCGGCACGCAGGCGTTCGTTGTCGCTGCTGAAGTGGCCCGACGAGGCGTTGTCGCGCGCGTGGTAGTCCTCGTTCTCGGCCTGGGCGAGGCGCAGCTGCTCCTTGATGCTCTTGAGCGTCGCGGCGGTCTCGTCGTGGGTGCGGCGCTGGTCCATGAGCTGGGTCAGGAGCTCGGCCTGGCCCTCTTTGGCGAGTTCGATGGCCTTGCTGAGGTTTTCGACCTCGTGGTCGCGGTCGACCACCTGGGCGCGCAGGCCGGCGAGTTCGCCCTGCATGGCGCTTTCGCTGGTTTTGGTCGCGCCGAGTTCGCCACGCGCCTCTTCGAGACCCTCGGCGAGGCGCTCGATGCGGTCGCGCAGGGCGCTCGCATAGGTGGCGCCGGCGGCGACCACCTGGTCGGGTCCGGCGCCCTGGGCGAGGTCGAGCTTCTGCGCGGCCACGCTCAGCGGATCGGAGAGGTCGGCGTCGGTGAGTGCCCGCGTCAGCGCCGGGGAGGCATCCTGGCGGTGGGTCAACGAGCGCAGCGACTGCAGGAGCTGGCCCTGCGCGTGCTCGCCGGCCTCGGCCCGGCCGCGCGCCTGGTGAAGCTGCTGGCCAAGGCGCTCGAGCTCGCGGCGCGCCTCGGTGAGCTGGCCGCTGGCCTGGTGGTAACGGCGGTCCTGGTCCTCGAGGCGCTGCTGCGCCACCGCCAGCTCGGCCTTGGTGCTGGCCATCTCGCCGCGCAGGGTGGTGAGCTCCTGCACCTTCTGGGCGAGGTCGCGGCCCTGATTGTTCATCTCCTGGCGCACGGCGCGCACCTCGGCCTGGCTGCTGCGCAGCGTGCCGACCTGCTCCTCCATGCCGTTCTGAACGGTCTCGACCTCGGCGCGCATGCTTTCGACCTGGGCCTTGAGGCGGTCGTGCTCGCGCGTCGCCTCGTGGTGCGCGGAGTGCGCGATGCGGTAGTTCGCGGCCAGCGCGGCGGCGAGTTTCTGCCCGCTGTTGGCCAGGGTCAGGCTGAGGTCCTCAGGTACGGTGACCGCGTCCTCGCCCTCGTCCGGCAGCTGCGACAATGCGAGTTCGAGATCGACGCGCGCGTCCTCGACGCCGGCGCCGCCCGCCTGCGCGTTGGCCAGGGCGGAGAGCGCCTCGGCGAGCTGGCGGTTGGCGCTTTCGGCGGCGCTGGTGCGATGCTCGAAGCGTGCGAGGGAAGCCTCGGTGGCTTCCTGCTGGGCGCGGATCGCCTCCAGCTCCTGCACGGTGCGTTCCTTCTGCTGAGTCAGGAGGTTGATGATCTCCTTGCCGCTCGCAGCCATCTCGTCGCGCTCGCTCTCGAGCGAGGTGGCCTGCTCGCGCAGCTCCTTGAGCTCGCGCTGCTGCACCCAGCCGTCGGCCTTGAGGCGGTCGACCTCTTCGCTGAGGTCCTTCTTGCGCTGTGCGAGCAGGGTGACGGTCTCGACCACCTGCTGGTCGCGCACGTCGGTCGCGCCGTCGGTGAGATCGTCGAGGCCCATCGCCAGGTCGGCGGCGGCATTGGCCAGCTGCTCGTCGCCCTCGGCGGCGCGCACCAGCTGATCGGCGATCTGGCGCTCGGTCTCGTGGCGCGTGTGCATGCGCGCATTGGTCGCCGCCAGCTCCTGCTGGGCGCGGACCAGGGCGGCCTCGAGGTCGCGCAGGCGCGCCTCGTGGCTCGCCACCTGGGCGGCGTGGCGCGCG
>JBBQSO010000048.1:0-39563 GCA_038213805.1 Planctomycetota bacterium | reverse complement strand
GGTGGTGCCGTCCTTGCTCAGGCGCACGGTGGCGGTGGCGATGGCCTCGGTGCCGGCCGAAGTATGGAGGTAATCCAACTTCCACACGCTCAGCGTGGTGCCGCGCACGACTTCCTCGATCAGGGCGATGAGATCGCCGTCGTAGATCTCCTTCTTGCGGTCGGCGAGGCGCTTGAAGGCCTCGAAGACCTTGCCCAGGTCGTCGTCACCGACCGGCATGCCCAGCTTGGTCAACCGCGCGCCCAGCGCGGCGCGACCGGAGTGCTTGCCCAGCACCAGGTTGGTGTCGGGGACGCCGACCGACTGCGGCGTCATGATCTCGTAGCACTCGGGGTTCTTCATCATGCCGTGCTGGTGGATGCCGGACTCGTGGGCGAAGGCGTTGTCGCCGACGACCGCCTTGTTGCGCTGTACGGTCAGCCCGGTGATCGACTGCACCAGGCGCGAAGCGCCGTAGAGGTGGCTGGAGGTGATGCCGGTGGTAATGCCGGCGAACATGTCCTTGCGCACGCGCATGGCCATGACCACCTCTTCGAGCGAGCAGTTACCGGCGCGCTCGCCGATGCCGTTGATGGTGCATTCGACCTGGCGCGCGCCGGCGCGCACCGCGGCCAGCGAGTTGGCGACCGCCAGGCCCAGGTCGTTGTGGCAGTGCACCGAGATCACCGCCTGAGCGATGTTCGCGACGTGCGCGCGCAGGTAGGTGATGAGGTCGGCGTAGTCGTTCGGGTAGGCGTAGCCGACGGTGTCGGGGATATTGACGGTGCGCGCGCCAGCCGCGATCACCGCCTGCACCACCTCGGCGAGGAATTCGGGCTCGGTGCGCGAGGCGTCCTCGGGCGAGAACTCGATGTCGTCGCACAGTGTGCGCGCGTAGGCCACGCTGTCGCGCGCCTGCTTGACGATCTCCTCCTTGACCTTGTTGAGCTTGAACTGACGGTGGATGGCGCTGGTCGCCAGGAAGATGTGGATGCGCGCGCGCGCGCCGGCCGGGCGCACCGCTTCGGCGGCGCGGTCGATGTCCCCGGTCAGCGCGCGGGCCAACGCGCAGATGCGCGCCCGCGTGGTCTGCTCGGCGATCGCCTTGACGGCGGCGAAGTCGTCCGGCGAGGCGACCGGGAAGCCGGCCTCGATGATGTCGACACCCAGCGCTTCGAGGGTGCGGGCGATCTCCAGCTTTTCGGGCAGGTTCATCGACGCGCCGGGCGACTGCTCGCCGTCGCGCAGGGTGGTATCGAAGATCAGGACGCGGTTGGGATCGGGGATGGCAGGGGACGTCATGGGATTTCCTGGCGCGGCCATGGGCCACGCTCGTCGGGATGAGGATGGTGTGGTGATCTGGTCATGGCGGCCGGGAGCGCAGGCTCTACCGGCCGCGAACGGGGTTCCTCTCGACTACGCGAGGGACCCCGCCGTAAGTCGCTCGACGAGCAGCAGGTTGGTCTGCAGGGGGCGCATGATCAGTGGATTTGTAGGCGGAATCAGGGGGAGGTCAAGGAACACGTGCAGTAGGCGCTAGGCACTACCCACAACTTCCGAAATGGGATGCCCCATGGAATCGCGCATGTCGTCGGCAGGGGATCGACGAGCCAGCGGAGCAGGCGAAAGCAATGAGGCTAGGGCGTGAGCCCTGGGACCCGCGACGGAAGAGGGTGCAAGCCCACGGAGCGGGCGACAAGATTTCCCGCACAGCAATTTTGGCCCTGCGAGGTTCCCCCGCATGAAATGGTATCGCCCGCTCCGCGGGCTCTGACATCCGTGCTTCCGATTTCCAGGGCTCACGCCCTAGCCTCATTGCTTTCGCCCGCTCCGCGAGCTCGTTCCTACCGGATCCCCACCATTTTTTTTTCAGATTCCGCGCCTCTCTTCGGACCCCACTGTGCGTTGTGGGTACCGAGCAGGGCATTGCCCTGGATGCAGGGGCCGCCAGCGCCTGGCGTCACTCGTAGACGAGCTGCGCGCTGGCCTTGCAGTCCTGCGCGGCTGTGCAGCGGATCCAGTGGGCGCTGTAGCCCTCGGGGAAGGTCAGCACCAGGGGCTGGCCGGCGGGCACGCTGAGCACGCCGTAGGTGACCCAGCCGTGGTGGTCGATGTCGACCTCGACGGTGATGGCGAGTGGCGCGGGCTGGTCGTGGCGCAGGGTCAGGGTCTTGCGGTCGTAGCCGGTCATCAGGTAGGGGTCCGAGGGAGCGCCGGCGGCCACCGCACTGTCCAGCCACGGGCCACCGCGGCCGACCGGTTTGCCGAGGCGCCAGAGGTCGTCGACCATGCCGAACCACAGCGCACCAGCGGCGCCGAAGCGCACCACGTGCGCGTCCGCAGCGGCGTCAGCGCGGACGCCGGACAGCACCAGCAGGCCGCGCCAGCTGCAGTAGTCGGCGATCGCCTTGTGGTGGCTGCACACCGGGCGGATGAGCGGCAGGCCGTGCTCGCGCGGCATCTCGTAGAAGCTGCCGTGGATGTCCATCAGAAAGCGTTCGGAGCAGACCTCGCGGATGCCGCGCGGCCAGCCCAGCGCGCCGGCGTGGTCGAAGCGCGCGTCGCCGCGCGGCAGGCGCCAGCGCTGCCCGTCCTGGGTCATCACCACCGAAGCCGCATCGACGCTGAAATCGGTCCTCACGGCGCACAGCTTCTCGACCTCGGCGCTGCGATCCGCGGCCGGGGTGTGCGCATGCATGGCGCCGTCGATCTCGTGGTAGCCGCTGGTGCCGCCGGGGCCGCGCGGCAGCCACTGCAGCAGGCCGTCTTGCGCGCCGGGGCGTACCAGGCCGCCCGTCGCAGTGGCGTCGCCGACCTCTGCCACGCCAGCAAAGGCCGCCTCGTCGCTGCTGCGCGGCGCGTCGTCACCGAGATGGAAGTAGGCGGTGAGGGTGGCCGCGCGGTCGCTCGCCAAGCGCAGCCAGGGCGCGGCCAGGGCGGCCGGCAGGATGGTCGGCACATAGCCGTGAGCAGGCACGGCTACAGCGCGCCAGTCGGCCCAGCGTCCGTCGCCGGCGCCGTCGGCCTGCACAGTGACGACCACCGGCGCGTCGCCGTGGTTGACCAGGTGCAGGACGCGGCGCGGGAAGCCGCCGACCAGGAACGGGTCGGACCACGCGCCAGCCGCAACCGCGTCGCGCTGCCACGGGCCGCCCCAGCCGGTGCGCGGACCGAAGCCGCGCAGGGCGTCCCAGGTGCCGAACCACAGGTTCGACTGCGAGGCCCCGGCGAGCGGGTTCTGCATGATCGAGGCATCGTCGCTGGCCAGCACCAGGTGGCCGTTCCAGGCGCAGAAGTCGGTCAGGTAGCGGAGGTGCGAGGACAGCGGCACGATGCCCGCGGTGGCGCCGGCGCGGAAGCCGCGCGGGAACTCGTAGAGCATGCCGTGCATCGCCATCAACAGGTGGCCGTCGCCGACCTCGCGGATGCGCGGCCACTCGGTGAACCAGCCGTGGTGCGGGTCGAAGGCGTGGCTGGCCTTGGGCAGGCGGAACATCGACCACGCGCCGCCGTCGCGCAGCGCGAGCAGCACCGACCGCTTATCCCAGCCGATCGCCCACAGGGGTGCGGCGTCGTCGGGGGCGCCGGCGATGCCGCCGGGGCCGGTGACGTCGGTGAACTGGCGGCGCGCGACGATGTGCCAGTCGTGGCCGTCCCATTCAGCGAGCACCCCTGCGTCCTCGGCGCTGGCTGCGGGCAGCGGTGCCAGGCTGTGCACCTGCGCGTCGCCGGATGGCACGTCGCCGTTGTTGGCGATCACCAGATGGCCCTGGGCGGTGTAGGCGCCCTTGCCGTGCCAGCCCGGCACCGGCTTGGCGAACAGCCGCGTCACCGCCAGGGAGTGGACGTCGACCTCGTAGACCGCGCCCTCCATGTCGTAGTAGTAGACCTTGTTGGCGGGGTCGGTGAGGTGGCGCGCCACCGCGGTCATGCGTCCGACCAGCTGGTGCAGGTCGATGGCGCGCACCGTGCCGTCGGCGGCGATGGCGTAGGGGCCGATGAACAGCTGGTTGGACTCGCGGTGGAGCAACCGGCAGGCGTGGGTGCCGCCGACGCTCTCCGGCCGCTCGGTCGCCTGCAGCCCGGCATCGATCGCGGTGAGCTTGTCCGCGCTGCCGTGGGTGGCGTGCGGTGGGTAGGTGACCAGCCACAGGCGGTCCGCCCACGGCACCAGCGCGCCGATGCCGCACTCGCCGCCGCCGTTGAAGCGCGCCAGGTGCGGGTAGATGCCGCTGAACTGGCGGGGGCCAGCGTCCGCACCAGCTGCGGTTTCTCCCGCGGCGGCCGTCCAGCCCACGGCGAGGGCGAGGGACAGCAGAAGGGCGAGGGTGTGGGCGCGGTGCTCGTGCATGGGCTTTCCAGGGGGTCCGGGGCGATTATAGGCTGGCCCGGCAGATCCGGCCTGGACACTTCCGCCATGCCTGCGGACAAATCCGCTACGAGAACGTCCACGCTCGGCAGCGATCTGACGGCACTCCTCGAGGGCGCCGGGCGGGTGCTCGGCCTGCGCGTCATCTTCCGCGACTTCCTCGACCTCGGCGGCCTGCCGCGAGCGCTCACCTGGCATCTCGACCCGGCGTGCCTGGCGGTGAAGGCGCGGCCGGAAGGCCTGCGCGGCTGCGTCGCGTTCTGCGCCGGCACGGTGTTGCGCGAGCTGGTCCACCTCCCCGATGGGCGCGTCCACGCCTGCCCGTTCGGCCACACCGAAATCGTGGTGCCGGTACTGCTGCGCGGGCGCTACTTGGGGCTCGTCACCGCCGGGCCGATGTGGTGCGGATCCGGGCCGCCGCCGCGGGCCGGGCTGGTCGCGCCGCCTGAATCGGGCTGGGTCGCAGACCGGCACCGGCTCATCCAGGGCCTGGCGCGGCAGATCGCCGCGCGCCTGGAGCGCCACCTCGCACCCGGCGCGCGCGTCGACCGCGGTGGGCGCATGCTGCGTTTCCTCGAGGCGCGCCTGGCCAAGCCACTGCGTCTGGACGACCTCGCCCAGCACCTTGGCCTGTCGGCCTCGCGCTGCGGGCACCTGGTGCGCGAGGTCTTCGGCCTGACCTTCCCCGCCCTGCTGCGCGACCTGCGCCTAGCGCGCGCCGCGCGCCGCCTCGCCGACGGCGACGAGGGGGTCGGAGTGGTGGCGCGCGCGGTCGGGCTGGACGATCCCGGCTACTTCGCGCGCCTCTTCCGCCGCGCCCACGGCTGCGCGCCGCTGGAGTACCGCCGCCGCGCGCGCGCGCTGGCGTGAAGCGCGCCGCCGCGCGCGCGGGGCGCTGCGCAGTGGAGGACCTGCCGGCGCGCGCTGCGCCACGGACCGCTGGCACCAGCACGCTGTGTCCGGAAATCGTCGGTGCAGGAGGGAACGGGTACACCTTAGCATGACTGGTCCGGTCGACCGGCGCCGTTGCGGGCGGGGCGCGGAATGCCATCGTCTCCCGCATCCTCTTCCCGGGAAATGCGCCATGATCCTCCGGCCCCTGCTCGCTTCGCTGTTCCTGATCGGCGCCTGCGCGCGGCTCGGCGCGGCCGACGCCATCGAGGCGGGCCAGAACGCCGACCAGAGCGCGCACGGCAACAAGCCCGAACGCCTGGCGTGGCTGCAGGACGCCGGCTTCGGGATGTTCATCCACTGGAGCTTCGACGGGCAGCTCGGCGGCGACATCAGCCACGTCGCGGTCGGGGCGTCGCGTGAGTGGCTCGACTGGTACTTCCACGAGCTGCCGCAGACCTTCAACCCCAAACGCTTCGATGCTGATGAACTGCTCGGCCTGGCCAAGCTCGCCGGCATGCGCTACGTGGTGCTGACCGCGAAGCACCACAGCGGCTTCTGCATGTGGGACAGCGCGACCACCGACTTCACCATCATGCACACCCCGTACGCGCGCGACCTGGTCGCGGACTACGCCGCGGCTGCGCGCCGCCTCGGCCTGGGCGTGGGCATCTATTATTCGCCGGAGGACTTCTCATTCCTCGATCGTCATGGCTTGACCATCACCCGCCCGGCGCCGCCCATGGACGCCGCCACCACCGCGGCGCTGGCGAAGCTGGTCAACGACCAGACGCGCGAGCTGATGACGAAATACGGCAAGGTCGAGGTGCTGTTCATCGACGGCGAGCCCAAGGAGCCGTGCCGCGACACCGGCTGGAGCGTCAATCCCGACCTGCTGGTGACGCGCGGCGCGATCACCACGCCGGAGCAGCATCTGCCCGGGCGCGCCCTGGCCGGCGCCTGGGAATCGTGCGTGACCATGGGCACGCAGTGGCCGTGGAAGCCGACCGACGAGACCTACAAGTCGGGCACGCGCCTGATCGGACTGCTCATCGAGACGCGCGCGAAGGGTGGCAGCCTGCTGCTGAATGTCGGTCCCAAGCCGGACGGCGAGCTGCCCATCGAGCAGGAGGGCCGCCTACGCGAGATCGCCCTATGGCACGCGGCCAACGGCGAGGCCATCCACCACACCCGCCCGTGGATCGTCACCAATGAGGAGGGCATCTGGTTCACGAAGCAAGCCGACTCCGACACCGTGTACGCCTTCCTCACCGGCATCAGCGACTGGGCGATGGGCCAGCGCCGCGAGTTCGTGCTGCATTCGGTGGCGGCCACCGCGCAGACCGTGGCCAGCGTGCTCGGGCAGACCAGCGCCACACTGGAATACCAGGCGGGCGCCGACACCGCCTGCCGCTTCAGCCAGACCGCGCAAGGCCTTAACGTGTCGGCCGTGCGCACGCAGCGCTTCCACACCGACGCCAAGTGGCCGAATCCGCTGGTGCTGAAGATCACCCACGTGCAGCCTGCGCTCAAGCCGCCCGCGGTCGACACCCAGAAGGCCGAGACCGGCGCGCCGGGCGCGGTGATCGCCCATGGCACCCTGCTGGACCTTGGCGATGCGGCGACGGTGCAGGTCGGCTTCGAGTACCAGGAGTACCTCGGTTTCACCGAGGCGCTCAACAACGAACTATGGATCGCCACTCCGCTGACCGCGCAGGATCACGTTGGCGCGTTCGCGCTCCCCATCGTCGGACTCCAGCCGGGCAGGACCTACCAGATCCGCGCCGTGGCCGCGCATCCGAAGCTCACCATGCGCGGCGATTTCCAGCGCATCCTGGTCAAATAGGCGCAAGCCCGGGTACCGTTGTATCGTGGTACCCTGATACCGACCGCCAGTCGGTAACGGTGCACCGGCACGTTCCTGCAAACTGCAATCTTGAAGGACGCGTCATCCTATCACACTGGTAGGTGAACGCGGCGGGCACACCATGTCCAAGACCGAAATCCTGATCGTGGAAGACAGCCCCGCGGACATCGGGTTGATCGAGGAATCGCTGGCCATGCTGCGGCCGCGTTTCCGCATCCGGGCGGTGCCGAACGCGCCCACCGCGCTGCGCTTCCTCTACCGCTTGCCGCCCTACGAGACGGCGTGCACGCCCGATCTGATGATCATCGATCTGAACATGCCGATGGGCGATGGCTTCCAGCTGCTCGAGGCGCTGCACTGCAATGAGCGGACGGCAGCGATCCGCCGCGTGATCTTCTCCTCTTCCAGTCGCCAGTGCGACCAGGACCGCGCGATCGCGCTCGGTGCCATGGCGTTCTTCCACAAGCCGCTCCTCTACGCGGATTTCTGCGACTGCGTCCTGCGTATGGTCCAACAGGCGCTGAATTCCGACGTCTGACGCGCCTGGAATCGCGAGGCGCCCGCTATGGAGCGACCGGCGGTTGGTAGATCCTGATCGCGCGAAGGTCGGGCGGCGAGGCCGCACGGTCGGCGCGCAGGGTCAGGACGTGGGCGCCAGGGGGCAGGCCCTGGACGATGGTGGTGGCGTGTTCCAGGCCGTCACCCGCCGCGTTCTCGGCAGGCATCTGGTAGGCGTCGATCGACATCGGCAGCACCTGCCAGTGGAGCGTGTAGCCCTCGGGCAGCGGCTTGTAGAAGCCGCGGAACCACGCGCCGGGAGCGATGGCGACGCGGCCCGACGGACTGGTGAACGGCTGGTCGCTGCGTCCGGAACCGTCGACGCCGGTGAGCGAGCCACGCACGTCGAAGGCCCAGCTCTTGCCGTCGGCGGCGACGTCGTGCACGGTGATGGTCCACTCCTCCGGCACCAGCGGCGCGGTGTGGTCGACCCGGCTCAGGAACAGCGGGCTCCATGGACCGGGCGTGGGGCGGGTGATGCGGTAGGCTTCGGGAATGCCACTCGGCTTCCTGCCGTCGATGGCGACCTGCGCGCCGCCGCCGTGGGCGCCCGACCGCGGGATCAGGTCGACGCGGTTGCCGGTGAATTCCACGGTCAGCACGCCGTCCTTCCAGTCCGCCGTGGTGACTGCGTGGGTCTGCACCAAGTCCTTCCACGCAGCCTCCGGCAGCTCGGGGCGGTGGACCAGGTAGCGCTCGGTGAGCTGCGCGAGCACGAAGTTGCCTTGCGGGTTGAGGTGCGTGCCGTCGGGCAGCAGCAGCTGCGACGGTTCGTAGTGGTTGTCCTTGAGGTAGCGCAGCCAGCCGCCGCGTACCGGCTGCAGGGCGCAGCCGTATTTCTTGGCGATGTCGGGCAGGAAGCGGTTGTTCATCATCCAGTCCCACCACAGGCCCTTGTCGGCCTTTTCGTCGGGATGGTCCTGCGGCCACGCGCTGCCGACGCGGTCGGTCTGCATCAGCACCTCGGCGGTGGTGCGGCTGCGGATGCTCTTGATGATCTGCTCGTACTGCCCGTTCGCGCCGAAGACGTGGAAGATCACCAGGTCCGGATAGAACGGGTAGACGTCGTGCTCGGCCGGGTTGATGAGCAGCTGTGAGGCGAAGCCGCCGATGGCGCGGTTCTCGATCTCCAGATCGGCAAGCGGGAAGCGCTGGCGCAGGTCGTCGGCGACCTGGTGGCTCCAGTCCTGTTCGGTGATCGACTGCCCGTAGAACAGCACGCGCACGTGGTTGCGATGCGTGGCGGTGCTGGTGGCGAGCAGCGTCATGGTGCGTTGGACGCCGGTGCCGAGCAGGGCGGGGTCCTCTTCAGGCCCCAGCGCTGGGAAGGCCGCGGCGGATGCATGGCTCTCCGCGGGCGGGGTCGGCAGTGACTTCAACGCGGGAGCCTGGTGGTCCGGCTCGGCGCCCCAGGCGGCGGCGCCCACGGCGAATGCCAGAGCGAAGGACGGGAGTGCTGCAGTGCGGGTGGGCATGGGTGGCTCGGCGGCGGATGGGGGCTACGCGCAGGTGGGACGTGCGCAGGGCGGCGGCGTTGATGCCGCGCAGCGCCGCAGCATCTGCCGCGCGTCGGCCATGTTCTTGGGAAAACGATTTGGCACGCCGGGTCCCGCGCTCGCGCGCGGCCCGCCGCTTGTGCAAGGTCGGCGCGTGGTCCGCTGTAACTCCCACTGGCTCGGGCGGTCGATCGGAGGCGATTTGAGAAGGATCAAATGGGAGGCGCGGAGATGTGGAGGCCGGAGGAGGAGTAGGAAGGACAGGCGGGAGCGCTCCCACGATTCTGGGTTCCCTGCAGGCCTCCTGCGTCCTTCCCCTCATCCGTTCTCTGCGTCTCCGCGCCTCTTGTTCGATCCTCCCTCTGCTTTCCCGGAAGTGCTTCGGAACGAGCTCGCGGCCCACCAGCTAGTTGAGCGTGAACCCCAGCCCGACCGGGTACGGCAGGCCGCTAGCGCTAAAGGTGATCGCCGGCAGGGGCTTGTTGTCGCGGATCAGTCCGGCCAGAGCCTCGGTCCAGGCGTTGCCGCCGGCCTTGGCTGCGGCGAGGATGGCGAGCGCGTCCTGCGCTTCGCCCATGCCGGCGCGCGCCACGGCGCGCAGCAGCGGCACGCTGGGCAGGGCCGAGGGTGCCGCATCGTTCAGCGCCATGAAGGCGAGTCCGGCCTGGCCGAGGCGCAGCTGGGCGACGCCCTCGAGCAGGCCGCACTCGATCTCGCCACCCTGGCGGCGCAGCGCGCGGGCGCGCGCCAGCAGCGCCAGCGCATCGTGCGCGTCGCCGCCCGCGGCGAGCTGGGCGTTGGCGAGGAAGAGATTCGCCTCGTAGTGGTTGGGTAGCGCCTTGACCGCCTTGGTGAGGGACTCGACGGCCTTCGGGAAGTCGCCGCTGCGCAGCTTGGCGTAGCCGCCATAGAGCAGCACGTCGAAGTTGTCGGGTCCGAGGGCGACCGCCTGGTCGAAGAGCATGTTGGCGGTCGCCAGGTCGCGGCGCTCGAGCGCAACGCGACCGAGACCGACATACCCTTCGGCCAGCTTGGGTGATTCCTTGGCGCTCTCCTCGAACAGCGCGAGCGCCTTGTCGAGCTCGGCCTCGCGCGTGGCCGCTGGTCCGAAGCGCGCGCGCATCGCCAGGTGCCATTCGCCGCGGTGGTAACGCAGGATCGGGTTGCGTTTGACCTCTTTGTCGTAGCTCTTGCGTACCCATTCCTTCCACAGCACTTCGACCGCGAGCAGGTCGTTGCCATAGCATTTCTTGAAGAGCTCGTCCTGGACCGGGTAGAGCGCGTACTGGACCTTCGCGATCAGGGCCTGATCGCGCAGCCCGGCCGCCGCCGCCGCCTGCCCCGCCTTCTCGCCGGCGTCCTTGAAGGCGCGCAGCAGCGCGGTGAAGGCGTTCTGGCGCTCGGGGCTGCCGATCATGAACTCCAGCACCGACCACGCCTGGTCGTACTGGATGATGCTGCGCAGCGGGTCCTTGAAGGTGAAGTCGAGGTTGTCCATGTTGCGGACGGCGGTGAATTCCTTCCACGGGATCGCGCTGCTTTCGCCGACAATCTCGACCATCCAGCCGGCGTACTGGTCGCGGTCGTGCTCGGGCTTGGCACCGTTGCCCTTGCGCAGCTGGAAGAGTTCGGCCGTGCCCTCTTCGATCCAGCTCGGCACCTCGGCATTGTAGACCATGAAGGTGCGCATGAACAGGTGGCCCATCTCGTGGTAGAGATCGCGCAGCACCTGCTCGTCGCTGTGGCCCTCGGTCTGCGCCACCACTTCGCGCCGCCATGGGCCGGAGATCGCGCCCGCCGAATCCTTGGGCCGCGTGATGCCGAAGTAGGCGCCGGGCCGCGTCTTGGTCGCGTAGCGCGTCTGGAAGTCCTTGAGAAAATCTTCGTAACTCGAGAAGATGCAGATGCGCACGCGGCGGTCCAGCTCCTTGCCGGTCGGGTCGAGGAGGCGCGCGTAGTCCTCGAAGCAGGTGTTCTTGAGCTGGAAGACCTGCAGGAAGAAGTTGCCGGTCTCGGCGATGTGCTGCAGGTAGAAGGCCGCGGTCTTGCGCTGATCCTTGGGCGTCGCACCGACATCGGTCTCGAGGTAGAAGGGCTTGGCCTCGACAGTCAGCATCGGAACCGCCGCACCGGCCAGGCCGGAGGTCAGCCCGCAGGCCATGAGCAAAGCGGGCAGAAGGGCACGGGTACGCATGCCGCCATGGTGCTTGGGATGGGCCAGGCGACAATGGATATGCGCGGTCGTGAAAACCGGCCAGCAGGCCACCAGTGGCCTACTGCACGTCTGTGCAGACCCGAACCGTGCAATCCGAAGTGGAGAAGCGCAGTGAAAGCCGCAGAATAGAGCCCGCCATTGGCATGGCTGAGGCTGCTGACAGACCAGCCCACCTTGCAGGAGCGAAGCCATGCTGCCCGATATGAGCGATGCGGTCATACCTGAAACCCGGGAATGCCTCGTCTGGGTGGTCGACGACAGCAATGCCGACCTGCTGCTCGCCGAGGAGGCCTGCCGCAACGTCCACTTCCAGGGCCGTCTGCGGACCTTTTCCAGCGGCCCGGCGGTGCTCCAGGAACTGCTCGGAGACGAGTGGGACGAGAACCATCCCCGACAACTGCCCGACCTCCTCATCCTCGACCTCAACATGCCCGCCGTCAGCGGCCGCGACATCCTGCGCATCATCAAGCACAACGAGAAGGTCAGCGGCATCCCGGTGGTGATGCTCACCAACTCGATGTCGGTGACCGACCGCTGCGTGTGCACCGCCATCGGCGCCAGCGACTATTGCCGCAAGCCGCACGACTACTTGGAATTCGTGGCCCTGGTGAAGCTGTTGATCCGCAAATGGTGCCCAGCGGCGTGTGGGGGGCAGGGGGCTCACGGCAAGAGCTGAGGTCGTATGTCGCGTACGCGCGTGGATGCGCTCGCAGGTCAGGATAGAGGTCGATGATGCACACGAGGTCGCGTTCGGACGCCAAGCCGTCGCCGCTGGTTGCGATCACCTGCACCAGGTCGGTCTGGTTGCGGATGCCATGACGTCCACCGTCGCAGTCATACCACCGCCGCTAGCGGATGTCCCCTGCACCGGGTGGGGAGGGTTTGCCCTGACGGTGCGTACACGGTCCTCCGGGTGATCGAGTCTTTGCAGAGGGTGAGTCCATGACCGAGGGTCATCGCAACGCCACACGCGCTGTTCGGGTGAAGTAGCGAACACTTTTGACTGGCCATCATTCCACCAGTCCTTGCGCCCCCATGCTGTTCCCATGGAACTCGTCCAACTCCACGCCGCCACCGTCGAAGGCGTCGAAGGCTATCTGGTGCAGGTCGAGGTCAGCCGCAGCGAGCCGTCGACCGGGGTCGGACGCACTACCGTCGTGGGTCTGCCTGACGCGGCGGTGCGCGAGTCGATCGAGCGGGTGACGCCGGCGCTGTTCTCGAGCGGGCTGACGCACCGACCGGGGGACCATCTGGTGGTCAACCTTGCGCCGGCGGACCGCCGCAAGGAGGGGCCGGCCTTCGATCTGGCGGTGGCGTTGGGCTTCGCCTGTACGGTGCCGGAGAACAAGCTGCCGCCGCCGCCGCGCGATGCGCTGTTCCTGGCCGAACTCGCGCTCGATGGCGCGCTGCGGCCGGTGCGCGGGGTGCTGGCCTGCGCGCTGGCGGCGCGTGAGGCCGGGATGCGCCATATCGTGGTTGCGGCAGGGAATGCCCAGGAGGCGGCGGTGGTCGAGGGACTGCGCGTGCTCGCGCCCGGCAACCTCGCCGAGGTTTGCGAGTGGGTGCGCAACGGGCTGGCGGCAGCGCCGTGCGTGCGCCCGGAAGCAGCGGCGGTGCGGCTCGACGGCGACGGCCCCGACCTCAGCGACGTGCGCGGCCAGGAACACGCCAAGCGCGCGCTGGTGGTTGCAGCCGCGGGCGGGCACAACTTGCTGATGATGGGACCTCCAGGATCAGGCAAGACCATGCTCGCGCGTCGCCTGCCCGGCTTGCTGCCAGAGCTCACCCTCGAGGAAGCTCTCGACGTCACGCGCGTGCACTCGGTCTCGGGGCTGATGCCGGCGGGCGGCGGGCTGCTGCGCAGCCGGCCATTCCGCGCCCCGCATCACAATGTTTCAGCGGTCGGGTTGATCGGCGGTGGTTCGGTGCCGCGCCCGGGCGAGGTCAGTCTCGCCCACCACGGCGTGCTGTTCCTGGATGAACTGCCGGAATTTCCGCGCACCGTGCTCGAAAACCTGCGCCAGCCGCTCGAGGACGGGCGGCTGACCATCAGCCGCGGCGGCGGGCGCCTGACCTTTCCCAGCCGCGTCATGCTGGTCGCGGCGATGAATCCCTGCCCGTGCGGCTACCTGGGCCACCCGACGCGGCGCTGCGTCGACAACCGCGATGCCATCCACCGTTATCGCGGGCGCATCAGCGGACCGTTGCTCGACCGCATCGACCTGCACCTGGAGGTACCCGCGCAGCGCCCCGATTTGCTCGCCGGCGGGGGTGGCGAGACCACCGCGGTCGCACGCGTGCGCGTGGTCGCGGCGCGCGAGCGCATGCTGGCCCGTCAGGGATGCCCCAATGCCACCCTGGACGCGCGCGGTCTGCGCCGTCACCTCGCCGCGGATCCCGCCGGCCTGGCCCTGCTGAATAGGGCGGTGGAAGAACTCGGGCTGAGCGCGCGCGCCTACGACCGCATCCTGAAAGTGGCGCGTACCATCGCCGATCTGGAAGCGCGCGCGACGGTGACCCTGGAAGACATCAGCGAGGGGATCGGATTCCGGGTGCTGGATCGGGTCGGGGTCTGAGCGTAGGGCCGAGGCCGGCGCCGCTTTCACATCGGCACGTCGGCGCCATCCCCCGTCTGCGGCAGGCTGATCGCACGGATCCACTCCGGCCGCGGGTCCGGGTAGTCGATCTTCCGGATCAGCTTGATGGCGCCGATGATCTTTTCGTGCTCGGCACGCTTGGTGTCATCGCCGGGCCGCCACTCGTGCATGTAGCAGACCTGCACGATGCCGGCCTGGAGGATCTCCTTGGCGCAGTTGAAGCACGGTTTCATGGTGGTGTACAGCGTCGCACCGAACACCGCGATGCCGAAGCGCGCCGCGGTGATCAACGCGTTCTGCTCGGCGTGCACGCAGATGCACAGGTCGTAGGCCTCGCCCGACTTGTAGATGGCGGTGTTGCTGCAGCGGTGGCAACCGCCGTCCAGGCAGTTCTGCATGCCCTCGGGGACGCCGTTGTAGCCGGTGGAAATGACACGGTTGTCGCGCACGATCACCGCGCCGACGCGGCTGCCCAGGCAGTTGGCCTTCTCGCGCACGGCCACCGCGATGCCCATGTAGTACTCGTCCCGGCTGGGCATCCTCCACGGCTGCATGCGGCGTCTCCTCACCGGGTCGTAGGCCCTTCCGCCGCCAAGTCCACGCGCCCGTGCGGTGGTTGGGACATCCTTCAGCAACTCCACCGTGCGGCGCTTGCGCCCTCGAGGCCGCATTGCAAGACACGCAGCAGCGTATGGCGGAATTCCGACTCTTGCCACTCCACGCCCGCTTCATCAGGCCCGGTCTCAAGGCACGAGTCCCAAGCCCCGCGTCTCCCCACCCTCAGCGCTCCCTCTCCGGCGTCGTACCTCTTCTCCCTCGGAGACCCATCCTCATGCCCTTCCTGCGCCTGATCCCGCTGATTCCCCTGCTCGCCGTCGGTGCCGTGATTGCGGAAACCGCGCCCGAGGTGCCCAAGGGTACGGTCACCAAGCACGTATTTGAGGGCAGCAGGATCTTCCCCGGCACCACCCGCGACTATTGGGTCTACGTGCCGCAGCAGTACGACCCTGCCAAGCCCGCGTGCGTCTACGTCAACCAGGACGGCGTCCAGTTCCACGCGCCTGAGGTCTTCGACCAGCTGATCGCCGCGAAGGAGATGCCGGTCACGGTCGGCATCTTCATCATGCATGGCCACGTCAAGGCGCCCTCGGACGCGGCCCTTGACCGCTGGAACCGCAGCTACGAGTACGACGGCCTGGGCGACGGTTACGCGCGCTTCGTGCTCGACGAGCTCATCCCGCACGTGGTCGCCGACCAGCACCTCAACCTTTCGACCAGCGGCAACGATCGCGCCATCGGCGGCTCGAGCAGCGGCGCGGTGTGTGCCTTCACCGCCGCGTGGGAACGTCCCGACGCCTTCACCCGCGTGTTCAGTTCGATCGGCACCTACGTCGGCCTGCGTGGCGGCAACGAGTACGCGACTTTGCTACGCAAGGTCGAGCCCAAGCCGCTGCGCGTCTTCCTGCAGGACGGCAGCGGCGACCTCAATATTTACGCTGGCGACTGGTGGATGGCCAACCAGGCCATGGAGCGCGCCCTGATCTTCGCCGGCTACGAGGTCGAGCACGCCTGGGGCGAGGGCGGCCACAACGGCGACCACGCCACGAAGGTCTTTCCCGAGGCGATGCGCTTCCTGTGGAAGGACTGGCCGACGCCGGTGAAGACCGGGCTCGGCTCGAACCAGCTCAAGGACATCCTCATCCCCGGCGAGGGCTGGCAGCTGGTCGGCGACGGCTATGGCTTCACCGAGGGCCCTGCGGTCGACGCCAAGGGCGACGTGGTGTTCAACGATGTGCCCAAGGCCATCACCTACCGGCTTGGCGCCGACGGCAAACCGGTGGAGCTGCGCAAGGACAACCAGAACGCCGACGGCATGGCCTATGGTCCCGATGGCCGGCTCTACGCGGTGCTCGGCGCGACCAAGCAGGTGGTGGCCTATGCCGCCGACGGCACCGCCACGGTGCTCGCGGACGGCTTCCGCGGCAACGACATCGTGGTCGCCCACGACGGCGGCATGTACGTCACCGAACCGGGCTGGGACGGCACCAAGCCCAGCAACGTCTGGTACATCAGCGCGAAGGGCGAGAAGCGGATCGTCGACACGGGCCTGAAATTCTCGAATGGCGTGACGCTCTCCCCCGACCAGAGCCTGCTTTACGTGGTCGACAGCCGCAGCCATTGGGTCTTCAGCTACCAGGTCCAGGCCGACGGATCGCTCGCGCACAAACAGCGCTACTACGATCTGCACCGCCCCGAGAACTCGGACGAGGCGTGGGGCGACGGCATGCGCGTCGACCGTGACGGCCGGCTCTACGTCTGCACCAACATGGGCATCCAGATCTGTGACCAGGCCGGGCGGGTGAACTGCATCGTGCCGACGCCGAACGGCCACGTCTCGAACCTCACCTTTGGTGGTCCCGACCTCGACATCATCTACGCGACCTGCAACAACGCGGTCTACAAGCGCAAGGTCAAGGTGCACGGCTATGAGGCGTTCACGGCGCCGATCAAGCCGAAGGCGCCGGGTCTCTAGCGAGGCATTCGCTGTTCGAGGGGGCGGCGCGGCGACGTCAGCTACGAGCGTTCGCGTCTCGCAACTCCCACCATTTCCATCCCAAGGATTTCCCCATGCGTCCCACGCGATCCGCCTCTTCCCGTCTCCTGACCGGCCTCGCCTGTGGCGCGGCACTGACGGTGCTTGCGGTGGTCACGGCCTGCTCCGGTGGTGCACGTGTCGGCAGCGGTGGCGAATTGCCGGTGGTCACCGCGGCGATGGACGCGGCGGTGGCGCGCAACGAAGTCGCCGGCGCGGTCACGGCGGTGGTCACGCCGGACGGCTTCGCCCACCTTGGCGCGGTCGGCTTCGCCGATCGCGAAGCGGGCCGGCCGATGGCGTCAGATACGCTCTTCTGGATCGCTTCGATGACCAAGCCGATCACCGCCACTGCGGTGCTGATGCTGCAGGACGAGGGCCGGCTGTCGGTCGACGATCCGGTAGCCAAGTACCTGCCAGAGCTGGCCGGCATGAAGACCGCGGAGGGCGCCGGCGACGCGATCACCCTGCGTCACCTGCTGACCCACAGCTCGGGCCTGGCCGAGGTGAACGGCGAGCCGCGCCTGAAGGCGCATACCCTCGCGGAGCTGGTCACCCTGGTGGCGCCGCTGCCGCTGCAGTTCGTGCCGGGCACGCGCTGGCAGTACTGCCAGTCGGGCATCAATGCGCTCGGGCGCATCGTCGAGGTGGTTTCCGGGAAGAACTTCCCGGACTTCCTCGCCGAGCGCCTGTTCACGCCCCTGGGCATGCGTGACACGTGCTTCACGCCCACCGCCGAGCAGCAGGCGCGCCTCGCCAAGCCTTACCGTTTCGTCGGCGGGGGCTTGGCTCCCGCCAGCTTCTCCCCCGACTTCGATCCCACCCGCCCTGGGCGCGTGCCGGCGGCGAATGGCGGGCTGTTCTCGACCGCCACCGACTACGCGCGTTTCTGCCGCATGATCCTGGGCAAGGGCAGCCTGGGCGGGAAGCGCTACCTCAGCGAGCAGGCGGTGGCGCAAATGACCTCGGTGCAGAGCGGCGCGCTGGTCACCGGGTTCACCCCGGGTAACGGCTGGGGACTGGGCTGGTGCGTGGTGCGCCAGCCGCAGGGCGTCAGCGCCGCGCTCTCGTCCGGCAGCTTCGGCCACGGCGGTGCCTTCGGCACGCAGGTGTGGATAGACCCGGCGCGGCAGGTTGCGTACGTGCTGATGGTCAGCCGCGCAAATTTCCCGAATTCGGATGGTTCCGACATCCGCCGCGATTTCCAGAATGCGGCTCTGGCTGGGCTGGGGCGCTGATGGCTGATGCGGCGGATGATTACGCCACGTGAGCATGGGACGGCGAACGACTAGTCGGCATGTCTGGAGCGCCAACGGCGCGACCAGTGCAGCAGCCCAGGGCAGCGCCCTGGGTTCACGGGGAAATTTGATCTGAGCCCTGAAGGGGCGACCGTATTCAGCCCCAGATGTAGCGTTCGTCATACGGGAGATGATGGCGTCCGAGCATGGATCGGAACTCATCCTGGAAGGTGGTAGCGGCATGGTGTTCCTGCTGTCGAGCGATGTAGGCGCGCACCGTCTGGACCTGGGACTCCGAAGTCGAGAATGCACCGTAACCTGACTGCCAAGAAAACTCCCCGTTGCCGCCAGGTTGTTCCTTCATCCATTTGGAAGAGGACTTCTTGACCGCCTCAACTGCCTGGCTGGTGGAAATGGTCCGGCTCAGCTCGAAGAAGATGTGCACATGATCGGAGACCGAATTGATGCTGAGCACCGGGCACGCGAGATTGTCGAGCACCTTGCTCATGTACCCATGGAGCCGCTCGCGGACATTGTCGATGATGTGCGGCTGTCGATGCTTGGTGCTGAAGACCAAGTGGACATACAAACGAGCGAGTGACTGCGGCATGTCCGGAAAGTCTTACACGCGGTGTGAAGACTCCAGGTTGGCAGAAACCAGCGTCGGTGTGGGAATCGGCGCCACCGATGTCGAATGTGCAGAATCAGGGCCGCCCCTACAGGGCTCGGCACATTATTCCTGCCCTACCCAGGGCTTCGCCCTGGGCTGCTGCCTGGTCGCGCCGTTGGCGCTCTGGGCGGACAGTCCGCCGTAGCATGGATTTCCTGCGCATTTCCAGGCCGCAGGGCAATGCAACTCACTCCGTCGTGAAGCGGTACACCGTCGTCGAGTTCAGCACCTTCCCCGGCGCGAGGATGCACGACGGGAAGGCGGGCTTGTTGGGCGAGTCGGGGTAGTGCTGGGTCTCAAGGCAGAAGGCGGTGCGGAAGTTGTAGTGCTTGCCGCTCTTGCCGACCAGCTGCTGGGTCGCCGGGTCGTCGGTCTTGGGCATGAAGTTCGAGGTGTACAGCTGCACGCCGGGTTCGGTGGTCAACACCTCGAGGACGCGGCCCGAATCAGGTTCGACCACGCGCGCGGCCTTCACCAGGCTGGCGTCGCTGCGGTCGATGACCCAGCAGTTGTCGTAGCCGTTGCCGAAGTGCAGCTGGTCGTCGTCGGCGCCGATGCGCTCGCCGATGGCGTGCGCGCTGGTGAAGTCGAAGGGCGTGCCGGCGACCGCGTGCAGGTCGCCGGTCGGGATCATGCCCTGGTCGATGACCAGGACTTTGCTGGCAGCGAGCGTCAGGCGGTGGCCGAGGATTTCGCCCGCACCTTCGCCGGCGAGGTTGAAGTACGAGTGGTTGGTGAGGTTGACCGGGGTGGCCTTGTCAGTGGTCGCGCGGTAGTCGATGCGCAGGGCGTTGTCCGCGGTCAAACGGTAGGTGACGGTGACGTCGAGAGTGCCGGGGAAGCCCTCCTCGCCGTCGGGCGAGCGGTAGTGCAGCTCCAGGCCCTGCTCGTGCTCGATGGTCACCGGCGTGGCCTGCCACAGCTTCTTGTCGAAGCCGACCAGCCCACCATGCAGCGAGCACGGGATGCCAGCCGGTTTGTTGTTCAGCGCCAGGCTGTAAGTCTTGCCCTCGAGCTCGAAGCGGCCGGCGGCGATGCGGTTGCCGTAGCGGCCGACGATGGCGCCGAAGTACGGCGTGTGACCGGGGCGCACGTATTCCTCGAGGCTGTTGTAGCCGCACACCACGTCGGCGAAGGCACCCTTGCGGTCGGGCGCGGTGAGCGACACCACGATGCCGCCGTAGTCGCTGATGCGCGCCGTCATGCCGTTCTGGTTGGTCAGTGTGAAGAGGTGCGCGGTGCCACCATCCGGCAGGGTGCCCCAGATCTGGGCGTCGGCGCTGGCGTTGCGGACGGCACAGCCAGCGACCAGCAGGCTGCCGACCAGGGCGGCGCCGACGGCGAAGGTGGCGCGGAAGGTATGGTGCGACATGGGGGTGTTCCCTGAAAGGGTCAGGCGGGCGTGCGCCCGGGGTGGCACAAAAGGCAGGAACGCGGGTGGACCGCAATCCTGCGCGCGCGACCCTAGCCACCCCGGCCGGCCAAGACAATCGCTTGGTACGCCGTCGAGGAAACCGTGGAGGGACACCGGTCGACCGGCTGACTGTCGGAGATTGCCCGGTGCTTTTCCGCTCGCGAACGTAGCGTGTCGGCCTTCCCGACACGCGTGCGAGGTCTTTTCAGACCCGTGGCGCGCTGCCGCACCCGCCTCAGCCCGGCATCATCCCGATAAGGTCACGCTCCATGCTCCGGTCCCTGCCCCTTGCGTTGCTTTCCATCTACGCCGTCCTGGCCTTCCTGGTCGCTGGCTGCGGTCAGACCCAGACCCAGCAGCCGGACTTCGCCTTCACCGTCACGCCGGTCGCCAGCATCGCCCAGCCGGGCACCGGCGACGCCGAGACCCTCAGCTTCACGGTGGTCAACAACTTCTTCCAGGACTTCTCGGGGATGCCGTACAGCGTCTTCGACCTCTCCTCGGCGAGCCCGACGACGGCGATCTTCACCAGCACGGTCACCAGCTTCGGTCCGAACGCGGTCGTGCCACTGACCGCGACGATCCCGGCGCCGAGCTTGCCGGGCACCCACACCTACAGCGTAGTCCTCGATCCCGGGCACGTGGTCGCGGAATCGGACGAGGCCAACAACACCGCCAACATCACCCTGGTGTACGCCAACGGCGATTTGCTCTTCGGCAGCCAGACGGTCGGGGTTTCACCGGCCCCACCTACGAGTGACACCGTCCAGCTGACTTTCGTGGTCAACTACCAGCCGACCAGCACCTCCGCAGGGACCCTCACCGGCGTCCCGTACTCCGTGTTGGCCGACGGCGTGCCGGTTTTCATCGGGTCACTGCCGGCGCTGACCGTCAATTCGTCGAACATCGTGCAGACCGCTATCCTGCCGCACATCGAGCCAGGGACACACATCTACACCATCACCATCGATCAGGACAACCTGGTGCCGGAATCCCACGAGGACAACAACGTCCTGACATCCCCGCCGGTAGACGTTGCCGCACCCTCCGCCCCTGGCTGACGCGCGGCATCGGCGTTTCCGGCAGCCGCCGCCCTACTTCCGGTAGATCAGCACGTGCTGCCACGGCAGCGATTCAATGGTTCGCTCCCAGGTCAGGCCGAAGCTCTCCATCTCGCTGCGTGCCTGTTTTTCGCTCATCTTGTGCAGGGTGAGGATGGGCACGTCGGCATCTTCGCCGCGGAACTCGACCTGCACGACGTGGCCGCCGGGGCGCAGGGCGGCGCGGATCGCGGTCATCATCTCCGCAGGGTGATCGAATTCGTGATAGACATCGACCAGCAGCACCACGTCGACGCCGCCGGGCGGCAGCTTCGGATCGGTAATGGTGCCGAGCACCGGCACGACGTTGCCCACACCCAGGCTCGCGGCCTTCTTCGCTAAAAGGTCGAGCATCTCCGGCTGGATGTCCTCGGCCAGGACCTTGGCGACCTGCGGCGCCATGCGGAAGGCGTAGTAGCCGGTGCCGGTGCCGATGTCGGCGACCACGTCGGTGGCCTTGAGGTCGAGCGCGGCGACCAAGGCCTTGGGGTTCTCTTCGGCCTCGCGCTGCGGGCGGTCGAGCCAGTCCGCGCCCTCGTGCCCCATCACCTGGGCGATCTCGCGACCCATGAAATAGGTGCCGATTCCGCCACGGTGGTGGACGCCCTGCAGGTACGGGGCCGGCACGGGCGCGGGCGCGGCGGCGGCGGCGCCGTCTTCGACCGCGGACAGCGGGGCCCAGGCGAGCAGGGCGAGTCCGAGCCAGGAGCGGCGCACATGCATCGGGGAATCCTTGGGGAGATGGCAGCGGGTATCAGGCCGTTGATCCGGTCAAGGCCATACGGGAACGACCAGCCGCTGTTGCGGCAGGGGCGCTTGGCGCGCGAGTGTAGGTTTTACCGCCCACCAAAAAAGGACTGCCATACGGCCAACGTGGGTGCTGTCCGCCGCAGGCCGGTGGTCACCCTGGCAAGGCGCTGGGATCCCCGCTGCCAGCCGGCATGCTCACCGCCATGACGAATCCCGCCCTAGCCCGACCCGAGGCGAGCGAACACGCGCCCTACCATGTCCGCTACATCGCCGCCGTCGCCGGCGACGACGTCATCGCCTTCCTGCGCGACCAGGCGGTCGAGTTCGAGGTCGTCCTCGGCCGCCTCGACGAGGCCGCCGCCGGTCACCGCTATGCCCCAGGCAAATGGAGCGTCCGCCAGATCATCGGCCACCTCAGCGACGCCGAGCGCATCTTCACGATGCGCGCGCTGTGCATTGCGCGCGGCGAACGTGCGCCGCTGCCCGGGTTCGACGAAGACGCCTACGTGGCCGCCGCCGGCCACGACGCGCTGCCCATGGCCGCCCTGCTGCGCGAGTTCGGCCAGGTGCGCCAGGCCACGCTCACGCTGTTCCGCCATATGCCCGCCGCCGCATGGCTCAAGCGCGGCACGGTCAACGCGGCTGAGCTTACTCCGCGCGCCCTCGCCTACATCGCCGCCGGGCACGCAGCGCATCACCTGGGCGTGCTGCGTGAGCGCTATGGGGTTGCCGCGACCTGAATCACGCATGGGAATTCAGGAATGCTGAATCGCTGCCCGCCAGCACGCGAAACCCGCAGCTCGCGTCCGCTCGCTGATGCGACGTTGCGCCTCGGGGCCCTGGCACCTGGCGCGCGGTCCGCGCCGGCTGTCCCTGAGAACTAGGGACTCGGATCCAGGGTCTGGCGCGCAGCGCGCTCCCGCATCTTGACCCGTTCGAAGGTCCCGGTCTTGGTGGTGTCCGGCAGTGGCCCGATGCCGTGATTCATCTTCACCTGGTGGCCGTTGGCCAGGCGCCAGAGCTGCACCAGATAGCCGACGTCATAGCCGGCGGAGTGCTTGCCTGAGCTCAGCGCCTTGACCTGCTGCTTAAGTGCGTCGATGCGCGCCACCACCTGCCAGATGAACTCGCTGGGTCGGCGCATGGTCGCGAGCAGCAACTCGTCGACGTGGTGGAGACGCACCGGCAGTGGCCTGCCAACGGCGGTGAACAACCGGCCCAGCCAACGCTCATCGTAATCGGGGGCATCACTGTAGATGCGATGCCCGCCGAGCGCCTCGGCCACCCGCTCAGCAACGAAATCCGCAGGCCAGCCATTGCGGATCAGCCGCGTGCGCTCGAGTCCGTGCACCAGTTCCGCATCCGCATCCCAGGCATCCCAGCCTGGCACGCTGGCGGGGTTGATAAGATAGCGCGTGATCTCGCCCGTGCCGTCGCTCCAGGCGACCTCGATGGGGTGGGACTCGGGCCCGAATCCGGTGGCCTCCAAATCGATGAAAAACGGGTACGGTCCCTCAGCCATGGCGCGGCCAGGATGCGGGCGGACGGCCGACGGGCAAATGGATAGGGTGTCGACCTCTGCAGCGGTTTATGACGCCGGACAAGGGCTTCCGGCTCTGGCGACGTGTGGGCAGCGCCACGTGTCTTCGGGCCCGAGGTCATTACGCTTCCGCGCACAGGAGTCAGCCATGCGCATCACCGTCCTCGGCCTGGGCATCATCGGCGGCGTGTGGGCCGCCCATCTGGCAAAGGACGGGCACGCGGTGCGGACCTGGAACCGCACCTTCAAGCCGCAGGCGCCGGGGGCCACGGCCGACCTGGTCGCGGCGGTCACGGGCGCGGAACTGGTGGCGATCGTGGTCGCCGACCCGCCGGCGGTGGCTGAGGTGCTGGCGCGCATCGCCCCCGTGCTGACCCCGGGCATGGTGGTTGCGCAGCACAGCACCGTCGGGGTCGAGGACACCCACGCCTACGCGGCCCTGGTTGCAGGTCGCGGCGCGGCTTTCCTCGACATGCCCTTCACCGGCAGCAAGCCGGCAGCCGAGCAGCGCCAGAACGTCTTTTTCGTGGGCGGGGATGAGGCGGTCCTCGCCAAGGTCGCCCCGGTCTACGCGCGCCTCGCCAAGGCGGTGCTGCCGATCGGCGCCATCGGCCAGGCGATGGCGATCAAGCTCGCCTTCAACCTGCTCATCGCCAACCTCAACCAGGCGCAGTGCGAAGCCCTGACCCTCGCCACCCGCGCCGGCATCCCGTCCGAGACCTTCTTTGCGGCCTTCGATTTCAATGTCGGGCGCTCGCCGCTGGTCGATCTCAAGAAGCCGAAGTATCTGGCCGGCGACTACAGCCCGCAGTTCTCGGTGAAGCACATGCACAAGGACCTTCGCCTGGCGCTGGCGCTGGCCGGCTCTCTCGGCCTGCGTCTCGACCAGACCGCGACGGTTGAGCGCGCTTACGCCGAGGCCGAGGCGCAGGGTCGCGGCGAGCATGATTTCGCAGCGCTGCTCGAGGTGGTCAAGGGCGCGAAGCCGTGATTGGCGACTGAGCCGGAATGTCACTTTTGGGAGGCGGCCCCATCCACCCTTCCGGGAAAACCAGGCCGGGCGCTGCGCGTCGCGAGCACCGCGAACGGGGCTGCCCAGCCCCCGCTCACTCGTAGCGCGACGCGCTCTTGATCTTGTCGACGATCTCGGCGGCGTAGGTGCCCTTGTACTTCGTGTCGAAGAGCGGGAACCACTCGTGCTGCTTGTCGCTGATCTTCTTGAGCGGGGTCTTGCGCGCCTCGGCTAGGTACTGCTTGAGCACCTCCCAGGCCTCCTGCTCATGCTTGAGGGTCTTGTCGGTCTTGAGACCCTTGAGCACGGCGGTGAATGACTTGCTTGGCGGCGCCTCCTGGGCGACCGCGGTCGCGCGCTGCAGGGCGATCAGCTTGGCGTCGGGAGTGGTCGCGGGATCGCTGAGCAGTGCGGCGTCCGATTCGAGCAGGCGCGTGGTGCCCTTGGCGACGAATTGCTGGAACTGCATGCCCGCGGGCCCGTACTTGCCGAGCGACTTCTGGTAGCTGTGGGTGTCGCCGAGCTTGAGCCACTTGAACAGCGGCTTGGTCGCCAGCGGCAGCTGGGATTCGTCGTCGACCAGCGGTTGGGTGCCCTTGAAAAGCTTCTCGGCCTTCTTGTTCGCGTCATCGACGTTCAGACGCCCGACCTCGGCGATGCGGCCGCTGCCGTCGACCAGGATGTACGCCCCGATGGCATCGCCGGCGATGGCGCGCAGCAGGCCGGTGGTGGAGTCGGTGCCGCGGTCGGCCCATTCGGTGTCGGCGTCGTTGCGCGCCGGCATGGTGCCGCCGCCGCTGCTGACCAGGAAATGGAGAATCTCGTATTTGTTCTCCCAGCGCGGCTGCTTGATGTTGCCCTGCGCGCCGTAGTAGAGCTGCTTGCCGGGCTCTTCGCTGCAATCGATGATGAAGTAGAGTTGGACGCGCCGGGCCACGCCGACCGGGGTGGGCTGGGCGATGCCGTCGGCCCAGGTGACGTTTTCGAGGGGCACCAGCGCCTCGGCCCGGCCGCCGATCAGCAGGGTGGCGAGGGCCACCGCGGTGCTCAGGACCAGGGGGCGGGCGTGCAAATGGCGCATGGTGGTGCTCCCGGGGGTGGACCTTAACGCCCATTCTTGGCGTCTGCGACAGCCCGCACAAGGCATGGATGCCCGGGCCGGGGTCAAGGTCAGTGCGACGCGTCCGGTTTCACGCTTGCTGCGACGTCGGGCCGTGTCGCGCTCCACGTCCCTCTGCCGCAGGCTCTTCTCCCGGGTTGAGGTAGCGCTCCCGCTCAAAGCGGTATTGGCGGTCGTGGAGCTGGCGGTAGCGCCCCTCGTTGGCCATCAGCTGCTCGTGGGTGCCGCGCTCGACGATCGCCCCGGCCTCCAGCACCAGGATCTGGTCGGCCTCGCGGATGGTCGACAGGCGGTGGGCGATGACGAAGGTAGTGCGGCCCTTGCGCAGCGCCTGCAGGCCGGCCTGGATGGCCGCCTCGCTCTCGCTGTCCAGCGCTGAGGTCGCCTCGTCCAGGATCAGGATGCGCGGGTCGGCGAGCAGGGCGCGCGCGATGGCGATGCGCTGCCGCTGGCCGCCGGACAAACGCACGCCGCGCTCGCCGACCACGGTGTCGTAGCCCTTTTCGAAGCCGCGTACGAACTCGTCGCAGTTGGCGATGCGCGCCGCTGCCAGGACCTCGTCGCGCGTCGCCTCGGGCTTCCCGAAGCTGATGTTCTCGGCGACCGAGCCGTCAAACAGGAAGTTGTCCTGCATGACCACGCCCAGTTTGCTGCGGTAGTCGCGCAGGCGCAGCCCCGCCAGCTCGCGCCCGTCGATGGTCACGCTGCCGGACTGCGCGCGGTTGAAGGCCATGATCAGGCTGACCAGCGTGCTCTTGCCCGAACCGCTCGAGCCGACCAGCGCGGTGGTGGTTCCCGCCGGGGTGTCGAACGAGACGCCCTTGAGAACCGGCACGCCTTCCTGGTACGAGAAGCCGACCTCGCGGAACGCGATCGTCCCCTCCACCGTCGGACAGGGCGCGCGCGCCTCGTCGCCAGCGTCCTCGGTGGCGAGCTGGCGGATCTCGCTGATGCGGTCGAGACCGGCGAAGGCCTCGGTGATCTGCGTGCCGATCGAGGTGATTTGGATCATCGGCGCGGCGACCATCGCGACCAGCGCCAGGTAGAAGATGAAGTCGCCGGTGGACATGGTGCCGGCGAGCATGGCGTTGCCGCCGAAGACGATCATCACCACGCCGATCGCGCCGATGATCATGGTCGAGACCGCGGTGACCGCGGACACCCCGGTGATCGAGTTGCGCACGTTGGCGAACAGCCGGTCGACGCCGCTGGCGAACACCGTGCGCTCGCGCGGCTCGGCGGTGTAGGCCTTGACGATGCGGATGCCGCCGAGGGTCTCGGCCAGGCGAGCGGTGACTTCCGCGTTGATCTTGCCGCGTTCGCGGAACAGCGGGCGCAGGCGGGTGAAGGCCATGGCCATGCAGCCGCCGAACACCGCCAGGGCGACCAGGATGAAAGCCGTCAGGTGCCAGTTCAGGTAGAACAGCACGCTGGTGGCGACCAGTGCCGAGAACAGGCCGCCGACCAGCAGCACGATGCCATTGCCGACCAGATTGCGCACGCCTTCCGCGTCGGTCATGATGCGCGAGATCAGCGCTCCGGACTGGTGCTCGTCGAAGTAGCGCACCGGCAGGCGCAGGATGTGGGCCTGGACGGTCTTGCGCATGTCGGTGATGGCCTTCTGCGCGGCCACCCCCAGCACCTGCGAGAGCGCGTACGAGGTGCCCGCGCCCAGCACCGCCGCGGCGCCGACGCCGATGGCGAGCGGCAGCAGCAAATCATTGCGGTGGTCGCGGACCACATAGTCCATCAGCACCTTCGAACTGGCCGGCAGGGCGAAGCCCAGCGCGCGGTCGATGACCAGCACTCCGAGCCCGAAGGCCAGCCGCCCGCGGTGGGCCGCGAGCAGCACGCGCGCCTCGCCCCAGGCGGCCGACCAGCGGATCGGGCGTTTCTTCTTGTCCTTGTCGTCGGCCATTCCGGCTCTCCCGCGGCCTTCGGCCTTCAGTCCCTTGGTCATGTGCGATCCGCCGCTGTGCCGTCGACGCCGCTCACACGCGCAGCCAGTCGGGCTGCCAGTCGGTGACCAGGCGTTTGATCGCGTTGCTGCCGAGATTCTCGGCCAGCGTCTTCTGGACCAGTGCGGGCAGCTCCGTGTCGCCGGCAAAGCGCAGGCCGACCAGCTGCGGCAGGGTCAGGCGCGCGATTTCGGCGTGGCGTTCCACCGGCAGCAGGCGTGCCAGGCGCACCTGCATCTCCAGGCGGATGATGCGATCCTGCATGATCTGCGCGTTGCGCCGCGAGGCGTGCCAGATGCTGAGCACCGCCAGGTTGGCCGCCGCGCCCAGGAAGTGCACGTTGTCGCCGTGGAAGATGTGCCAGCAATGCCACCCCAGCTCGATCAGCAGGATCACGCCTGCCGCGAGGTGCACTGGCGGGATCCGGCGGTGGTTGGCATAATTCTGGACGGGATGGGACATGGCGGCCTCCGGGACGCGGATGACACCGGGCGGTGACGGCAGGGCAAGGACAGGTGCCACGTGGCGTGGAAGTCTGCTCAACCTTGGAGGACGCGGGAAGGAGGCAGGGCGGAAGAGAAGGCAGGGGAAGCACGAGGGAAGGAGGGCGAGCGGTGAATTGCGCTGCGCGAAGTGGCCCGCATGGTGCGGAAACACGCGATTTACCGGTGCAGGGCCTCAGCGTGAGGGCGGAATCTGGCCTATGGCTCTTGAAGGAACCGGGCCTGCATGGAGGTTGTCCGTAGTCGCCGGTCTCCGTTCTCCTGCTCTCCCTGTCGCCCGTGCTCTGGCCCTCCTGCCGTCCACTTCTTTCCCTCCGGTGCCTTGATGGATCCCAAGATCGTCCTCTGCCTCGCGGCCTCGCTCATTGGCGGCGTGCTGCTCGCCATGCAGACCGGCATGAACACCCAGCTCAAGCTGTGGACCGGTCACACCCTGTGGGCAGCGGTGGCGTCGTTCGTGGTCGGTCTGGTGCTGCTGCTCATCACCTGCGCCGGCATGCGCGTGCCGCTGCCTCCGCTGAGCGGCCTCGCCCAGGCGCCGTGGTGGTCTTGGTTGGGCGGCCTGATGGGCGCGCTGTTCGTGTCGATGGTTATCATCGTCGCCCCCCGCCTGGGCGCCGCGACCATGATCGCCTGTGTGGTCGCGGGCCAGCTCCTCGGCACGCTGCTGATCGACCACTGGGGTCTGATGGGCCTGCCGGTGCACGAGTTCAGTCTCGCGAAGCTGGCGGGTGCGGGGATGCTGCTCGGTGGGGTGGTGCTGGTGAAGGCGGGGTGAGGCGCGTCGCGTCCGCCCCGCTGCTGGAATGCGCGCCTGCAAACGCGCGCCCTTGGAGCCACGAGCTGGAAGCTGGCCCATCTATTAACATGTGTTACATCAACATTTTATAGCTTTCGCCCCGCCAGCTGCGCGAACGCCTTGACGGCGGCGCTCGACACGCCATCCTCTGCGCCGCATCGCCGATATACTCGATTAGCTCAGTTGGCTAGAGCACCACCTTGACATGGTGGGGGTCAGTGGTTCAAGTCCACTATCGGGTACCAAAGATAAGCCCCTGTAGGCCAATGGCTTACAGGGGTTTTTTCGTTTCTAGGGTTGACGGTGTGTTCCCCAAAGTGTTCCCCAGGCGTTGTGATCATATTCGCCCAGCCTGGGTAATCGCCCGAGGCATCTCAGGTGCGAATCATTGGGTATCTCACGGCGCGCGGGTCATGCCTGGAATGTTCGCCGAGGGATGGCCTCGGAGAGCGGTGGCAAGTTGGCTCTGAGCGTGCGATGGCGTCCATTTTAGGTACCGGGAGGGCGCCCACCGCTAGGTATCCACAGATTCGGATAAGAGATTGCTGGCTTGCCCGCCGTCAGGCAGGTTGAGCGGCGCGTCGCCAAGCCAATGGTTCAGTTCCACAAAGCCCTTTACCTCGCCGCAAAAGCATATGCGCTAATTTAGAATTACATTAAAGTAGTAATTGCAATAAGTTACGACTTTTCAGGGATTTCCTATGCAAATTGTCAATAGGATTACCATATTGCCGAGATGCTTCCACGCACCCTCACCCCCCTCGTTCCCAGGCACCGAGCCTCCTATCCGGTAATCGCCATTACCGGTCCGCGCCAATCCGGCAAAACCGTCCTCGCGGAGGCGGCTGCACCGGATTTGCGCTACGTCAACCTGGAACATCCATTTGAGCGGGCAGAGGCGACGCAAGACCCTGTGCAATTCCTCGCGCGCTTTCCAGACGGTGCGATTCTCGATGAAGTGCAACACGTTCCCGAGCTCATGTCCTACATCCAGGCCCGGGTTGATGCCGATCGCTCACGCGGACGTTGGATCCTAACGGGATCGCATCAGCTCCAATTGGGACGCAACCTCGCTCAATCGCTGGCCGGACGTGTCATCCGCCTCGAGTTGCTGCCATTTTCCCATGCCGAATTAACCACCAGTACCCGTCGCCCACGAACCCTCGCCGAAGCGGTCTTTCGCGGCGGGTATCCCCGTCTCTACGATGAAACTGCGCCCGAGCCCAATGGCTGGCTGGATCAGTATATTGCCGCATTCATCGACCGCGATGTCCGACAGCTTTTGGAAATCCGGGATCGCCTGGCGTTCAGTCGGTTCATCCAACTCTGTGCCACCTACACGGGGCAGGCGGTCAACCTGTCCGGCCTCGGCCAAGCCATCGGCATTCAGCACAACACGGTTTCAGCGTGGCTGGGCGTCCTCGAGGCGTGCTACGTCATCCGGTTGTTGCGTCCTCATGATCGCAACTTCGGTAAGCGCATTACCAAAGCACCGAAACTCTACTTCCTCGACTCCGGACTCGCCTGTCGACTTCTGCACATCAGTGACCTCCAACAGGTCACCACACATCCCAATTGGGGCGCACTCGTTGAGACCTGGTGTGTATCGGAGATTCTCAAGACTCGCCTCCATCGCGGACGGCGCGACAACCTCTGGGTGTGGCGGTCAAACGATGGCCTTGAAATCGATGTGGTCCTGGAGAGCGGAAGCGGCTTGATACCAGTGGAGATCAAAGCTTCATTGACGCCAGATAGGAGCGATGCCGGACCCATCCGGAAACTGCGAGGTATCGCCGCGGGACAGGGCGGATCCGCCATCGCACCTGGATTCGTCATCTAAGGAGGTGACGACGTACGCCCCCTCGGTGTCGATCGTCTCATTCCTTGGCACGGTATCGCTACGGCCCTGGAGGATATCCCATGAGTGGAGGAATCTTCGATAAGCTTGGCAACTGGTACGAGGAGGACGGTGTCATCTGGCATCTCCTTCTGGTTGCCGACGAACAAGAACAATCGCTTCTCTGGGAAGGGTCGCTTCAGGATGGACTGGGCGTCGATTGTTGGATTACGCGCGGCCGTGAGCGGATTGCTATCCAGTATAAGACCAAGAGCACCGAGCCATGGACCATGGCCGATCTCAAAAAGCAGCGTCAGTTGAAAAATGGGACGAAAAGCAGGAGCGTCCTTGCCTACGCACGGGTGCAACTCACCAGGAGCGACGAGAAGGTTGCCGGGGAATTCCGTTTTTCTTCCAATGAAAGCGCGCCATCGCTGACAGCGGTCATCGCGACCGCGCATGCTGTCGAAAGCCCAGCTCAATGGGCAGCAACGGATGGGAAGGTTGGAGGATTTATTGCGCAAGTTTTTGACGGGTTCGGCTTGAATCCCAATCGCCCCGAAGACGTCGTCGAGGCGTATGGACTCGTACGCCGCATGCGCGCCCAAGTCGTCGATCATAGGACGCTGCAAGAGCAGATTCGTGTGCTCGCAACCGCGCTTTCATCAGCCCCCGATTTGCTCATCAGCTCCCTTCTCGCCCTAGCTCGGAGCTCGCTTTCCACGACGCTGACCACCGAGATGGTCCGCCACCACCTCGCAGTATCCCACGTGCCCCTACTCGCGCGCGTTTCCAATGACCGCATGGGTGTCGTCTTGGATGCGACGGTTGCGGCGTTTCTACAGTCTGTTGGTGCGGTGCGACTCCTGACGTCCATTTCCAGGCCAGAATCCGAGGTCGTAGCGAATGCAGCGCGCGACACGGAACGTGCGCAAACCATCATCGTGCATGGTCCTGCAGGCGTCGGAAAGACCGAGGTAATCCTTCAAACCATCTCGCGCCTCAAAGATGCCAAGATACCGCTCCTCGTCATGCGTGCCGAAGAAGCCGCAAGCTGGACATCATCCAGTGACCCTGTCCGCTCGCTGAGGGCCTACGCCGGTGAATACCGAGCCTGTCTGATCATTGACCAATTAGACCAACTGACCCTCGCCGGGGAGCGCGCCCAACACCACCTCATCCCGATCATGATGTGGATCCAGCTCGCCAGGGCCCTCAACATCGTCGTCATAGTCGGGTGTCGCACGATCGACGTGGATCACGACACGCAGCTACGGCGTGTTCTGTGCCCCGATTCTGCGGATCGTTATTTGAAGGTTCCGATCGGCGTGCTTACCGAATCCCAGGCCACAGCGGTCCTGAGCGAAATCGGCATTGCCATCACGACGTTGCATCCCGATCTGGTGCCGCTCACCCGCCGGCCCATTGTCTTGCATTTGCTCGCGCAACTGGTGAGACGTGGTGGGAATTATTCCCGTACGCGCACCATCCTCGATCTTGTCGTGCGTTGGTGGGAACGTCTCAGAGAGCCTCATGGCTCCGTGGCTGACCAGATAATGGATACCCTCGTGAATGGCGTCGAGCGTACGGGCCTTCTCTCTCTCGATCGGCTCCGGCTACAGCCGTCATCCGTGGTAGATGCGCTTATCACCTCCGGAGTGCTCTTCGTCGATGGACGCGATCAGGTTCGTCCGTTCCACCAGGTGCTGGTCGATGTCTGGCTTGCGCGCCAGTGGAGCGAGGTCCAGTCCTTCGCTGATCTGCGTGCCCGGCTCGGAAGCCGCCAAGAGCAAAGCCTCCATCATGCGCGCCGACTCCGTCTCGCAGTACTGCTTTTCGCCAACCTCGGCCGTCAGGGTTCCGCGTTGTGCAACGATATCCTGAGGAGTGGCGATATCCGTCCTATGCTCAAGCGTTCCATGCTGCTCGGAATCGCCGCGATCGACGCGCCAGATCCGAGTTGGGTGCGCCAGATAGTCGGGTGGCTTGAGGAACCGCAGTATCAAGGCGTGGTTTTCGCGATGGTCATCTATAATCGCGTTGCCTGGATGGACGCGCTTCAGCCTTGGATCACGCAGGCTTGGCCAACGGCACGTCCTGAAGTACGCAATTCCCTTCTCCGACTCTTGGCTGCGGTTGGGAGAAGTCGTGGAGATCTGGTTGCTGCCTGTCTCGGAGCATGGCTTCAGAACGATCCCACGGTTCTTACCCAGGCGGATATCGTCTTCCTGCAGGATCCTTCCGAGGACAGCGAAAGCCTTTTCGAGCTGCGCGTGAAGCACTATGCGGATGGCAAGCACCTGCGCGATCATTATATCAAGTGGGAAAAGTTGCTGGAAGCTAATGCCATGCGCGCGCTCAGACTCCTGAGCCACCATATAGACCTAGCGGAAAATGAGGAGTTGATAGAAAGATCTCCTCCAGATTGGCTTCACGGTTGGCCGGAAAACCTCCCTCACTCCATTCGGATTACTGGCCTGCAGACCTGGCGATTGCTGCGCGCGCGTTGGGCGCGGTTCGATGTGGAACACTTGTGGCAAATCCATCGCACCGTGCACGGCTCTAAGCGCAGTGACGCAGTGATCGTGGTCGTAGTCGACATCTTGAGCCAGGTGCTGGCCCATGCTCTCGGCACCGCTGAGATCACCTGGGAAAATCTTGTGTCTGAACTCCCCGAGGCTCATCGCCCGCTTGATGACTGGCTCTTGCTGCGTGTCGGAGCGGCGCTGGATGCCGATGCCGCTCCCAGCGGTGTCCTGTCAGCGGCTGCCGCATGGTTCTTGGCAGACCCGTCCCTCAGCCGGCTGGGGGTAGGACAAAACTTTGTAAACAGCAAGTATGCGCGACTTTTCTTGCGTGCCATTTGCCCGCGCCTTGATGACACCATGCATCACGCGCTTGAGCGGTGGGTGGCAGCCTACCCGACGCATCCGGGATCGCTCCCGACGAGTCCGAATCCGCCAACCACCGAAGACCTGGATGCGGCAAACGAAATCTGCTTCCGGCTTCTCGCGTCTATGGATCAGCGACGCTGGTCATCGACAACCACCGAGCTCTTCGCGGCGTTGACATTGCGATTCGGAAATAAAAAGCCACGGGACGAAGATGGCATCCAATTCCGAGGGGGTTGGGTCAGATCCGATATCGACGATTCGACCGCTTTGTCCCTTACGGTACCCGAGTGGATCGATAAGTTGATGAATGCAGCATCTCCGGCAGTGCGGACGTTTCCTGAAGGTCCTGAGCACATAGTTCTTGCCGGCGATGTGGGTACACGCATCGGCCAGTTGCGGTATATTGTTCCGAAAAACCCCAATAAATTCATGGATGGAATGGAGCGGTTCCTTGCTTCCGTCCCTCCATTGCCGGAAGCAGTGCTGGAAGCGGTCATCGACGGACTTATCAAAATCACTCCGCCGGATCGCCCGCCGCCCCGAGGCTCGTGGGAGCCGCTTGACGATGCCTCGGTCGAGAAAATTCTTCTCATTCCTAGGATATTGGCGAGCGAAAAGCTCGCTCCCGCTCTCATCGAGGCGGCTCGCCTGCGGCCCAAGCACGAGTGGAGCGAGGCAGTTGTTAAGCGCCTGGAAGATCTCGCTCGCGGTAAAGCAGTTCCGGGAATTTCACTGAAGGAAGACGATGAACTTATCAATTACAGATTGAACGAGCGCGCGTGTCGCGCCGTCGAAGCACTGGGAGGCCTTGCCTCGCAGCACGAATCACTACGGCCGCGGTGTCTCAATATTGCCGGAGACCTGACCGCTCACGAAGACATTGGGCGACGTGCGAGTGCGGGCATGCTTGCCATTCGCGCGAGGTCAGCCGATCCACATCGTGCATATACACTGCTGCTGACGGTGGCGATGGATGACCAGGTTGCAGCAGAAGATGACATTGGCCATTCTCTTCTCGTGCTGGCTCGCGCCACCGAAGCGATGGCAGACCAGCGCTCTCGGGCCATCGAGGCGCTGCTGGCTCTCATCGGGCGAGACGATCGCATCTCTCGTCGCGGTGGTCGATCGGCTCTCATTCTCCGCGCGTGGGACCAAATAACAGAGGACAGACTCCTCGTCGCATTGAACATTTCTGAATCTGCCCGAGAAGCGGCTGCTTCGACTCTGGCAGATGGCCTAGTGGAAGACAAATTTCCGGCCGTATGGATGCGAGAGCTCGCTATAAAATTTGCCAATGACGCGAGTGCGGCCGTTGGCGAAGCTATGGTGCGAATGTTCCGGAATAAATCGGATCACCTATTAGACATTCCGGGATTCTTTCCACGGATGGCAATGAGTGCGGCAGCGCGCAATGATCCGCACGATATGCTTGAGGTTTGTTGCAAATCGGGCGATATCGTCAGCATATCAGCGGAAGTTTTGACCATGGTCAATCATATTATCGCGCTGAATCCTCAGACACCAAAGGAGAAGTGGCGGCGCGAATCAAATGCCGAGCTGGCCGTGAATGCCCTGCTTGCACTGGCCGCAAAGGCGGAGCAAGTGAATGACACAATGGTCCGTGGCCGAGCACTCGACGCCTGGGATGCTTTGATTGAATCGCAGGATCCAAGCGCTCAAAATATGCTCAATTCCACCACGGATTTCTCCATTGGATAAGATCGGATCAATATCCGGTTCCCATGGGTAGCCTATGGAAATTCAGGGAAAGGACGCGCATTCAGAAGAAATTCTGTTTTTTTCAGGATACCATGATGCGTCGCTCCTCGAGTGTCAGTTGCTGATAGGTCATCGGGCTCCGCCCTCCTGGCTGGGGCCGATTCCATGCCGCTCGATGGCCCTGGCTTCTGGTTTTGGGCGCTGTTGCACTTACATTGTGAATCTGCGCTCCGACTATCCGCACAAGTGGCATGCCGCGACGCCGTGCTCACGCGTTTTGGTCCTTCCGCGAAATGCTGTCCAGAGCGCGGCGGAGCCGCTGCCTTCATCTGAGACCGTCCGACGCCACTCAGCCGCAGCCCCTGCTCGCGCAGCTCCAGCGCCGCTGAGCAGCGCCCCTTTCCAATTGCCAATGACGGTCGTCGCGCATGCTCGCCGGATCGGCTGCGGTCCTCGTCACCTTCGCATCGCTCGGGATATGCGCACGCACGCACTCCAGTTCCTGCTGATCGCGCTCCTGGGCGCCCAGGCCGCCGAAGCCGCCGATGGGGTGCTGGACTACGCGGCGCCGTCGGGATGGGCCAAAGAAGTGACCGGCACGGACCCGCACACCGAGAAGTACACGAGTGCGGATGGCAGGTCGGTGCTGGCCATCACCAGCATCGACAATCCGCACCATGTCCTCCTGGAGCGGAAGGGGGCCATGGAGGGCTTCGCCGAAGCGTCGGCCAAGCTCGGCATGCGGGTGACCAGCGTCGACGACCAGGTGTTCAACGCCATTCCCATGATGTCGTTCCACGCGGAAAATGACGACAAGACCCTGGTCATGGTTGAGAACGCATCGTTCAAGGAGGTCGGAGGCAAGATGTTCACCTTGACCTTCTGCCATGCGGGGAAGGCCGACGGTCACACCCTCGATGCGTGGCACGCCTTCCTCGCCAGCGTCGTGGCCCCCGGGCGGATCTCGCCGCACACCTCGCTGTTCCTGGAGGGCATCAGCGGCGAAGCCGGTTGCCCCGTGGGGAAGTTCGCGGGCTTCCAGCATGGGATCCCGGGTGGCTGGTTCTCGGGCAGGCCCGACCGGGCCAAGACCAAGGCCATCCTGGCGCCCATCGCCAGGATCCACAGCGGCATCATCAAAGTCGACGTGGCGGACGTCGCGCGATCGCTCAGCGACCGGCTGGACGTCCTCCTGTTCAGTTTCGCCGGCGACACGCTGAACATCGTGCAGTACGAGTACGCGAAACTCGATGGCGTCGACTGCGTCGTCGGCAGGACCGATGCGAAGACCATGGATCAGCCGCAAATGGTCCTGGCCGCGGTCACCAAGGGCCAGCTGTACCTGCTCATGGCGTGCGCCATCGAGAGCATCGACGTGCAGGTCCCGATGAAGACCATCATGGATTCCTGGAAGTGGGGCGATTAGCAGACCCGGCCCCTCGCTGACCGCGCCCGGCCGCTCCACGCCATCGCCGTACCGGCCGCGTCACTTGTCGGGCAGCAGCGCCTGCGCCAGATCGAAATAATACCCCATCGGATATTTCTTCGCGAACGCCCTGAGCATCTTCACGAAACGCGGGTCCTTGAGCTGATCGGCAGGAAATTCGGCCAGTTTCTGGAATTCCTTGCCGGCGGGATAGGCGGGGTCCTTCTTGAGGGTGGCGGCCTGCTCTTGGTAGTCCTTGGCGGCGTCGTGGCCCGCGTAGCTGGTCGCCATTCCGGCGGCGAGCTCGGCGGCGGTGTAGACGTCGCCTGAGTCTTTCAGGCGCGTGTATTCGGCGTCGTTCTGCTCCTTCCAGGTCTGGATCACCGCCAGGCTGGCCTTGGCGCAGTCGGCGACCTTCGCGTCCTTGTCGGTGCTGAGCTTCTCCAGATCCTTGATACCGTGGCCGACGTGGCCCTTGGCGATCGCGTCCTCGACCTTGGCCACCTTCGGATCGGTGGCGGGCGGGGTGAACGCCGGCGCAAAACGCATCGGCTCGTCCTGCTTGATCTGCTTCTGGCCGCCGATGCGCTCCTTGGTCAGCGCGATGTCGTCGATCCAGGTGGTGAAGCCGCTGCCGGCGGCCGCCTGGTAGTTCTGCCAGCCGAAGGCGAGCGAATCGAACACCTGCGGGATCTCGACGCCGGCGAAGGCGTTCGCGCCCTTGTGGATGGCGAGGTCGGTGAGCTCCTTGCCGTCGATGAAGAAGCGGTAGGTCTGCGTCGCGTAATCGACGTACCACTCCGCCAGGGTCCAGTTGTCGCTGTAGTGGTTGACCTGTCCTGAACCCTTGCCGAATTCCGCCCGGCCCTGCGAGGGCTGCACATTGTACAGGTAGGTGAACGCGCCATCGGCGCGGGTGCTGGTGCCCATCAGGCGCACTTCGTACTTGTCCTTGGCAAGCGGACTCAGACCGGCTCCGACCACGATGGTGGTGTGGATGCCGCCGCCGGCGGGCAGGGGCGAGGGCAGCTGCACGCGGTAGAAGAGGCGGCCCCAGTGCTCGCCGCCCATGGCGGTCAGCTGCGGGCCCTTCCAGACGATCTGCCGCGCGCCGTTGACGGCGGCGTTCAGGCGCAGGGCATGTCGGCCGGTGTGGGCCACGTCATCCACCACGGCCACGGAACCGACCGGGGTGAAGGCCTTGGGGATCTTGCCGGGCTCCGTCGACTCGAAGTCCTCGAAGAGGAAGAAGGTGGCCTTGCTGAGGGGGACGATGGTGGCGGGATCGTTCGCAGCAGGGGGCGGCTCGACGGCGGCCAAGCAGACGCTGGACGTGACGAGCACGAAGCAGGTGCGCACCAGTAATGCGAATCCAAGGGGTCGATGAGCAGGCATGGCACGGCGTTCCGGTGGTCGGGGAGCGAGCATGGGAAGAATGGAATAGGGCCTGGGAAGGTGTCTGTGAATATCGAGGTAGGGGCCCCGGAAGGGCCGTTTCCGCCTGCGCGGATGCCCGTGCCGTGCGGTCGCGATCATAGGGTTGATGGGGCGGGCCTCGAACTCGTGATTGACAGGCAACCAAATGGTTGCATAAAGCCCCCATGACCACGGACGACCTCGTCTTCAAGGCGCTCGCGGATGCCAGCCGACGGCTCATTCTCGATCGTCTGCGTGACGAGGGAGGGCTGGCCCTTGGCCAGCTCTGCGAAGGGCACGACATGAGCCGTCAGGCGGTGTCGAAGCACCTCGCCATCCTGGAAGAAGCCAACCTGGTGGTGAGCGTGCGCCGCGGGCGCGAAAAGTTCCACCACCTCAATCCCGTCCCGATCCACGACATCGCCTTGCGCTGGATCGGCCGCTTCCAGGCCGATCACCTCGCAGCGTTGCACCACCTCAAACAAGTCCTCGAAGGAGACCGGCCATGAACACCACCGAATTCCACTACACCACCTACATCAAGTCCACGCCCGAGAAGGTGTGGACGGCGATCACCACGCCGGAGTTCGCCAGCAAGTACTGGGGCAACGCCAACTTCTCGGACTGGCAGGCGGGTTCTCGCTGGGAGCACCGCACGCCGAACGGCACCACCGTCTGCACCGGTCTGGTGCGCGAGAGTGTGCCGCCCAAGCGCCTGGTGCTGTCCTGGGTGCTGCCGGACGATTTCGGCGATGAGGTCAAGCATTCGCGCGTCACCTTCGCGATCGACGACATCCAGGGCATGGTCCGCCTGAGCGTCACCCATGACCAGTTGGTGGAAGGATCTGACATGGCCACGAGCATTTCCGGCGGCTGGCCGCGCGTGCTGTCGAGCCTGAAGAGCTTCCTTGAGACGGGCGTGGCGCTCGACACCTGGGCCGGGCAGGAGCGCAGCTGCCACGGGAAGTAGGGTTGCGGAAGAACGCGTGCGACGCCGCATGGGTTGCGTCGCGCGCTGTGGCTGGGAACTCGACGCCGGTTCCGCTCGCGTGAGTCGAGCGATGCCAGTGTCCTAACTGATCAAAAAAAATCGTTGGCGGGGATGTCCCCGCCAACGATTGGTGCATGCATCCGCCGCGTGGCGGACGTCAGACAGATTCAGCGATCGCGACGGCCACCGCCGTACCCGCCGCCGCCGCCGCCGCCCGAGCCGCCGCCGTAGCCACCACCGCCGCCGCCGCCGCCGCCATGGCCGCCGCCGCCGCCGCTGGCGCGCTCTTCAGCCTGGCGCACGTTGACCGCGCGGCCATCGAGCTGGCTGCCGTTGGTCGCGGCGATCGCCGCGGTGCCTTCGGCATCATTGGTCATGGTCACGAAGCCGAAGCCGCGGCTGCGGCCGCTCTCGCGGTCCATGACGACCTTGGCGCGGGTGACGGCGCCGTGCTTGGCGAAGAGGGCGCTGAGGCTCTCATCGGTGACGGACCAGGGAAGATTGCCTACGTAGAGTTCCACGATGTTCTCACTTGGGTGCGTTTGCACCCCTGAGCGGCTGGTGGTGAGACCAGGCCGCAGGGTTGAAGGCGATAGGCTTGGAAAGCGAAG
>JBBQSO010000047.1:0-39591 GCA_038213805.1 Planctomycetota bacterium | reverse complement strand
CGCCCAGGGCGTTGAAGATGTCGCGCTTGGCGGCGTCCATGGACGGCTCGCCGTACTCGCCGCTGGCGATCCAGATGACGTTGGGGCGGTCCTTGTAGCGGTCGCCGAGGAACCGCCCCCAGGTGTTGGCGGTCGCGGTCGTGTAGTAGCCGGTCAGGTGGCCCCAGAGCGCGGGGAGGGCGACATAGAGGCCGAGCTGGCCGGCCTTGTCGACGAGGTGGTCGAGGTGCTGGAAGTACTCCTCGTTGGGCTGGGTGGGGTCGTAGTTGAAGAACGGGCGCTCGCCGTAGGCGCTGGAGGGGTTGACGGCGAAGTCGGCGATCGTGTTGGCCTGGAGGACGGTGAAGCCCTTGGCGGCGCGGTCGGCGAGGTAGGTGGCGGCCGCCTCGCGGTCGAGGCGGTGGAAGAGCTCCCAGGCGGTGTCGGCGAGCCAGAAGAAGGGGCGGCCGTCATCCTCGACAAGGAAACGGCGGTTGGCGCTGACGGTCGGCATGCGGGAGCCTCTGAGAGGGGGACGGCCGGACTGCAGAAGCGCAGAAGCGCAGAAGCGGAGATGGGGAGAGACGAAACGAGGGAGCTGGGAGTGGGAACGTGCTGGAAGTGTGACGGTGGGGAGAGGGGTGGCGTTGTCGAGCTTCAGCAGCATCGGCCTGGGCCAATGCAGACGGTGGTCGGGGCCTGATGGGATCGCCGCTTGCCGTGGGCGGAGGGTGGGCACGCTGGCGACCGCAAACCCCGTGGAGCTTGCCATGACCTGGACCGCGCCCGCCTTCGTCGAACTGCGTTTCGGTTTCGAAGTGACGATGTACGTCCAGAACCGCTGAGCAGAGCCAGCATCCCCCTGCTCGCGCGCCGGCCGTGATCCGCGGTCCGTTCGCGAGCGCCGCTTCCTGATCGCGCGCCTCGAGGAGCCACGCCCGTCATGCTGGTGCACGTGCTCGGCTCGGCCGCTGGCGGGGGCTTCCCGCAATGGAACTGCAACTGCGCGAACTGCGCCGACATGCGCGCCGGCAGCATCCGCGCCAAGGCGCGCACCCAGTCGTCGCTCGCGCTCAGCGATGGCGGCGGGCGCTGGCTGCTGGTTAACGCCTCCCCTGACGTGCGCGCCCAGATCGCCGCCTGCCCCGTGCTGCAGCCCGGCACGCCGGTGCGCGCCACCGGCATCGCCGCGGTGTTGCTGATGGACGCGCAGATCGACCACGTCACCGGGCTGCTGTCGCTGCGCGAGGGCCGCGCCCTGACCGTGCTGTGCAGCGCGCCGGTGCGGACCGACCTCAGCGTCGGCCTGCCGCTGTTCCCGGTGCTCGGCCACTACCTGGATCTCAACGTCGTGACCCTGCCGGATCACGGTACGCCCTTCGTGGTCGCGGGCATCCCGCGCATGACGCTGCGCACGGTGCCGCTCGCGAGCAAAGCGCCGCCCTACTCACCACACCGCGACGACCCGCATCCCGGCGACAACCTCGGACTGGTCGCGGAGGACGCGGTCAGCGGCCGGCGCCTGTTCTACGCGCCCGGCCTGGGCGCGGTCGACGGCGCGGTCGCCCACGAACTGGCCCAGGCGGACATCGCGCTGATCGACGGCACCTGCTGGCACGATGACGAGATGGCGCGCGCCGGCATCACCAGCCCCAGGCGTGCGCGCGACATGGGCCACCTGCCGCTCGCCGGCGCCGGCGGCATGCTCGAGCAGCTCGCGCGCTTCCCGCGTCCGCGCAAGATCCTCATCCACATCAATAACACCAACCCGATCCTGGACGAGGACTCGCCCGAGCGGCGCGAACTCGAGCGGCTGGGGATCGAGGTCGCCGAGGACGGCATGGAGCTGGCGCTGTGATCCCCTGGCTGCCGCCGCCGGCCGACGCGGACCCGGACGGACCGGCGTGGCCGCGCGCGGAGTTCGAGGCGCGGCTGCGTGCGCAGGGTGCGGCCTACCACATCCACCATCCCTTCCAGGTGGCGATGTCCGCCGGCCGCCTGACGCCGGAGCAGCTGCGCAGCTGGGTGGCGAACCGCTTCTACTACCAGATCGCGATCCCGCGCAAGGACGCTGCGGTGCTGGCCAACTGCCCGGATCGCGCGGTGCGGCGCGCGTGGGTGCAGCGCATCCTCGATCACGACGGCGGCGCGGATGGCGAGGGTGGCATCGAGCGCTGGGTGCAGCTCGGCGAAGCGGTCGGCATCGCGTCGGCCGATTTGTGGTCGCTGCGCGGCGTGCTGCCCGGCGTGCGCTTCGCGGTCGACGCCTACGTGCGCTTCGCCGAGACCGCGCCCTGGCAAGAGGCGGTCGCAGCCTCGCTCACCGAGCTGTTCGCCGCCGACATCCACCGCCAGCGACTGGCGACCTGGCCGCAGCACTACCCGTGGGTCGACGCGCGCGGACTGGCCTACTTCCACCAGCGCATCGCCGAGGCCGGCCGCGATGTCGAGCACGGCCTGCGCCTGACTCTGGAGCACTTCACCACCCGCGCCGGCCAGGAGCGCGTGCTCGCCATCCTGCGCTTCAAACTCGACATCCTGTGGGCGCTGCTCGACGCGCTGTGGCTGGCGCACATGGGCTACGGACCCGCGGCCGCGCGCGCCGCGGATGGCGGCTGAGATGCCCGCGCCCGCCGGCCCGCTTGCCATCGCCCGCCCCTTCCGCTTCCAGTGGGAGCCGGCCCAGGACTGCCACGTGCTGCTCTTCCCCGAGGGCATGGTCACGCTCAACGACAGCGCCGGGCGGATCCTCGCGCTGTGCGACGGCAGCCGCGACGCCGCGGGCATCATCGCCGAACTGCTCCAGCAGTTCCCGGGCGCCGATCTCGCGGGCGGAGTGCGCGAATTCCTGGAGGTCGCGCATGGGCGCGGATGGATCGCCGGTGGCTGAGCCGATCGCACCTTCCGCTGCTGCGTCAACGGTACCCGCCGGCGTTGCGGCGACGCGCCCGCTGTGGCTGCTCGCCGAGCTCACCTACCGCTGTCCGCTGCAGTGCACCTACTGCTCCAACCCGCTCGGCTACGCGGGCATTCAGGACGAACTGACCACCGTGGAGTGGGTGCGCGTGCTGCGCGAGGCGCGCGCGCTGGGCGCTGCGCAGCTCGGCTTCAGCGGCGGCGAGCCGCTGGCGCGTCCGGACCTGGTCGAGCTGGTCGCGGAGGCGCGCCGCCTGGGCTACTTCACCAACCTCATCACCTCGGCGGTCGGCCTTGACGCGGCGCGCCTGGACGCGCTGGAGGCGGCAGGGCTGGACAGCGTGCAGATCAGCTTCCAGGCGGCCGACGCGCAGCTCAACGACCGCATCGGCGGTGCGCGCACCTTTGCGCGCAAGCTTGAGGCCGCGCGCCTGGTCAAGGCGCGCGGCTTGCCCCTGACGCTGTGCATCGTCATCCACAAGGCCAACATCCATCAGGTGCGCGCCATCCTCGACCTGACCGTGGAGCTGGGCGCGGACTACGTCGAACTGGCGACCACGCAGTACTACGGCTGGGCGAAGCTCAACCGCGCGCAGCTGCTGCCGACCCGCGACGAGGTGCGCGCGGCCGAGGCGGTGGCGCACGAGTACCAGGAGCGTTTCCGCGGCAAGATGCGCATCTTCTACGTGGTGCCCGACTACCACGAGGAGCGCCCCAAGGCATGCATGAACGGCTGGGGCAACGTCTTCCTGACCATCGCGCCCGACGGCGCGGCGCTGCCCTGCCACGCCGCGCGCGACCTGCCGGGTCTGGATTTTCCCAACGTGCGCGAGCGCGACGTCGCCTGGATCTGGCGCGACTCGCCTGCCTTCAACCGCTTCCGCGGTTATGAATGGATGCAGGCGCCGTGCCGCACCTGCCCGGAGCGCTTCAAGGATTTCGGCGGCTGCCGCTGCCAGGCGTACCTGCTGACCGGCGACGCCGCGGCGGCGGATCCGGTGTGCGCGCTGTCGCCGCGGCACCAGGTGGTGCTCGACGCGGTCGCGGAGGCCGCCGCCGCGCCGGCGGGCGATCCGCACTACCGCAATCCGGCGAATTCGCGGCGTTTCGCGTGACGGACGCGGGCGCTGCGGCGATCGACATCCGCGGTCTCGCCAAACGCTATGCAGACAGCGTCGTGCTCGCCGGGCTCGACCTCGCGGTGCGTCCCGGCGAGTGCTTCGGGCTGCTTGGTGCCAACGGCGCGGGCAAGAGCACGGCGATCCAGGTGCTGGCCACGCTGCTGCAGCCGGACGCGGGCAGCGCGGTGGTTGCCGGTCACGATGTCGTGCGCGCGCCGGTGGCGGCGCGCGGCGCGCTGGGGGTGGTGTTCCAGGACTCGGCCCTCGACCGCGGCATGAGCGCGGCCGAGAACCTGCACTTCGCGGCCGCGTTGCATCTGCTGCCGCGCGCGCTCGCTGCGCAGCGCATCGCCGAGACTTTGGAACTGTTCGAGCTGGGCGGCCGCGCCGGAACCCCGGTGGGCCAGCTGTCCGGTGGCCAGCGCCGCGCCCTGGACGTTGCGCGTGGGGTGCTGCACCGGCCGGCGGTGCTGATCCTCGACGAGCCGACCGCGGGTCTCGACCTGGCCAACCGCCGCGCGCTGTGGCGCTTCATCGCGCGCCTGCGCGCCGCGCACGGCATGACCGTGCTGGTCAGCACCCACCTGATGGACGAGGCCGCGGACTGCGACCGCGTCGCCTTCCTGCGCGCCGGCCGCGTGGCCGGCGGCGGCACGCCCGCGGAACTGGTCGCCGGGCTCGGGGCGCACCTGCTCGCGGTCAGCGGCGCGGGCGACACCGCGGCCCTGGTGGCGCGCTTCGGCGCGGGGCTCGCGGATGGGGAGACCACCGTATTCCGGGTCGCCGATCCGGCGTTCACGCTCGCAGAACTCGCGCCGGCGCTGCTCGCGCCGTTCCGCGCCGTGCAGCTGCGCCGGCCGGAACTCGGCGATGTCCACCTGTGGCTCGGGCGCGAAGCTCAGGCGACGGCGATCGGCATGGAGGACGCGGGCACCCGCGGGCATGCGCTGGACGGAGGCGGGACTAAGTTACCTTCTGCGTCCGCGTCTGGGGCGCTCCAGATCGACTGCGCTGCCCTGCGCCCGGATCAGGCGGCGCCCGCGCCGCTCGCGGTCGCGTTCGCCGCGATCATCGTGCGCGATCTGCGTCGCACCTGGCGGCAGCGCGGGCGGCTGCTCAGCGCGCTGGTGCGGCCGCTGCTGTGGCTGGTGGTGATCGGTGGCGGTGTCGAGGGCTTGATCGGGCGCGGCGGACAGGCCGGCTACCGCGGCTTCCTGGCGCCGGGTCTGCTGGCGATGGCGCTGCTCTTCGGCGGCATGTTCGCGTCCTTGTCGCTGGTCCTCGACAAGGAATCCGGCGTGCTGCGCATGCTGCTGCTCGCACCGTTCAGCCACGCCTGGATCGTGCTCGCGCGCCTGCTGTCGTCCGCCGCGGTGGGACTGCTGCAGGCCACGCTGCTGCTCGCCGTGCTGGCGGCGTGCGGCTACCTCGGCGGCTGCGACGTCGCGCTGCTCGCGGTCGGCCTGGTCTCCACCGCGCTGGCCGCGGCGGCCATGGGCATGCTGCTGGCGGTGTGGGTGCGCTCGCTCGAGAACTTCTCGGTGATGGTCAACGTGGTGATCTTCCCGCTCTTCTTTCTTAGCGGCGCGCTCTACCCGGTGCAGGGCCTGCCTCCGTCGCTGCGTTGGGCCGCGCAGCTCAACCCGTTCAGCTATGGCGTCGACCTGCTCAAGCACGCTGCCGGCAGTCTGGTGCCGCCCTTCGCGCCCGACTTCAGCATCGCCGGCGACCTCGCCGTGCTGGCCGGCTTCACGGTCGCCGCCACCGCGCTGGCGTGCTGGCGATTCTCCCGCCGCGGCACGATCGCGGCATTCGTGCGGCTGGTCGCGCGCTGAGGTCTGTCCGGGGTTCCGGGTGGGCTGCGGGTCGTGCGCTTCGGTATTGGCATCCCGGAGTTCCTGCATCCTGAACCGGGGACGAGGAAGTGGTCCCGGCCGCCCTCGCGCGTGGAGGTGGGGTGCTGGGATGAGGGGTGCCCACGGTTCACGCGTGGAAACGTGCTGGGGCCAGGTCGTGGCAAAAAACGCGACATGGAGATGGGTACTGACGCATAAAACGGTGAGCCATTTATTAGAACGTTATAATATAGACCGCCCGCGACCAACATGCCCCTCAAAGTAATTTATAAGTCCTTACTATACAGTATTTTAAGTTATTTTTTCGGATTCGCATTGGTTCTCGCAGCAGAGGACGGCGATCTTGAGGCGCGCACCACGGCGGTGATGAAGGCCTTCGATCATGACGTGAAACCCATCCTGGCGGCCTATTGCCTGCGCTGCCATGACGAGGCCAAGCACAAGGGCGACACCGATCTCAGCGGACTTTCCAGCGGGGCGGCTGCCTTCGCCGACCGCTCGCTGTTGACCCACGGGTTCACCAAGCTGCTGGCCCACGAGATGCCGCCCGCGCGCGAGCGTCAGCCGTCGGCGGACGAGCGCCGCCAAGTGGCGGCATGGTTCAGCAGCATGCGCCGGTTGACGCCACGCGATCCGGGCGAGTCCGCGTTCCGGCGCCTGTCGCGCGCCGAATACGCCAACACCCTGCACGATCTGCTCGGCGTCGATCCGGCGGTCGCGGCGGATCTGCCGGGCGACGTCGCGGGCGCCGGCTTCACCAGCAGCATCGCGCCGGTGCTCATGGAGAAGTACCTGCTGGTCGCCGACGAGGCGCTCGACCAGCTCATCCGTCCCGAGCAGATGCGCCTCTCGTGGAAGGCCGGTCAACTCGACGCGGTGGTCGACGGCAAGCCCGACCCGGGTCGCGCTGAGGGCGCCGAGCGCCGTGTGGTCGGGCCGGGCCAGCTCGCTGCGCTGTTTCCGGCGCCCAGCGACGGCACCTACACCATCACCGTGCGCGCCGCGTCCGAACGCGTCGGCAAGGAGCCGCTGCGTCTGGCCGTGCGCTGTGGCACGCGCGTGGTGGGCGAGCTTGCCATCACCGCGCCGCTCAAGAGTCCCGCCACCTATTCGCTGACCTGCAAGCTGCCCGCCGGGCGCACCAGCCTGGCGCTGATCGTCGTCAACCCCTTCATCGAGGCGATGGAGCCGCCGCCAGTCAAGCCCGCTCCGCCCGCCGCCGCACCGCGCCCGGGTCCGCCGCCGGCGGCGTCGCCCCGTCCGCCTGCGGGCAAGGCGCCGGTGGCGAAAGAGCCCGCCAAACCGCTCGCGCCGCCGACCGTGCGCACGTTGCTGATCGAGACCATCGACCTGGTCGGTCCGCCTGGGCAGGCGCCGTCGGCCGCACAGCGCCGGCTGTTCACCGCCGTGCCGGGCAAGGATCTAGCAAAGCGCGAGGCGGCGCGGCGCATCGCCACCGACTTCGCGCGGCGCGCCTACCGCCGGCCGGCGACGGCGGCCGAGATCGACGTGCTGCTCAGCGTCTTCGACCTTGCCGACGGCCAGGACGAGGTGTTCTCGGAGGCGGTCAAGCTGATGCTCAAGGGCGCGCTGGTGTCGCCGCAGTTCCTGTTCATCACCGGCGACAGCGGCGGCGACGATCCCGCGGGTGTGACCCCGCTCGGCGATCACGAGCTGGCCGCGCGCCTGTCGTATTTCCTGTGGTCGACCATGCCCGACGACGAGCTGTCCGCGCTCGCCGACGCCGGCACCCTGCACGAGCCGGCGCGGCTCGCGCAGCAGGTGCGCCGTCTGATCGCGGATCCGCGCTCGTCCGCCTTCTTCGACAGCTTCGCCGCGCCGTGGCTCGGCCTCGACCGCCTCGACGCCCTGCCCGTCGATGAGCAGCGCTTCCCGCAGATGACCCCGGCGCTGCGCCGCGCGATGTACGACGAGGTGGTGCAGTTCTTCGGCGCGGTGCTGCGCGAGGACCGCAGCCTGCTCGAGCTGATCGACGCCGACTTCACGTATCTCAACGGGCCGTTGGCGAAACTCTATGGGCTCGAGGGCGAGGTGAAGGGGCCGCAGCTGCGCCGCGTGGCGCTGACCGACGTCAACCGCGGCGGCCTGCTCACCATGCCGGGCGTGCTGGCGGTGACTTCGCTGCCCAACCGCACCAGTCCGGTAAAACGCGGGCGCTGGGTCCTGGAGCAGATCCTTGGCCAGTCCGCACCGCAGCCGCCGATGAACGTCGCCGCGCTCGAACAACAGGACACCCCGGCCAACGCGGGCCTGAACCTGCGCCAGCGTACTGAACTGCACCGCCGCGACCCGGCCTGCGCCGGCTGCCACCGCGTGCTCGACCCGCTCGGCTTCGGGCTGGAGAATTTCGATCCGCTCGGGCGCTGGCGCGAGCGCGACGACACCGGCCTGGCCGTCGATGCGACCGGAGAACTGCCCGGCAGTGGCGCCTTCCACAGCCCGCACGAGCTGAAACGCGCCTTGGCCGCGCGCCGCGACGAGATCTGCCGCGCCCTCGCCGGTCGCCTGCTCGCGCACGCGCTGTGCCGCAGCCTGGCGGGCTACGACGAGATCGTCGCCGACGATCTCGCGGCCGCGGTCGCCCTGGACGGCTGCAAGCTGCAGAGCCTGGTCGTGGCCGTCGCCACCAGCTACCCCTTCCTGAACCGCCGCACCGAACGCTGAGACCCACAGGACCATCCCATGCGCAAACCCTGGCTCATCTCCCGCCGCACCTGCCTGCAGGGCGTCGGCGCCGCGCTCGGCCTGCCCCTGCTGGAAGCCATGGGCTGGGCTGAGACGCCACCCGGCGGCGCGGCCAAGCCGCCGGTGCGCCTCGGCTACATGTACCACCCATGCGGCGTGTACATGCCGGACTTCTGGCCGAGCGACCCGTCGACCTTTACCGTGACGCTATCGAAGAACCTGGAACCGCTGCGCGGCGTGGCGGGCGAGTGCCTGCTGCTGGACGGCCTGGGCGGGCCGGAGAACGGCAAGCCCTACGCGCCGCACACCCGCGAGCTGGCCGCGTGGCTGACGGCGTGGCTGCCCAACCACGACCGCCTCGCCGACATCGACATCGCACCCTCGGCCGACCAGGTCGCGGCGGGGCGCATCGGCCAGTACACGGTGGTGCCGTCGCTGGAGCTGGGCTGGCGCGACAACGCTGCCAGCGGCTTGGGCGAGCAGGGCACCAACAACCGCTACTACACCACCGGCAACTACCGCACCGCCACCCAGCCGCTGCCGCTCGAGACCAGTCCGGCGAACGTCTTCAAGCGCCTGTTCTCGTCGCGTCAGTCGACTCCGCGGCGGCGCGGCGGCCCGGCCGTCGATGCGGCGGCCTTTGCCGCGAACGGCGGCGCGCCGGGCGAGGAGTCGCTCGATCGCAGCATGCTTGACCTGATCCTGGGCGGCGCCAAGGACCTGCGCGGGCGCGTCGGCAGTGCCGACCAGCGCCGCCTGGACGACTACCTCGACACCATGCGTTCGCTCGAGCAGCGCGTCACCGCCATCGAACGCCAGCAGGCCGAGGCCGCGACGCGCACCAGGGCCGGCGGCAAGGCGCAGGCGGCGGGCGCGACCTCGCCACCGATCGCGGTGAAGATCCCGGGTGGCGCGCTGAAGTGGAGCGAGCACGTCCGCCTGATGGGCGATTTGATGATCCTGGCCTTCCAGACCGATCTTACGCGGGTGTGCACGCTGATCGGCGCGCACGTCCACTCCGACACCTATCCCGAGATCGGCATCACCGACAGCCACCACGAGCTCAGCCACCTCGACAACAACCCGGAGAAGATCGCCAAGGTGACGCGCATCGACCACTTGGCGGTCGAACAATTCGCCTACATCATCGGACGCATGCACACCCTCAAGGAGGGCGCCGGCACGCTGCTGGACAACTGCATCATGCTGTGGGGTTCGGGCATGGACCACGGCGGTCACGAGTTCCGCCGCCTGCCCACCATCCTCGCGGGGCGCGGCGGCGGCACCATCCGCCCCGGCCGCCACGTCAAGCTCAAGAGCGGCACCATCGGCGATCTGCACACCGCGACCCTGGCGCGCGCCGGCGTGACCCTGCCCAAGCCGTTCGGCTGCGGGACGCGGTTGCTGCCGGAATTGTCGTGAGGGGGGGCGCGAGTCGTGAGCTACGAGCTACGAGCTACGAGTTTAGCGTTTCGCGTTCCGCGTTCGCAGCTCGCGACTCGTAACCCGTAACTCGCCGCTCTACTTCTTATGCAGCGTCGGCGTCAGCAGCTGCCCATCCTGGTCGAGGCGCGCGCGCAGCGTGGCATAATCGAGCGCCTGTACCGCGATCCTGGCGTCGAGCGCGAGGGCCGCGGCGGTGCCGGCGGACTGGCCGAGGACCATGAATACCGGCTCCATGCGGATCGAGCCGTAGGCGATGTGCGTGGCCGACAGGCACACCGGCACCACTAGGTTTGTGCACGTGCCGGACTTGGGCACGATCGCGCGGTAAGCGATGGGGTACGAGCCCGGCACGCCGACCTGGACGTCGCCTTCGTTCCGCGCCACCGGCTTGGCACCGCTGCGGTCGACGAAGCGCTGGGTGTTGTGCGAGTCCATGTTGTACTCGCCCAGGCCGACGGCGTCCGCGGCGACGGTCTGACCGCGGCAGTCGTGCTCGGTCATCACGTAGTCCGCGACCATGCGCCGCGCCTCGCGCACGTACAGCGCATGCGGCCAGCCGCCGGTGGCGGGGAAGCTGCGCTTGTCGAGCCCGTAGCCCGCGACCTTGGCGCGGATGCCCTCGGGCACGCGCGGGTCGTTGGCCAGGAACCACATCATGCCCTGCTGGTAGGTGACGTGCTCCTGGTAGATCGTCTCGCGCTTGGCGTAGTCGGCTTCTGGCCAGTCGTAATTCATGCCGATGTCGTCAGTCGAGAAGCCGCCGTTGTTGTTGGAGTCGCCCACGTGCAGCTGCATGACATCGTGCAGCTCCGGCCCGCCCTCGGCGCCCGCTTGGAGGTAGCGCAGCAGCAATTCGTAGCGCCCCGTGTCGTAGCCGGGCGGCTTTGGAAAGGGGAAGGCGTCCGGCATCTTCGCCAGGAACATGCGGAAATTGTAGGCCTGGATGCGCCGGTCGCCCGTGCCGTGCGCGCCCGGCGCGTCGGCGGCGGGATTGGTGATGCCCGGCAGCAGGCCCGAGGTGGCGTCGCCCGGCTTCACAAACGGATCGACCGCGCGCGTGAAGTTGTGCGCGCCCGGCTTCTGCACGCCGTCGAGGGTTTCGCCGTACTGGGCGTTGGCTTCGCGGCCGACCGTGAAGGCGACGCCGGCGCGCGCCAGCAGGTCGCCCTCGTACGTGGCATCGATGAACATGCGCGCCTGCACGCGGTCGCCGTTCTCGCAGTCGATGGCGGTGAGCGTAGCGCCGTCCTTGCTGACGCCGCTCAGGCGGTGCTCGGTGAGCAGCTGCACCTTGGCCTCGCTCAGCATGGCGCGAAAGCGCGCCTCGGCCTCGGCCGGCAGGAAACCGCGGCGTTTGCCCAGTCCTTTGTAGAACTCCAGCGCCAACCCGCCGATGGCGTTGCCGCCGTCGGTCGCCGACAGCCCGGACGAGGTCAGTCCGCCGACGTGGCGGCTGAATTCCACCAGGGACGACGACTTGCCCATACGCGTCGCCTGGATGGCCGCGGTCACACCGGCCGGGGTGGCGCCGTAAACGCACACGTCGACCGCGATCACCGCCGGCTTCGCCGTCTTGGGCAGCGGGTACCAGTAGTGCAATTCAGCGTAGGGGTCGGTCGCCGAGTCGGCGCCCCAGGCCGCCGGTAGCAGCAGCCATGCGAGGGTCAGGGCGGGGACGATGGCCGTTCGGTACATGCGGGCTCCGGAGGATGCCATCAGTGTACCCGTTGGGCGCTGTGCCGCATGGGCGGATCGGCTGCGGACATGGGTGGATCTGCTGCGAGAAGCTTACACCTCCGCAGCGGGGCCGTGCGGCGGCTGGCGCGCTGTGCGGTAGCGCGCCGGCGTGAGGCCAAAACGCGCGCGGAAGCGCCGGTGAAACGCCGAGAGATCGCCGAACCCGCAGTGGCCGGCGACGGTGGCGATGGGCAGGTCGCTGCTGCCGAGCATGGCCGCGGCCTGCTCCAGGCGATGCCCGGCGAGCAGGTCGAGGAAGGACATGCCGAACTCCTCGCGCACCACGTGGCCCGCGCGGTCGACGCTCAGCCGCAGCTCGGCTGCGAGCTGGCCGAGGGTGAGTCCGTGCTGCGCGCGCTGGCGGACGAGGTGGAGGATGCGCCCGCGCCGGTCGCGCGCGGTGATGGTGCGGTCGCCGTCGACCTCTTCCAACCAGGCGGCGAGGCGGCTGGCGAGCTGGCGCAGGCACTCGAGCACGGTCAGCGCCTGCTCGGGCGTCCAGCCGGGCAGGCGCGGTGCGGGGATGCCGGGCGTGCGCGGCGCGGTACGTCCAAGCACGCCGCCCAGGCCGCCCTCGCCGCGCGGACCCGCGTTGAGCACGCCGACCACCGCGCCGCGGTGGCGCAGCGGCACCACCACCTCGACCAGGCCGGCGTGGCAGCGCTGCACGAAGCCGTCCGGGCGCAGCGGCGCCAGGGCGTGCAGATCGGCCTGGTCGAAGGCCAGGCAGGCGTGCCCCTGGTCGCGCGCCTTGGCCGCGTGGCACAGCGGGTGGCGGTGGTAGCTGCGCGTCACCGCCAGGCGCGGCTGCAGCCGGCCGTTGAAGTCGTGCAGGGTGATGAGCACGTCGTGAACGCGCTCGAAGGCGGCGATGGCGGTCTCGGGGATGGCGAAGCGGTCCATGATCGCCTTGGAGGAGGGCTGGTTCGCGGTGTGGAGTAGTACGGCGCGTGGGTAGGCGGCGCTGTAGGGATGCTACTGGGGCACCTGGTGCGCGGTGAAGGAGTGCAGCGAGCGGCGAGGAGCGAGCAGTCACCAAGGAGAAGAGCGTAGGGAGCCCCGAGGGCCCACGGCGCATGCCTGGTACGGGCTACCGCGCGAGCAGGGCCCACGCACCGTGTCGGGCGGATCGCCCGCCACGATCCACTGCTGTAGAATGATGCACTTTCTGCGGAAATATTGCTTATCCCCTTTACACCCGGCCTGACCCCTTAAGCCACCCTCCCGCCTCCATCTGAAAGGATCTGCATGGCCTGGTCATCGGTCGCGGCGCGCGCGGCGCGCATCCTCCCTCTTCCCATGCTTGCTGCGGCCTCGGCCGCGGAACCGCTCGCGCAGGCCACTGCTGTCAGTACGCATCCGCTTATCAAAGGGGGGGATACGGCCTGGATGCTGGTCGCATCCGCACTCGTGCTGTTCATGACCATCCCGGGTCTGGCGCTGTTCTACGGTGGCCTGGTGCGCACCAAGAACGTGCTGACCATCTTCACCCAGTGCTTCGCGGTGACCTGCCTGGTGACCGTGCTGTGGGTGGTCTATGGGTACTCCCTGGCCTTTGCCGGCCCGAGCGGAGCCGGGTTCGGCTGGCATGCCTTCATCGGCACGCTCGATAAGGTCTGTCTGCTCGGCGTCACCCCTGATAGCATTGCCGATCAGGCGCCGACCATCCCCGAGCCGGTGTTCGTGCTCTTCCAGATGACCTTCGCGATCATCACTCCGGCGCTGCTTATCGGCGCCTTCGCCGAACGCATGAAATTCAGCGCCGTGATGTTGGTCAGCGCGCTGTGGCTGACCGTGGTCTACATCCCGATCTGCCACATGGCCTGGGCCGGGCCCGGGTCGCTGATGGGCGGCCTGTGGGGCCTGCAGGATCTCGCGGGCGGCACGGTGGTGGAGGTCAACTCCGGCGTGGCCGGGCTGATCTGCTGTCTGATGGTCGGGCGCCGCCTGGGCTTCCCGAAAGAACCGATGCTGCCGCACAACTCGGCGATGTGCATCTCGGGCGCGTGCATGCTGTGGGTCGGCTGGTTCGGCTTCAATGCCGGCAGTGCGTACGCGGCCGATGGTCTGGCGGCGCGCGCGGCGCTCACCACCCAGATCGCAGCGGCTGCGGCGGGCTGCACATGGATGGCGATCGAGTGGTGGAAGCACCGCAAACCAGGTGCGCTCGGCGTGGTCACCGGCGCGGTGGCCGGGCTGGTCGGCATCACCCCGGCGTGCGGCACGGTCGGGCCGCTCGGCGCCCTCGCCATCGGCGTGGCCGCCGGCGGCGCCAGCTTCCTGGTAGTGACGCGGGTGAAGAAATATTTCGCCTACGATGATGCGCTCGATGTCTTCGGCGTGCACGGCATCGGCGGCATGGTCGGCCTGGTGCTCACCGCGGTGTTCGCGCCCACCTGCCTTGGCGGCACCGGCTTCGCCGGCGACCATGACTGGGCCGGGCAGATCGGGGTGCAGGTCGGCTGTATGGCCCTGACTGCGGTGATCTCGGCGGTGGGTACGGCGCTGGTGCTGAAAGTGGTCGACCTCATGGTCGGCCTGCGCGTGGACGAGGCGGACGAGGAAAATGGGCTGGATTACGTGCAGCATGGCGAGGTCGCGTACAACTGAGGGGGTGGGCGTGGCGACGGGTGGGAACCCCAGGACCGGCGCCGGCCCTTGATGGCGAGCGTGCGATCGCGGTCCGCGTCGTCGGATGCGGGCGCGATCACGATCGCGAGGCGAGGTCCAGTGATCCCACGTTGCTTGCCGCAAGGGATTGGGCGAGGTCGTAACAATCGCCAAGTGCCCCTGAATATGTGGCCGCACCCGCAACGTCAGGCATCGTGACCCCAGCGCCGACGGGCGCCGGGAATAGCCGCGGTCAGGGTCAACGCGCTCACCTGGCCAAGGACGCGCCCGTCCTGACCCTGCACGGTGCGGCCGACACGCTGGTGCCGGTGACGCAGGGACGGCGCCTGCGAGAGGCGCGACGCGCAGCCAGAGTCGAGGAGCACCTGGAGATCATCCCCAGCGCCGGGCACGGTTTCGGTGGCGCAGCCGGCGAACACGCGTGGGCGCTGGCGCTCGAGTTTCTCGATTGGCACCTGCATCCCTGAGCCGCGCGTGCGGTACCGTGTTTCACGGCAGGGAGCGGGTCATGCGGTATGGGATAGGAATGGCGACGCCATCATCACCCCTATCCGGAGAAATAGCGGAAGACCTGGTCGTGAATCGCCGACGTTCATGGTGAGTTGCGCAGCGAACTTCCAGGATGAGGAGGTTGGCAGGATCGTCCCCATCGTATCCGCATGGTCGTCATGGTTAGGTCGTTCATATCTGGGAACTCACGCTGAATAGGACGGGACGTGTCGGCCGCGAGCATCTGCGGCGGAGGGCGTGCTGCGCTCGCGCATGGCACGATGGTGCGTCCCGCTGCGAGACATCATTCGCCCTCAACAGCACGATCCTGACCTAGTATGACCCTTTCCCGTCTCTGTCTCCCAGCCGGCGCACACTGCCGACCTCGTGGAATCCTGCACCATCGACCGGAGCATCCTCATGACCAGCCGCCAGCGCCCCTCGTCCCTCACCCGCCGCGCTTTCATCCGCAACGCCGCCCTCGGCACCGGCGCGTTGGCGGTGTCGAACGGCCTGCTCACCGGCTGCGGTGATGGTCGCGCGGCCGGCGGCGGCACGCTGCGCGTGGGCATGGTCGGCTCCGGGGGCAAGGGCATGGCCAACCTCGATGGCATCCTTGGCACCGGCGAGAGCGTGGTCGCGTTCTGCGATGTCGACGCGCACAAGATCGACGGGGCGATGGCGGCGCTGCTCAAGAAGGTGCCGGGTGCGGCGCAGCCGCGCCGCTACCGCGACTACCGCGAGCTGCTGGCCGGCGAGCCCGACCTGCACGCGGTGATGATCAGCACGCCCGACCACATGCACGCGCCGGTGGCGGTCGCGGCGATGGCGCGCGGCCTGCACGTCTACTGCGAGAAGCCGCTGACCCGCACCATCGGCGAGGCACGCCGCCTGAGTGGACTGGCCAGCGCCAAGGGTCTGGTCACGCAGATGGGCAACCAGGGCAGCGCTTCGTCCGACATGCGCCACGGCATCGAGATCGTGCGCTCCGGACTGATCGGCGCAGTGCGCGAGGTGCACGCCTGGACCAACCGCCCGGTGTGGCCACAGGGTATCGCCCGTCCCGAAGGTGCGGACCCCGTCCCCGATTTCCTCAACTGGGACGGCTGGCTGGGCGTGGCCCCGGAGCGCCCCTTCAAGGAGAAGGTCTACCACACCTTCAACTGGCGTGGCTGGTACGATTTCGGCTGCGGCGCCTTCGGCGACATGGGCTGCCACACCCTCAACCTGCCGTTCCGCGCGTTGCAGCTCGCCGATCCGTATGAGATCGAGGGCGTGACCACCTCCGACCATATGCCCGAGACCTTCCCGCACGCCTCGACGGTGCGCTTCGCCTTCAAGGAGCGCAGCGGCCTGGCGGCGACGACGCTGTGGTGGTACGACGGCGGCACCAAGCCACCGGCGGACGTCATCCCCGATGCGGTCAAGGCGCTCGGCCCGCTCGGCGGCAGCGGCCTGCTGCTGGTCGGCGACGCCGGCTGGATCTTCAGCACCGACGACTACAACACCAAACTGTTCATCGCGCTGAAGGGCGAGAAGACCCTGACCGCCGCCAGCGCGCACGCCGCGGCGCTGGCCGTGCCGGTCAGCCTGCCGCGCGCGGGCAAGGGCCACTACCAGGAATGGGTCGACGCCATCCGCGGCGGCGCGCCGACCTTCTCGTCCTTCGCGATCGGTGCAAAGCTGACCGAGACCTGCTTGCTTGGCACCATCGCCCAGCGCTGCCCGGGCCGCAAGCTCGCGTGGAACGCCGCGGCGATGAGCTTCGGCGACGCGGCGGCCGACGCGCTGGTCAAGCCGGTGTATCGGCCGTCCTGGGCAGTCTGACCTCAGCAGCGCGGCGAAGGCCGGGCAAAGACAGGAAAGGACAAGAGGCGCGGAGACGCGGAGATCGGAGGAGGAGAAGGAGCGTGCTCGCTCCTACCGCTTGCGAGGATCCGAGCTCGGACCTGTAGCGTCCGAGACACGGCGGCTTCCTCCTCAAGCCTCCGCGTCTCCGCGCCTCCTATGGATGTCAGTCAGCTCGCAGCGCGCGACATCCTCGTGCGCAGGGCGTCGAGCAGCACCGCCGCGACGATGACCGCGCCGGTGATGACGCGCTTGAGTGGCTCGGAGGAGCCGACCTGGGCGAGACCGGTCTGCAGCACGGCGATGATCAGCACGCCGAAACAGGTCGCGACCACCGAGCCGCGCCCGCCGAGCAGGCTGGTGCCGCCAATCACGCAGGCGGCGATCGCGGACAGTTCAAGGCCGACCGCGGCGTTGGGATCGGCGGTCGACAGGCGCGCGGTCTGCATCACCGCGCCCAGGCCGCACAGCGCGCCGCTGAGCGCGAACACCGCGATCACGTAGGGTGCGGTGCGGATGCCGGCCATGCGCACCGCCTCGGCGTTGGTGCCGATCGCCACCAGGTGGCGACCGAAGACCGTGCGCGTCAGCAGCAGCTGCCCGGCGGCGACCATCGCCAGGGCGGTCAGCACCGCTGGTGACAGACGCAGGCCCGGCAGCGGCGCGCCGATCCATTCGACCACGGCGCCGACGTAGCAGGTCTGCGAATCGGTGATCAAGTAGGCGCCGCCGCGCGCGGCTTCAAGCATACCGAGCGTGACGATGAACGACGGTATGCGCGCCCATGCGCTGATCGCACCGCTGACCGTACCGGCGAGCGCGCCGGTGACTAGCGCCGCCGGCACCGCCACCGCGAGCGGCGCGTGCGCCCGCACCAACAGCACACCGAGCACCGCCGCCGACAGCGCCAGCAGTGAGCCCACCGAAAGGTCGATGCCGCCGACGATCAGCACCAGCGTCATGCCCACCGCCACCACGACCAGGTCGGGGATCTGGTTGGCGATGGCGGTCGCGGTCGCGGCGCTGGCGAAGGTCGGGCTGGCGCAGGCGAAGATCGTCACGAGTCCGAGTAGGGCGCCGCCCATGCCGATGTAGGGGACGGCGGCGGCAGGCAGGCACAGGCGGCTCATGCGACCTCCACGGGGGCATCGAGGTGGTTGTGGAAGGCGGCCTGCATCAGTCCCGCGCGCGACCAGTCGCCGCGCGCGAAGGTGCCGGCGTCGCGCCCCGCCGAGAGCACGTGGATGGCGTCGCAGGTTTCGAGCAGCTCGTCGAGGTCGCTGGAGACGATGACCAGGGCCTTGCCACGCTCGGCGAGTTCGGCGAAGAGCTGGTGGATGCGCCGGCGCGCCGCGACGTCGATGCCGCGCGTGGGTTCGTCAAAGAGGTAGATGTCCGCGTCGCGGGCCAGCCAGCGCGCGATTACAACTTTCTGCTGGTTGCCGCCGCTGAGCGCGCCGACCGGCTGCTCGATCGACGTGCAGCGCGTGTCGAGCAGCGCCCGGAAGCGCTCCGCCAGGCGTGCTTCGGCGGCGCCGGCGACCACGCCCGCGCGCGCGGGCAGCACGCCAAGCGAGGTGTTGGCGCGCACCGACAGCGGCAGCAGCGCGCCGTCGCGCTTGCGCTCCTCGGTGATCAGCGCCAGGCCGCTGGCGACGGCCTGCGCCGGCGACGCGAAGCGCACCGGGCGGCCGCGCAGCCGCACCGTGCCGGCGCTGGCGCGCTCGGCGCCGAAAACCGCGCGCAGCAGTTCGCTGCGCCCGGCGCCAACCAGGCCGGCGATGCCGAGCCGTTCGCCGGCGCGCACGCGGAAGGAGCCGGCGTGCAGCCGCGGGGGCAGCGCCAGGCCCTCCGCCTCGAGCACCACGCGGTCAGTGGCGTACGAACGCCACGCTCCGCCCGCGGCGGCCTGCGTCTCGCCGCTCATCAGCGCCACCATCTCTGTGGTGGTCATGCCGGCCGCGGGTCCGCTGTGCACCAGGCGGCCGTCGCGCAGCACGGTGATGCGGTCGGCGATGCGCGCAACCTCATCCAGACGGTGGCTGATGTAGATGATGGCGACCCCGGCGCGGCGCAGCTGATCGACGCGCGCGAGCAGCGCGTCGGCCTCGCTGACGCTTAGTGCCGCGGTCGGCTCGTCGAGGATGAGCAGGCGGCACGTGCGCGCGAGCGCGCCGGCGATCTCGACCAACTGCTGCTGGCCGACGCCGAGCGCGGATACCGGCTGCGCCGGGTCGAGCGCGGCGAGGCCGGCGCTGGCAAGGATGCGCGCCGCCGCGGCGCGCAGCGCGCGCCGGTCGATCACGCCCCAGCGCCGCGGCAGGCGCGTCAGCAGCAGGTTCTCGGCGACCGACAGGGTTGGAATGAGGTTGAGCTCCTGCTGGACTATCTGTACGCCGCCGGCCTCGGCGGCGTGCTTGCCATCCGGCGCGTAGGGCTGCCCGGCCAGGCGCATGGTGCCCGCGCTGGGCGGCACCAGGCCGGCGATGATGCGGCTGAGCGTGCTCTTGCCCGCGCCGTTGGCGCCGAGCAGCGCGTGCACCTCGCCGGCGCGGATGGCGAGGTCGACGCCGGCCAGCACCGGCGCGGCGTAGGTCTTGCCGATGCCGGACAGCTCGAGCAACAGCTCGTTCACTTCACGTCCGCCGCGGTCACCAGGTCGACCGGGGTCTCGCGGTCGGCGACCGCCGCGGCGGGGTCGGCGAGCAGCTTCAGCGCCAGCTCGATGCCGTAAACCGCAAGCTGATCGCCGTGCTGGTCGGCGGTGGCGAGGATGGTGCCCGCTTTCAGCGCCTCGCGCACTGCCGGAATGTCGTCGAAGCCCACCACCTGCACCGTCCCGGCACGGCCCGCGGCTTTGACCGCCGCGACCGCGCCCAGCGCCATGCTGTCGTTGGCGGCGAGGATGGCCTTGAGCTGCGCGTGGCTGGTCAGCTGCGACGCCGCGATGGTGCTGGCCTGGGCGGTGTCCCACTGCGCGCTCTGGGTGTCGACCACGACCAGGCCGGCGGCGGTGCACGCATCGGCGAAGCCAAGTTGGCGCTGCTGGCCGTTGAACGAGGTGCGGATGCCCTCAAGGATCGCCACCTGATCGCCCGCCTTGAGCTGCTTGGCGAGATGCTCGCCGACCTTGCGCGCGCCGGCGCGGTTGTCCGGTCCGACGAAGGGCACCACCAGGTTCTCGGCCTTGAGTACCTCGGCGTCGAGGCGGTTGTCGATGGTGACCACCACCACGCCGGCGGCACGCGCGCGGCGCAGCGCCGGCACCAGCGCTTTGGAGTCGGCGGGCGCGATGACGATGGCGCGCGCGCCGCCAGCCACCATCTCGTCGACCAGGGCGACCTGGCGCGTCAGGTCGCGCTCATCCTTGATGCCGTTGACCACTAGGTCGTAATCGGCGGCGTGCGCGCCGTGGTGGCGCTGGGCGCCGTCGGCCATGGCGGCGAAGAATTCATTGGCCAGGGACTTCATCACCAGCGCGACCTTGGGCTTGCCCGGCGCTGCGGCAGGGGCGGACGCAGCGGTCGGGGCGGGCTGGTCGCCGCAGCCGGTGACGAGCAGGGCGAGCAGCAGCGTGGCGCAGGTGGTGAGCGTGGTGCAGGTGGTGAAAGTCGCGCCGTGGCGCACTGGTGGGGTCATGGCTGGCTCCGGACGGTGGGGAAGGCGGTGGCGAGCAGGGCCTCGACCTCGGCGCGGCGCGGCAGGCTGGGCTGCGCTCCGGCGCGGCTCGCGGCGAGGGCGCCGGCGGCGAGGGCGAAGCGCGCGGCCTCGGGCACGCTCGCGCCCTCGGCCCAGCGCAGCGCGAGCGCGGCCTTGAAGGCGTCGCCGGCAGCGGTGGCGTCGATGGCCTGCACCGGGATCGCCGGCAGGTGCCCGCTGGCGCCGTCGGCGCACCACGCCGCGCCCGCGGCGCCCAGCGTGATGACCGCCGCGCCAGCGCCGCGCGCCACCAGATCGCGCGCGGCGGCGATGGCTGCGGCGTTGTCCGGCAGGCGGCGGCCGAGGATGGCTTCGGCCTCGCTGCGGTTGGGCGAGATCAGGTCGACCGTGAGCAGCGCCGGGTCAAGCCGCGCCGGCGCCGGCGCGGGGTCGAGCAGCACGCGCACCCCCGCGGCGCGCGCCACCGCGGCGGCGGCGAGCACGGTTTCGAGCGGCACTTCGAGCTGCAGCAGCAGCACGCGCGCTGCGCGGATGCGCGCCGCGTGCCGGGCGACGTCGGCCGGAGTCAGCAGCGCGTTGGCCCCGGGCACCAGCAGGATGCAGTTCTCACCGCCATCCTCGACCGCGATGATCGCCACGCCGCTGGCGCAGCCCACCGAGACCAGGTCGGCCAGCACCTCGACTCCTTCCGTGGCGAGCGCCGCGCGCATACGCAGCCCGGCCGCGTCATCGCCGGTGCGGCCGATGATCACCGTGGCCGCGCCCAGGCGCGCGGCTGCCACCGCCTGGTTGGCGCCCTTGCCGCCGCCGATCTCGTGCAGGTCGCGCCCGCTGACCGTCTCGCCGGGCCGTGGCAGCGCGGCGCAGCGCACCACGATGTCGTTGTTGATCGACCCGACCACGGCGAGGATGACGGGCACGGTCAATGGGCCTTCGGCGGCTCGCTGGCGAGCAGCATCAGGGTCTCGGTGACACGCGTGCGCTGGTCGCCTTCCAGGCGCAGGTAGCGCTGTTGACCATCGCCGGGCGTGAAGGTCGTCACGCCGTCGTCGGCGACGGTGACGTGCCCGGTCGCCGAAAGCGCGTAGTAGCCGCGGTCCGGGCGCACTGCGTAGAGCGCCGCGGTCAGGTCCCAGGCCGGGCGGTCGTGGGGCGGCGGCTGGTACAGGTAGTAGGCCTCGGGCAGCGGGTGGTGGGCGATGTAGGCATAGTCGCGCTCGATGCTGACGTGCGGCGTGGCCACCTGCAGGCCGACCTCGAAGCCGCTCCAGATGATCGGCGTCGGCCACGCGCTGGCGAGCTTCTTGGCCGCCGGAATATCGTTGGTGATGTTGTATTCGCGGTAGTTCTTATTGGTGAAATCACCGGCCATGATCGAGATGTACGGCACCTTGGCCTTGATCAGATCGCTGCCGCTGAGCGGTGAGATGGCGTCGGCCGGCGATTCCAGCAGTGCCGCCAGGTTGGTCGAGAAGCCGACCTGGACGATCACCACGCCGCCATCGCGGGCGCCGGCCAGGGCCTTGCGCAGCACCTCGACCGCGGGCGGCGCCTGCTTGCCGCTCATCAGGTCGTGGGGGAAGCGCAACTGCCCGCCGTCGCGCTGCTCGGCCAGGTGCAGCATGCGGCTGTCCCCCGGCGTGACGCCGCTGTGGCAGACGCCGATGGGGATGTCGCCGTGGCCGTAGAAGGTGTTGATCGCGTCGATGAACGGCGCGACCAGCTCATGGTCCTTGGTGGTGGTGACCGCCAGCAGGCGGCATTCACCGCGTTCCTGGAATGCGTTGAGGATGCCGAGCGCGAGCACGTCGTCGACATCGTTGCCCAGGTCGGTGTCGAAGATGATGCCGATGGGCGTGCGCGGTTCGGCGGCGCCGGCGAGGCCGACGGTCAGTCCGGTGGCGAGCGCGGCGAGCAGGACGCGGCGCAGCAGGGGCGGGTGCTTCATGATCATCGTTTCTCCGGGGCAGGCGTGGTGAGGGCGGGCGGGGCGATCGAGGCGCGTTCGATGACCGTCACCGGGATGCGCTGGATGCGGAGCGCGGCGGGTGCGCCGCCATCGATGCCGGCGAGCAGCATCTCCGCCGCGCGCCGGCCGAGCGCGGGCACGTCCTGGCAGGCGGTGGTCAGCGCCGGGCTGAGGAACTCGGCGTGCGGCAGGTCGTCGAAGGTGGCGAGCGAGAGGTCGCGCGGCACCGACCTGCCGAGCGTGGCCGCGGCGCGCAGCACGCCCAGGGCGATCTGGTTGCTCAGCGCGCACAGCGCGGTGATGCCCGGCTCGGCGCGCAGCAGGGCGAGCGCGGCCTCGCGGCCGGACTCCTCGCTGAAGGCGTCGCCGCGCACGTGCGACGCGGGCAGGCGCACCCCGGCGGAGCGCAGCGCCGCGGTGAAGGCCGCGACGCGCTCGTCGTTGGGCAGGGTGCCGGCGCGGCCCTGGAGCTGGCCGATGCGCTGATGCCCGGCGCGCAGCAGCAGCGCCGCCAGGGCTTGCGCGCCCTGGGCGTGGTCGCTGGTGACGGTCGGCAGGGTGCCGTCGGCAAAGCCACGGTCGACCACCACGAGCGGCAACCCGGCCGCTTGGGCCGCGGCGAGGTGGCTTTGCTGCACGCCCACCGGGCACACCACCAGGCCCTCGATGCGGCGGTCACGCAGGCGCTGCACTAGGCGATGCTCGCCGGCGTCGTCCTCGCGGCTGTCGCCGAGCAGCACCGAGTAGCCGTGGGTCTCCGCCGCCAGGGTGACCTGGCGCGCGATGGCGGCGAAGAAGGGGTTGGCGATGTCGGGCACGATCATGCCGATCAGCGCACTGCGTCCGCTGCGCAGCGAGCGCGCCAGCTGGCTGGGTCGGAAACCGATGCGCTCGGCTGCCGCCGTCACCGCCGCCGCCGTCGCCGGGGTGATACGGTTGGCCTCGCCCTTGCCCGCCAGGACACGGGATACGGTGGCGATGCTGACGCCGGTGAGTTGGGCTATGCGTTTTAAGGTCATGGTTTGCGCAAACGTTTGCGTATGCTGTGGCAGTACGTACGGGAGGCAAGGGGAAGCGCTGACGGGAATCTGCAACCTTGTACGGGAGGGGAGCAGACCCCAGGGCCAGGAACCGTCGACCCGAGATCCTGGCGCGTACCCGCAAGTGCCTGCGAACGACCCATCCGCAGGGTGCCTGAGGTCGTGCCTTATCGCAGCGACGCAGAGCGCCCTGCGGTGCGGCGTCGCAATGGGGTGGACGGCAGGGCGGGAAAATGACCGTGGCGCGTCAGGAAAACCCAGCGTCGGGATTCGTTGAAATTATTTCGCACCAAGAAGTTTTCCGATGAAGTACTTCTCGAAATAGATCTTGTGGTAGGGCTTGGCCTCAATGCCCGGTGCCCCCGGATAGACCAATTCGCACTCGACGCCAAGCTGCTGGCATTTTTCCTGCAACTTTTCGCCAAAGTTTGCGCTATGCACGCTGTCTTGCTGAATCTGGCCGATGGCTGGAACTGAATAATAGAACATGAATACGGGCGGAGCATCCCGGCTGACCTGGGCGTACGGGGAATATTCGTTGATCACAGGCAGGAGTTTCTCGCGCGCGGCCAGGAAGACCTCGAAGGAGGCCAGCTTTTTCTCCGCATCGCCGGTGATGCCGAAGGCTCGGTCACCATAGTCGATGTTGGGAATCCAGTCTCGCATCTGCTGCGGATCCAGAGTGGTCTGCGGATGCTGCACGGCGACGCATAGGGGTCGCGTGGATTCGCGGGCGACCAGATCGTTGCTTGATGGATCGGCCAGATCCTTGTGGAACGCCAGCCACAGCGCCGTGCAGCCCCCCGCTGAATCCCCGCACAGGGCGACCCGCCTTTTATCGAGATTCCACTCCTTGGCCTTGCTCCGGACAAACTGCAAGGCTCGCGCGCAGTCGAGCATCGGTCCGGTGACCGGCGGATTGAGGCCGTCGGCCGTGGCTTCGTCGAGAAAACGATACTCCACCGTCACCACCGAGATCCCGTGATCGAGCATGTCCTGCACCAGGCCGGGTACCGTGACCAAGCCGAAGATCCGCTGCTGACTTGTCCAGGCACCACCATGGATGTGGAACAGCCAAGGCGTTGGTGCGTCCGATTGCGCACGCCAAAAGGTCAACACCTGTTTGGGTGATCGCCCATACGCCACCTCGCCCAAAGTCGGCGGCGGTTCGATTGCAGCCGGTGAGGGTGGTTGTTCAAGGCACAGCAGTGGTGTCACCAGCATGGTTGCACTGAGTACCACAAGCGTGAGAAGCGTTGTTTTCATGGTTCCGTGATCCGGTGTGCCCATCCAACCATGCAGCCATGGCTGGATGGATGCGTTACGGCAGGTGATGGTTTTTATTTGGCATCGATCATGGTGGGGACGGGCACGGTATCTGCCAAAGCTGTTGCGCGGCGTTCCACGTCAGCAGGCGCCCCGGGAACGATGATGAGTACCTGGGTCAAGGTCGCGTCGTCGGGCCATGAAGCCTCCACAGCGGGTAGCAGGAGGCTCAAATTCGCCTGAGGCTGATCCAATTTATTGAAGCTTACTTGAAGCTTGTGAACCGGATCGCCCATCTCGCTTTTTCCGAAGACCATCGCCACAGCCTGTTTGTCGCCGTAGGCCATCGCCCAGCCGCCCAAATCCTGCGGTTTCCAGAAGCGATAGCCATCGTCGCCGAAAGTGCCCTTGCCATGTTTTTGTAAAGGGAGCGGGCGGTGATCGAAAGGTGACCACGCCTCGAAATACGACGTCTGCGAGCCATGTTGGAGGTTTTCACATACCATCATGGTCTCTGCCCGCGGCGTCGCCAGCCAACAGGATCCCGGCGTTGCCAGCCAAGTGGAGCTGTTCCAGTGCATTTCATTGATGTGCGTCAGCCTCCATGGATGCCGCGTGACGCTGCGCCAGAGTTTCAGGCTTCCGTCATTGAGTACTTCGTAGGTCGAACTCGTCTCGAAGTCGGGCTTGCCATATTGGTCCAAGTTGGCGTAGAACCAATGCTGCACGCGCGATTTGAACCGTAGAAGTAGGTTCGTCCCGCTCTCGGGTGCAAGGATCGCATCGCAGGTCGCCACTTCGCCGAATGATCCTTCCATCGTGACATTCGCGCGCTTGTCGTGATCACCAACCGGATTTCCCGGCACTTCATAACGCCAGTTCCAATATGTCCATTGGATCACGCGATCCGTGGATTCACCCTGAAACGACGGTCCAATCAAGTTCTGGCCGGGGGCGATCTGCAGATCGAATATGCCATTGATGGCTCCGCCCTTGTTGAAGACGTACGTGAACCGTTCCCTTCCATCGAGCAGCACCGTCAGCGAACGGTGCGAGGCCTCGTAATGGCAGGCAGGCCCTTCAGATCCGCTGCATCGCGCACCCATTGCAGCCAGCAACAGCAGGGTGAAAAATGCAGGAGTGTGGTTCATCGGTGGGCATCCAGGGATTCCGACGGTATCTCACTGCTGGGCATCTTTCCGGTCGGCGTCGCGTCGCCTTCTGCGCCCGGTTGGTATTGCCAGATGCCGTTGAGGTTCTGCCATTCGGCGCGCACCATTTGTGGGCGCGGATACTCGGGGAGCGGCGCTCTGGGATCGACCTGCGCGGCCCACCTCGTCATCAGCGCAGCGTGTTTGGGAGCCCACGCGTGTGCGGCGGGCGCAGGGTGGACAGGCGGTTCAGCCGCATCCGCTGATGCGGGTTGCCCGAGGCACGGCAGCGATGTCACCACGAGGGTGGCGAAGAGTGCCGTGAGCATGCGTATCGCTGTCTTCATGGGTGTCCTTTGCGGTGTCCAGTTGGATTGTTTCACTGCTTTGGTGGCGAAGCCTTGAGGTGTTCTCCGGATATCTTCAGGCCGTAGGAAAAATGGCACGGCTGGTCGGCTGGCAAACGCACGGTCAGTCCCGCATCCGTCTGCTGCCACTCCAACGTCTTTGTGCAGCCGAGCAACTCGACCCCGGTGACCTTGCCCGCCGGCGTGGCGAGTGACCTGATGACGGCCTGCCCATCGCTGGGCCACGCCATTAGCCAGGCATAAACGCAGCCATTTTTAGTCGTGAAACGGATATCTTTGCCGGTGTAGGGGGTCTGTGCATGGTCCTGATCGAGATTGCCGGGCTTCATGATGACGCTGCCTTCGCCCCAGGCGTCCCAGGCATTGGAATCGTGAATGCCGTCGCTGTTCACGTCCATCCAGTCACCCATGTCCTGCAGCGTCTTCAGGCCACCGGGATCGAGCTCGCCCGACGGTTTGAGCGGAATGTTGATGGCGTAGTTACCATCGCGCGAAACGGCTTCCAGCATCTGGTGGATGACCATGCCGCTCTCATAGAACGTCCCTTTATAGTAGAACCATTCGCCCAGACCGACCTCGGTCTGCCACGGTTGATCGCGTTTGATGCCGTCCGGAAAGCCCGACTCGAAGTTGGCGGCCACGGCCCGGGAATCATCGGCGCCCTTGGTGAAGGCCATCGATTCGAGTTTTCCGCCGTTTTGACTGATGCTTTTGTTGTACAGATGGGCGATGACGCGCGGCGTGGCGTCGGCGCGCAGGCCGCGACCGGTTCCGTAGCCGCAGAATGGATAGCTGCGGCCACCGTCGAAGTAGATGAAGTCGGGTGAGAACTGGTCGATCGCGTCGATCACGCGCCGCGTCCATTTCGTCGCAAACCAGGCGGCAAAATCCCGGTGAACACGCAGGTCGCCGTCCGGAATCCCGTGTGTCAGCGGATCGCGCATGCGGAACTCGTGCGGATCGCCCGTGAAGTTCGCTGGAAAGACGACATCGTCCTTGAGGTCTATGCCGTAGAGGTCTTTCAAATCTAATCCCATCTTCTGCCACCAGGTTTCCTTGCCCGCATAATTTTGCGCGCCGTCGTACGGCACGCCGGTGAGCGGACCCGCGAGGTCTGCCAGAAACGCCGGCTGATACCACCACAGCGAATAGTCGCCATGGAAAGCGATGCCAAAGCGCAGGCCTTCCTTCTGTGCCGCTTTCCGCCAGTCGCCGAGGATGTCGCGGTGCGGCCCGACCTTCACGGAGTTCCAGGGCTGGTATTTGGAATTCCACAGATCGAAATTATCGTGGTGCATGCCCTGACCGATCACATAGCGGGCTCCAGCCCGCTTGTAGAGCGCCATGAGCTTTTCTGGATCCCATTTTTCAGCCTTCCACAGCGGCAGCATGTCCTTGTAGCCAGTGACGCTCGGATGCCCCACGCGTGCAAGGTGATCGGGGTAGACGCGCGTGGAGTCACCCCACGCATGACTCGGCATATAGATCCACTTGGCATACCAGTCGCCATCTTCGCCGACCGACTGCGGCCCCCAGTGCAGCCACATTCCGATCTTGGCCTGCCGCCACCACGTGGGACATGCAAAGATATCGCCGAGCGATTTCCAGGTGGGCGCGCACGGGCCGGCGGCGATCGGCACGTCAACCTGCATGGCTGGTTCGACGTGATCCGTGGTCGCAGGTTGCTCAAGGCACAGCAGTGGCGTCACCACCACGGTGGCACAGAGCGCAGTGAGGGTGCGTAGCGATGTTTTCATGGTGCTGTGGTCCGGTTGCATGCGTGTGATTGTTCGGTGGGGTATCGTTGAGCTTGTTGCCGGAGGTCGTGAGCCCGTAGGCACCATAATCCGGCAGCAGGAATGCCGCGAGGGCAGCCTCCTGAACCAGGGTTTCGGCCGTTTATCGGTCGCGCAGGCGGGCGGCCGACGCACGTGGGACACCCCGTTTGGGCCAACAGCGATAAGCCGGTGAAGCGGGGGTGTGATCTAACGTTAGTATTAACGCCACTAGCCCCAGAAAGGTTACAAGGAGGTAGCCAGAGTGATTTCCGATGCAGCCTAGTGGCGGTGAGCGCGCGCGGGATGTGCCCACAGTTATGCGAAAAAATATCTGTAAACGTAGATACAGTATAATTTTAAATATATCTCCTAATGCCATCTATTGAGCGACCGAAGCGCGACGGATCAGCGCCGCGCAGCGTTTACCGCCGCAATTCCACATCGTGCAGCCGCAGATCGGCCGCGGGCCCCCACGTCATCACCGCGATGCCGATGATGCGGCTGCCGGGTGGCATGGTCAGGCCGCTGCCGGCCACCGGACGCAGATCGTCGGCACTCAGGACCAGTTCCTGGTCGCCGGCGACAAGGCGCCGTTCGCCCTGCAGGTTGCCGAGCCAGTCGCCGCCATCCGCGCGGTCACAGACCAGCAGCAGCGCGCAGGTGGTCGCCTGGTCGACGTGGAGGCGCAGGGTGCAGCGCAGATCGCGGGCCAGGCGCAGGTAGCCGTCGGGCCGCCGCAGCGGCAGGATGATGCGCGTCACCGGGCTGTCGGACTGCAGGCGCGCGCGGATGGCGCCATCGACCAGATCGCCCTCCCAGCCGGCGCCGTCGTGCCAGTCGGCCGGCCCAACGTGCACCACCTGTGCGGAGCCGGCCGTGGGATCGCCCGCTGCGGTGGCGCCGGCGGGCGGCGCGGTGGCCTGCGGCACCGGATGGCTGATGGCCGCGCCCGACAGGGTCGCGGCATACCCGGATTCGAGCCGTACCGCGGGCTGGCCGGCGGCCTCGGCGACCAGACGCACCGCTCCACGCTCCACGGTCACCGTGCTGCCGTGCTCCTGGATCTGCACGGCGAAGCGCGTCCCGACCACCTCGACGCGGCCGAAGGGCGTGACGATGGTGACGCCGCCGTCCACCGGCTGGTGCGCGACTTCGGCCTGGAGGGCGCCGCGTTCCAGGCGCAGGCGCTTGGCGCCGGACGCCACCTCAACGGTCAGCGCTGAGGCGGGCGCCAGCTCCAGCCGCGTCCCCTCGCTCGTCCAGGACAGCGTGGCCGGACCAGTGCTGGTGGTGATGCGGTCGCCCGCATGCAGCCACGGTCCGCCGGCGCTTTCAGCGGCGCGATGCGCGATCTGCGCCTGCCCATCGACGCGCAGGTCGAGGGGCGGTGGCGTGGTGCGGATCAGCATGCCGAGTCCGACTGTGGCGATGAAGACCGCCGCAGCCGCCGGCCAGCGCCACGGGGCGCGCGGGCGTGCTGATGCTGCCTCTGGCAGCGGCGTTGGCGATGGCATGGCGGCACGTGCATCCGGCTCCAGCGCCAGGCGCGGCAACGCAGCGGCATGGCGCGCGGCGGCGATCAACAGGTGCCGTGCGTCGCCGTCCGCGCGCAGGCGCGCGTGCAGGCGCGCGGCCTCGTCCGCATCGAGTGCATCGTCGAGGTGGGCTGCGATGAGCCGCTCCAGATCGTCCTCAGGCATCGCTCCTCCGCAGGCGCGCACGCACGCACGACTCCAGTGCGCGGTGCAGGCGCGTCAGGGTCACGTAGATGGTGTTGAGCGGCCGGCCCAGGCGCGTGGCGATGTCCTGGCCGCTGATGCCCTGGGTGTACTTCAGCGCAATCAGCTCCTGGGCGTGCGGCGGCAGCGCGGCGCAGCAGTGGCGCAGCGCATCCAGGTAGGGTGCGCCCGCGTGGTCGTGGCCGCCGTCCTGCCAGGATGCGTCGAGCAGGTCGAGCAGGTCGCTGTCCATGACCGGGCGCTCGCGCGCACGCTTCTCCAGCGCCTTGAGCGCCAGGAAGCGCGCCGCGCGCCGCGTCCAGCCCGCCAGCGCGGCGAGGTCGGGGATGTCGGCGTGCTTGCGCATGACCAGCATGACCAGGTCCTGGAACACGTCCTCGGCGGTGCTGCGGTCGCCGACGATGGCGCGCACGTAGCCGACCAGGCGCGGCTCGTCGCTGAGCACGCCGCGCATCGCGGTCTCCTGATCCAGTGCGTCCATGCCCGCGACCATGCCGGTCGGGGCTGCACGCGCCACGTCTGGGAATGCGCCGGTGCGCATGGGGCAAACGTCCTCCAGAAGCAGGTCCGCCCAGGGTACGCGATCTGTACAACCAAGCAGTCCCCAGCGCAGGGCGTGTGGAACCGTCGCCAGAGCCGGTGTACAGATGCGCCGGCCTGGACGGACATGCCCTGCGGCCACCACCGGCGGAGATCCCATGCCTGCGTCCCTGTCTAACCCGCTCCTGGCGATCGTCGTCACCCTGTCCCTGGCGGCACTGCTGCCGGCTGCCGAGGAACGCAGCGGCCTAGCGTTGTTCGCCTTTGACCAGCCCCTGACCTTTGCCTACGGCTCGTGGGAGGGCCGCGCCCGGGTCGCGGATGGCGCGCTGCTGCTCGACGCCGTGGGCGTGTCGCCCAGGGGTGGTGCCGGCACCAACATCCACCTCGACCTGTCCGGCCACGGCGAGGACAGCCCGGCGCTGCGCGTCGTGTGCGGCGGCCACGGCACGGCGCAGGTGCTCAAGCTGCTGGTGATCGACACCACTCAGCGCAGCGCGACCTGGACCTTTGCGCTGCCGGCAGCGGCGGGGTCGGCGGTGCTGGTGCCGGTCGATGGCGCCACGTTCACCCGCCCGAACGAAATCGGCAAGACCGGCCCCCCGGACCTCGCGCAGCTCATGCAATGGCAGCTGATTGGCGATTGGAGCGGTGACGGCGCGCTCGACCTGCGGGTGACCGCGGTGCAGCGGCTGGCGGCGGATGATGCGCAGCGCGCCGCCCGCGCAGAGGTGACCGGGCGCCAGGCGCAGGAGCGCGCGCGCGCCAGCGCAGAGCGGCAGGCCGCGGCGCAGCGGTACGGTCGGCGCGGCCCGACTTCGCCCGTCCTGCAGCGTGTCTACGCGGCCGCGCCCGACGTGCTCGCGCTGGAGATCGTCGCCGGCCGCATCACGCCGTGCACGCTGGTCGCCTACCAGCCGCTCGCGAGCGATACGCGTACGCCTGGCCAGGGGCAGGCGCCGCCCCATCTGATGCGCGGCGGCAGCGATGTCGGCCTGCTGCTTGGGCCACCTGGCCGGGAGGATGCGCTGATGAGTGTGGAGGGTTTTTCAGGCGACCCGCTGCTGCTCGCCGAATGCGATGACCCGGCCAATTACCGGGTGACCTCAAGCGACGATCCCGGCTTCGCCAGCGCGGTGGCGCCGACGACGGTGTGGCGGAAATCCAAGGCCGAGGATTGGCAGCAGCCCGCCCAACCCGGCATCGTCGTGTGCCACCGCGTCTACCTGCAGTTGCCGCGCGCGCTGCAGCCGGGGCGGACCTACGACATCGCGGTCGGCGCGGTGAACACCGACCGCGCCGCGATCCGTCTGGAGTTCGCCACCGCCACCGCCTGGACGGAGTCCATCCACGTTGATCAGCTCGGTTTTCGCGCCGACGATCCGCTCAAGCGCGCCTTCCTGTCGGTGTGGCTGGGCGCCGGCGGGGCGCAGGCCTTTCCCGCACAGCTGGCCTTCCACCTGGTCGATGCGGTCAACGGCGCGCGTATTTGGGATGGCGTGGTCGGGCCCGCGTGGCCAGCCGATCGCCCCGAGACCATGGCGACCACACGCAACTTCAACGGCACCGACGTGGCGGTGCTCGACTTCTCGGCCTGCACCGCGCCCGGACGCTACCGCCTTGAGGTCGAGGGGGTCGGCTGCTCCTACCCGTTCGCGATCGGACCCGCGCCGTGGGCGACCGCCTTCCAGGTGCAGATGAAGGGCTTCTACAACCAACGCAGCGGCGTCGAACTGGGGCCGCCCTACACCACGTTCCGGCGCCCGATTTGCCTCAAGCCGGGGGTCGCGGGGTGCATGCCGGTTACGCAGTCGCGCTATTCCATCCTTGACGCGCAGGGTGGTCTCGCCGCTGGCGACACCGGCGTGGCGGTGCCGGAGGCGTGGGGCGGCTACCACGACGCGGGCGATTGGAATCCGCGGCGCATCACGCACATGACCACCACCACCTTCTGGCAGCTCGAACTGTTCCAGCTCTTCCCGGCGTACTTCGGCGCGCTCGCGCTCACCATCCCGGACGACGCGCCCGGGCCGGATCTGCTCAAGGAGTGCCAGTTCGAACTCGATTGCTTCCGGCGCCTGCAGCTGCCCGACGGCGGCTGCCGCTTCGGCATCGAGACCGATGGCGACCCGGAGCTCGGCGAGGTTAGCTGGAAGCAGCGGCTGCCCATCTACGTCTACGCGCCGGACGCGCTGTCGTGCTGGACCTATGCCGCGGTCGCCGCGCGCGCCGCGCAGGTGCTGGCGCCGTTCGCCGCGGCCAAGGCCGCCGTCTACCGCGACGGCGCGCTGCAGGCCATGGCGTGGGCGGAGGCGCGGCTGGCGGCGCTGCGCGCCGACGGCACCTGGGCCCGGCACGGCGAGCTCGCCACCATCCGCCTGCGCGCCGCGGTGTGCCTGTACGCGCTGACCCGCGACGAGCGCTGGAACGCGCCCTTCATCGCGGGCAGCGCGCTGGCTGGCGACGACGCGCCGGTCTCCGCCGGTGACCAGGCGGTGCGCGACGCCGCCTTCGCCTACGCGCGCCTGCCCGCGGGCCAGGGCGACGCGCCGGTGCGTGCGCGCGCCCGCCGCATTCTCATCGCCGACGCCGAGAGCGCGCTGCGTTACCAGCGCGGCAACGCCTTCGGCCTCACCGCCGACGACCCGGGCCGGCCGCAGTTCATCGGTTTCTACTCCACGGCGCACGGCGCGGTGTGTCTGCTGCGCGCGCACGCGCTTACCGGGGACGCGCGCTATCTGGCCGGTGCGCTCGCCGCCAGCCTGTTCCCGCTCGGCGCCAATCCCAGCAACCTCGTCTACACCTCGGGGCTGGGCAGTGCGTGCGTGAAACCGCTCAACCTCGATGCCATGGCGACCGGCCAGGCGCCGCCCATCGGCCTGACTCCCTACGGCAACATCGACCTGCAGCGCTGGGGCACGGGCGCGGACAGCGGCTGGATCACCTGGCCGATCACCTGGTTCGTCGGCCCGCGCACCCAGCCGGAATGCGTGGCCTGGCCGGTGGCCGAGGCCTATTGGGACGTGCGCGGCTGGCCATCCTACAGCGAATTCTGCATCGACCAGACGATGGGGCCGAACGCCTACGTGTGGGGGTATCTCGCGGCGCGGCCGTGAGCGGGTGAACGCTGCCGCCGGGCGGGCGTAGATACCTCACCCCCGACCCGGAGTTCCGATGTCCATGCGCGCGGTCGCCGTCCTCGCCGTCCTTCTCTCTGGCGCGGCCGCGCTGCCGGGCGCCACCGCTGACCTCGCCCCGTCGCTGGCCGGCAAGCGCGTGCTGTGGCTGGGCGACAGCATCACCAGCGGCGCCTCGTACGTGGGCGTGGTCGAGTATTATCTCGAACAGCGCCACCCCGAGGTAACGCTCGACATCATCAACGTCGGCAAGTCCAGCGAGACCACTTCCGGTCTTTCCGAGAAGGTCCATCCCGGCCCGCGCCCGTGTGTCCACGCCCGCCTCGAGCGCGCGCTCGCGCTGACCAGGCCGGCGCTGGTCGTCGCCTGCTACGGCATGAACGACGGCATCTACCATCCGCAGAGTCCGGAGCGCCTGCAGGCCTTCCAGGCCGGCATCACCAAGCTGGTCGCGACCTGCACGGCGGCGGGCGCGCGGGTGGTGCTGTTGACGCCGCCGCCGTTCGACCCGCTGCCCGGCAAGGGGCACGTGGTGCCGATCGACGCGCCCGACTTCGGCTATCAGACGCCGTACGCGGATTACGACCGCGTGCTGGGCGACTACGCGGCGTGGGAGCTGACCCTGGCGCGCAGTCAGGCCTGGGTCATCGATCTGCACGGGCCGATGGATGCGTATCTCGCGCGCCAACGCGTCAGCACGCCCACCTTCGTGCTGAGCGGGGACGGCATCCACCCCCAGGGCCCGGGTCAGGTGCTGATGGCCGAGACCATTCTTGCCGGTCTGGACGTACCGGTGACGGGCACCGCCGCCGACGTGCAGGCCGAGCGCGCGCGGCTCGACGCGGATCCGTTGTTTGCACTGGTGATGAAGCGCTGCGGCACGCGCGCCGACGCGTGGCGCGCCTACGTCGCCCCGGATGGTGACAATGCCGGGGCGCGGGCCACGGTGGAGGCCGCCGAGCGCACGTGCGCGGAGCTGCAGACGCGGATCGACGGGCTGCGCCGGGCAAAATGAGCGGGCCTGCGCGGTGGACGTGCCCGGCGGGAGCGACGCGCAGGTGGTCGGTGCCACGGCGGCGATCCTGCTGTGCCGCTGGCTGATCCCACCCGCAGCGCCCACCACGGCCGCCAGCGCCCGTCACCATCCGCTGAAATGGTCTCCTCCAGAAGCGCCGCCTTCCGCCCTCCCTGTCCCAGCCACCGCGAGCAGCCCATGAGCGAGAACGTCATCTTCGTCTGCATCCACAACAGCGCGCGCAGCCAGATGGCCGAGGCCTTCCTCGCGCGCGCCTGCCCCGACCGCTTCGCGGCGTACAGCGCCGGCATCGAACCCGGGCGGCTCAACCCGGTCGTGGTCGCCGCGATGCGCGAGCGGGGCATCGACATCGCTGGCCATCAGACCAAGAGCGTGGCCGACATGATCCGTTCGGGCATCCCGTTCGCGTATGCCATCACCGTCTGCGATGAGGCCAGCGCCGAGCGCTGCCCGGTGTTTCCGGGTCAGACCCGGCGCCTGCACTGGGGTTTTCCGGATCCTTCCGCCCTGCAGGGCACGCCTGATGAGAAGCTCGCGCACACGCGGGTGATCCGCGATGCGATCGAGCGCAGGATCTCGGCGTGGTGCGCCGAGATCTGCGCTGCGCTGCCCGCAGATCGCGCGTAGGCAGTCTATCGACCACCGGCCGCGACGACCTCCGGCAGTTCGGTGACGTCGTCGTCGGCCTCAAGCACCTTGATGCGGATGCGGCCTGCGCCACTGGCGTTGTTGTGCCCCTTGGTCGGCAGGTTGGCGCCGATCACCACCGTGCTCTCACCGCTGATTTCGCCCGCGTGCACCGGCGTGTCGCTGCCGACCGTCACCGCCATCACGCCAATGATGCCCAGCGGTCCGCTGTCCGCACCAGGAAGAGCGCGTCAGTGACCTCGGTTGAGCACGCGCGTGGTTGCAGCTGGCATGACCCTGCTGCCCCGGAAGATCGTCACCATGACCAGTGCGCCGCCGTGTCCCTGAGCTTCCCGGCCACCCGCTGGAGCCTCATCGGCCGGCTCGGTGAGACGCCCGAGGCCACGGCCATCCTGCTCGAGCTCTACTTCGACAGCATCGCCCGCTACGTGCGTATGCGCTTTCCCGACGAGGCCAGGACCGGCGACCTCGACGACGTCGTCCAGGAGGTCGCCATCCATGTCATGGAGCGGCCCGACCTGCTGGCGGGCGCGCGGCCCGGCCTGGGCAGCCGTTTCCGCCACCTGCTGATGACAGTCGCGCTCAACGCCGCGCGCAACGCCCTGCGCACGCGCCGCCGTCGGCGCGGCAAAGACGTCCAGGTCGCGGAGGTCGAGGACATCAGCGATTCCGCGTCGATCGCTGGCCACGTCGATGCATCAAGCCCGCAGGTCGACGCCGCCATGGACCGGGCCTGGGCCGAGAGCGTGCTGGAGCAGGCGTGGAACGACCTGCGCGCCTGGGCCGACCAGGGCCTGCTCGAAGCGGAGTGCATTCCGATCCTTGAGCAGAGCCTGCTCACCGGCGCGAGCGTGCGCGACCTGGCGCCGGCCATGGGTCTGAGCCCCGCCACCTGCCAGCGCCGGTTGGCGCGCGGCCGCACCTTCCTGCAGCGGGCGATCGTCGACCACCTTGTCCAGGCGGGCGAGTTGCCGCGCGATGCGGATCCGGCACGCGCGTGCGAGGTGTTGTTGGGCTTCCTGCGCCCGTCCTGATCCGCGCCGTGATGCGCGTGCGGTCGGCGCCCATGCGGCAGTTCCCGCCTGCTAATGCGCCGGGTGGACCACCGGTCCCAGCAGCGGCTCGGCCGCGGGGATGCGGACTCCGCTGTCCACCAGCGCCTGCACGCTGCGTTCCATCGGGTGGCCCACCGGATGCTGGAGGTGGTATTGCAGGTGCGCCGCCGCGTGCGCCGCATCGACCGCCGCCTGGGCCGCGGCGACCTGCCCGCCGCGCGCAAGTCCGGCGGCGCGCAGGATGGCCAGCTCAAGGTTGTCGGGATTCGCCGCGAGACCGGCATCGGCTTCTGCGACCACGCGCGCCGCGTCCTGGCCGGCGAGCGCGACGTAGCCGAGCACCAGGTGCGGCCACAGGCTCATCGGTTCGGCTCCCAACGCGACCAGCGCGTGGCGCTCTGCTTCGGCCGGCCGGCCGTCCTGCAGGGCCGCGCGCGCCGCGATCACGCGCGGCCAGAAAGCCCCCGGGTCGGTCGCCAGGCGGCTACTGGCGTAGCGCACCAGGCGCGCCTCGGGCCCATACGTGGCGAGCAGGATGTCGGCGGTCACCGGGGATTGCAGCGCCTGCTCGGCGTCCAGTCCGGCCGGCAGGCGCAGGTCGTGGGCGGCGAGTTCGCAGCGCTCGAGCAGGCGGGCGAGGGCGTGCCACGCGGCGTCCGCGGTCGCCGCCGCGATCACGCTCGGGATGGTGCGGCGGGCGGGGTGCTCACGCGCGGTGACGATCAGGGCGCGCTGCAGCTGGACCAGGGTGGCCAGGATCTGATCGCGCAGCGCATGGCGCCGGATCAGCTCCGCATCCGCGGCCCAGCGTTCCGGGGTCAGCGCCAGGCCGAGGTCGGTGAGCGCCGCATCCAGGTCGGCGACCTCCGCCGGCCAGGGCCCACGGATGCGGTAGGTGGCGGCGAAACTCTGCAGCCGCTGCCGCTCGACCTCCTGCGCGGCGCGCAGGTCGAGCGCTTCGCCGGCGGCCGAGAGGCGCACCTCGGCGGCGCGGATCTCGTCCGCTGCCGTGCCCAGGCCGGCCAGGTCGTGGACCTCATGCAATGCGACGCGGACCGATCCCGCGTCGTCGATCGCGACCCGCGCCATGACGTGCCCGAGGCGCGTCAGCACGTCGTCGTGGTGCGCGAGCCGGTGCCGGAATTCCCAGGCGCCCGCCGCCGCGAGGCCGACGACGGCCACCACCAGCGCGGTGATCAGGCGTGGCGACCGGCGCAGGCGCAGCAGCAGCACCCGCGCCAGCGGAGGGTGCTCCGCAGAGGTCACGCCCGCGGACAGCCAGCGGCGCAGTTCGGCCGCCACCGCGCCGCCATCGGCATAGCGGTCGCCGGGCGCGTCCGCCAGGCAGCGTCGCGCGACCGCGGCGAGTCCAGGCGGAATGCGCGCCGCGCTGAGCGGACCCAGGTCGACGCGCGGCAGCGGACCGTGTGCACCGGCGACGTCGCAGCGGGGCTCGGCACCGGTCAGCACCGCCATCAGGATTCCGCCCAGGGCGAACACGTCCATGCGCGGATCGGCGGCCGCGCCAGCGGCCTGCTCTGGAGCCATCCAAGCGCGCGTGCCTACTCCGAAACCGGTCAACCCGCTCGGCGAACCCAGCGCTGTGGAAGCCGGCCCGGTCCGGCCCGCCACGGTCGCCAGGCCCCAATCGATGACGTACACCGCGCCCATGTCGCCGACGATGAGGTTGTCCGGCTTGAGGTCGCGGTGGACGATGCTGCGGCTGTGGGCGTGGCCGACCGCCTCGCTGATCCGCACCATGATTTGGATGAGGTCGGCGAGATCGACATGCGCGCCCAGGCGGCGCCGGGCGATGGTGCTGGTCAGCGGCTGGCCTTCGAGGCGCTTCATCAGGAAGGCCGGTTCGCCATATGGCCCGACGCCGATGTCGTGCACCGGTACGATCGCCGGGTGCTCGAGCTGGGCGGTGATGGCGGCTTCGCGACGGAAGGAGCGCAGGCGCAGCGCGTAGTCATCGACGCCTTCCTGCGGTTCGCGCGGCCGGCAGCGCTTGAGCGCAAGGTCGCGGTCCAGGACCTGATCGTGGACGGCATCGACCACGCCCATTCCTCCCGCGCCGATGCGGTCGACGTGGCGATAGCGGGAGCGCAGCCGTTCGCCCAGGAACCACGCCTTGGGTGTCCCGGGTTCGGTGGCGACGAGCAGCTGCTGGTGCGCATCCGTTGCCGCGTCGCGGTCGCCGTCGAGCAGCCGCGCCTGCTCCTGCGCAGTGAGCCCGGCCAGCCAAGCGTCGACCACGTCGAAACGCTCAAGCGGCAGGGTGCCCGTCTGGTAAGCGCGCATCTCCGCAGGCGTCGGCTCGGGCGGGGGCGGGGTCATGCCGCGCATCGTCGGCATCGCGGCTGCCAGCCAAGGTCTACGTGGGCCGCGGGTGCTTCTGCGACCGGCCATGCGGGTGGGACCGCAGCGACCGGTCGCTGGGTGCTGAGACAGTCGGACCCGCCGTGTACCTCCCCCCGTGATGAGCCCTCCACCGCCGACTCAGCGCCTGACCCCGACGCGGTGCATATGCCGCGTCACGATGGTGGCGCCGCCGCCAGGGCCTGCCTGGTGGCTCATCGCCTTCTGGTCGTCAGCCGCGCCGCTGCAAAGGATCGTCGCCATGGCCCGTGTCCGCCTCATCCTCGCCGCCTGTGCGGTCCTGTTTGCCGACGGCTGCAGCGACCGTGCCGTCGATGTCCAGGTACCGACCGCGCATCCAGCCAACCCCGATGCTGCCGCGGCGCCGTCGCCCGCGCCCTCGACGACGCTGACCATCCACCCGGGGAAGCCCGGCGAAGGTGTGCTGTTCCCGCCGCATCCGCTGCCAGGCCAGACACCTGACGCGGCCGACGCCCATGCCGGACACCATCATCACGATGCGGAGCCGGTGCCGCAGGATGCGCCGGCGGCGCCTGCAGGGGCCGTAAAATGAGACCGCTCGTGCCCGCGCTCGCCGTGGTCGTCGCCACCGTCCTGCTGGGCGGCTGCGGCGGCCCGCGCGATGCGGCCTTCAGCGATGTCGGGTCGACCGTCACCGCGCGCACCGGCATGCAAGTGCACTGGAACCAGGGCAGCGCCGAGGATCGCGCGGCCGAACAGGCGGTCGCCGCACTGCTGGCCAAACCGCTGACGCCGGAGTCCGCGGTGCAGGTGGCGCTGCTCACCAGCCCGCGGCTGCAGGCGCTGTACGAGGACCTGGGCGTCGCCCAGGCGGACCTGGTCAAGGCCGGGATGCTCAGAAATCCGGTCTTCGAAGGGCAGGTCAACTTCTTCGCGGCCGGGCCCGCCATCGAGCTGTCCCTGATCCAGGATTTCATCGACCTGCTGTATCTGCGGACGCGCAAGCGCATCGCCTCGGCCGCGCTCGACGGCGCCAAGTCGCGGGTGGCGGGCGCGGTGATCGGCTTCGCCGGCGACGTGCGCCGCGCCGCCTATCAGGTGCAGGCCAGCGAGCAGCTGCGCGAGATGCGGC
>JBBQSO010000046.1:0-40198 GCA_038213805.1 Planctomycetota bacterium | reverse complement strand
GGGGGCGCCCCCGGCGCCCGGGCGCCCACGCCACCTTCCGCTCGCTGCACGTGCATGTGCGGCCCTTCCCGTCCAGGTTGCGACCATGAAGAAACCGCTGCTCGTTCCCGCCTCGGCCGGTCCCGCCGCCCGGTCCAGCGCGTCCGATATGGCGCCATCAGCCGGCGCCGCATCGTCAGCGTCAGTGCGGCGCGGCCCGGGTGGCATCCTCGCGCGGTTGCTCACGGGCATGGTCGCGGCCTTCCGCGAGGGCATCATCACCACCTGGAACCTCGTCGGTTCCACCCAGGTGCTCAACCTGCTCCTGCTCGCCGCCGTGCTGCTCGCTGGCTTCATGGCGCAGCGCATGGAACGCATCGAACGCCACCTCGACAGTGTTGCCGAAGCGCAGCGCATCACCGGCTTCGCGGTGATGAAGCAGCTCCAGGCGCTCGGTCTGGCACCGCACGAGGGCAAGGACGGCGACAAGGGCGGCGCGCCGGCGGGTGCGGCGCAACCGGCACCCTCGCCCATCGATCCGGAGCTGCTTGAGGCGCATCCGGTGGGTTCAGGACCTGCCCCGGTCGTGTCTGGGACCCCAGCGCCTGCGCCCACCGCGCCCACCGCGCCCGCGGTGAAGTGAGCCGCCGGTGCCCCTGCCGCTGTCCATCGACCATCCCACCCTGGTGCAGCTCCAGACCGTTTTCGGCGCCGCCTATGGCACCATCGCCGTGATCAGCGGCGGCCAGCGGCTCGAGGCCCCGGTATCCTTTGGCGCCATCGTCCCCATCCCCGACTACCAGGTGCTGATCGACCGCGCCGCCCTGACCTGGTTGCCGGTCGGCGGCGTGGTGCAGGCCCAGGCCAGCGCCACCGGCCAGGGCGCCTTCGCCGAGCTCCCGGTGATCGAAGTCTTCGTCGCCGCCGACCGCACGTTTGGTGAACTCGCCGTCGCCGAGGGCTGGGCCCTGCCCGACCAGGCGCTGCTCGCGGGACACGTGCGCCACCAGCAGTACGTGCAGGCGCTCGGTGAAGCGCGCAGCCATCATGCCGGCATCTGGCACGAGGCGACCGCCACCGAGCTTGGCCTCTCGGCGGAGCTCGACCGCCTCACCGCGCCGGCCGCGGTGACGCGTCCGGAATGGGTGTCGCACCTGGCCATCGTCGCGGTGCTGGCGGTACTCCTCCTGCTCGGCTGGCGCGAGCGCTATTGGCGCAGCCGCATGGCCCAGTCGCCAGCGCCCCGCCGCGGGCTGCTGCGCCGCGCTCTCGGCCTCTACGTCGGCGCCTATCCGGGTTTCGGCAAGCCACTGCCCTCGGCCACCATGCCGGCCGCATCCCCGCTTCCCGCTGACCAGACCGCGGCCCTTCCCACCCCTGTCCCCGCCTCGCGGATGAGCTGACCCTGAACATGCGCTGCACGACCACCCTGCTCCTGATCTCCTGCGCCGTCCTGTCGCCGTCCGTCCGCGCCGAGGACGAGTCCTGGAACCAGACCGCGCGGCGCGAGCAGACCAACACCATCCCCACCATCTTCGGCGACCTGCGCCGCGACGGCGCGCAGACCGCGCCGGCCATGCCCATGCCGGGCGGCTGGTCGCTGCTGCGCGTAGCCGCGACCGGCCATGCGGTGGCGTGGGGCACGGATGCGCCCCAGGCGCAGTGGGCCGTGCCGGTCGCCGGCACACCGCCCCAGCCGGGCACGCCGACTGCGCCGCTGGTCGAACGCCGCACCGATGGTGAGATCCGCTGGCGGCAGAATCTCGGGGCCTCGTGGTGCAGCAGCGAGATCGCCTTGCGCGGCAGCCGCGACGACCGCACCGACGCCGTGCATTGGGGTGATCTTGAGACCGATCTGGTCTTCACCCTCTACCGCACGCGCTACCAGGCGGTGGCGCTTGCGGTCGGCGCGCTGACTCCGCTCGGCGACCGCGAAGACTGGCTGATCTGCCACGGACGCGTCAGCGACTGGTCGTTCACGCCACTGCTCGGACTGCGAGGCTCGTTCGGCATCGGCATGTGCACCCTGCAGATCCGCGGCGACGCGCAGTACACCTTCTCCGGCTCGAACACCATCGCGGTCGCTGATGCCGGGAAAATCTCCTTCGAGAACCGCCACATCGGCGTGGGTGGCGCCATCGGGCTGTCCTTCCGACCCTGGACGTGGGTGCGCGTCGGTGCCGAACAAGGCGTCGCGCACGACGACTGGCGGATTCGTGGCGGCGAGCCGCAGCCCGGCTTCACCGGCATGACCCTCAACCAGGCTCCGCTCCTGGGCGTTGCCGAATTCACCCCGCTCGCGGGCCTCCATCTCACCGGCTGGGGCGGCCGCGAGCTGTCCGGCGGCCGCGGCCTCGACAGCCACGACCGCTTAATCGTCGGCGGCTCGTTGGCCTATGTGTTCTGAAGGAGGAGACCGTGGCTGAGCTTGAGATCGGCCGTCGACCGCTCGCCGCCGTGGTGATCAGCCGGGTCTTCGACCTGGGCATCTTCGTGCTCGGCGCGCCGCTCGCGATGTGGGTGCTGGTCTCGATCGTCATCCCCGCGGTCGCGGCGCTGGGTGAGAACGGCACCGCGCGCTTCGTCACCTATCTGGAGGGCCTTCAGCAATGGGAGCAGCGCCAGGCCGCGGTGGCCACTCCCCGGCTCGCCTGGGGCGACCACGAACTGCTCGTCGCGGCCTGGCCGTACGCCGCCGCGCTCGCCACCGTGCAGCATCTGGTGCCAGAGCCGGGTGCTGCCGGCGCCTCATTCACAGCCGGCGGTGATGGCGCCAGCGATCGCGTCACGCGCAGTCTCGGCCAGCGCTTCTCCGCCTGGCTCGAGCGCAGCTTCTACCCCGTGCAGCGCGCCTGGGGCACGCTGTTCCTGACCCGCGGCTGGTACGCCCTGCAGCTGCTGCTGCTCGCCGTGCCGGCCGCCTTCCTCGCTTTCTTCCTGGGCGAATATGCTGCGCGCCGCGCCCAGGAGCAGGGTCGCTCGCCCAATGGCCTGCGTTTCCAGGCGTGGCTCAACACCTGCCGCATGGCCTTGGCGGGCGTGCCCTTCGTGATGGCCCTGCCCGCGGCGCTGCCGACCGTGCCGACGCTGCTTGTCTGCTACCTGCTGGCGCTGTTCGCACTCTGCCGCGCGCGTGCCTACTTCGTCGATGTCTGAAGCCGCCACCGTCACTGCCGCAGAGCTTGCCAGCGCCGCCCACGATGTGCGTCACCTCATCCTGCACGCTCCAGAGCGGCTGTGGTGGGTACCGGGGCGCGCGTGGTGGGGTCTGGCCCTGGCCGCGGGCGGCGCGCGCGTGGTGGTCGCGCTCGACGGTTGCCTGGCGATCGCCGCGCTCACGTGGCCCGGGCACATCGTCCCGGGCGGCCACTATCCGCTCACGGCGCTCGCCCGGCGCCTGGCCGAAGTCTTCACCCTGCAGCGCGTGGCGGATGCGGCGCTGTTCGCCTGCCCGCTGCCCGGCGCGCGCTGCGGCCACGCCTGCGTGCTGATGGACGGCGGCCAGCTGCCCTGGCTCACGGCGGTCCCGCAACTGCTGCCGCTGACCGTCGTGCCGACGTGGCAGGCGCCGGCCGATCCGGGCACGCTCACCGCGCCGCCACCGCTGCATCCCTGGGTGTCGATGGCCGGCTCCCGTCCTGGGGCCAGCGACCCACGCGCGTTTCTGGCCGCGCTCGGCGAGCCGCCCGCTTGCCAGCTGCTGCCCGCGGCGCAGCGCGTGGCAACCCTGACTGCGCACTGGCGCTGGCAGATCCTGCACGAGGCCGAACGCCTGCGCTTCGCCGGCCTGCCCGCACCGTCCTGGCTGGCCGAAGCGGAGCTCGTCGAGCACGCGGCGCGCGCCTGGGTCGATGGCCGGCGCGCCAGCGCGGCGGCGGAGGTCCCGGCATGGACGCCGTCACCCTGATCGCCGATCTCGAGCGCCTCGCCGGCACCATGCGCGAAGCCGAACTCGCCGAAGAGCTCGCCGGCATCGTCGCGCGGGCGCCCGACCGGCTGGTCGGCGCGTTGGCGCGCTCGGCGCGCGAGATCCTCGCCCTGCCGTGGAACCTCGCTCTGCCGACCGCGCCGGCGCGCGAGCTCGCCGCGGTGTGCGGCTGCAGCGGCGCCGGCGACCTGCTCGGTGCGATGCTCGGGCAGGGCCTCGCCGCCGGCGCGGTTCATCCTGGTGCGGTCGATGGCTGGTGGGTGCCGGCATGGCTGGCCGGCGAGGCCGAGCGTCGCGCCGGGGCCGCGCTGCCCGGCGGCACCCGCCGCTGGATCATATCGTCGCGTTGGCCGGTGCCGGTCGAGCAGGTGCTGGTGCGGCCGCTGGTGCTCGGCGAGACCTTGCGTCAGCGCCTGCTGGTCCAGATCACCGTGATCGCACCGCTGATCGTCGCCGGCCCCGAATTTCCGGAGGCCTGGTTCGCCAATCCCCCGCCCTGTGCTCTTGAACCGGATCTTGCGGCCAGGTGCGCGCTCGACGGACTGCAGGGCATGCGCGCGCTGCTCGCGGGCGGCGATCTGGGGGCGCTGGTGCCACCGCTCGCGGCGCTCGCCCAGCGCCAGGCGACGCGCCTGCGCGCCCAGCGCCGCCCGTGGGACGGTACCCTCGGTCGCGGCGTGCAGCTTGCCACCTTCGCCGACGGCGTGGTGCTGCTGCCCGGCTGGCTGGCGCTGGTGCTTGAGGATCTCGGCTGCGCGTGCCCGGGAGCGCCGCCGCCGCTGCTCACCGCAGTCGAGTCCGCGCTCGTGCGGCGCTGCGGCGGCGCGGTGCTGAGCGGCACAGGCACCGTCCTGCACCGCCTGCCCGGCGCCGCCGGTCGGCAGCTGCGCGCCCACCCGCTCGACGGGGGTGCGGTGCCGGCATGCGGCTGAACACCGCGCCGGGGGATCGCGGCGCTGGCGCGCACGCCGGTGGAGTTGCGTCGTGATCGCGCCGGCGGACGTGGCCGCGCTGTCCGCGCGCGAAACCGCAGCCCTGGTTGAGCGCATCCTGATCGCCGCGGCGCTGCCGGGCGCGCGCACCGCCGCGCATCTCGCGCGCCTCGCCGCCGTGCAGGCGGGCGACCGCGCCGCGTGGGCCGAGGCGGCCCGCGCGCTGTGGGCGGACGAGGGCCTGCGCAATGAATGCGACCGTTGCCCCGGTCTGCGCGCGCGCATCCGCGCCGACGGTGTCGGCGATACCATGGACGCCATCGGCGATCTGCTCGCTCACCGCGCCGCGACCGGTGACGGCACCCTGTTCGGCCTGCAAGACGGCCTGCTCTGGATCGCCGACCCGGCCTTCCGCGAGCTCACGTATCATCTCGAGCTGAACGCCTGGGGCTGCGCTCCGGGCTTCGCCACCGAACCGCCGCTCGCCGATCTGCTCGCCGCACCCGCCGGTGCCAATGAAGTCTGGAGGCGCTGGCTCGCCTGGGCGGGCGGCGGCGCGCCTGCGCGCGGCTTCGTCTGCCATCCGGCGCTGGTCGGGTCGCTGCCCGCATCGGGCCTGCCGGCGCAGGCGCCGCGCCTGCGCGCCCTGGTGGCGGCGGTGCGCAGGGCACTGGCGCGCGCACCGCTGCTCGCGATCGGTGCGCGCCCCGCACTGCTGCCGTGGACGCCCGCGCTGCTGCCCTCCAGTGCGGACTGGCTACGCACCAGCCGCGTGCACCCGGAACACGTCGCGCTCGCCGCGCTCGCCAGCCCCGCCGGACTGCGCCGCGCCTTGGCGCGCGATCCGCTCGCCGCGCTCACCGGCTGGCTGGCGCTGACCGGTGTGACCGCCCCAGGTGCGGCGTTGGTGCGGGGCCTGCTCGATACCCTGAGCGCGCTGGCACCGCTCGCGGCAGTCCCGGATGGTGCGGCGCAGGTGGCGACCATCGCCATGCCCGCTCCTGCGCGCCTGCCGCCGCTGCACCTCGCGCGCGTCCGCGGCGGGCTGCTCATCGAGGCCGATGGCCTGGCCGGGCTGATCACCTGGCTCGGCCTGTTCCCGAGCGCCTACCAGCCGGCCGCCGGCGCCTGGTCCTGGCCGTTCGCGACCCTCGCCGCCTGCGGCTGGGCGGTCCTCGCCACGGCCGGTCACTGGCGCCACGTCGGACTCGTCGGCGCCACCGTCCTGCCATCCGCGCCGTCGGGCTGGATCGCCTTCGCCCTCGACGAGTCCACCGCCGTATCTTTCGCGCACCTGCCCGGACTCGACCTCGAGACCGCAACCAATCCCCATGCACCGACCTGCGCGATGAGCATCCTCACGCCCTGGTCCGGGCCGGAGTGATTTCAGGGCAGGCCGGAACGCGGATCTTCGGCTACTTCACGCTCGCCGCGCCCGCGGCTGCCACGCGCAGCATCTTGAAGGCGATGTGCCGGGCGAAGACCGGCGGATGCAGGTGGAGATCGCCGCCGGGATGGTCGATGCGCTGGCTGCTGAGCAGACCGCCGCGGCCCGCGTCCCACCATTCGACGGTGATGCTCCCTGGCGAGATCGCGCCGCCCACCACCACCTCGGCGGCGGGATGGTTCGCCTCGCCCAGGCCGTTGGCGCCCCAGGCCGAGTCGAGCACGTAGCCGAGCAGGCGGCCCGGCCGCACCCAGCCGCGGGCCCACAGCGCGCCGCCAGCGCTGGTCGCGGCGAGGGCGATGCTGCGCCCGTCGCCGCGCGGATCCTCGCCGCGGATGAACGAGCTGACCGCACGGTAGGGCGCGAACGCGTCGCGCTGGTCGAGCCATTCGAACCACCAGATCATCGGGCTGCCCGCCTGGCCGCTGACCAGGCCCGCCCACGGCGCGCTGGCGTGCTCGGCGACGAGCTGCTCCGCGGGACAGGCGTCCCAGTTGCCGCCGAATTCCGTGGTCAGCACCGGCTTGCCATACTGGCCGAGGCCGCGGTAGGGATCGAGCACGCTGGCCTGGATGAGGTCGGCGAGCAGGCGGTCCTCGCCGTGATAGGCGTCGATGCACAGGTAGTCGAGCCCGGCCTGCGCCAGGATCACGCGGTCGGGCACGTGGTAGTCGCCGCTCCAATGTGTGGTCACGCCGTGGTGGTAGGTGTCGAGCTCGTGCCAGCGGCTTACCGCCTGCGCGTGCCAGTCGCGCAGCGCGCCGGGCCGGCCGGCGGTGAGGTTGACCTCCGACCACAGTTTCCAGCCGAGGATCGCCGGGTGGTCGGCATAGCGCGCCACCACGTAGCGGCGCAGGCGCTCCTGCGCGGCAAGTGCGGCGGGATCGGTGAACACCTGCCAGGGCTCGACCAGCGGTCCGCCCTGGGTGCGGTTGACGGGATTGTCCGCCCATTCCGGATCGTTGTTCACCGTCGCCTGGCCGTGGTTGTTGATCACCAGATTAACGCGGATGCCGAGTTCCGAGCAGCGGTCGAGGATGCGGTCGAGGCGCGCGGCGTTGCCCTGGTTGTAGCGGCCCAGCCCGTAGAAGCCCTGCCAGTCGGCGCGCCACTCCAGCGCCAGGTTCCACGAACTCATCCAGATCTCGACCGCGGTGACTCCGTTCGCCGCCAGGCGCGTCAGGTAGGCGTCGTAGGCGGCGGTGCCGCGATCGGGCGTCAGGCGCGTATGCAGACGCTCGCGGCCGCGCGTGTCGTTGACCGAACGCAGATTGGGCCCGAGCGCCCACCACCACGCGCCGTCGACCGACCAGAAGCGCGGGTCCTTGGCATCCGTGCGCACGTAGCCATCCCACGGCGGCCCGCCGACGATCAGCGGCGGCAGCGCGGTGCGCTGCTCATTCCCGCCCGCCCACTGCGCGACCAGCACCAGTCGGTGGGTGCCGGGCTGGCGCGGGCGGAAACGGACGCGGAATTCGCCCGGCCCGGCGATCGCCGCCAATTCGCGATCGCCGCGGTCGCTGAGGCGCACCGGCTCGTACCAGAAGCCCGGCACGCGCGCCTCCTTGCCGTCCGGCGCGGTCACCAGCAGGTCCACATGGAACTGCGCAGGATCGTCGGGGTTCGCGGGGAACGGCGCAGGGCGCAGGCCCAGCGACCAGCGCACGCCGGTGGTCGCCGCGCAGCCGCCTTCGCCCTGGCCGTCGAGGCGCAGGTCGAGGATGCGCCCGGGCGGCGGCGCAGCCGGTGCAGTGCTCGCCGTCGACGTCGCAGCGCGCGCCGGCGTGGTGCCCGGCGCGAACGCCGCGCCGGTGACGACCAGGTGCGCGCGGCTGCCGCTCGCCGACCAGAAGTACAGCCCGCCGCGGCGCATGGTCGCGGCGCTGGCCGGCGACCACCCGGCTGGCCACGGTTCGCCGCGCAGCTCCGCCGCGGCGCCGATCGCGATGCGCAGGGTGTGCTGACCCGGACCAAGGACGCCGGGCTGCGCGATCTGGAACCAGCGCCCATGTTGATCGTTGACGTAGGCGCCGACGCCGAGATCGGGCGGGGCGTCCGCCGGCACCGTGACCTCCGCCTCGATCGCCGTCTGGTCAGCGGCCAACGGTTGCCGCTGCGGCACCAGCGTGGTGAGCGGCGCGCGCAGGTCGATTTCGACCGCGCTCAGCGATGCGCCCAGCCCGGCGAGGGCGAGAATGAGCAGAGGGGTGGGGGATCGCATCGTGGTCGAGGGAGGATACCCCCAAGTGCAGGGGCGCCAGGAGGAGGGGGGCAGATGGGGACGCGCGAGGCACGAGGTGTGAGAGGCGAATAGCGGAGGGTCGGGATGCAGGATGCGAGGGAGCGAGGGCGTCGGAGAAGCCTGGAGCGAGGAGACTAGGTAACCGCGAGTGGTTGGACGAATTCGGAGGCAATGTTCTGGAAGCCGCTGTGACAGAATTGGCGTCGTAGGTTGTACCTCTCTATCGTTTAAAACGTTACACCCGAATGCCTGTGCCTGTGGGGCGCAGACCAGGGCCCATCCGGCAGACGCTGCCCGGGTTCCCCGCTGACCGCCCACTTGACGCAATTAGTTAACGAATGATAATAAAAGGCAGGAGCCCACCATGATCGTCCTGCTCGTCATCCTGCGCCTCGCTGCCCGCGTCCTGCTCTGCCTGCTGCTCGCCGATCTCCTGGCAGGCGGGGTCCACTGGCTAGAGGACAGCTATGGCCAGGTCGATTGGCCGCTGGTCGGCTCGACGGTGATTGCGCCCAACCTGCTCCACCATGCCGAGCCGCGCGCCTTCCTGGTCAACTCCTGGTGGCGGAGCGCCGACTACCAGGTGATCGTGGCCGCGCTGGCGGTCGGTGGCGCGGCCCTGCTCGGCTGGTTCACCTGGGAGCTGGCGGTGGTTCTCGGAGTGGCGGCGAACGCCAACGAGGTGCACCGGTGGTCGCACCGCACGCGCGCCGAGAATGGTCGGCTGATCTCGCTGCTCCAGGACTGCGGACTCGTCCAGGACCGCGCCCACCACGGCCGTCACCACGGCGGCGACCGCAACACCCACTACTGCACGGTGACGCCGTGGCTCAATCCCATGCTGGAGCGCGTGCACGTCTGGCGCGCCGCGGAGTGGCTGATCGCGCGCGTCACCGGCGCCACGCCGCGCCTGGATCCGGTAGTGGTGGCGCGGCGGGCGCGCGCTGGTGGCGGCCACTGAGCATGCGCGAGTAAAAAATACGCGTTTCGAGTTTCGAGACGTGCACCTCGCGACTGGCGACCGAGACGTGCCGACGGGAAATCCTGGACCGCGCGCCGTTGGCGCGCGGTCCAGAACTTGGACGGGTGGGTGGTAACGGAGAGAGTGCCTGGCGGTTCACCGGTTCCCGGTGCGAGCTGCGCGACATTCCCGCGGGGAATAGACATGCGCTGGGATGGCCGCTGAACCTCTGGGAGCGCCGCGAGTTTACCGGTGGCCGCTGTCAGGCGTCCCAACGGGTCTGGCCGCCGCGAAGGTGCTGGGGATGCGCAGCGCATACGCGGCCGGATGCGTCAGCGGCTGCACCCTAAGAAACTGCCTTGTCGCCCGTGTCAGAGGAAGAACCGCATGCCCGATACCGCCTGGATCGAAACCGTCGTCGCGCGCTGGGAGCTGCCGCTCATCCAGTACGTCCAACGCATCCTCGGCCAGGCGCACGATGCGCGCGACGTGGTGCAGGACACCTTCCTGCGCCTGTGCCGCGAAGATCGGGATCAGCTTGAGCCGCGCCTCGTCGCGTGGCTGTTCACCGTCTGCCGCAACCTGGCGATCGATCGCCTGCGCAAGGAACGACCCATGCACGTCCCAGCCCCGACCGAGCTCGACGAACCCGCCGCGCCGCCGCACTCGCCGGCGGCCGGGCTCGAGCGTCAGGAAGCCGCCAGCGATCTGCTCGGCGCCCTCGCCACGCTGACGCCCAACCAGCAGGAGTGTATCCGCCTGAAATTCCAGCAGGGGTTGAGCTACCAGCAGATCAGCGCGCTCACCGGCCTCTCGGTCGGCAATGTCGGCTACCTCATCCACGTCGGCCTGCGCGCGTTGCGCGCACACCTTGCCGCGGACGCGGCCAGCCACGATCTCGTCACTCCCGGAGCGCAGCCATGATCGCCGATCCCGCCGACGATACCCGTCTCACCGCCTACATCCTGGGTGAACTCACGGGTGAGGAGCGCGCCGACGTCGAGCGGCTCATCGCCCGCGACGCGGCGGTGCGCCGCGAGGTGCAGCGCCTGCGCGCGCTCGCCCTCGACTTGCGCCGGCAGCTGCGACACGAAGCGGTGGCCGCACCCGGCCTATCCGCAGACCAGCGCGCGACCATCGCTACCGCTGCGGCGCCGCGCCGCGCGCTGCGCTGGCCGCGCCTGGCCGCGGCGGGCGCCGGATTGGCCGCAGCGGGGCTGGTGCTGGGGTTGACGCTGGCGCCGCGCGGCGCCGACACCGGTGCCGTGCCGCTGGCTGCCCCCGCGCAACCATCGCGCGACGCTATCTCGGGGATGCCGGTGTCACCCACCGCCGCGCCGAGCATCGTGCTGGCGCGCGTTGCCCCCGCCGCGCCAGAGTCCCCGCGTCAGCAGGTTGACGGGGTGCTGACGGATCTGGTGGAGCCGATCGCGCGGGGAGAGATCGAGGCGAACATTGTCGAATCGGGTGATGAGGATGCTGTCAAAGGCCGTGAAGAGGCCGTCGCCACGAGCGCCGAGGGGATGACTGGCCCTGGTGCCGCCCAGGGCGCATTCACGGCCATCGACCCGCGTCGCGGGGCGCGCGCCAGCGGTGGTAGGCTGCGCGCGCTGGCACCGCCCGCCGCCCAAGGCGGCATGTTCGGCTATCGGGGCGGCACCCCTGCAACAGCGGCTGTCGCCAGCGGCCGTCATGGCGTCCCGCCCACCGACCTGCGCCTGCCGCTCGTCGCCGGCGAGGACCCGGGTGCCCTGCCGCCGGTCGGCCCCGGCGGCGAGACCTACAACCGGCGCGCCGACAACCCCTTCCTTGGCGTCGCGCAGGAACCCCTCTCCACCTTCTCGCTCGACGTCGACGCCGCGTCGTACAGCAACCTGCGCCGCTTCCTGGCGGAGAATACCCTGCCGCCACGCGACGCAGTGCGCATCGAAGAGCTGATCAACTACTTCCCGTACCACTACCAGCCGCCGGAGGACGGCGCGCCCTTCGCGATCCGCGCCGAGGTCGTGCCCTGCCCGTGGGCGCCGCAGCACCAGCTCGCCTGCATCGGGTTGAAGGCGCGTGAATTCAGCGCGGTGGCCCGGCCGCCCGCCAACCTGGTGTTCCTGGTCGACGTTTCCGGCTCGATGGCTCCGGCCAACCGCCTGCCGCTGATCAAGACCGGCCTCAGCCTGCTCGCCAACGCCCTTGATGCGCGCGATCGCGTCGCCCTGGTCACCTACGCCGACGGCTCGCGCATCGTGTTGCCGCCGACGCCGGGCAGCGACCGCCGCGCCATCCTGCAGGCCATCGACGGACTTGCCGCCGCCGGCGGCACCAACGGCGGCGAGGGCATCCGCAGCGCCTACGCGCTCGCGGCGCAGGGCCGCATCGCGGCCGGCAGCAATCGCGTGATCCTCTGCACCGACGGCGACTTCAATGTTGGCGTCACCAGTCGCGAGGAACTCGTCGCGTTGATCCAGGAGCAGGCGCGCTCGCGCGTCTTCCTCAGCGTCATGGGCGTCGGTGAGGGCAATTTCAAGGATGCGACCATGGAACTGCTCGCCGACCGCGGCAACGGCCACTACGCCTACCTCGACGGCATCGACGAGACGCGCAAGGTCTTCCTTGAGCAGATGTCGGGCACGCTCACCACGGTGGCCAAGGACGTCAAGGTACAGGTCGAGTTCAATCCCGCGCGCATCGCCGGCTACCGTCTGATCGGCTATGAGAAGCGCGTCATGGCCGCCGCTGATTTCCGCGACGACCGCAAGGACGCGGGCGACCTCGGCGCCGGCCACACCGTGACCGCGCTCTACGAACTGGTGCCGCGCCAGGCCGCCACCGGCGCGCCCGAGGGCCTGCGCTACCAGCAGGCGCCGCCGCCTGCCGCGGTGGTCGACGTCAGCCACGGCGACGAGCTGATGGCGGTCAAGCTGCGCTACAAGGCGCCGGACAGCGACACCAGCCAGCTGCTGGTCGGTACCATCGGGGATGCCCAGGTGCGTGGACGCGCGAGCGGCGACTTCGCCTTCGCCGCCGCGGTCGCGGCCGCCGGCATGCTGCTGCGCGCCGAGGCGACCGCGCCGCGCGCCGCCTGGGACGACGCGATCGCCCGCGCCGACGCCGCGCGCGGCGACGATCCGCTCGGCTACCGCGCCGAGTTCGTCGCGCTGCTGCGCAAGGCGGCCGCCATCGCCACCCGGCCCGGGCGCGAGTGAGCCCGAACGGGTGGCCACAAGCATGTTCCCGATTGTCCACCTGCCGCGTGGGCGCAGCATCGCGGCCGGAGGATACGGATGCTCTCGATGACCGGATTCGGCGCCGGCGCGGCCAGCGATGCGCGTGGGCGGATGGCGGTACAGATCGCGGCGGTGAACCACCGCGGCTGCCAGGTGCAGGTGCGCGGCGACCTCCGCGACCTCGCGCTCGATGAGCTGGTGCGCGCCGAGGTGCGCAGCGCCCTCCAGCGCGGCAGCATCACCGTGCAGGTGCACTTCCACCCCGCGCACAGCGCGGCGCTGGGCGAGCGCGGCGCTCTGACGACGGCGTGGCGCGAGCTCGCCGCACTGGCGGCCGAGCTCGGTGCGCCACAACCGGCGCTGGAGCACGTCGCTGCGCTGGTCGCCGCGCGCGCGCCGGCCGTCGGCCTCGCCGGCGACGGACTTGAGGACCTGCTCCGCCGCGCGCTCGCCGTGGCCCTGGCCGAGGTGCTGGAAGCACGCCGCCGTGAAGGCGCGGCGCTGACCGCCGCCTGCGGCGCGCAGGCGGCAAACCTGCGCGCGCTGCTACCGAAGCTGCTCGCCGCCGCGGCCGCGCGCTCGTCCGCCTACCGCGAGACCCTGGCCGCGCGTCTGCGCGAGATCCTCGCCGGCCTGGCGGTGGTCAGCGAAGAGGCGCTGCTGCGCGAACTCGCCATGCACGCCGAGCGCATCGACGTCACCGAGGAACTGGTGCGCCTCGCCGCCCACCTCGACGCGCTCGACGCGCTGCTCGCCGGCGCCGACGACCAGCTTGGGCGCAAACTCGAATTCCTGCTGCAGGAGATCGGCCGCGAGATCAACACCACCGGCGCCAAGAGCAACGACCGCGCGCTCACCGCGCTGGTGCTGGAAGCGAAGGCCCTGGTCGAGCAGGTGAAGGAGCAGGCCGCGAATATCGCGTAGCGCGTTGCGCGCGCGGGACCCGAGACCGATCTGAGACGCTAGACCCTAGACCCTAGACCCTAGACCGAAGTGCGGCAGCCCAGAGCGAGCGCCCGAATGCCGTACCTACCGGAGTGGAATCACCACCAGGCCCAGCAAATGCTCATGAATTCAGACGGCTGTCCCTAGGGTCTAGGGTCTAGGGTCTCGTACCAAAGGCGCGCCGTCACTCCGTCTGATACTTGTGCGCGCCGAACTTCAGCTGGTTGCACTCGCGCGCCTTCGCCTGCAGCGCCTCGTCGTTGGGATTCTTCTCGAGCAGCGCGCGATAGATGCCCATGGCCTGCGAGAAGGTCTGCTCGGCCTGGTGGTACAGGGTGTTGCGCTCCGGCGTGGCGCCCAGGGTCTGGGCCTGGGCGTAGAGCTTGTAGCCCTTCTTGTAGAGGTCCTCGGCGCCACCGGTGTCGATGCTGCCGGTCGGTGCGGCGGGAGCTTCGTCGATGGGATCGCCGGCGGGCTGCTTCTCGAGCTTGGCGACCGCGGCGGTGTCATTGAGCTTCTTGGCGCGCTCGATGCGCTGCTGGCGCGCGACCTCAAGCTGCGCCACGCGGCGCACGTCGGCCTCCTGCGCGGCTTTGAGCAGTTCGCCGGTCTTCTTGTCGTAGAAGAGGCGCGCCTCCTTGCCCTTGTCGGTGTCGGCGAACTTGCGGTCGATGATGCTCATGAACTGCGCGGCCTGCTTGTCGCTGCCGTTGCGGATGTGCGAGATCATGTTCGAGTAGAGCGTGGCGGCCTTGTCCTCGCGCACCGACTTGGCGAGGAAGGGATCGCGCAGCAGCGCCTGGTCCATCAGCTCGGTGACCTTGGCGTCGAGGCGGTTGCGGTAGGCGAAGCGCCCGGCGTAGTACCAGTCCATCGCCGGCGAGTCGGGGTTGGCCTTGAGGCGGGTGATGCGCGCGTCGAGCTCGGACTGCTTCTGCGCAACGATTGTCGGCAGGTCGGCGGCGACCACCTCGCCGAGGCTGTCGGCGGGCATGACCGTGGCCATGTAGTCCTTCTTGCCCTTGATCAGCAGGGTGACCTTGCCGGTCTTGCGCTGCGCAGCGATGTAGTCGAGCGCATCGCCCTCGACCGGGGTCTGCGAGTCCATGCTGATGATCGGTACCGCGTAGCTGGGCGTGCCGTCACCCTTCAGCACCACCAGTTTGGGGTCGGTGTCGAAGTGGCGGCTGAGTTCGTCGCGGTCATTCAGCTGGGTGAAGATCTTCTCGAGGGCGTCGGCACCGTGTTCGATGTCCTTGGCGCGCACCGCGGTTTCGGCGGTGACGTCCAGATCAGAGATCTTGCGGGCGCTGTCGATGGCGTGCTGCCACTGGAAGGCTTTGTAACTCTTCTCGGCGTCGGCGAGAATGGCGGTGGCCTTGGCTTCATCCTTGGCGGTGGCCTTGATCGGCTGCGCCACGGGCTTGACCGGCGCGGTCTCGACCGGCGCGGTGCGCACGCCGGTTGCGGGAGCCTGGGTGATGCGCGGCGGCAGCGGGTCCTTTTGCTGGGTCACGGTCTGCGAGCCCTCGGGCGCGGTCGGCGCGGGGCCGGCATCGCGTGGCGCGGTGGCCAGGCCCAGCAGGCGGCGCGGCAGGTCGGGGGCCAGCACATAGACGGCGGCGACCGCGCCGACCGCCAGGGCGACCACCAGCCAGAAGCCGCCTCCGCCGCCCCCACTGCTCGGACGACGGGCCGGGCGGTTGCCGGTGCTGCGGGTGGACTTATCGAGAGTCGGCATCGGAAGATCCTCTGGAGGCAAAGTTTCGGTAGCTGTAATGGCATGCCGGGGCACGACCAGTCAGGGAAAGCCGGGTGCCCCGGACACCCTCCAGGCCGAGCCAGCCAGCCGCTTATCGTGGCGCGGGCCGCTCCATGGGCCAGGAATTCAGCTGCCCGCCGAGTTGTAGCGTCTGATACCTGTCCGCCACAGCAGGCCGGCAACGAGCAGCGCCGCCAGCGCCACTACCGGGGTCAGATATGCCATGGTTTGTCCATCGTAACCGCCTCGAACGAGCCAGCTTGCGGGGAAAAATGCGACGAAGCTGAAGGGCACCACGCAGGTGATCAGGACGCGCAGGGCGGGGTGGTAGATGCGGGTCGGCCAGCGTCCGAACTCCATCAGGTTGTAGACCGGCGGCACCATGCCGACGCGGTCCTCGAACCAGAAGCCGGTGGCGGCGAAGGCCATGAAGACCGCGACCACCACCCCGAAGGATGAGACCAGCAGCAGGGCGAGCAGGGCGAGATGCCCGGGGCTGGTATCGAACTGGGGCAGGTTGGCCACCGCCACCGCCATGGTGGCCAGGCCCAGGACCACGCCCGAGAGGTCCTCGACGGCGATGCGGTCGAAGCAGATCTGCAGGAAAGACGGGTACGGCCGCAGCAGCACGCGGTCGAGGTTGCCCTGGATGATGTAGGCGCTCGACAGCGTATAGAGGTTGCTGCAGAAGCAGTGGAACAGCGAGATCGGCACCAGGCTGAAGCCGAGCACGAAGAACAGCTCGGCGCGCGTCCAGCCAGCGACCTCCGTGGTCTTGCTCAGATAGACCTGGAGCATGGCCAGGGCCACCAGCCCGCGCATCAGCTCATCGAGACCGGCCAGCAGCAGGTCGCCGCGGTAGGCGAGGCGGCGCTTGATCACCGTCATGATCAGCACCCAGGCGATGCGGACGGTGCGGCCCATGGTGGGCGGAGTGTCCGCCGTGGGTCCGGACGGCCAAGGGCTTTGCGTCGGTCGTGGAGCAGCTTGGGTCGGCGCGAGCGTGCGCCTGGAAAACGGTGTATAACCTTTGCCGAAGCCCCCGCACGGAAGACCGCCATGCCCCACCTCCTGCTCATCCTGGTGCTCTGCAGCGATCCGAACGGTGCCGACGCCGCCAAGGCCGTCGGAGAGGAGCTCGCGCACCTGGGCGGCAGCCAGGTCCACGTGGTGATCGGGCCCGACGCCCTCAGCGAGCTGACCAAGCGCGGCGTCGCCGAAAGCGACCTGGTGGTGTCGCCCGCCATCCCCCGCCACCTCACCGCCGACGATCACGACCTGGTGCTGATCCGCATCGAGAAGCGCGTCTCCGGCGGCGACGGCGTGCTCGAGAGCCGGGTGTGGTCGCTGGGTCAGCTTGACAGCCACGTGTCGATCGCCGGCAACGGCGGCGATCCGGTAGCGAGCGCGGTCAGCGGCATCCTGCAGGTCATCGGCCCGCGCCTGCCGACCACGCCCGGGGAGGCGGTCAGCAGCGAGGACGGCCGTCTCGCCCAGTTCGCCGCGGACCGCGACTGGCACCAGCTCGTCGACCTGCTCGTCCCGCTCGCCACCAAGGCGCCGCGCCAGTGGTACTACCAGGTCCTCGGCCAGGTGCGCCTCAGCCGGCGCGATGACGCGATCAAGACCCTCGCCGCGTTCTCTCAGGCCCATCCCAACCACTTCCTGATCAAGGCCGCCGAGGCGCTGCTGCCCGAGGCCCACGCCCAGGTCGCGACGCCTCCGGCCGCGCCGCCGGCCGCAGCAGTAACCGGGGACGACGCCAACAGCCTGCGCGACGCGCCGGCGGAGAAGGACGACGGCGGGAATACGCTGAAGTAGAAGAGTCCGGAGGTCCGGAAGTCCGGGAATCCGGAGGTCCGGGAGCCTCGTGATGCGATTGCGTGCTGGGCAATCCGATGGCCACCGTTGGTACGAGCAGGGAGACTGTGAGTATTAACACTTGCGGTCGCGGTCGACGACAGATGATCGGGATATGGCCGATCCAGGCACCGGCGTCGTCGACGCCCATCTCCATCTCTGGGATCCGCGCCTGCACCATCATGCGTGGCTGGCAGAACATCCGCAGCTCGACCGGCCATTCCTGCCGGCGGATCACCGTGCGGCGTCGCAGGGGGTGGCGCTCGATGGGATGGTCTTCGTCCAAGCGGATTGCGCGGCCGGGCAGGAGCTGGCCGAGGCGCGCTGGGTCGTCGGGCTGGCTGCCAGCGAGCCGCGCCTGTTCGCCATCGTCGCCGCAGCGCCGCTCGAGCGCGGTGACGCTGTGGCGGCGCACCTCGAGGCGCTCGCGCGTCTGCCCCTGGTGCGCGGCGTGCGGCGCCTGCTCCAGGATGAGCGCGAGCCTGGCTTCTGCCTGCGCCCTGATTTTCAGCGTGGTATTGAGCAGCTCGCCGGTCACGGATTCAGCTTCGACATCTGCATCCGCCACTGGCAGCTCGCCGACGCGGTGACGATGGCCGAACGCGCTCCGCAGGTGCGCTTCGTGCTCGACCACCTCGGCAAGCCCGACATCCGCGCCGGCCTGCTCGACCCGTGGCGCGCGAATCTGCGCGCCTTCGCGCAGCTGCCCAACACCTGGTGCAAGCTCAGCGGCCTGGTCACCGAGGCCGACCACCGCGCTTGGCGGCCGGAGCAGATCGCACCGTACCTCGACCACGCCCTGGCCTGCTTCGCACCCGAGCGGCTGATGTTCGGCAGCGACTGGCCGGTGGTATTGGAAGCTGCCGCCTGGGCGCGCTGGTACGCGTTCGTCAACGGGGCGATCTCCGGCTTGCCGCCCGCAGCGCGCGCCGGGATCCTCGGGCGCAATGCGCGCGCCTTCTACCAGCGCACGCCAACCGGCCTGGAGCCGGTTGCGAGCGGCGTGCCCTACAACCCGAGCCGCGAGCGCAGCAGTTCGCGCTCGTAGCCCAGCTCCTTGGGCATGCGCGCGCCGAGCAGGGTGAAGAGCTCCTCCTGGATGGCCAGCTCGCGCTCCCACTCCTGGTGGTCGATGCGCTGCGCCTGGTCGAGGCGCTCATGCGGGTAGTCCTTCAGGCCGGCGAGATCGATCTCCTGCGGGCCGGGCAGCCAGCCGAGCGCGGTCTCCTCGCCGATGGCGCGGCCGTGGCAACGGTCGACGATCCACTTGAGCACGCGCATGTTGTCGCCGAAGCCCGGCCACATGAATTTGCCGGCCTCGTCCTTGCGGAACCAGTTGACGTGGAAGATGCGCGGCGGGTGCGCGAGCTTCTTGCCGACGTCCAGCCAGTGGCCGAAGTAGTCGCCCATGTGGTAGCCGCAGAACGGCAGCATCGCCATCGGGTCGCGGCGCACCTGGCCGACGGTGCCAGCGGCGGCGGCGGTCATCTCGCTGCCCATCATCGCACCCAGGTAGACGCCGTGCGCCCAGTTGAAGGCCTGCATCACCACGGGGAAGGTGGTGGCGCGGCGGCCGCCGAAGATGATCGCGCTGATCGGCACGCCCTGGGGGTCGTTGGCCTCGCTGGCCAGTCCGGGATTGTTGGACATCGGCGCGCAGAAACGGCTGTTGGGGTGGGCGGCCTTGGTGGTGCTGCCCGGCGTCCACGGCTGACCCTGCCAATCCGTCAGCGCCGCGGGCGGCGCGCCTTTGCCTTCCCACCACACGTCGCGATCGGGGGTCAGCGCGACGTTGGTGAAGATGGTGTCCTTGGCGATCGTTTCCATCGCGGTCGGGTTGGTGGTGACATTGGTGCCGGGCGCGACGCCGAAGTAGCCGTTCTCGGGGTTGATGGCGTAGAGCCGGCCATCCGCGCCCGGCTTCATCCATGCGATGTCGTCGCCGACCGTCCAGATTTTCCAACCTTTGTACTGCTCGGGCGGGATCATCATGGCGAAGTTGGTCTTGCCGCAGGCGCTCGGGAAGGCGGCGGCGACGAAGGTCTTCTCGCCGCTCGGCGCCTCCACGCCCATGATCAGCATGTGTTCGGCCAGCCAGCCCTCGCGGTTGCCCAGCCACGAACCCAGGCGCAGGGCCAGGCACTTCTTGCCGAGCAGCACATTGCCGCCGTAATTGGAGTTGGTCGAGATGATGGTGTTGTCCTGCGGGAAGTGCGCGATCCAGCGCTCCGCCGGATCGATGGCCAGGGTGCAGTGCAGGCCGCGGGTGAAGGCGCCGGTGTCGCCGAGCTCGGCCCAGGCGACGCGCCCCATGCGCGTCATCACGCGCATGCTCAGCACCACGTAGGGCGAGTCGGTCAGTTCGATGCCGACCTTGGTCAGCGAGCTGCCGGGCGGGCCCATCAGGTACGGGATCACGTAGAGGGTGCGCCCGCGCATGCCGCCCGCGGCCAGCGCGCGCAGTTTGGCGTACATCGTCGCCGGCTCCATCCAGTGGTTGGTCGGGCCGGCTTCGGCTTTGGTCGGCGTGCAGATGAAGGTGCGGTCTTCAACGCGCGCCACGTCGTTGGGGTTGGAGCGGTGGTAGTAGCAGCCGGGCATGCGCTCCTGGTCGAGGGGCAGCAGCACGCCGTCGGCCACCGCCTGGGCGGTCAAGCGGCTCTTCTCGGCCTCGGAGCCGTCGCACCAGTGGACCTGGGCGGGGGTGCACAGCGCGACGGTCTCCGCGATCCACTTAAGCGCCTCGGCGTGGCGCGTCGCGGTGGTCTGCGGCAGAGCTGCGGGCGTCGTTTCCATGGCAGTTCCCCTGGGAGAGGGTGGGGGACGCCCGGTCCCGCGTCAATGATCCGCGGAACGGCAGTTTTTAGTGCTTGACGGATCATCTTGGCATTTGAGCGGATACAGCTTCCGGCCCTGCGGATGCCTGGGCACTCGGAGAGATAATCACCGCAGCCGGTGCCCGCTCGCATGCTGGTACACTGGGGCGGTCCGCGAGCGCACGCGGTCCGGCAGAACCTAGGGCACCACCGCGTCGGTGACCACTGCGACGGATTTCACGGCATCGCCCGCGGCGACCTCCTCCAGCAAGTCGACGCCCACCGGGGTCTCGGCGCGCAGGTGCACGCGCGGCGCGGCCAGGGTGGCGGTCCACGCGGCGCGCACCTTCTCCCACAACGGCGCCTCGGTCTTCCAGGCGTCCTCACCCGGCTGCCAGTCGAAGCCGCTGATGCGCTGGTAGCGCTCTAAGCCGATCTCGCTGGCCAGCCAGCCTTGCGGACCGGGCGTGCCGGCGGCGCTCAGTGTCAGCTTGCGGTTGTCCTGCCACAGCACCCAGCCATCTGGGGTGATGGTGATGCGGTGGCTGCCATCAAGCGCCTGGTAGTCCTTGCGCACGCTCACTTCGCGACGCGGCAGCGGCCGCCAGGTGCGGTCGGACTCCCACTCGCTGAGCGTGCCCTGGTGCCTCCAGCGCCCGACGGTGGCGTAGCGCGGCTCGTCGCCGACGCCCGAGACGGTCTGTGTCCAGCAGCCTGCGACCTGCGCGGCGGGCAGGCGTTCGTGCTCCCATGTCGCGAAGCCACGGTAGCGCAGCAGGTCGCCGTCCTGCCAGGTCCACGCCTGCCGCCAGTGCTTGATCACGGCGACCTCGGGGCTGCCGGCGAAGCGCATCACCAACTGGTGCTGGAGGACGATGCGTTCCGGAGCGTCTTCGATGATGAAGACGCGCTCGGTGGCGAAGCTGTGGTAGGGGGCGGAGAGCAGGTAGTCGGGATGGTGGCCGATGGTCTCCTGGAAGTCGAAGCAGGTGCGGAACTCGCCGGCCATGGTGCGGATCGCCGCACGGTCGCGCTCCAGGCCAGGCGCCGCCGTCTGCAGCGCGCTCCAGGCCGCCGACGGGCTCGGCGCCATGGTCAGGGCCGCGGCCGTGGTGGTGCCGCCGCGCGTCGCCAGGGGTGCCTGCTCCAGCGGCCACGCGAACGGCCGCGCGACCGGCGCCAGTCGCTCGCCACAGGCGGTAAGCAGGATGAGCGCAACGAGCACAGCGGGCGTACGGAGGGACATGGTGGCGTTCCTGGGGCGCGAGTTTCCGCGCCCGCGCCCCGGGGTGCAATGGGCGGACGAGGGAGATACGGCGGATGAGGTGACTCCAGCGTCGCGCCCCGCACTCCGCAATCCTCACCCCTCCCCACCCACCTCGCATCTGGTATACTCGGGCACTTTCCCTAGCATTCCGCCCCCCGGACCCCGCCATGAACCTGCCCCGCATCGTGCCCAGCCCCCATCTCGCCGACGTGCGCTACGAGATCCGTGGCCCGCTCGCTCGCCGCGCCGATGAGCTCGCCAAGGCCGGGTTCGACATCATCAAGCTCAACGTCGGCAATCCTGGCGCGTTCGGCTTCCGCGCGCCGGAGTCGATGCGTCGTGCGATCATCGAGAATCTCGAGCACGCCGATCCGTACAGCCACCAGAAGGGCATCTTCCCGGCCCGCGAAGCGGTGGTCATGCAGCAGCAGAGCCGTGGCGTGATGGACGTCACGGTCGACGAGGTCTTCATGGGCAACGGCGTGTCCGAGCTCATCATGTTCGCCCTGCGCGCGCTCCTGGCCGATGGCGACGAGGTACTGATCCCCAGCCCCGATTACCCGCTGTGGACGGCCGCGACGGTGCTGAACGGCGGCAAGGCCGTGCACTACCCCTGCCCACGCGCCGACGGCTACCTGCCCGATGTCGCGGCGCTGGAGCAGTTGATCACGCCGCGCACGCGCGCGCTGGTCATCATCAACCCCAACAACCCGACCGGCGCGGTCTATCCCAAGGCCGTGCTCGAGGCCATGGTGCGCATCGCCGAGAAGCACCAGCTGGTGATCTTCAGCGACGAGATCTACGATCAGATCCTGTACGACGGCGCCCAGCACGTGCCGATCGCCACACTCGCCAAGAACACCCTGGTCGGCACCTTCGGCGGCCTCTCCAAGGTCTACCGTGCGTGCGGCTACCGTGTCGGTTGGCTGTCCTTCAGCGGGCCCAAGGCGCACGCCAAGGACTACCTGCTGGCCCTCGACCTGCTTGCCGGGCTGCGTCTGTGCTCGAATGTGCCGGGCCAGTGGGCGGTGCAGACCGCGCTCGGCGGCCACCAGTCGATCTGGGAGCTGACCCGGCCGGGCGGGCGCCTGCACGAGACCCGCCGCGCGGTGCTGGAGGGTGTCAAGCGCAGCCGTTATCTTGAGACCACCGTGCCGCATGGTGCCATCTATGCCTTCCTCAACGTCAAGCGCGAGCTGCTGCCGGGCTTCGATGACAAGCGCTTCGCTCTCGACCTGCTCGAGCGCAAACACGTCTTCGTCACGCCCGGCCACGGCTTCAACGTGCCCTACCACGACGCCTTCCGCATCACCCTACTGCCGGACGAGGAGACCATGAAGGAGGTCTTCCTGCGCGTCGAGGATCTGCTCGACACCTATGCCACGGGTGCGCTGGCGGCGAAGGGGTAGACGAGCGACTGGCTGCAGCGGGCAAGCGCGGACGTGGGGGAAGCGTGGGACCCATGTCCATCTGAGCCGTGCGGCGTGGGCGGGTGGTGGGGGCAGACCCCTGCACTCCGCATCGGACGTGCGCCGAAGCAATAACCTAAGTAGTTTATTGAATATGCCTTGCGTGGCTATCCACGCATGGCATGGGATCCGCTGCATGCCTCTCCCGTCGTAACGTAGAGGAGCATGCCATGACCACCCCGACCACACCCACCGATGATCCCATCAGCGCCTTGGCCGGGCTGATCGCGAACGTCCCGGTGGCCATGCTCACCACCATCGGCACCGACGGTCAGCTCCACAGCCGGCCGATGACCACCCAGAAGTTCGCCTTCACCGGGGATCTGTGGTTCTTCGCTGCGCGCAGCAGCCTGGTGCGCTGGGAGATCGGCAAGCACCCGCAGGTCAACCTTGCCTATGCCGCCCATGGCGATCACCGCTACGTGTCGGTGTCGGGTGCGGCCCAGCTGGTCGACGACCGCGGCAAGATCGAGCGCCTGTGGAATCAGACCTATGAACCGTGGTTTCCGGATGGCATCGACGATCCGCAGCTGGCCCTGATAAAGGTCGCTGTTGAACATGCCGAATACTGGGACGCGCCGCGCGGCGTTATGGTCAAGATCGCTGGCTTCCTCAAGACGGTGGGCGGGGGCGCGTCGCCAGCGACCGCGCACGGCACCCTGGACCTGCCGGGACGGACTTCGACGGGCGGCTGAGGGGCCGCGCGCCAGCGGGGACGGCGACCATTGCCTCGGGGGGCTGGCCATCTAGGCTCGGCCCCCCTATTCCCCCCGACCGGCCCCCCGATCGGGGGTTTCCCGCGGAGCCTCCCGATGAGCGATCAACCCCAGCTTCCGGCTGCGCCCGTTCCCGGCGCGATAGCGGAGGGCGGCGTCAAACCCGCCAAGCCGGGCTTCGGCGTGCCGAAGTCGCAGCAGCTGACCGTGACCCAGCAGATCTACATCTGGCTGCTGGTGCTCATCGTCGGAGTGATCTTCGGCGTCGGGTCGTCGTCGCTGAGTCTGCTCGGCCAGGGCAAGATCATCAGCGGTGGCGTCACCCAGGACGACGCGGTGCAGCGCAGGATGGTCGCGAACAAGCTGCAGGCCGCTCTCGGGCAGTACCTGAATCCGTACATCGATGAGCCCTACGCGGTCCCCGACCGCGACGACCGGGTGCTGCAGTACTACGCGCAGCGCATCCAGCTTGCAAAACTCGCCGACGCCGAGGGCCTCCTGCCCACCGGCAAGGCGCTCGACGCGGTGGTGAGGGACTTCCTCAACGAGCCGTTGCCGGACGGCTCCGGCAACACCAACTACCACGTGCTGAGCGCGCTGCGCGGTGACAAGGCGGTCACCGAGACCGAGCTGCGCCGATTCCTCGCCGAGCGCTTCGCCGGCCGGCTGATGTTCGCGCGCCATGTGGTCGCCCCGGCGATGCCGGCGGCCTTCATCGACGCGGTCGTCGCCCAGAACGCCGACCGCGTCCTGGTCGATGAAACCGTTCTGACCGCCAAGCACCTGCTGCCCGCGATCAAGGACGATGATGCCGACATCCAGACCACCTACGACCGCCTGCGCCTGCGCCGCTTCGCGCGCGGCGCCACCTGCGTGGTGACCGTGGCCGCGTCCGATCCCAAGGCGCTCGCCGACAAGATCGCCATCGAGCCCAAGGACATCGAGGCCTACTACCAGGCGCACCAGGCGGAGTTCACCAAGCCGCCGGTCGCGCCCGACCCGACGGCCAAGCCCGATGCGCCCAAGCCTGCGGCGGTGGTCAAGCCGCTCGCCGAGGTCAGCGACGAGATCAAGCGCCGTCTCGCCGGCGAGAAGGCCGAAAAGATCGCCAAGGACGCGGTCCTCGCCATGGACAAAGACGCGGGCGAGCTCGAAGGCCAGAAGGACAACACGACTTTCAAGGCCGCGGCCGCCAAGCAGGGCATCGCCGTCAGCGAGGGTATCGTGGTCGACGAACCGCAGAGCGGCGCCCTGACCGTCGGCGCGCTCGGTACCTTCAGCGACATCCAGCTGCATCTGTTCACCAACGAACCCGGTTTCGTGTCCTCGCCCATCCAGGCCGATGGCCACGGCGCCTGGGTGATGCTGCGCATCGAAAGCAAGCGCGAGCCCGGTTCGCGCGAGCTGAAGGAGCCGGAGGTGCTCGCCGCGGTCAAGGCCGAGATCGCCGCGTCGCGCACCTACAAGGATTTCCTGAAGGCCGCCGAGGAGGTCCGCGCGGCCGCCGAGAAGCTCGGTCCGGGCGGCTTGAAGGCCTGGGCGGCGACGCCCGCGGCTGCGCCGTGGGGCGTCAAGGTCGCCACCAATCCCGAGCGCGTCGGCAGCGAGTACCTGCCGCCTGCGCCGGAGTTCGGCGGCGAGGCCACCGGCGACGGCGTGCTGCTCGCCAGCCTGACGCTGCCCAACCGTCCGGTACTGCTCGCCCAGCCCGAGGGCCGCCCGGAATTGCCGAGCGTGCGCCTGCTGCAGGTGTCCGGCTACGAGGCCGGCAAGCCGCTCACCGCCGAGGAGCGCACCCGCTACGCCGAGGCGCTGCGCCGCATGCTGCGCGCCTACCGTCAGAATCTCTACCAGACCGAACTGAGCAGCAAGCTGCCGCGGAACTGAACGAACGATAGGAAGCGACGCCATGAGTGCCAAGCCCGCGCTGGTGAACAGCGACTGCCCCACCCTCAAGCTGCTGGCGCGCGGTAAGGTCCGCGACGTCTACGAGGTCGACGCGCAGCATCTGCTATTCGTCGCCAGCGACCGCATCAGCGCGTTCGACGTGGTGATGGCCAACGGCATCCCCGGCAAGGGCCGCATCCTCACCCAGCTCAGCCTGTTCTGGTTCGACCTGCTGGCCAAGGTCATGCCGCACCATCTGGTGACCGCCGATATCGCGCAGATGCCCGCGGCGGTGCAGCCGTACCGCGCCCAGCTCGAAGGTCGGGTGATGCTGGTCAAGCGGCTGCGCATCCTGCCGGTCGAGGCGATCGTGCGCGGTTACCTCGCTGGCTCGGGCTGGAAGGAATACCAGAAGAGCCGCACGGTGTGCGGCCTGGCCTTGCCCGCTGGTCTGGTCGAGAGCAGCCAGCTGCCGCAGGCGCTGTACACGCCCTCGACCAAGGCCGAACTCGGCGCCCATGACGAGAATATCCACCCCGACAAGGCGGCGGAAATTGTCGGCAAGGAAAACGCGCAGAAGATGCAGGCCAAGGCCCTGGAGCTGTACGGTACGGCGCGCGACTACGCCGCGAGCCGCGGCATCATCATCGCCGACACCAAATTCGAGTTCGGCGTCGACGCCGCCGGCGCGATGATCCTCGCCGATGAGGTGCTGACGCCCGACTCCAGCCGTTTCTGGCCGGCCGCTAGCTACGCCGCCGGGCGCAGCCAGGACAGCTTCGACAAGCAGTACCTGCGCGACTACCTCGAGCGCGTGAAGTTCGACAAGAACGGCAAAGGCATCGTCCTGCCCGAGGACGTGGTCGCGCAGACCCGCGCCAAGTACGTCGAGGCGTTCCGGCTGATCACGGGGCGCGAACCGGCGCTGTGAGGCTGCCGCTGCCCACGTGCTGATGTCCGACCTGCTGACGTGGCAGTGGCTGCTGCTGCTGTTCTGCGCTTTTCTGAGCGGGGTCGCGAAGACCGGGGTTCCCGGCCTCGGGATCGTGGTCGTGCCGCTGATGCTGATGGTCGTGCCGCAGTCGTCGAATCTCGCCATGGGGACCCTGCTGCCCCTGCTGTGTGCGGCGGACTGCTGCGCCGTCGCCACGTATCGGCGCACCGCCCGCTGGCGCGAGATCGCGCGCCTTTCACCCTGGGTCGCGCTCGGAGCAGCGGGCGGTTGCGTAGCGATGCTGATGATCGCGGACGGGCCCCTGACCAAGGTCATCGGCACGATCGTCCTGGCGATGATCGTGCTTCACGTCTGGCGGCGCTGGCGCGGGCGCGACGATGCCCGCGCCCGTCCCCTGCTCGCCGGGGTGCTCGGCGTGGTGGCCGGATTCGCCACCACGGTCGCCAACGCCGCCGGGCCGGCGATCAACCTCTACTTGCTGAGCATGGCGCTGCCGAAGAGCGAATTCATGGGTACGGGTGCCTGGTTCTTCTTCGTCATCAACCTGGCAAAGGTGCCGCTCTTCATCTACCTGGGCGGTCGCATCACTGGAGACACCTTGTTGCTGGACGCCATCGCGGTGCCGGCGGTGATCGTTGGCGCCTTATGCGGCCGCAGTCTGTTCGCGCACATCCCCCAGCGCCTCTTCGAAGTCGTCGTGCTGGTGGTCGCCACGATCGCCACGGTCGCGATGATGGTTTCCCACTGGTGACTGGCGACCAGTGACCGGTGGATCGGCGATCGGCGCCTGAGGGCTGGGCGGGACTGGCGGACCAACCCCCTGCACCCCACCCCGACGCTCGCTGGCACCCGAGGGGGGGTGAAGGGGCTGGCCACGACGGCCCTGGAAACGCTGGTGCTACGGTGGGGTTGGCCGCATCATGCAGCATGGCCGATCCCCGGCCGAGGGTGACGGCACCGCCATGGAATTCCCCGAGACGCGTTGGAGTCTGATCGCCCGGCTCGCCGACCAGCCCGAGCAGGCGGCGGTGGTGGTCGAGCTGTATGCCGATTCCGTCGGCCGCTATTTGCGCGCAAAGTTCGCCACCGAGCACCCCGCGAATCGCATCGACGATGTCATCCAGGAAGTACTGATCTACCTGCTTGAACATCCCGGGCTGCTGGCGCGCGCCAAGCCCGGCGAAATGGCGAGCGGCACCACCAGCAAGTTCCGCTTCTTCCTCATGACCCTGGCGTTCAACGCCGCGCGCAACGCGCTGCGCCGCCAGCAGCACGGCCGCGAGGTCAACGCCGCCGTCGGCGAAGAGGGCGAAACCCTGGCCGAGGCCCTGGCCGTCGCCGAGCACCCCACCGCCGAGCACGTCCGCGAGATGGACCGCGCCTGGGCCGAGTCGCTGCTTGCCGCCGCCTGGAAGGACCTGCACGCCTGGGCCGGCGACGGCACCCTCGAACCCGAGATCCCGCGCATCCTCGAGGCCAACCTGGTCGAGGGCATCAACCTGCGCGATCTCTGCGCCGAGCTCAAGATGCCGCTCGCCACCTGCCACCGCCGCCTCGCGCGCGGCCGCACCTATCTGCAGAAGGCCATCACCGACCGCCTGCGCCAAGCGGGTGAGATCGCGCCGGATGCGGATGGCGCGGGGGCGTGCGATCTGCTGCTTGAGGCGCTGCGGAAGTAGAGCGAGGTGCGCAGTACGGAGTGACCGTAGACACTCGAGCGCATCCCTCCGCTGTCATGCCCCGTGCAACCAGTGCATGTAGTGGATCCCAGACGCCTTTTCCTACGAGCACTCCGCCCTCCGCACTCCGCACCGCATCACCGGTGTTTCGGCCGTACCACCGGACTCCGTAGCGGCGGCACCTCCGGGATGGTGACGCCGGCGTCGCGCAGCGCGTGCACCGAGCGCTCCATCGGGTGCATGCCGGGGTTGTGCAGGTGGTACTGGATCAGCCCGTATTCCTGGCGCTGGTCGAGCAAAAACTGCGCCTGGTCGCGCTTGCCGAGGTGGGCGAGGGCGACGGCCTTGAGCACCAGCACCTCGATGTTGTCGCTGTTGGCGTCGAGCGCGTAGTCGGCTTCGCGCAGCAGCGCCTGGTCGTCGTGGTCGGCGAGCGCCACGTAGGCCAGCACCAGGTGAGGCCACAGGCTGTCGGACTCGGCGCCGAGCGCGACCAGGGCGTGGCGTTCGGCCATGTCCCAGTCGGCCTTCTCGAGCGCGTCGCGCGCGCTCACGATGCGTGGCCAGAAGGCGCCGGCGTCCTCGTGCCAGCGTTCCTGCGCGACCTTGACCAAGCGCGTCTCGGGGCTGCAGGTGGCGAGCAGCAGGTCGGCGGTGTCCGCCTGGTCGAGGGCGAGGTCGGCGTCCGGGCCGTGGCTGATCATCAGGTCGTAATCGCTGACCGTGGCGTTGGCCAGGACCGCGCCGAGCGCGCGCCAGGCGCGGTTCGGCGCGGCATCCATGATCAGGCGCGGCAGGTCGTGGAGCTGCGGCGCCTGGATGTCGTTGACCAGCCACGAGCGCTCGAGCTGGACCAGCGCCGGCAGCACCTGGGGGCGCAGCGGGTCGGTGCGCAGGCGCTCGGTGTCGGCGGCCAGGCCGTGCAGATAGCCGCAGTCGCGCAGCACCTCGGCGACGTCGTCGACCTCGGTGGCCCACGGACCCTTCTGGGCATAGGTGCGGGCGAGGTCGGCGAGGCGCTTGCGGCGCGCCTCGAGGTGCAGCTTGGCGGCGAGCACCTCTTCGGCCGCGCCGAGGCGGCCGTGCAGCTCGCGGCCCTCGGGGATCTCGGGGTGGCCGCGCAGCAGCGCCTCGACCTCGTGGCGCGCAGTGCGCAGCGCCTCCATCTCGGGCTTCTCGAAGTTCGCGGCGCGGTCGAGCGCGGCGATGCGGGCCACGATGTGCTCGCGGTCGAGGTGGCGGACCAGCACGGCGGCGCCGGCGGCGACCAGCACGGCGAGCAGCGCGAAGGCGGCGAGTCCCGCGCTGCGCGGGTGCTGGCGCAGCCAGGCCAGGCCGCGCTGCGCCGCACTGGGCTTCTCGGCCAGGGTGATGCCGGCCGCCAGCCAGCGGCGCAGATCATCAGCGACCGCGCTGCCGTCGGGGTAGCGCAGCTCTGGGGCGAGGCTCAAGCAGCGCCGTGCCACCGCCACCAGGCCGCGCGGCAGGCCGCGCCCTTCCAGCGGGGCGAGGTTGACCGCCGCGCCCGGGGTGCGGTCGGGCAGCGGCACGTCGCGCGGGCCACGGCCGGTGAGCAGCGCCATGAGCAGGCCGCCGAGCGCGAACACGTCCATGCGCGGGTCGGCGGGCGCGGCGCCGAACTGCTCGGGCGCCATCCAGCCCGGGGTGCCGACGCGGTAGTGGCTGGCGGTCGATTGCATCAGCGCCAACGCCTCGATCTCGCTTGTGCCGGCGTCGTCCGCACCCGGCGCGCGCGCGGTGCGCGCCGCCAGGCCCCAGTCGATGACGTGCACGGCGCCGAGCGCGCCGACGATGACGTTGTCGGGCTTGAGATCGCGGTGCACCACATCGCGGCGGTGCGCGTAGGCGATGGCCTCGGCGACGCGCAGCACGATCTCGGCGGTGCGCGCCAGGTCGAGCTCGCCGCCCGCGGCGCGCGCCTCGGCCAGCGCGCTGAGGCGCTCGCCGTCGAGGCGTTTCATCAGGAAGGCCGGTTCGCCGAGCGCGGCGCTGCCGACGTCGTGCACCGGCACGATCGCCGGGTGCTCGAGCTGGGCGGTGATCGCGGCCTCGCGCTTGAAGGTGCGCAGGCGCGCGGCGTAGGCGGCCATGGATTCGTCGGGGCGGCGCGGACGGCAGCGCTTGAGCGCGACCTCGCGGCCGAGCACGTGATCGTGCGCGGACTCGACCACGCCCATGCCACCGATGCCGAGTTGCTCGCCGCGCGCGAAGCGCCCGGGGCCGGCGGCCTCGGGCGTGAAGGGGGCACCGCCGCCGGCCAGCGCTTCGGGCGCGGGCAGGTGCGGTTCGTCGCGAGGCGCGCCGGCGTCGTCGCGGGCGACCAGCGCGGTGCCCGGGGTCGGCTCGCCGGGCGGCGCGAGCAGGCGCTCCTGGACGTCGGGCGGCTGCGCTGCCAGCCAGCGGTCGACCAGTTCGAAGCGCGCCAGGTCGAGGCGGCCGTCGCGGTAGGCGGCGAGCTCCTGCGCGCCCGGTCCCGTCGCGGGCAGCACGCCCGGCGGGATGCCCGGCAGGGCGGTGGTCTCGCTGCGGGTGCGGTCGGCCATCAGGAGACGATCCTCAAGTGATAGAACCGCCATGACGCCAAGGCGCCAAGGGGACAGCCGCAGTGCGTCCCAAGCTGATCGCGTCGGCGATGCCGTTCAACAGCCCGCACGAGGGACAGGGCTTGCGCGCCTGCCAGCGGTCCGTGCCGTCCGTGCGGCTTGGCGGTGCTAGCCGTTTCGGCTGTCAGTCATCCCGCACTGCGGGAGCGGCGACATCCGGGCGGAAGCTGCGCAGGCGCAGGCTGCTGGCCACCACCGTGAGCGACGACGCCGCCATCGCCGCGGCGGCGACCATGGGATCGAGCAGCCAGCCCGTCCACGGGTAGAGCACCCCGGCGGCGAGGGGGATGGCGAGCACGTTGTAGGCGAAGGCGCCGGCGAGATTGCGGCGGATGGTGCGCATGGCCGCGCGGGCCAGGGCGATGGCCACCGGCAGGCGGTCGATATGTCCGCCGGGCAGGATCACGTCGCCGACCGCGCTGGCGAGGTCGGCGCCGCCGCCCATGGCGAAGCCGACGTCGGCGCCGGCCAGGGCCGGGGCGTCGTTGACGCCATCGCCGACCATGCCGACGCGCCGCCCGGCCTGCTGCCAGGTGCGTACCAGGCGGAACTTGTCCTCGGGGCGGGCCTGGGCTTCGACCGTGGCGATGCCGACGCGCGCCGCCAGCGCGCGCGCCGGCGCGGCCTGGTCACCGGTAAGCATGACCACCTCCAGGCCGAGCCCGCGCAGCGCGGCGACGGTGCGCGCGGCCTCCGGACGCAGCGCGTCGGCGATGGTGATCAGGCCGATGCAATTCCCGTCGATGGCGACGTGCACGGCGGTGCAGCCGGTGTCCGGGCCTTCCTCGCCGCTGAGCTTGAGCAGGTCGCCGGTGACGCCCTGTTCGACCAGGAAACGCGCGCTGCCGACCAGTACCTGGCGGTGCTCGACCACGGCGCTGACACCGCCGCCCGCGACCGCGCGGAATTCCTCGGCGAGCGGCAGCGTGGCATTCGCGAAGAACGGATGGAGCGGCGCGGCGGCGGTGCGGATGGCGTGCGCGATGGGGTGCTCGCTGCCGGCCTCGACCGACTCGGCCAGGCGCAGGACCTCGTTGACGCGCCACGGTGGATCGACCTGCACCGCGCTGACCGCTGGGCGGCCCATGGTCAGCGTACCGGTCTTGTCGAGCGCGATGAGGTCGAGCCGGGCCGCGCTTTCAAGCGCCTCGCCGTCGCGCAGCAGCACGCCGAGCTGCGCGGCGCGCCCGACCGCGACCATCACCGCGGTGGGCGTGGCCAGGCCGAGCGCGCACGGGCAGGAGATCAGCAGCACGCTGGCCGCGGCGCGCAGCGCCAGCGCCGGATCGTGGCCGAGCGCCAGCCACACCGCCGCGGTCAGTGCGGCGAGTCCCAGCACCACCGGCACGAAGCGCGCGCTGAGGCGGTCGGCGAGGCGCGCGATCGGCGGTTTGGCGCCCTGCGCCTCGCGCACCAGCGCGGCGAGGCGCGCGAGCACGGTGTCGGCGCCGACGCGCGCGGCGCGCATGACGAAGCTGCCGTCCTGGTTGGTGGTGCCGCCGACCACGCTGTCGCCGGGCCCCTTGGTCACCGGCATGGGCTCGCCGGTGAGCATCGCCTCCTCGACCGCGCTCTGCCCGTGCAGGATCTCGCCGTCGACCGGCACGCGCTCGCCGGGGCGCACGCGCAGGCGGTCGCCCACCGCCACCGCGCCGAGCAGCACGGTCTCCTCCGCGTCGTCCGCGCCGAGGCGCACGGCGGTGGGCGGCCGGCGTTCGAGCAGCGCGGCGAGCGCGGCGCCGGTGCGCGTGCGCGCGCGCGCCTCGAGCCAGCGCCCGGCCAGGACCACCGCGACGGTGGCCGCTGCGGATTCGAAGAACACCGGTGGTGGCACGGCCCACAGACCGGGGACCAGGGCGCTGGCGCTGAACAGCGCGGCGGCGCCGCTGCCCAGGGCGATCAGCGTGTCCATGTCGGCGCGCAGATGCCGGGCGCCGTTCAGGGCGGCGACGAAGATCATGCGTCCCGGTCCGGCCAGCACCGCCACGGTGAGCACGAGCTGGACCAGGTCACCCGCCGGGCCGCGGTGGTGGAGCATGCCGAGGACCAGCACCGGCAGCGCCAGCAGCAGCGCCGCCCCGGCGCGCCAGGCGAGCGCGGGCAGGGGGTCGGCCGGCGTCGCGCCGCCCGCGGCGCCGGTCAGCAGCAGGGGGGTGAAGCCGGCGTCGGCGAGGCGGGTGAGGATCGAGGCACTGGAGGCCGTCGCGGGGCTGAACTCGACGCGCGCCTCGCGCGTGGCGAGGTTGACGTCGGCCCCGACCACGCCGGGGATGCCGCCCAGCACGCGCTCGGCGCGCGTCACGCACGAGGCGCAGTGCAGGCCCTCGACCAGCGCGACGCGCAGGTGCTCGGTGGCGGCGATGGCGGTGGTCATCCGGCGGCGACGCGGAAACCCGCGCGCTCCACCGCGGCGACGAGGGCTGGACGCAGCGTCGGGACGGCTTCCACCAGCGCTTGGCCGGTGGGCAGGTCGACGCGCACATCACCAGCACCAGGGACCGCGCGCAACGCGGCGGTCACCGCCCCCGCACAGCCACCGCAGGTCATGCCGGCGATGTTCAGGGAGAGGCGGTGTGGCGGAGGTGTGGGCGGGGTCGTGCTCATAGAGGGGACCCCAAGGATACCGCTCACGGAGGTGGGGGGAACCCTGGGACTTTGTATCGCTCCGCAGCGCGTGGGAGAGTTCATGGTCGTGAGCACCGCCTACCACCCCCGAAGACGCCTATTGATTCACAATCTATCGATGAGATACCAGTTCATAGAGCCTCGTCGAAGCGTTCCTACGGAGCCGCCATGCGTAGCCTCCTGACCTGTCTGCTGCTCCTCTGCTCACGCTGCATTACGGCGCAGCAGACCGACAACCACGGTATGCGCGCTGTGCCCGCGCCCGGGCCGGTGGTCATCGACGGCACGCTTGCCGACTGGGACCTCTCGGGCGCGGTGCCGATGTGCTACGACCTGGACAGCCTCGCCGACACCTATGCGGCGCAGGTCGCGCTCATGTACGACGCGGACAATCTCTACGTCGCCATCCGCTGGAAGGACCAGCAGCCGCTCGGCAACAGCCATGACCCGCGCTACCAGACGGATCGCGGCTGGTCGGGCGACGCGGTGCAGCTGCGCATCCGCACCGACCGCATCGCGCACGTGACCTCGTGGTACTACGCGCCCCACCAGGAGCCCTTCATCGGCATCGACTACGGCAAGGGCATGACCGAGGCCTTCGGTGGCGGCGGCAAGGCGCTGTTTCGCGTGCACGGCTGGGAGCTGGCCGAGGGCGCCGCCGCGGCCTTCGTCGCCGATGCGGATGGTAAGGGCTATGTCCAGGAACTGCGCCTGCCGTGGGCGCTGATCACCGAGCATCGCAAATATGTCGCCGGCGACACCCTGGCCTGCGGTGTCGAGCTGCTGTGGGGCGAGGCCGACTGGCCGGTGCACCGCTATGCCGACAACCTTGCGCCCGGCCGCACCCAGCGCGAGTTCTTCTTCACCGATCCCAGCGCCTGGGGACCGGTGACCCTGGAGCGCAGCGGGCACCTCGCGCCGAGCGCGGCGGCGGCGCCGGCCAGCGAGCAGACGGAAGCGGTGGACGCTGCCGTCACCATTCCCTTCGACCTGCCTGCGCCGGCGCGCGTCACCCTCGCGATCGATGACGCGCACGGACGCCGCGTGCGCAACCTGGTGGCCGCACGGCCGTACCCGGCGGGGGCGAACCAGGTGTCCTGGGACGGCCTCGACGATGCCGGCCACGCGCTGCCGCCGGGCGACTACCGCTACACCGCGCTGCACCACGACGGCATCCACACGCGCTATGCGATGTCCTTCGCGAATCCCGGCGACCCGACCTGGGACACCCCGGACGGGCGCGGCGCGTTCTACGCCGACCACACCAACCCGCAGGCGGTCGCGGCGGGCGGCGACGGGGTCGCGCTCGCCTGTCCGATGGGCGAGGCCGGGCAGCACCTGATCGGCTGCGACCTGGACGGGCACCGCCGCTGGGGCCTGGGAAACCGCGGCAGCGGCGACCTGCGCCACATCGCGCTTGCCACCGACGGCACCGTGCTGTGGGTGGCCAACGACGGCGCCACCGCCACCGTCTACCGCGTCGAGCTCGCCACCGGCCGCTACGCGCCGTGGACGGCGACCGCGCGTGACGCCCAGGGCCGCGACTACCGCGTGCTCGACCTGCCGGTATCGCAGGCGCCGCGCGGGCCGCTTGGCAACCTCACCGCGCTGGCGGTGCACGGGGGCCGCCTGGCCATCGCCCTGACCGGCGAGCACCAGGTCAAGCTGCTCGACAGCGCCAGCGGCGCGGTGCAGGCGACCATCGCGTGCGCCGCGCCGCGCGCGCTCGCCTTCGCCGGCGACGACCTGCTGGTGCTGGACGGCGCGCAGCTGCTGCGCATCGCCGCCGCGCGCCTCGCGGAGCCTGCCGGGCCGGTGCCGCACGTAGTCGTCGGCGACTTCGCCGACGCCACCGCGCTGGCCGTCGATGCGCAGCTGCGCATCCACGTCGCGGTGCGCGGCGCGCGCCAGCAGGTGCTGGTGCTGGATGCGGACGGTGTCCAGCGGGGCGAGATCGGCGTGCGCGGCGGCCGTCCGGCCCAGGGTGCGTTCATCGACGGGGGCATGCGCCAGCCAGCCGGACTGGCGATCGACGCGCGCGGCGACCTGTGGGTCGCGGAAGAGACCGTCAATCCCAAGCGCGTCAGCGTGTGGACGCCGGCGGGCGCGCTGCGCCGCGACCTGATCGGCACCACGCGCTACGCGGCGGCCGGGGCGCTCAATCCCTTCGACCCGACCATGGGCTTCGCGACCAGCGCCGTCTACCGGCTTGATCCGCTGCTGGGCACCTCGCGGCCGGTCTATTCGCTGGGCGCCAGCGGCGCGCCGGACGAGCTGTTCCCGCCGCTGCTCGACATCTCCGACACCGCGCGTTGCCGGGTGGTGCGCCACGACGACGCGCTGTGGGTGTTCTCGCCCGGGGTGGCGCGTAGCGGCGACTCGGTGCAGGCGACGCTGCGCGACGGCGACGGCCGCTGGCGCGCCGCGGCGCGCATCGGCGTGGTGCGGCCCGGTGACGACGACGGCCTCACCGCCTACCGCAGTCCGCTCTTCGCCGGGCACGCGGGCGAGGTCTTCGCGTGGTGCGACGCCGACGGCGATGGCCGGGTGCAGGCGGGTGAGCTGCAGTTCGGCGTGCACGACGCGGCGGGCAGGGCCATCGCGCTGCGTCCGTACTACTGGGGCGCGCTGCCGGACGAAGACGGCATGGTGACGCTGATGGCCGCCGACGGCCGGCAGCTGGTGCAGCTGCCGGTGGTGGGCGCCACCGCCTGCGCCGCACCGCGCTACGACCTCGCACACGCACGTCTGCTGCCGCTGGTGCTGGACGGGCCGGCCGGTGGCGAGGGCATGATCATGGCCGGCGCCGGGGCGCGCACCTACCTCAACCAGGAGCCGCTGACCGCGGTCGAGGCGGACGGCCGCATCCTGGCCACGTACCCCAACCGCTTCCTGGGCGTGCACGGCTCGCACCGCGCGACCGCGGCGCGGCCGGGCTTGCTCATCGGGCCGTCGTCATTCCTCGGCGCGGTCGACGTCGGCGGCGGCGAGATCATCGATCTCAACGGCAACCTCGGCGAAAACTACCTGCTGACCAATGACCTGCTGTTCATCCAGGCGCTGTTCAAGGACGTGCGCGGTGGTTTTGCACGGCCGGAGCGCGCGGTGCACGGCATGCCGATGGACGCGACCACCGCCAACGGCGAATCGTTCGGCGGCAATTTCATCCGTGCTGCGGACGGCCGCGTGCTGCTTACTATCGGCACCACCGACGCCCGCGTCATCGAGGTCACCGGCCTCGACGGCATCGTGCGCTTCGCCGGTGCCTTCACCTACACGCCCGCGCAGTTTGAGGTCGCGCAGCGCCGCGCGCTGGGGCACGCGGCGACCGGTCAGGTGCCGCGCCGCCTGCGCATCGCGCGCGCCGATGGCACGGCCGCGGTGGCGGCGGCGCCCGCGGCATGGCCCGAGCTGTTCGCGGCGCCGCCCGCGGCGGCCGATGCGACCGGCGCGACCGCCCTCGCGCCCATCGGCGGCGATGGCCCACGCCCGGCGCGCGCGCAGCTGCGCTGGGACGCGCAGCTCCTGCACCTGGCCTGGCGGGTGGCGGCGCCCGCCGATCACCTGCGCAACGCCGGCCAGGACGAGACCCTGCTGTTCAAGACCGGCGACGCCGTCGATCTCATGCTCGCCACCCCCGCCGGCCCGCTGCGCCTGCTGGTCAGCGCCATCGCCGGCAAGCCACAGGCGGTACTCTACCGCATGCAGGTGCCGGGCACCGCGGCGGAGCGGCGCGTGCGCTTCGCCTCGCCCACGCGCAGTGTCTTCTTCGATCAGGTGGTGCGCCTCGACGACGTCGCCATCGCCGTGGCACCCTGCGCCGGCGGCTTCCTGGTCGAGGCGGCGGTGCCGTGGCCGCGCCTCGGCCTCGTCCCCGCCGCCGGCTTGGCCGTCGCCGGCGACCTCGGTGTGCTCGCCGCCGACGATGGCGGCACCCAGACCGTCTCGCGTCGCTACTGGAGCAACCAGGCCACCGGCCTGGTCAACGACATCCCGGGTGAGGCCGAGCTCACCCCCGCCCTGTGGGGCACGTTCATCTTTGATCCGTGAACGCGCGGAACGCAGCGCGCCATCAGCCATCAGCTATCAGCCATCAGCTATCAGCTATCAGCTATCAGCTATCAGCCATCAGCCATCAGCCCGGGATCCCCCTGTGACCACCCGCCTCATCACCCGCCCCCCCGTCAAGCAGGACGGCATCGTCGACGAGCTGCGCCGCAGCATCCTCTCGCGCCAGCTCGCGCCGGGCGCGCGCCTGCCGACACGCACCGCCCTGCAGGAGCGGTTCGCGGTCAGCAGCGTCACCGTGCAGCGCGCGCTCGACCGCCTGATCGGCGACGGCTTCGTAGTTGCGCGCGGCCGCCAGGGCACATTCGTCGCGGACCGTCCGCCGCACGCCAGCCGCTATGCGCTGGTCTTCCCGCTCGCACCGGGCGCGCCCGGCTGGGTGCGCTTCTGGACCGCCCTGGGCAATGAGGCCCTGGCGGCGCGACGGACGGATTCGTGGAGCATCTCCTCGTTCTACGACGTCGACGGGCGCCCTGACGCACCTGACTACCGCAATCTCATCGGCCAGGTCCGCGACCATCGCCTGGCCGGCCTGATCTTCGCCGCGCACCCGTTCAACCTCGGCCACACGCCGCTGCTCGACGATCCGGAGCTGCCACGCATCGCGATCATGGACGCGGCCGGGGATCAGCGTCTGGCCGCGCTGTCGCTGAGCGCGGGCTCGTTCCTGGCCAAGGCCCTCGACCACTTCCAGGCCTGTGGTCGGCGCCGCTTCGCGCTGATCGGCGTGCCCGGGCACACCGGCGCCTTTCAGAAGGAGCTGCACGCCGGCCTCGCGGCGCGCGGACTGGTCACGCGGCCCTACTGGCTGCACGGCGTGAGCCCGGCCGCCGCGCAGGGCGCGCGCCAGATCGCCCACCTGCTGATGGCGGCGGCGCCGGCCGACCGCCCCGACGCGCTGCTGGTCAGCGACGACAACCTGGTCGAGCACGTCACCGCCGGCCTGGTCGCCGCCGGGATCGCCGTGCCCGGCGACCTCGAAGTGGTCGCGCATTGCAACTTCCCGTGGGCGGTGCCCAGCGTCCTGCCGATGCGCCGCCTGGGCTTCGACGCGCGCGAGGTGCTGCGCGCCTGCGTGGACGCCATCGACCGCCAGCGTCACGGTGACTCCGGGCAGCGTACGGTCGAGGTCGAGGCGCGCTTCGAGGAGGAGATCGAGTGAGATCGTCCGGAAGTCCGGGAGTCCGGAGGTCCGGAAGTCCTGCTGCGGGGAGCGGTTCCCAGGCCCGGCATTGTCGCTATTCCAGGCGTGGAGAATCTCGCGAAACCTCGCGCCACGAGACCTCCGGACTTCCGGACCTCCGGACCTCCGGACTGTCTCACTTCATCGGCGCCGACAGATACGGATCCTTGGGCGCCGGAATCTTCTCGATGCGCTCGAGTTCGAGGATCGCGGGATCGCCGAGGCCGACGGGTGGCAGCCAGTGGCCGGTGACCTTGACCCAGTCGTCGGTGACGAGACCGGCTGGTTGCTGCTTGCGCAGCAGCGCGAAGACCGGCGAGGCGTCGGCGGCGCAGCACATCACGCAGTAGCGGTAGAGCACCATCTGCAGGTCGCGGTCATCATCGACCGGCATGTGCTTCTTCATCTCGGCGCGCTGCGCGGCGTCGGGCAGCATGACGCGGCCGACCACCTCGACGCGTGTGACGCCGTGGTGGCGTTCCGGGTAGTAGAGGTCGAGCAGGTTGACCAGGGTGGCCGGTCCGCCCGGCGGTGCGGCCGGTGGCAGGGAGCCGGGTACCGTGGGATTGCCGTCGGCGAGTTCCGGCGCGGGCACAGCGCTGGGGTCGGCGACCGTGGCGGCGCCGGTGGCCGGCGCCGCGCCCGCGCCAGTGACGGCAGCGGATGCCGACCCGACCGCTCGCACCGGGTGCGCTGCCACGCTGGTCGAGCCGGTGGTAAGGCTGGTCTGGCGCAGTGTCGCGATCGCCTGCGCGCCGAGCGAGGTGGCGCCCACCGCCACGAACAGGAACAGCGGCAGCAGGTGCACCGCGGTCTGCATCCATGACTCGCCAGTGTGGCCGTGATCGTCGTGGTCGTGATCGTGTGCATGGCCGCCACCGCGGTTGAAGAGCCCGTCGAACAGCACCAGCAGCGCGAAGATCACGCCGGTCGCGATCAGGATGTCGCGCTGCCAGCCGGCGATGAAGGACGAAGCGGTGCCGCTGAGCAGGATGATCCAGATGAAGCCGAGCCAGCCGATGCTCTGCACGATACGCGTGGGGTTCATGGGTGGGCGCCGACGCCGAGCAGGGTGAGGACGGCGACGTAGAGGCCCACCAGCACGGCGATGCCCAGGGCCAGCACGGCGATGAACCAGCCGCGGAAGACCGCGCGGTACATCAGGAAAAGCTTGATGTCGAACATCGGGCCGAAGACCAGGAAGGTGAGGTGCGCCGGGATGGTGAACTCGGTGAAGGAGCGCGCCACGAAGGCGTCGGCTTCGGCGCACAGCGACAGCACGAAGGCCGCGCCCATCATCACCAGCGGGCCGCTGACGGTGCCGGTGCCGAGTTCGGCGAAACCGCCGTTGCCCAGCCACGTGCGCATCGCGGCAGCCACGAACACGCCCATCAGGAAGAACGCCGCCATCTCCAGGAAGTGGTCGAGAGTCTGGGAAGCGAGGCGGCCCAGGGTGCCGGTCAGCCGACTGGTGCGGGGTGCGGGGGACAAGGTGCGGAGTGGGGGGGGGGGGGGGGGGGGGGGGGGGGGGGGGGGGGGGGGGGGGGGCGGGGGGGCCGCGCGCGGGCCGCGCCCGGCCGCCCCCCCCCCCCCCCGCCCCACCCCACGCCCCCCCCCCCCCCCCCCCCCCCC
>JBBQSO010000045.1:0-41160 GCA_038213805.1 Planctomycetota bacterium | reverse complement strand
CTTGGCGCGGCGCGTCGAGCCGAAGGCGCAGAGCTTGGCGTGCGCGCGCGGGAGGTTCTTCACCTCGGCGTAGTACGCCTCGTCCTTCGGGTTCGAGCCCGGCCAGCCGCCCTCGATGAAGTCGACGCCCAGCCAGTCGAGCGCGCGGGTCAGCGCCAGCTTGTCGGCCAGGCTGAGGTTGACGCCCTCGCCCTGCGAGCCGTCGCGCAGGGTCGTGTCGTAGATCTCGAGTTCAGCGCTCATGGGTCACTCTTCCGCGAAGTTGCCGACCGCCTGGAAACGACGAACGCCACCTGCTCGTCGGCAAGTGGCGGTCGGATGGCGACCTTGCAGAACGAGCGCGCGCGGGCCTAGGAGGCGCGGGTAATTCGGGCGAGGGCGACGAGGCTGCGGCGGCGCATGGCTGAATGATGTACCGTGTTCCGTGCTCAGGCAACCAACAGCGCGGCTTCATCGGCCGGCGTGAATTGTGCCGCTATGCAGGATCTCCGCCAAAGGCAGGAACAGCCCGCCGAGCGCGACAACCGCGTAGGCGAATGCCAATGCCGCAAATGGCGCCGTCGATCGCACCACGGGGATCGACGCGGCGGCGCAAACCAGCATGAGCATGACCGCAACATGCACCCATGGCTTCAGTGCCCAGTCGGTGAGTTGCGGCACGCGGATGCCGAGGTCGAGGTAGACAAGAGTCACGAAGCGGCGTGCCACGACTCCGACGAGGACGGCGAGCCCCAGCGCCACGACGGCGGCACCTACGGCGAGGGCGATCCAACCGCGGTCTTCGCCGGCGCCAGACTCGCGCTCGCCCATCAGATCGCGAACGGCGCTTCCTCCTCGTCCATCCCCGTCACGCGCACGGCGAGGCTGGTGCCGAGGTGGTTGTTGAGCGAGTCCTGGATGAACTGCAGCGTGCCGCCGATCGACGACGAGCACGAACCGCAGGCGCCGTGGTACTGCACGAACAGGTCGTCGTCCTTGAGATCGACCAGATCGAGGCCACCGCCGTCGCTGGCCAGCGCCGGGCGCACGTGGGTGTCGAGCACGCCCTCGATGCGCCGTACCTTCTCGAACAGGCCGATGTCGGTCCACGGCAGCGCGGCCGCGGTGCTCGCGCCGGGCGGCGGGGTCTCGGGCTCGACGCTCACGGCGCGCTCGGCGGCCTTGCGCAGCACGTAATACGGGTGATCGGCGTCGGGATGGTTGGTGGCGACCAGGTCGAGCACCGGTCCGCCGCCGGCGTCGCGCAGCAGCGCATCGATCTGGCGCGGCGTCAGGCGCGCCGCGTCGGTCAGCAGGCGGCCGACGGCCTGCTCGGCGAGCGCGTCGTAGGCAGCGAGCTGTGCGCCCTGCGCCGGCGAGCGGAAGCGCACGTCGCGCACGATGCCGGCCGCGTCAAGCAGCAGGGTCAGGCCGATGTGGTCGGGCGCATTTTGCGCGCCGTGCTCGGTCGCGATCAGCCGGCAGTCGCTCGCCGCCGCATCGGCCGCGCTGAGCTCGCCGACAAAGCGCAGGGCCGCGAGCCGGGCGAGGACTTTGGCGCTGGGGGCGGGCACGGGGGCGGACACGGCGGGTCTCCTGCGGTCTGGACTTGTACCAGCCCCACCCCAGCGGGACAGGGAGAAGTCCGGCGTGCTCTGCAGTGCAACCGCCGCCCCGCCCAGACTCGGGATACGCGGCGCGCTGATCGGACGTGGTCGTCGCGGACGCCCTGCGGCACAGCCAAGCAATGATGCACCAGTCCGCAATGGTGGCTTTCCGAGCACCATGCGCCGCACGCCGCCCGTTCTCTGCAGACCCCCCGCGGGTTTCTCGCGCCACCGCCGTCAGCCCGCCTGTCCCGCCTCCCCCGCCCCGCGCATTGCACGGCCCGGGAGCCCACCATGCTCCTGCCCCCTATGCCCGTCCTGCTCAGCTGCATCGATCTCGCCAAGTCCTACGGCGTCCGCCCGCTCTTCGAAGGCCTGTGCTTCGGCATCGACGCCGGCGAGCGCGTCGGCCTGATCGGGCCCAACGGCTCGGGCAAGTCGACGCTGATGCGCATCCTCGCCGGCATCGAGCCACCGGGCGATGGCACGCGCGCGGTCAACAAGGGCACGCGCCTGGTCTACCTCGCCCAGTCCGACCAGTTCGCGCCGGGCATCAGCGTCACCCAGGCCCTGGAGGCCGCGCTGGAGACCTCTGCCGACCACCGCCACCTTGAGCCGTACGAGCGCGAGATGAAGGCCGAGGAGGTCCTCACCGACGTCGGCTTCACCGACCGCGATCAGCAGGTCGCGGCGCTCTCGGGCGGCTGGCGCAAGCGCCTGGCCATCGCTTGCGCGCTGATCCGCGAACCCGACCTGCTGTTGATGGACGAGCCCACCAACCACCTGGATCTGGAAGGCATCCTGTGGCTGGAGCAGCTGCTCGCCAACGCGCCCTTCACGGTGCTGGTGGTCAGCCACGATCGCTACTTCCTGGAGCGCGTCGCGACGCGCGTCATCGAGATCAGCAAATCCTACCCGGGCGGGCATTTCAGCGCGGTGGGCAGCTACAGCGACTTCCTTATCGCACGCGCCGACTTCCTCGCCGGGCAGTCGCGCCAGCAGGAGGCGCTCGACAACCGCGTGCGCCGCGAGATCGAATGGCTGAAGCGCGGCCCCAAGGCGCGCACCACCAAGTCGCAGGCGCGCATCGACCAGGCCGGTGCGATGATCGACAACCTCGCCGAGCTGTCGTTCCGCAACAACCAGAACAAGTCGGTGGCCATCGACTTCGCCGGTTCGGGCCGCCGCACCAACGACCTGGTGGTGGTCACCGACGCCAGCAAGGCGCTGGGCGGCAAGCCGCTGTTCGCCGACGTCAACCTCACGCTCTCGCCCGGCTCGAAGCTCGGCCTGCTCGGCCTCAACGGCAGCGGCAAGAGCACCTTCATGCGCCTGATCGCCGGCCAGCTGCAGCCGGACGCCGGCACGGTCAAGCAGGCGCGCGAGCTGAAGGTGGTGATGTTCGACCAGAGCCGCGCCAAGCTCGACACCACCATCTCGCTGCGCAAGGCGCTGTGCCCGACCGGCGAGACGGTGTTCTACCGCGGCCGGCCGCTGCATCTCATGGCGTGGGCGAAACGCTTCCTGTTCCGCTCGGAACAGCTCGACCAGGCGGTCGGCTCGCTGTCCGGCGGCGAGCAGGCGCGCGTGCTGATCGCCAACCTGATGCTGGTCGAGGCCGACCTGCTGCTGCTTGACGAGCCGACCAACGACCTCGACATCCCGTCGCTTGAGGTGCTCGAAGAGAGCCTGCTCGAGTTCCCGGGCGCGCTCGCGCTGGTCACCCACGACCGCTATCTGCTCGATCGCGTCTCGACCGTACTGCTTGGTCTCGACGGCAAGGGCGGTGCGAAGCTGTACGCCGACTATGCGCAGTGGCAGCAGCACGCCGAGCGCGAGGCCAAGGCGCGCGAGCTGGCCGCGCAGGGCCGGGGCGCGCCGGTGAAGGCGGCAGCGCCTGCCGCAGCCCCGGTGGCGAAGGCCGCACCCGCAACGTCAGGCGAGCCGGCCACCAAGGGCTTCATCCGCCCATTGACCGGCAAGGAGCGCCGCGAGCTCGAGGGCCTCGATGACAAGCTCGCCAAGGCCGAGGAAGCGGTCGCCATGCTGCAGGAACGCATCGGCACGGCCAAGGTCGTGAACAGCCCATCGCTGATGGCCACCGCCTGTTCAGACCTGGCGCTGGCGCAGAGCGAGGTCGAGCGGCTGTACGGACGCTGGACGGAACTGAGCGAGCGCGCGGGCGCCTGAGCGTCGGCCTGGCGGCTCAGCGCCGATTGCGAATCCGTCCTCTCCTGCGCACGGCTCTCATCGGCTGCGGCGGATCGCCCTGCGAAAGCTGGTACGGCGCGGCGGTGCGACCCCGCCTGTCCATTGCCCGCCCCCGCGTGCCGCCTACCGTGCGCCCTCCCCAGCGCGACTGACCATGCCCAAGACCCTGCTCCAGCTCTCGAACCTGCACAAAAGCTATGGCGCCAACGCCATCCTCGACGATGCCGGCGCGGCGATCTGCGACGACCACAAGATCGGCGTGATCGGCCGCAACGGCGCCGGCAAGTCGACGCTGTGCCGCATCATCCTCGGCGAGGAGGAGCTCGACAGCGGGCGCATCAGCAAGCACGCCGACCTGCGGCTGAGCTACCTCGAGCAAAAGGATCCCTTCAAGGCCGGCGAGACCGTGCTCGGCTTCCTGATGCGCTACTCGGGCAAGGAGGACTGGCAGTGCGGCAAGCTCGCCGGTCGCTTCATGCTCAAGAACGATCTGCTGGAACGCCAGATCGCCAGCCTCTCGGGCGGCTTCCAGACGCGCGTCAAGCTCTGTGCGATGCTGCTGCGCGATCCCAACTTCCTGATCCTCGACGAGCCGACCAACTACCTCGACCTCAAGACCCTGGTGCTGCTCGAGAACTTCCTCGCCGACTACGAGGGCGGCTTCATGATCGTCTCGCACGATCGCGAATTCCTCAAGAAGACCTGCTCGTCGACGCTCGAGGTCGAGAACGGGCGCATCGTGCTGTATCCCGGCAATGTCGAGGCCTACCTCGGCTACAAGACCGAGCAGCGCGTCCAGGCCGAGGCGGTCAACGCCAACATGGAGATCCGCCGCAAGCAGCTGCAGACCTTCGTCGACAAGAACAAGGCCAAGGCCTCGAAGGCCACCCAGGCCGCGTCGAAGGCCAAGATGCTCGACCGCCTGCAGACCATCGCCATCGACAACCCGCTGTCGTCGGTGACCATCACCATGCCCGCGGTCGAGACCCGCAAGGGCACCGCGCTGCGCCTGACCGGGCTGGGCATCGGCTACGCCGAGCGCACCATCGCCGGCGGCATCGACCTCGAGATCGAGCGCGGCCGGCACGTCGCGGTGCTCGGCGACAACGGCCAGGGCAAGACCACCTTCCTCAACACCATCGCCGGGGTGCTGAAGCCCAGGGCGGGCGAGCTGAAGTGGGGCCACGAGATCCGCATCGGCTACTACGCGCAGCACGTCTTCGGCGCGATGGATCCGCAGCAGACCGTGCAGCGCTACCTTGAGAAGGCGGCGTCGAGCGGCCCCGGGCCGACCACCCCAACCCAGGTCATCCTCAACATGGCGGGCAGCTTCCTGTTCCGCGGCGACGACGTGCTGAAGAAGATCGACGTGCTGTCGGGTGGCGAGCGCGCGCGCCTGTGCCTGGCCGGGCTGCTGCTCGCGAAGTGCCCGGTGCTGCTGCTCGACGAGCCGACCAACCACCTCGACTTCGAGACCGTCGAGGCGCTGGCCACGGCGCTCAAGGACTACAACGGCACGGTGTTCTTCACCAGCCACGACCGCACCTTCGTCAGCGTCGTCGCCACCCAGATCATCGAGGTCAAGGACGGCAAGGTCGAGCTCTACCCCGACGACTACGCCGCCTACGTCTACCGCATCCAGCAGGAGGCGCGCCTCGACGGGCAGCCCGCCGCGAAGCGCGCCGATCCGGCCGGTGGCCCAGGTGGAAAGACCGCGATTGACCCGGCCGCGCGCCGCGAACGCCAGGAGAAGCTCTCGAAGGCGCGCAACCGCCTCAAGACGGTGGAGCGCACGGTCGCCGCGCTCGACGGCGAGAAGAAGTCGCTGCTCGCGCGCATGGCCCAGGATCCCACCCGCTACGACGCCGACGCCACCGCCCGCCTGGCGGTGGTCGCCGCGCAGCTCGATCAGGAGGAGGCCGCCTGGCTGACCCTGAACGAGGAGATCGAGTCGCTCGACCCCCAGAACGGATGACCGCATGAATACCAGCACCTCCCCCGTCATCACGCTGGACGACAGCGCGCCCTGCGCCTGCACCAGCGGCAAGACCTTCGCCGCCTGTTGCGCGCCCTACCTGCGCGGCACCGCGCCGGCGCCGACCGCCGAGGCGCTGATGCGCTCGCGCTACAGCGCCTACGTGCTCAACCAGATCGACTACATCGCCGCCACTGACCACCCGTCGCGGCGCGGCGAATTCAACCGCGAGGCCGCGGTCGCCTGGGCGACCAAGTCGCAGTGGCAGGGCCTGGAGGTGGTCGCCACCGAGGCCGGCGGCGTCGACGACCAGACCGGCATGGTCGAGTTCATCGCCCGCTTCCACCTCAACGGCGCCGACCACGCGCACCGCGAGCGCAGCGAATTCAGCCGCGTCGAGGGCCGCTGGCACTACGTCGACGGCCAGACCCCGACGCAGAAGCCGTTCGTGAAGAGCGAACCCGCGCTTGGCCGCAACGACCCGTGCCACTGCGGCAGCGGCAAGAAATTCAAAAAGTGCCACGGCGCGTGAAGAGGGCTAAGCTGATGGCTGATGGCTGATGGCTGACAGCTGACGAGCACGAGCGCGGACTAGGCTTCCTCCACCACCTCCACCGCATCCAGTTTCCACTGGAAGCCGCCGCGCGGCGCGGTGCGCAAATCTTCGATCCCCAGCCCCTGGACCACCGCCAGGGTCGCGGCCACCGCGAAGGCCACCGACGGCAGCGCCGCCACAGTGCGCTCGTCGCCGACGCTGCCGCCGAGCGAGAGCAGTTCGGCGACGAAGCCGACCTTGCCCGCCTGCTTGCGCGCCATGAGGATGCCGCCGGTGATCTCGGACTTGACCACCTGGGCCTGGGCCGGGGTCAGCGGCGCCAGGAAGCTGACCGCGTCCTTGGCCAGGGCGGTGGCGACCTCGGCCTGGAAGTGGATGTGGTGGTCCTCGCGGCGGCTCACGCGCATGGCCAGCCAGGCGAGTTGGTCGGGGGCAGCGGCAGAGCGCACGCGGATGGTCACGACGGGCATGTCGCCACCGTGCCGGCCCGGCACGCCTTGGGAATGGGTCGGCGGGCCCCGCCCGGGGGTGGCGACCCCCTCACCTGCCGGCCCCGGGCCACCTGCCAACCGTTCGCAGCGCGTGAAGGTTGCACGGGCCGACACCCCAGCCGTCGGATTACCAGTGGTGCGACAGCCGATCCCGGTCTAAACTCCAGACCAGCGATACCTTCCGATGGACTCCCCTCCCTTTCAGCCGAACGATGACCGCTTCCACGGCACCGTTTCTGGACGCGAGGTCCTGGAACTGGTGCGCATGCTGCACCGCACCTGCGTCACCGGGACCCTGCACCTGTCCGGCCGCGGCCACACCGGCACGGTGCGCTTCGCGTTGGGCGCGGTCCGCGCCGCCGCCTTCGATGCCATCACCGGCCCGCCGGCGCTGGCCCGTCTGATCGTCATCGGCCAGGCCGAGTTCCGCTTCGAACTCGCGCCGGCCGCGGTCGCCAGCGCAGAGGAACCCGGCAACAACATCAGCAAGGATACCGCGTCGATCCTCGACGCGGTCGAGCGCATGCTCGCCGAATACCCGCCGGAGCGCCTGTGGCAGGCCGGCAAGCCGGCCGAGCCGGCCACGCAGCACGGCAAGCGCAACGGCACCAGCGCGCGCATGCGCGCCCGCAAGGGCGACCACGCCACCACCCGCCGCCACGCCCCCGACAGCGACGCCACCCAGGCGGTGCGCATCTTCGCACCACCCGAACCGGGCACCGTGCTCGGGCGTTGCACCCTGCGCGGCGAGCTGGGCCGCGGCGGCAGCGCCGTGGTCTACCGTGCCGAACACGCCACCCTGGGCATCGACGTGGTGGTCAAGGTGCTGATGCCCAGCTTCGGCGACGAATCGCATCGCCTGATGACCGCCAACGAGGCGCGCCTGCTCGCCCGCCTCAACCATCCGGCGATCCTGCGCATCTTCGACTTCAACGACGAGGGGGATTTCCCGCACCTGGTCATGGAGCTGGCCGACGGGCCCTCGCTGGCCGCGCTCATCGAGCGTCACCAGCGCCTGCCCAGCGAACTTGCCCTGCCGCTGTTCTTCCAGGTCGCCGAGGCTCTGGCCTACGCCCACGAGACGGTGGGCCTGGTGCACGGCGACATCAAGCCCTCGAACATCCTGACCACCAGCGACGAACAGGTGAAGATCGCCGACTTCGGCCTGGCCAAGAGCACGCTGGCGGCCAAACGCGCATCTGCGGCGGCGACCACCGCCGAGCAGGGCTTCGACGGGCTCTTCCAGCACGGTCGGGTCGCCGGCACGCCCTCCTACATCGCCCCCGAGCAGGTCGAAGGTGGCCGCGTCGCCGCCGACCAGCGCAGCGACATCTATGCCCTGGGTGCGACCATCTACCATGCCGTCACCGGTCGCACCCCATTCGCCGACCCCGATCCCATCCAGCTCATGGTCAAGCGCCTGAGCGAGGCACCCATTCCGCCCCACCTGGTCCATCCGGGGGTCGAACGCCGCCTGTCGCAGCTGATCATGTCGATGATGGCCCGCGACCCCTCCAACCGCATCCAGTCGCACGCCGAACTGCTCGAACTGCTCGGCGACCTGATCGCCAGCCTGCCCCAGGGCGAGGTGGCCGGGACGGTCGCACGCGCCGGTGCGCGCGGCGAGAGCGAAGGCAGGATCATCCGCCGCCGCACCTCGTTCTGGAGCTACGTCCCGAACCGTCTGCTGCGGCGCGCGACGGGCGACGCCGCCGACGCGGGCTGAGGCGCTCACCTCTGGCGAGGATCTACAACCCGCTCTTGTGCTGAGGCTTCGAGCGTCCATGGTCCTCCGCATGGAGCCTTCGCCAAAAGCCCAACGACCGGCATCGGACGACGGCGATCCGCAGCCGGAGAGCGGCGCTCCCGCCACCGAGCCGCTGGCGCGCCGGACCGCCAAATCGGCCGGTGAGGCCACCACCTATCCGCACGTCGAGACCGCTGCGGTCACGGGGCGCAGCAGTTCTCCGCACCAGTATGAGAAGCTGGGCGAGATCGCCCGCGGCGGCATGGGCGCGATCCTCAAGGTCCAGGACAACGACCTGCGCCGGCACGTGGCCATGAAGGTCATGCTCGGCGATGACCGCCAGATGCGCGCACGTTTCGTCGAAGAGGCGCAGGTCACCGGCCAGCTCGAACACCCTGGGATCGTGCCGGTGCACGAGATGGGTGTCGACCACGACGGGCGCCCCTATTTCACCATGAAGCTGGTCAAGGGCCGCAGCCTGGCGCAGATCTTCCGCCAGCTGCGCGACGGCGACCCCGAGGCCCTCAAGGAGTTCGTCCTGCCACGCCTGGTGCGCATCCTGGTCGACGTCGCCAACGCCATCGCCTTCGCCCACCACAAGGGCGTGCTGCACCGTGATCTGAAACCCGCCAACATCATGGTCGGACGCTTCGGCGAGGTCCTGGTCATGGATTGGGGCCTGGCCAAGATCGCGGTCAAGCGGCCAACCGCGGGCGGCGCCGACGGCGAGGGCATCTCCGTCGCACGCACGGTCGACGACGAACCGCCCCTCGACCCGCGCACCGCCGGCGATGGCACCACGCGCATCGTCTCCAAGCACGGCACCCAGCGCATCGCCCGCCGCCAGACCCCACCGGGCGACGACCTGCACGCCCAGATCGGCGACGATTCGCTGGTGACCAGCAGCCGCGGTGGCGGCCTCGCCGACACCCGCGTCGGGCAAGTCGCCGGCACCCCCGCCTACATGGCCCCGGAGCAGGCGCGCGGCGACACCGCGCGCATCGACCGGCGCAGCGACGTCTACGCGCTCGGCGCGCTGCTCTACGAGAGCCTGACGCTGAGCGCGCCGGTGCGTGGGAAGAACGCCAAGGACCTCATCGAGGCCGCCAAGGCGGGTCAAATCGACGCGCCGGAGATGCGCGCCCCCGCCCGCACCATCCCGCCCGAACTCTCGGCGATTGCGCTCAAGGCCCTGAACCACTCGCAATTTCGCCGCTACCAGTGGGTCGAGGACTTCCGCCGGGACCTCGAGCTCTACCTCGACGGCCGCAGCGTCTCGGCCAAGGTCGACTCGGCGTGGGAGACGCTGCGCAAGCTGATGCGCCGCAATCGCGCCGCAAGCCTCGCCATCGGTGTGTTGGGCCCCGTCATCCTGGTGCTCAGCGTGCTGTTCGTGGTCGTCACCACCCAGGCCCTGCACCAGGAGAAGCTTGAGCGCCGGCGCGCCGAGGAGGCGCTGAACGCGGTCACCGCCGAGCAGCACGGGCGCAAGGCCGCCGAGCAGCTCGCCGGCCCCGCTCTGGTCGCGCAGGCGCATCTGCAGATCGACAGCGGCCAGGCTGCGGAGGCGCTCAAGACGATCGAGGCGGCGCTGCGCTTCGACGGCGAGCACCAGGAGGCCCACCTGCTGCGCGGTGAGCTGCTCGCGGCCGGCCACGATTTCGCCGGCGCCGCCGAGGAGCTCGACCGCGTCACCCAAGCGGGCAGCACCACGCCGGGCGTGGCGGCCCTGCTCGGACTGTGCCGCCAGGGGCAGAAGCGCGGTGCCTCGACCGCGCTCGATGACGACCTCGCCACCGCGCTCGGCGCGCTCGGCGCGACGCGCCTGGCCCAGGGCCTGGTCAAGTCCGCACCCGAGCAGGAGGCGCTTTATCGTAAGACCCTCGAGCGCGCCTGGCCGGGCGCCGGCGCGCGTCTGAAGAGCGTCGCCAACGGACGATTCCACTTCGAGACCGGGCCGCTCAAGGACGCCGTCGCCGACCTCGCCCCGCTGCGCGGCCTGCCGCTCGCAGAGCTCGCGATCAGCGGCTGCCCTCAGCTGCAGGATCTTGCCCCGCTGGCGGGCATGCCCCTGACCCAGTTCGACCTGCAGGACTGCCCCCGCGTCGCCGACCTCGGCCCGCTCGCCCACGCCCGCCTCACGCGCGCGAACCTGCGCCTGCTGCCCAAGGTCACCGACTTCAAAGTCCTCGCCGACATGCCGCTGCACGAGCTGCACCTGCTCGCCTGCCCGCAGTTCGACCAGCTCGCGCTGTGCCGCGACATGCCGCTGGAGATGCTCTCGCTCGGCAGCACGCGGGTGACCAGCCTCGCGCCGCTGGCGAGCAAGCACCTGACCTACCTCGAGATCACCGGCTGCAGCGGGATCTCCGACCTGGCACCGCTCACCGGCATGCCGCTCGGCTACCTCGGCGCCGCCGACTGCGCGCTGCTGCGCAGCATCGCACCGCTCGCCGGCATGCCGCTCAAGGTCCTCAACCTCGACCGCTGCCCGGCCATCGCCGACCTCGCGGCGCTCAGCGGCATGAGCCAGCTCTACGGCCTGCACCTGGTCAAACTCGCCCAGGTCGCGGACTTCCGGCCGCTCGCCGGCCTGCACCTGCGCGACCTGACCATGACCGGCTGCGCGCGCTTCAGCGACCTCGCGGTGCTCGCCGGCCAGCCGCTTGAGGTGCTCGGCATCACCGACTGCCCGCTGGTCACCGACGTCAGCGCGCTCGCCAAGCTGCCGCTGCGCAAGCTCGACCTCAATCCGGAACGCATCCAGACGGGCATGGAGGGACTGCGCGCGCTCGCCACGCTCGGGACCATCAACGATCTGCCGGCGGCGGAGTTCTGGAAGAAATATGACGCGGGGCAGCTGAAGACCGGGAAGTGAAAGCCTGAGACTCGAGACTCGAGTCCGCGCCCAGTGCGCGCGCCCCTCCCAAGCGATTCCCCGTGCTGCGTTGCACCGCTATTTCTCACGCCTCGCGCCGCGCGCCTGGCGCGCAGCGCCCGCCTATTCGCTGATCGCCGTCGCCCCCGGCGTCAGTGCGCCGCCGGCCACGGGCAGGGTGCGGGCGCGTTCGGCCTCGACGTCCTGGATCTCGACGACGGTGAGCGGCGCCTGGTGGTCGGCGCCGGCGGCGGGCAGGATGTGGAAGCGCATGCTCTTGACCACGCCGGCGCGCGCGCCGACGTCCAGGCCCAGGCCGGCCTCGCGCTGCACCACGCGACCCTCGACCACCGGGAATTCCTGGCGCAACAGACCGGCGACGCTGGCGAAGAACTCGTCGTCGCGCGCGACGGGCAGGTCTTCGGCAAAGGCATCGGCGGTGCGCAGCACGGCGCCGGTGTCGCAGGAGATCAGGCGCAGATAGCACTCGACGTCGCCGCGCTGCGCGCCCGGGCTGCGCGTCAGGGTCCCGGCCAGGACGTAGCGCGTGGCCAGGCGCCGGCCGGCGGCGGCGGCGGTGGCGCGGTCGACGTAGCCGGCCTCGACCAAGGCGAGCTCGCGGGCGAGCAACGCGTCCGCGCCGGGATCCTGGAGCTGGAAGCGGCCATCGGCGAGCAGCGCGCCGACCAGGCGGGTGTCGTCCTCGACGCGCAGCGCGGCCGGATGCGGGCTCTGCAGCGGGATGACCAGCGCGGTCGCGCGCAGATGGCGGTCCTGCAGCGGGGTGGCCTCGCCGCTGACCGCGACGGTGGCCTCACCCAGCAGTCCCCCGGGGCCGCTCAGGCGGAAGGTCAGCGCTTGCGCGCCATTCTCGATGGCGACCGGGAAGGTGCCCGCGGCATGGGTGCCGGCAAGCGGCTGGCGGCCGCGTTCGTGGCCCGCGGCGTCGCGCACCACCAGCTCGCGCACGCCACCGCTGGCGGCGACCTTGTAGCGGTAATAGGCGCGCGGGCCGTGGACGATGCGCTGCTGATCCGGACCATCGATGACCAGCGAGCCGGCGCTGGCCGCGACCACCGGCAGGCTCGCCGCCGCCGCATCCGGTCCGCTGGCGTCGCCGCGCGCGAGCGCTGCACCCGCCGGCACGGTGGCGGTGAAGGCGCCGTCTGCGGCGAGGACCAGCTGCTGCGGCGCGCCCGCGGCGGGCAGCATCCACAACCAGGCATCGGCGGGCTGAAGGTGGCCGCTGATGGCGAAGCCGGCAGCCGCCGGCTCGACCGACTCAAGCACCACGGATTCGCGCTGGCCAGCGGGCGGGGCCCCAGCAGCGGGCTCTGCGACCACGGGCAGCGCCACCGAACCCTGCACCAGCGGCAAATGGGCGGGCCGCGCGGCCACACCCTGACGCTGCTCGGCGAGGCGCTGAAGGAGATATTCGGCCTTGGCGCTCGGCTCCTGCGCGAGACTCAGGCGCAGCTCGCGCTCGGCCTCATCGAGCTTGCCCTGCTTGAGCAGCACGGCGCCCAGTTCCCGGTGCGCGAAGCACTGCACGAAGTGCATGCCGTAGGTGCGCGCGCGGCGGCGATCGGTCTGGCGCAGGTCGAGGCACACACGCAGGTCGGTCTCCGCCTCGCCAAGGCGGCCGATCCCGGCCCACGCCACGCCGCGCTCGTAGTACTGCCACCAGCGGTCGTGGAAGGGCTCGGTGGTGCCGACCTCGCCCTTGGTCGGGGTGGCTCCACGCGCCGCGCAGCCGACCGTCAGCCAGGTGCTTCCGAGGAGGATGAGCAGGGCGCCCGGGACGGCGAGTGACGGGCGGGTGGCGGGCATCGGTCGGGCCTCTCAGGGCGCTATGTCGGGGCGCCGCACCAGCAGCGGCGACCCTGCGGGCAGCTCCTGGCTGGCGCGGATCACCGCATGGGCGGCCTCGACCGTCACCACCTCGGCGGTGGCGATGACGCGACCGGGGGCGGCGGGCGTGCCCTCGAGCAGTTCGACGCGGTCGCCCGGGCGCAGACCGTGACGCGCGCCAACGTCGACGGCGGTGCCCACGCTCGCGCCCTGCACGGGCAGCGCGGCGACCGCCTTGCGCAGCGCGCCGTCGAGCCGGGCGCCGACGGTATCGGGCGTGGCGAGCTGGATGTCGACGATGGTCGCGGTCTCGAGCAGGTCGGTGCGCAGGCTGACCTTGCCGTCACGTTCGCTGGCGAAGACCACGATGTGCGCGCCGACCATGCGCCCGATGCGCTCGGCGCTGGACTGGTCGACGTGGCCGTCGCGCACCAGGTGCTGTTCGCCGGTGATGGTCGCGACGCGCTCGCGCTCGACGACGGGCAGCCCGCTGGCGGCGAGCGCCTGCAGGATGGCGGTCTCGGTCACGGGCCCGAGCTGGTCACCGACCAGGCAGACCGCGCGCGTCGGCGTATGCCAGGCGTCGCCGGCGACCGGGACCGGCGGGTTGGCGGGCGGCGCGCCCTCACTGACCGGCAGCGCCGGGGCGGCGCTGCCGTGTCCGGCCCAGAAGCCGCTGCTGACGACCACGCCAAGCAACAGCACCGCGGCGATGCGCGCGCCCAGCGCGCGCGAAATGCGCGGCCGGCGCAAAGTGCCGCTGCGCTGGACGGTGGTGGTGCCGGGCTGGCCGAGGATGCGCTGCAGCTCGTCGACCACGGCGGCGCCGTCGGCGGGGCGGCGGGCGGGGTCCTTGGCGAGCATGCGGCGCATCAGCTCGCAGAGCAGCGCGGGCAGCTCCGGCACGCGCAGGCGGATGTCCGGCACGTTCTCGTGCAGGTGCGCGAACAGCACGTTGGTGTGGCTCGACTTCTTGAACGGCACCTCGCCGGCGAGCATGTGCCAGAGCGATACGCCGAGCGCGTAGACGTCGGCGGGCGGCCCGGCCTGGCGCGAGTCGCGCGCCTGCTCCGGCGCCATGTAGGCGGGAGTGCCCAGGACGTGGCCGGTCTCGGTCGCGCCGCTGTCCATGAAGGCCTCGCGCGCCAGGCCGAGGTCGGTGACCTTGGCCACGCCGTTCGGCGCGACCAGGATGTTCGAGGGCTTGACGTCGCGGTGGATGACCCCGGCGCGGTGCGCCGCGGCCAGGCCGCGCGCCGCCTGCAGGGTGATGTCCACCGCCGTGCGCCAGGGCAGCCCCCCCTGTTCGGCGAGCATCTGCTTGAGGTTGACCCCGGCGACGTACTCGAGCACCAGGAAGGCGCGCCCGCCCTCCTCGCCGGCGTGCAGGATGCGCACGATGTGGTCGTCGTGGATGCGCGCGGCGAGGCGCGCCTCGTTGACGAAGCGCGCCTGGTCGCCGGCGCCATCCTTCATGACCTTGACCGCGACCGCCAGATCGAGCGCCTCGTGGTGGCCGAGGTAGACGCGGCCCATGCCGCCGGTGCCGACCAGGCGCAGCAGGCGGATGCCGCCGATGCGCTCGAGCCCAGGCGGCAAGGAAGCCGGATCAGCGAGGGAGGTGGCACTGACCGCGTCCTGGCCAGCCGCCCGCACCGGCGGGGTGGCGAAAAGCGGCACCCCGGCGGTGAAGGTGGTCTCATGGGTCTGCGACGAGCCGCTCGCGCTGACCGCCGCGGCCGGTGCGCCCGCGGGGCGGGCGGAAGCGCTGCTGAGGGCTGAGGCGTTGTTCATGGGGTACCTATCGGCGATGAGGATCATCCAGGACATACTCCTGGGCCTCGGCCGGAACCGGAATCCCGGTGGGCGATGCTAGCCCGCCCGGCAGTGCTTCAAACGGCGAATCCAGGCCCGGCCACGCTCCTGGACAAACGCCAGCGCCGCCACTCCGTGGATGTGAATCACCGGTTTCCGGGCCCGGACTCGCGCTTGTAGATCAGCGAGAGGATGAGCAGGGCACGCAGGCGCTTCTGGCGCGACAAATGGCTGAACAGGCCGCGGATGTCGGCCATCTCGAGGTCCAGGGTCACGCCCTTGTCCTTGGCCAGGGTGGCCAGGGCGGTGAGATCGTCGGCGTGCAGGCGTTCCTGCATCCAACGCGCCAGCTCGTCCGCGGCCCGGCCGATGTGGGTGCGCACCTGGCGATCGGTGAGCTTCCAACGCTGCGCGAGCTGCTCCTGCTTGAGGCCACCCAGCATCCACGCCTGGAGCATCTGGATGCCGGTCTCGTGCGCCGCACCGGCCTCGGCGGCGAAATGGTCGTACATCTGGCGGGCGTAGTCGAGCAGTCCGGCGGCGAGCACGTCCTCGCCGGCCTGGCTGTCCTCCTCCTCCGGCTCGGCGGCGCAAGCCGTCCCGGCGATTCCGGGCGTCATCGCCACCTGGCGACCGCCCTGACCCCCGCGACCGCGCAGGTGACTGAAGTAGAAATGCCGGATCGCGGTCTTGAAATAGGGACGGAAAGGCCTGCTCGGATTGTAGTTGAGGACGATGTACGTCTGCAGCTTGATGAGGATCTCGTGGGTCAGGTCGTCGACGTCCTGGTCGCCGCAGCCCAGCCCGCGCAGGTAATTGCGCACCGGCTTCTGGTAGTACAGCCACCCATGATCGGCCTTGGCGCCCTGGGGACGCAGCATCGAGCTGTGCGTGCTCGCGTCGTTCATGTGGTCGGGCTGGAAGACCTGGTGGCCTGCCGGGATCCGCCCCGACAGCGCATCCGCAGGGGATTCCGAGACCTTGGATGGCGGGGGGGGCGTGGTCGGCACTGGGCACCCTTGGGCTTGGGGCAGGACATCCGCGGCGGCGCTTCGGACGGTGCCACCCGGCTCGGTCCGGCATGGGGTTCGACCTCATGCCGTCACGGTCCGCAGGTCCACGGACCGTGCTCAATCTTGTAGGCGCGACCGCCCAGAGGGTCAAGTGTAATATACTGGACCAGTTGAACCTGCGACAACGGCCACGCTTGGGAATGTGAACGTTGTGAGGCGGTTATTAGCGTGGTCATGACAACGAAGTGGCTGCCGGCCGCGCGGAGCGTTCCTAGACCGGAGACCAGAGGAGCCAGTCGCAGGTCGGCTCCGGAATCGCTGCGGTACTTCCCGGCAAACCATGGGCCACATACCTCGCTGGTGGTCGCGGGTCGCGGGTCTCCGCCCCTCCCCGACGCCCCCCTTGGTCCACCGGTACCCGTTGTTAGAACGCCTGCGTGCCGCCGCCCATCACCATCCGCCCGGTCGAAGCGGCGGATGCGGGCGAGTTGCTCGCCCTCGCGGGGCTGCTCGACACCGTCAACCTGCCCAAGGATCCGGCGGTCATCGCCGGGATCATCGCCGACAGCGAGCGCAGCTTCAGGGCCCTGGACCCCGCGAGCCGCGAACTCGTCGAGCCGCGCCACGCCAGCTTCACCCTGGTCGCGGTCGGCCGCGACCAGGACGGCCATGAGCGGCTGTTCGGCACCGCCTCGCTGTTCGCCTACCACGGCATGCCCGACGAGCCGCACTACTACCTGCGCGTGGTCGAGAGCACGGTGCACAGCAAGCAGCTGGGCACCGACCGTGTCCGCCACCTGCTCAAGCTTGGCCGCGACGTCGAGCCGTGGACCGAGCTCGGCGGCTTGATCGTGCATCCGCGCTCGCGTGGGCAGGGCCTTGGCAAGCTGCTGGTCGCGGCGCGCCTGCTGCTGGTGGCGATGCACCGCGAGCGCTTCTGCCGGCGGCTGCTCGCCGAGCTGCTGCCGCCGCGCCGCGAGGACGGCGGCAACGCCTTCTGGGACGCGGTCGGCGCGCCGCTGACCGGGCTCAGCTACTACCGCGCCGACCTGCTCTGTCGCACCGACAAGGAGTTCATCGAGGCGTTCTTCCCGCATGACGAGATCGTCATGGAGCTGCTGCCGCCCGCCGCGCGCGAGCTGGTCGGCCACGAGGGGCCGGCGACCACGCCGGTGCGCCGGCTGCTCGCGCGCGCCGGCTTCAAGCCGCTCGGCACCATCGATCCGTTCGACGCCGGGCCGCACGACGGCGCCGAGGTCGCCGACATCGCGCCCATCCAGCGCAGCCGCCGCCTGGTGCGCCTCGATCTGCCGCCGCTCGCCGCCACCGAGGAGCGCCTGCTCGTCCACCCCGGCAGCCACCGCTTCCTGCTCGCGCCCTGCGCGGTGCAGGGCGAGGGCCTGCGTCTCAGCCACGATCTCGCCGGCCACCTGGGCGTGGCGGCGGGGGAAGCGCTGTGGGCGATGCCCATGGACTGGTGACGGCACCGGACGCTCCGGCGCCGCTGTCGGAAATCGCGCGTCGCACCGCGCCGGCACCACGCCATGGTGTAGGCGCCGCACGACGCGGCGCTCGGGAACGGGAAGGGACGCCATGACCATCGGAGCCATCGACCTGATCCGCGGCTACTACAAGGCGTTCAACGCCGGCGTGTGGGAGGATCTGCTCGCGCTGCTCGCAGAGGACGTCGCGCACGATCTCAACCAGGGACCGCGCGAGGTCGGCCGCGACGCCTTCCGCGCCTTCCTCGCGCGCCAGGCGCGCTGCTACCGCGAGCGCCTCAGCAACATCGTCATCGTCTGCGCCTCTGACGCCAAGCGCGCCGCCGTCGAGTACCGCGTCAGCGGCGAATACCTCGCCACCGATGACGGTCTGCCGCCGGCACGCGGGCAAACCTACGCGTTGCAGGGCGGGACGTTCTTCGAGATGCGGCCCGGGGAGATCACGCGGGTGACGAATTATTATAATTTGCAGGATTGGGTGAAGCAGATTGGGTGAATGGGGGAAGTGCGGAGTGCGGAGTGACCGTGGTTCGCGCATTTCCATCGCATGCCCATTTCGCGCGCGCCTCCATCGTTGCGCTGCAGACAGGAAATGACGGCGCACTCCGCACCCTGCGCTGCACAACGCTGCCGACCCCGCCCTTTGCTGCCACGTCGTCCACGCTAGCATGCGGACATGCCGCTGCTCGAACTCCCCCAGATCCACGTCTCCGGCGATGCCGCCGCGCTCGGGCGCGGGCAGGGCGAGCAGCTCAAGGAGCGCATCGGGGATTTCGTCAGCCAGCGCCTGCGCGCGGCGCGTGCGTACCTGTACGAGCGCGGCATCCGCGATGAGCAGGCCTTCCGCGCACTCGGCGCGCAGTGCCTGGCGGCGCTGCAGGCGTGGGACGAGGCGGGCTGGATCGAACACCACGCGCTGGCGGCGGGCGCGGGCGTCGACGCGGTCGACCTCTACACCACCGCGAACATGACCGACATCCGCGACATCCTGGCGCTGCCGGCGCGCGCTGCCGAGGCCGAGGGCTGCTCGACGGCGCTGGTGCCGGCGACGCACGCGGCGGATGGCGCGGTGCATGCCGCGCAGAGCTGGGACCTCAATCCCGGCGATCTCGAATTCGTGGTCGCGGTGCACCGCCGGCCGGACAGCGGTCCCGAGACCTGGAGCATCACCTGCGCCGGCTGCCCATCGCTGATCGGCATGAACGCACATGGCGTGGCGGTGGGCACCACCAACATCAAGACACGCGGCTCGCGCGTCGGCATCCCCTACCTGTCGCTGCTGCACCGCGCCCTGCGCAGTCCCGACCGCGCGGCGGCCGGCCGGGTCTTCACCGGCGCCCCGCGCGCGGCCGCGCACACCTACTGGGCGGCGGACGCGGGCGGGGTCGACGACTGGGAGTGCACCGCAGAGAGCGCCGTGCACCGCGCCGGCAGTGGCCCGCTCTACCGCACCAACCACTGCCTGGACGAGGGTCACCGCGCGCACGAGGGCGAGCCGGCCAGCCCGTCGTCGCGCGCGCGCCTGGCGCGGCTTGGCGCGCTGCTGGACGGCGGCGGTCAGGATGTCGACAGCCTCAAGCGCCTGTTCGCCGACCGCGCTGACGGCAGCGATTCGATCAACCGCTTTGCCGAGGACGGTCAGGGCACCAGCACCAACGCCTGCATGATCACCGTGCCGGCGCGGCGCGAGCTGTGGGCGTGCCGCGGCTCGGCCGACCGTGGCGCCTGGACGCGCCTGGCGTTCGCGTCGTAAGCCGCGCCCGGGCCGCGACGTCCAGCCCCAGGGTTGCACGGCGTCCGCTCCTCACAAGTTCCCCGCAAGTCCGCCGGCACGTGACCGGATAGAGGGCAGCTATGGTGCCGATGACGACCAGCGATGCCGACCTGCTCACCACCTTCAGCGGTGGCGGGGCGACGTTGGAACGCGAAGCGGCCTTCGCCGAGCTGCTGCGCCGCCACGGCCCGATGGTGCTGGCGACCTGCCGGCGCATTCTTGGGCCCGGGGCCGACGCCGAGGACGCCGCGCAGGCGGTGTTCCTGGTCCTTGCCGACAAGGCGAAGACCCTCACCGATCATCCCACCCTGGGCGGCTGGCTGCACCGCACCGCCCGCCATGTCGCCGCGCGGCAGCGCGACGCCGGACGCGTCCGCCGTCGCCATGAGGAGGCCAGCGCCATGATCGTTCCCGAAGAACCGCTCGACGAGCGGCGGCGCACCGAACTGCGCGAGGAGCTCGACGGCGCCCTCGACCGGCTCAGCGAGCGCTACCGCGTGCCGCTGGTCCTGCACTACCTCGAAGGCCATCCCCAGGAGGAGGTCGCGCGCCTGCTGAACCTGAATCCCGGCACCCTCGCCTCGCTGCTCAGCCGTGGACGCGAGCAGCTGCGCGAGGTGCTCGGCCGCCGCGGCGTCGCCGTCGGTGCGCTCGCCCTCGCCGGCCTGCTCGCCGCCGAGGCCCAGGCCGCCGCCGCCCCGGTGCCTCTCGCCTTCGCCGCCGCCACCGCCCATGCCGCCGCCGCGGGCGTGGCCCCGCCCGCTGCCGCTCTCACCGCCGCCACCGCCGCTTCCGGAGGACTCACCACCATGGCCATGCTCAAACTCGGCGGCCTCGCCGTCCTCGCCGCCGGCGCCCTGGTCACCGGCTCGCTGACCATCGCCCCGGCGCTGGCGCCCGCTGGCGAGGTCGCGCCCGCGCCGGTCGTCGTCGCGGTCCCACCGGTGGCGCCAACGCCGGCCGCACCGAGTGCCGAGGCCGCGGTGACGGAGCTGATCACAGCGCTGCGCGGCAACGATGCGACCGGCCTGCTCGCGCGCCTCGCACCGGCGCAGCGCAGCGAGCTCCAGCAGAGCTGGAAGCGTTTCGCCGGGCAGAACAACCCGTTCCGCGATGGCGTCATTGAGCGCCTGCTCGCACTCGGCAACGGCGGACCCGAGGCGGACCGCCACTTCCAGCAGATCTTCTCGCTGTTCATCGGCGGCGACGGCTTGGCCGCGGCCCTGCAGGCGCTCGCCGCCAAGCCGGGCGCGCCAACCGAAGCCGAACCGCGCCGCACCGGCTTCCTGATCCCGAACCTGCTTGCTGGCGTGGTCGGCGACATCCTCGCCAGCGGCCTTGAAAACGAGCAGACCAAGGCGATCGCCGACCTGCTCGACGGCTTCGCCACGTGGTCGAAGGGCGCGGGCCTGGACGACGCCGACAAGCAGGCCAAGGCCACCGCGCAGTTCGCCACGCTGATCAAGGGCCTGGGCATCGGCACGGCCGCCGAGCTGGGTGGCATCTCCGTCGACGACGCCGCGGGCCGCCTCGGCAAGAGCCTGGGCGGGCTCAAGGTGCTGCTCGCGCTCTATGATCTGCAGCTCGACCAGGTGCTCGACTCGGCCAAGGTCGGCGCGGCGCGGCCGGTCCCCGGCGAGGACGACGCGCGCTTCGTCACGGTGGCATTCACCGCCTTCGGGAAGTCCGAGGCGCTGCCGCTGAAACTCGTCCGGCACGAGGACCACTGGCAGATCGCCGGCGATTCGCCGCTGGTCGGCTGGCTGCGCCCGCGCTTCGGCGGCCGCGGCTTCCCGGGCATGTGGGGCGGCGGCGGGCAGCCGCGCGATGGCCGACGCGGCGGCCGGCCAGGCGGTCCCGGTGACGCGCCGAATGGCCAGCCTGGTGGTCCCCCCGGCGCGCCGGCGCAGGGCGGCGACGTGCCGAAACCTGCGGAAAATCCCGGTTTCTGAGGCTGGCGCGCGGTCAGTCGACGAAGCGCACCGCGTGGATGGGCGGCAGGTGCGCATTGAGTTCCGTCCAGGATTCGCCGCCATCGCGGCTGAGCCACAGCGCGCCGGTGGTCGACCCGAAGGCGAGGGTGCGGCCGTCCACGGCAAGGTCGCAGGCGTGGCGCAGGGTCAGGTCGTAGGCGTCCTGCTGCGGCAGGCCTGCGCGCAGCACCGTCCAGGTGCGCCCACCATCGCGCGTGCGCGTCACCGCCACGCCGCCATCGACGGGGATGCGCTGCTCGTCCTTGATGCCGGGCACCAACCAGGCGCTGTCGCCGTCCTGCGGATGGACGACCACGGCGAAGCCGAAGCCGATGCCCGAGGGCGGGATGTCGGGGCAGTGCTGCCAGGTCACCGCCCCATCGTCGGAGCGGAACACACCGTTGTGGTGCTGCACCCAGAAGCGCTCGGGCTGGCCGGCGCACTGCACCATGCGGTGCGGATCCTGGCTATCGACGTTGTAGCGCTGCTCTGGCGGCAGGAAGGCGGCGAACATGCCGTGCGTGGTGTTGGCCCAGGTCGCACCCGCGTCGCGCGTCGTCCACACGCCACCGCAGCTGACCGCGACGCGCACCACGCGCGGATCGCGCGGATCGACGCAGATCGAATGGATGCCGGGCTGGTCGGCACCACCACCGAACCACTTGGCGCGGCCCGGATGCGCCCACAGCGCCGCGTTCAACGTCCAGTGCTCGCCGTGGTCATCGCTGGTGAACAGACCGCCGGGGATGGTGCCGCACCACAGCCGGCCCGGCTGCTGCGCGCCACCGCACTCGAGCGACCAGATGCGCTTGAGCGTCCAGGGCAGCGGCCGGCCATCGGCGCCGATCTCGTCGGGTTCACCCGCAGGACGCTTGGGGTAGGCCGGAGCGGGCAGTTCGCGCCACGTCGCGCCACGGTCGTCGGAACGCGTGAGCTTGGCGCCGAAGTGGCCGTGCTCGAAGGCTGCGTACCACTGCCCCGAGCGCGGGTCGGCCAGCGTCAGCGTGATGTTGTCGCCCAGGAAATGGCGGCCGGAGATGCGCGCCTGCGCGCCATCCACATCATAGACGAACAGGCCCTTGCGGGTGGCGACGTGGAGTTGCATTCAACCTCCTGAGAGGGCCTGGATGAGATCGATGGTCGACGCAGGCCCGACGGCGTCGCTGAGCGCGCGGCGGTCGCGCACCTGCTCGCCGTCGACAAAGGCCGACATGTGTTTGCGCAGGCAGCCCTGCTCGTCCAGTACGTAGCCGCGCGCCAGGTCGCGACCCGCGAAGGCCGCCGCCAGCGCCGCCGCGACCGTGTCGCCGGCGACCTGCGTGTCGGCGATGGCGCAGTGCCGCGCCAGGTTGGGCGTGAAGCGGACCAGGGGCATGATTGCGATTTTGCGTTCCGAGGGGAGGGCAGGGAAGCGCCATTGGCCAAGTGTAAGGCGCTCTGCCGCGCCTCGTTCCAGGCTGGAAAATGGTGCAGATGCCCACGCGCTGAGAAGGTCGCGGGGTTAGCGATGGCCAGCAGTTGGACTATGCGTCCATATGTATAACTATTTTCATAAACTGCGTTTAGGTTATATTTTCTGCGCGTTTTGGAAGGTTGGCAACACTCATGGTCTTTTTTGGTATCTAATTCCGATGAATGGCCATTGGTTCCCTTTTGGTCTGAATCATGTCTGACGAACGCCCACGTGCCCGCGCTCTCCGCCTGCTGCGCGCTATCGCCGCAGGACCCGTGGCAGCTGGGCAGCCGCTGCCTCCGGAACGTGAGCTGGCTGAGCACTGCGCGGTGAGCCGCACCACGCTGCGCTGGGCGCTCTCCCGCCTGAGCGTCGAAGGCATCATCCAGGCCGCCGGCGCGAAGACGCGCCTGGTCGCGCCGCAGCCAGTGGCAGCGAGCAGCGCGGTGCGCCTGTTCAGCAGCGTTGTGGTCGGCGACCGTGGGCGCAGCGGCGGCTGGGGAGATTTCCTGCACCTCGGCGCGCTGGACGCGCTGCGCGCGCTCGGCCGCGATGTGCTGATCCCGAGCGTGGGCATCCCCGATGCGGCGACCATCGCCGGCGTGCTGCGCGAGCGGCCGGCCGGGGTGCTGCTGCCCGAGGCGATGATCAGCGGCGTGACCGACGCGCGCCTGGCCACGGCGGCGACCGCCTTCACGCGCGCCGGCATCCCGACGGTGATCTTCGGCGAGGAGCCGGCGGACTGCGACCGCGTCTGCTCCGACCACGAAGCCGGCGCGCACGCCTTGAGCGCATGGTTGTTGGCGCGCGGCTGCCGGCGCCAGCTGTGCGTGTGGGCGGAAGGGGAAACCCAGCCGTGGCGCGAGCGGCGTCGCGCGGGGCACGAGCGCGCGCTGCGCGAGGCCGGCTGCGCGCCGCCACCGGTGGCGTGGGTGCGCTGGCGGCACCACCTGGATGACTTCGATGATCTCGTCCTGACCATCGCCGGCCACCTCGCGCCGCACCTCTTGGGAGCGGAACCGCCGAACGCGGTGTTGGCGCTGACCGATGGCCACGTGCCGGCGATCTGCGCGGCGCTGCGCCGCTGCGGGCGCGAACCAGGCGTCGACGTGCAGGTGGTGGGCTACGACGCCTATTGGCACGACGTGCCGCAGCGCGCGCGCTGCCCGGTGCCGCCCGCGGCCAGTGTCGATAAGGACAATGCCGCGCTTGGCGCGGCGATGGCCGCGCTGCTTGAAGAGCGCATCGCCGGCCGACTGCCGGAAGCGCCCCAGCTGCGCATGATCGCACCCCGACTCATCACCACCTGATCCGAGGTTTCCATGCCCCTGCACCATCCGCCGCATCCGCTCCGCCGCGCGCTGCTCGTGCTGTCCGCGCTGACCACCGTGGGCGCAGCGACGGCGGCGGAGGTCGACGTGGCCACGGCGCCGCACCTTGCCGAGCGCACGTACTGGTTCGGCAATTCCTTCGCGGGCGGCAAGAGTGGGGAGGCGCGCTGGATGATGCAGGGTGTCGACGACCTCGCCGTGGCGGGCGATCGCGTCTACCCCATCGTTGGCTGGGACGAGCGCGGCGGCGAGACCAACGTCTACAGCACCGACGGCGCGCACGTCGCCACCCCCGAAGGCTGGCACAGCTGGGGCTGGCGCGGTGGCGCGGCGGTCGCGGTCGACGACACGTACGTCTACTACGCCATGGGCCATGATCCCGGGGACGGTGGCGGCGAGGATTTCGCCGGCATCGCGCGCTACACCCGCGCGGGGAAGCCGGCGCCGTTCGCGGGCGGCAAGTCCGGTCACCGCCTCGCTGTCAACGGCCACCACGTGCAGATGCCGTCTGGCGTCGCGGTGCAGGGTGGCGAACTGTTCGTCGCCGATCCGGCGGCGGGGCGCATCGTGGTCTACGCCACCGCCGACCTGCATCAGGTACGCGAATTCCCCTGCGCCCACGCCGGGCGGATCGCGATCGACGCCACGCCGGAACACGCGCTATGGGTCATCGATGGCGAGGCCCACGCGGTGCGGCGCATCGGCCGCGACGGCCGTGACCTGGGCACGCATATCGCCGATTGTCTGCATCCGGTGGCGCTGGCGGTGACCCCGGAAGGCGACCTGCTGGTCGCGGATGGCGACCCGGCGCGCCAACGCATCCAGCGCTACCGCGTGCCGTCGGGCGAGCGCGTCGCCGCTGCGGACTTCGGCGGCCCCATCTACCTGGGCGCCACGCCCGGCGCGGTTTTGCCTGGGCGCTTCTTCCGCATCACCAGCCTGGCCTGCGGGGCTGATGGCAGCCTGTACGTCGGCTGCTGGGACTACGGCGGCAAGATCTGGAAGTTCGACGCGCAGCGGCGGCTGGTCTGGGTGCGCCAGGGCACCGAATTCGTAAGCTGCGGCGACGCCGATCCGGGCGCGGATGGCAACGTCTACTCCAGTGGCCACCGCTACGCCATCGACTACACCAAGCCGCCAGGTGCGGGCTGGAGCGATGCGGCGATCACCCTGGATCCGCTGCGCTGGCCCGAAGATCCCCGCCTGCGCGTCGACGCCTTCCTGGCGATGCGCGTGCTGCGTCTCGGCGGGACGAAGGTGCTGTTCGCCAAGCAGCAGATGGACGCGGCGATCTTTGCGTGGCGCTTCGCCGGCGAGATCGCGGTGCCGGCGGCGATGTACGCGCCGAACGGGGTGCAGGACCACGCAGGCAAAGCCATCTGGCCGCCCCATCATCCGCAGGGGCCGTTCCTGTGGGTCGATCGCAACGGCGACGGGCTGATGCAGGCAGAGGAATACGTCGCTGCGCCCGCGGGCAGCCAGGCCGTGCGCCTTGACGAGCGCGGCGACATCGTGGTCAACACCGGTGGCTGGGATGCGGGCAAGGGCGCGATCACCATCATCCCGTGCACCGGCGTCGACCACGCCGGCGTGCCGCAGTGGGACGTGGCCAAGGCGCGCAGCACGCCCATCCCCACGGTGGGCGGTCTGCGCCAGCTTTCGAAGCTGAATTATGATCCGGTCGGTGATCGCATGTACATCGGCGCGTGGACCGACGAGCACCCCTTCCCGGGCGGTGGCTGGGAGCAGATGTCCTGCGGTGCCGAGCTGCTGCGCTTCGACCACTGGTCGAGCACGCCCCACCTGGCATGGCGCAGCGTCCTGCTGCCCCCCGAGGGCGAGGTCAGCACCTCGCCCAAGGCCTGGAGCTTCGAGGAGGACTACGCCTTCGTCGCGTCCACGTGGCAGTCCGAGGCCATCGCGGTCGACGTCTACCGGCTCGCCGACGGGAAGCGCATCGGCCGTCTGCTGCCCACGGCCGACGTCGGCTGCACCACCGGGTGGTTGGACATGAACGATGGGGTGCAGACGCATAAGCGGGCGGATGGGACGTATCTCATCTTTGCCGAGGAAGTGTGGATGGCGAAGGGGCTGTTCTGGCAGTGGAAGCCGGGGCAGCGATGAGGGGCGGCGACGTGCGAAGTGCCGGACATCCTGGCGACTGCGATGTGGGCGTTCCGCTTAAATCTTCGCGCATTGCCATGACGAAGACTGCGGCCTACGTCGTGAAGCGTGGGCCGGGGCTGCGGCGCATCCCGACTCGACAGACGGCGGAAGCCGGCTAACCAGGATCGTCCGCGGCGTTTCCTGCTGCCGGGCCTGGAGCGCTGCATGCCGCGTGGTCGGACTCTCATCCTTACCGCGCTCGCCGTCAGCGCCTTCGCTGGGAATTCCCTGCTCTGCCGGCTGGCGCTGCGGGGTGGGCACTGCGATCCGGCGGGCTTCACCGTGCTGCGCCTGGTCAGTGGCGCGCTCATGCTGTGGCTGCTGCTGCGTCAGCGTGGCGCGCCGACGACCCAGGCCGGCAGCTGGCTGTCGGGGCTCGCGCTATTCGCCTACGCCGCCGGTTTCTCATTCGGCTATGTCGGCCTGCCCGCCGGCACCGGCGCCCTGCTGCTGTTCGGCGCGGTGCAGGCGACGATGATCGGCTACGGTCTCGCGCGCGGCGAACGACTGCACGTCCGCCAAGCGCTCGGCCTGCTGCTGGCGCTCGCCGGTCTGGCGCTGCTGTTCCTGCCCGGCCTCGCCGCGCCGCCCGTGGCGAGCGCCTGCATGATGGTGGTGGCGGGCGCCGCCTGGGGCGTCTACTCGATCCGCGGTCGCGGCGCCGCCGATCCGGCGGCGGCGACGGCCGGCAACTTCCACCGCGCCGTGCCCTTCGCCGTGGCGCTGGCCGCTGGACTGCTGCCCTCGCTGACCATGGACGCGACCGGGGCGCTGCTCGCGGTGTCATCTGGCGCGCTGACCTCGGGGATCGGTTATGTCATCTGGTACCGCGCCATCGCCGGGCTGAAGGTCACCCAGGCGGCCACTGCTCAGCTCGGCGTGCCGGTGCTGACGGCGTTGGGCGGCGTGGCCTTCCTCGGGGAACCGCTGACGTCCACCCTGCTGCTCGCAACGGGGCTGGTCCTGGGCGGCATCGCGCTGGTGATCGGTGGTAGGCGCGCGGCAGACTGAGGTGTGGTGGGGTCGCAAACAACCCGGCGATGCGTCTGAACGTCCAGGGCACCATCGCCCATGCTGCTGGGCGAGGGCGAGGCGCACCCGGGGACCCCGCATGAATTTCATTTTTATACTTAAACAACTTCCTTCATTTGAGTTACGATGCATTCTAATGGTCAAACACCGCGTGCCTGCAGGGCCCGAATGCATCGACTATTGGACGTTGGACGGGGTGCGCGCCAAGCCCGGGTAACTTCGCCCCCTGAGCGAGCCCCGTGTTTTGCTCCAGGCCATTTCCCAGGCTATACTTCCATACAGTGCGCTTTGTCCCCCACAGGAAGATCGTTACCCCTTGCGAACGCTCTGCGGCGTCCGTTGACGCCGCGTCGCGGCCCGGGCGTGGCGGGCGGTCCTGGTGGCTCCTCATCCTGCTGTTCGCCCTGACTGCCCAGACGGGGCTGCATGCGGCAACCGTCACGTGGAGCGGTGGCGGCGGCGACGACAACTGGAGCACCGCGGCCAATTGGGGCGGTACTGCGCCGATCGCCGGTGACGCGCTGGTCTTTGCGGGCACGACGCGGGCGACGCCGAACAACGACCTGACCGCCGCCACGAGCTTCGCGAGCATCACCTTCAGCGCGGGCGCGACCGCCTTCACCATCGGTGGCAACTCCATCACTCTGGCCGGCAACCTGACCAACAGCAGCGCGGCGACGCAAGTCATCAACCTCGCAATGATCCTCAGTGGTGCGCCGGTGATCTCGTGCGCCACCGATCCCCTCACCCTCGGCGGCATCCTGAGCGGCTCGGGCAGCCTGACGGTGAGCGGTGCCAGCACCGTCCTGACGCTGTCGGTCAACAATACCTACACCGGCAGCACGACCATCAGCCAGGGTGCAGTGAACGCCGGGGGTACTGGGCTTGGCACCGGATTGGTGACGGTCAGCGCCGGAGCCACGCTGACCGCGACCGGCGGCGCGGGCGTCACCAGCCGCTATTTCAACGTCACGCCGAGCAACAGCAGCAACGTCAATCCGAAATTCGCCGCACTCACCACCCTGCAGACACACCTCAACGGCCAGGCCCTGGCCGCAATCACCAACGCCACGACGCTGAATTTCGGCACCACCGGCAGCAGCTTCCCGTCCCCGTACAACAGCGGCGCGACCAACTTCGAGGCCTATTACAGCGCCAAGCTGACCATCGCCTCGACCGCGACCTACACGTTCAATACCAGCAGCGACGACGGATCGATGCTGTTCGTCGATGGCACCGTGGTGGTGAGCAACAACTTCTTCCAGGGCGTCGTCACCAGGACCGGGTCCATCAGCCTGACCGCCGGGGTTCACGATCTGGTGGTCGCCTTTTACCAGGGGACCGGCACCTACGGCTTGAACGCGCAGATCAGCGGCGCGGGCAACGTGACCATGGTCGACATCACTACTGCCAACGCCAGCGTCGCCCCCGCCCACCTTGAGGTCGCCTCCCTGGCCGGTGCGGGCAGCGTGGTGCTGACGAACGGCGATCTCGTGGTCGGTCGCGACAACACCAGTACCACGTTCAGCGGGGTCATTTCCGGCGGCAACGGCGTGACCAAGCTCGGCACCGGTACGCTGACCCTGACCGGCACCAACACTATCACGGGATCGTCACGGATCAGCGCGGGCACCCTGCAGATCGGTGCCGGGGGCACAGCCGGGACGTTCGGTTCCGGAGCGGTGATCAACAATGCCACGTTGACTTTCGCACGCTCGGACGCGGTCACCGCGTCGAACGTCATCAGCGGTGTCGGCGCCGTGGTGATGAATGGCAGCGGCACGCTGACCTTGAACGGCACCAGCACCTACACCGGAACCACCACCATCAGCCAGGGCACGCTGCAGGCGAGCGGCTGCGCGCTCGGCACCGGTGCGGTGACCGTCGCGACGGGTGCAACCCTTGCGGTGACCGGCGGCAACGGACTGTCGGCGCGCTACTTCAACGTCACGGCTACGGGCAGCAACTTCGCTTCGCTGCCCGCGCTCCAGACACACCTCTCTGGCCAGACCATGGCCCTGGCCAACGTCGCGACGAACATGAATTTCGGCAGCTCCGGCACCAGCTTCCCCTCGCCCTACAACAGCGGATCACCGGTTTTCGAGGCGATCTACAGCGGCAGATTGACCATTGGCACCGCTGGGACCTACACCTTCAATACTGGCAGCGACGATGGATCAGTGCTGTTCGTCGATGGGGCGGTGGTGGTGAACAACAATTTCAGCCAGAGTTTCACCACCCGGACCGGGTCTCTAGCGCTAACCACGGGAGCGCACGATTTCGCAGTGGCATTCTACAACGGCGGCGGCGGATACGGTCTGAACGCACAGATCAGCGGCGCCGGCAACACCACCATGGTCGACATCACCACCGCGAACGCCACGTTGACGCCCGACCTGATCATCGGCTCGCTGGCCGGCGCGGGCACCGTGCAGCTGACCGATGGCAGCCTGATCAGCGGCTTCAACGGCACCAGCACGACCTTCAGCGGCACCGTCAGCGGGGCCTGTGGCCTGGTCAAGCGCGGGGCGGGCACGCTCACCCTCAGCGGCACGGCCACCTACACCGGCACCACCACGGCAGCTGGTGGCACCTTGAAGCTCGCCAGCGGCTCGGGCCTCGGCAATACCGCGATCACGGTGTGCAGTGGCGCGACCTTCGCGCCCAATCCATCCGGCAGCACCCTGGCGATCGGCACTACGGGCGCGGGGACGCTCGGGTCGATGCTCACGCTCGGCTCCGGGACGGTCTACGATATGACCGATGGCGCGGTGGGCACCGTCGCCCTGCAGCAGAACACCAGCTTCGCCAGCACGCCCCTGACGATCAGCGGCGCGACGCTGAACTTCAACATCGGCAGCGCCGGCCCGGACACCTTGGCGGCGACGCTGGGCGCGACGACCAGCGGGACCAACTCCATCAGCATGACGGCGGTTGGCGCCAACCTCACCGTGGGCGGCAGCTACCCGGTGATCACCGCGACCAGCGGCCTTGCCGGCGCGACCTGGCAGATCACCGGCGGCGGTACGCTGCAGCGCGTGCAGGCTGGTAGCAACGGCTACATCCTGACGCTGTCCAGCAGCGCCACCGCGATCACCATCACGGTCGCCGACGCTGCCGATATCTGGAACGGTACAACCAGCACCGACTGGAATGACGCGACCAACTGGAGCACGGGTGCAGTGCCGACGCTCAACAACGACGTGCAGATCGGCAATGGTAGCGGCACCTTCAAGGCCACACCGTCACTGACCGCGGGCAACGGCGTCTGCCAGAGCGTCACCTTCACCGGCAGCGCCGCCGCCATCGGCGCCGGCGGCGGCACCCTGACCATCGGCGCCGGAGGCATCACCGCCAGCGTCGCCGGCAGCAGCATCGCCTGCCCGGTCGCGCTCGGCGCGAGCCAGACATGGACGTCGACGGTGAATGCAATGTCGGTGAGCGGGGTGATCAGCGGCGCCTTTGCACTGACCAAGACGGGTAGTGGCGCCGTGACACTGTCCGGCGCCAACACCTTTTCCGGCGGAGTAACGCTGTCGGCGGGCTCGCTGAACATCAACAACGCCGCCGCCCTCGGCGCGGCGGCGGGCACCTTCACCATCGCCAGCGGCACCACGATCGACAATACCTCGGGCGGGGCGATCACCATCGCGGCGAATAACCCCATGGCCTGGAGCGGGGACTTCACCTTCACTGGCAGCAATGCGCTGAACCTGGGCACCGGCGCCACCGCGCTGGGCGCGGCGGTGCGCCAGGTAACAGCATCGGCATCGACCCTGACCGTCGGCGGCGTGGTCAGCGGCACAGGCGGAGTGAATAAGACCGGCAGCGGCACCCTGGCGCTCAACGGCGCTGATACCTTCACCGGCGGCGTAACGCTGACCGCTGGCACCCTCGCCATCGGCAATGCGGCTGCCCTTGGCGCCGCAGCCAGCACCTTCACCATCGCCGGCGGGACCTTGGACAACACCTCCGGCGGCGCGCTCACCATCGCCAACAACAATCCGCAATCCTGGAGCGGCGACTTCACCTTCACCGGGACGAACGCCCTGAACCTGGGCACCGGAGCCGTGGCCCTGGGCGCGGGTACGCGTCAAGCCACCGTGGCGGCGTCGACCCTGACCGTCGGTGGCATCGTCAGCGGCACGGGCGGAGTGACCAAGCTCGGCGGCGGAACGCTGACCCTGAACGGCGCCAACACCTTCAGCGGTGGCCTGACCCTGAGCGCCGGCACGCTGAACATCGGCAATGCCGCGGCGCTCGGCGGGTCCGCCAGCACCTTCACCATCGCCGGTGGCACGACCATCGACAACAGTTCCGGCGGCGCGCTGAGCATCGCCAACAAGAATCCGGAATCCTGGACCGGCGACTTCACCTTCACCGGGACGAATGCCCTGAATCTGGGCGGTGGCGCGGTGGCGCTCGGCGCGGCGACGCGTCAGGTGACGGTTGCCGCCTCGACCCTGACCGTTGGCGGGATGATCGGCGGCACCGGTGGGATGACCAAGGCCGGCAGCGGCATCCTGGCGCTGTCCGCGCTCAACACCTACACGGGCGCAACCACCATCCTGGCGGGGACCGTCTCGCTAGTGCGCACGTCGGTCACCGGCTTCGGCACCACCGGCACCGGTTGGACGCTGAACGGCGGCGCGACGGTGGCCAGCGACGTGCTGACGCTCACCAGCAACGCCAGTAACCAGGCGCGCAGCGCTTTCTTCAACACCAAGGTCGCGGAGGCGGGCTTCACCGCCACGTTCCAGTACCAGGCCAGCGGCAACAAGGCGGCCGATGGTGCTGCGTTCATCCTGCAGAACAGCGCGGTGACCTCGCTGGGCGCGTCCGGCGGGCAATTGGGCTATTCCGGCATCACCCCGAGCGTCGCGCTCGCCTTCAACCTCTTCGCGACCAACACGACCGGCACGAGGTACTTCACCAACGGCACGGTCACGAGCGCCTACACGACCAATTCCCCAGTCGTCCTCACCAGTGGCGACCCAATCGCGGTGACGCTGACGTACGACGGCACCGCCAACCTAGTCGAGACCCTGACCGACCTGACCACGAGCAGCACCTTCAGCACCACATTGGCGGTGGGAACCATCGCCACGACCCTCACCAGCGCCAACGCCTTCGTCGGCTTCTCGGGCGGCACCGGCGGGTCGACGTCGACGCAGACCATCAGCAACTTCATTTACACCTCTGGTGGCGCTTTACCGGCGGCGACGGCGCTGGCGATCGCCAGCGGCGCCACCCTCGACCTGGGTGGTTGCCCGCAGACGCTCGGCTCGCTCGCGGACAGCGGCGGGTTCGGCGGCACGGTCACCAACAGCGGTAGCGTGGATGCGGTCCTGACGGTGAGCGGCAGCGCGTCGACCACTTTCAGCGGGGTCATCAGCGATGGCGGCACCAACAAGAGCGCGGTCACGCGCGGCGGCACCGGCAGCCTGACGCTGTCCGGCACCAGCACCTACACTGGCGCCACGACGGTCAGCGGCGGCACCTTGGTGGTGACCGGCGCCACGGCCAGCGGCAGCGCGGCGACGGTTTCAACCGGCGGCACGCTGGCCGGCACCGGCACCGTGGCCGGCACGGTGACCATGGGCGCGACCGGCACGCTCGCGCCGGGCACCGGTGGGACGACCATCAGCACGCTGACCACCGGCACGCTGAGCGGCAACGCCACGTCGATCTTCAGCGTCGACCTCGATGGGGTAGGTCCCACCAGCGATCGCGCCACGACCGCCGGCACGGTGACCTGCGCCGGCACCTTGACCGTCGCCAGCGCCGGCAACGCGGCGCTCGGCAGCGTCTACACCATCGTCAGCGCGGGCACGGTCACCGGAACCTTCGCCGGCCTGGTGAACGGCGCGATGACTACGCAGCAGGGTCGCACCTTCCAGATCGCCTATACTGGCACCGCTGTGACCCTGACGGATGTCGCGCGGCCGACCACGCGCGTCTGGGATGGCGGCGGCGCCAATAACAACTGGACGACCGCGGCCAACTGGGACTTTGATCTGGCGCCTGTCGCGGGCGAGGACCTGCAGTTCGCTGGGTCAACGCGGACGTCGCCCAACAACGACTTTGCTGCAGCCACCAGCTTCGCCAGCATCACCTTCAATTCGGGGGCCAGCGCCTTCACCGTGGCGGGCAATGCCATCACCCTGGCCGGAGCGGTGACCAATGGCGGCACCGCGCTGCAGCGGTTGAACGTGGCCCTAGCCGTGGCGGCGACGCGCACCGTAGATGCGGCCAGCGGCGACCTGGCCCTGGGAGGCGTGGTGAGCGGGGTTGGCGGGCTGACCAAGGCCGGTACCAACATTCTGACATTGTCGGGCGCGAATACCTATTCCGGCGCGACCACGGTGTCCGCCGGCACGCTCACGAACGGCGCGGCAGGGGTCATCGCGGACACCAGCGCAATGACGGTGGCCAGCGGCGCGACCTGGAACCTGGCGAACTTCAGCGAGACCGTCGGCTCGCTGGCCGGCGCGGGCAGCATAACCCTGGGCAGTGCGACGCTCACGTGCGGAGGCGACGCGACCTCGACGACGCTCAGCGGCGTGATCAGCGGCACCGGCGCAGTTGCCAAGGCGGGCGCCGGGACGATGACCCTATCGGGTGCGAACACCTACACCGGCGCGACCACGGTCAGCGCCGGGACGCTCACAGATGGTGCGGCCGGGGTCATCGCCGACGCCAGCGCGGTGACAGTGTCATCGGGCGCGACCTGGAACCTCAATAATTTCAATGAGACCATCGGCTCGCTCGCCGGTGCCGGCAGCGTCAGTCTGGGAACCGCCACCCTCACCTGCGGCGGAGACAACACCTCGACGACCTATTCCGGTGTCACCAGCGGCAGCGGCAACGTCACCAAGACCGGCACCGGCACCTACACGCTCAGCGGCACCAGCACCATGACCGGCAAGTATGTCTTCAGCGGCGGTGTGGTCAGCGCATCCTCGACCGCCGTTTTTGGCCCGGCGCCCGGCGCCCTCGTGGCCGACTATTTCACCATGTCGGGCGGTGGTCTGCTCATCACCACCACGACCACCGGCAACGCCCTGCGCGGCATCACCCTGGCCGGCGGTGGCGGTTCGCTGTCGGCGGGGGCGGGCCTCACTTTCACGGAAGCGACGGTGATCGCGGGCACCGGCACCCTTACCACCGGCAGCAATGGCACGGGCATCGTGGCCCTGTCGGGAGCCAACACCTTCACCGGCGCGGTCGCCGTGGTCGGCAGCACGCTGCGCAACGCGGCTGCGAACGTGGTGCCCGATGGCAGTGCGGTGACGGTGTCGTCGGGCGCGACGTGGGATCTCAACAACTTCAGTGAGACCATCGGTTCGCTGGCCGGAGCCGGCAACGTGACGTTGGGCAGCGCGACTGTGACCTGCGGCGGCGACAACACTGCCACGACGTATTCGGGAGTGATGAGCGGCAGCGGCGGAATGTCCAAGGCCGGCACCAACGTGCTGACGCTGTCGGGCGTGAACACCTACACCGGCGCGACCACGGTCGCTGCTTCAGGTGGCACGCTCGCCATCGGTAGCGCCGGATCTCTCGGCAGTGGATCGTACGCGGGGAATATCTCCCTCGGCACTGGCACGACGTTCCGGTATGCATCATCAGCAGCGCAGACGTTGTCAGGGATTATCTCTGGTGCTGGCGCACTGACGAAGGACACCGATGCCAGCAGCGTCCTGACGCTGTCAGGCACCACGGCCAATACCTACACTGGTGTCACCACGGTCAGCGGCGGCGTGCTCATCCTGCAGAAGACGGTAGGCGTGAATGCGATTGCTGGCAACATCAGCATCGGCGACGCGAGCGGTGGGGATGTACTGCGGCTGGGGGCGTCCGATCAGATTTCCGACACGTCGGTAATCACGTTCACCTCAGGCGGCAGCGGCAACAGCGCCAAGTTCGAACTCAATGGGTACCTCGAAACGGTTGCCGGTATCACGAGCAACGCCAACCAGGCCTCGGTGATTCAGGACACGGAGTCGGGCGGGCCCGCTGGCCCCAATGCCCCGTCCATCCTCACCGTCAGTAACACGGTAGACTTCATCTATGACGGTCTGATTCGCAACAACAACGGTGGCAGCGGATCGCTCAGCCTGACCAAGTCCGGCACGGGTACGCTCACCCTGCGGTGCGGATTTCTTACCGGCCAGGTCAAGTACACCGGAGCCACGACCATCAACGGTGGCACCTTGGTGCTCGACGGGCTGGCCGCCTTCGCCAGCGCGACGACGGTGAATTCCGGCGGCACGGTGGCTGGCAACGCAACGACCACGGCTGCGATTACTCTTGCGAGCGGCGGCACAATCGCACCGGGATTAGCCACGGGTGCCATCGCTACCCTGACCACCGCCGGGGTGACCTCTGTTGCGGGATCGACCTACGCGGTGGATCTCGATGGGACCGGGCCGACTGCCGACCGCATCACCTCCAGCGGCATCGTCGCGCTGGCGTCTGCTGCCCTGACCGTGGCAAGCAATACCAACTCTGGCGCAGGGAAGAGTTATACCATTGTCAGTGGATCAAGCGTCACCGGCACGTTCAGCGGCATGGCGAACGGATCGACCTTCGTTCAGGCGGGCCGCACCTTCCAAATCGTCTACACCGCCACGAGCGTGACCCTGAGTGACGTCACTGGCGTAGCGAACGGTACGAAGACGTGGAATGGCGGCGGCGCCGATGGCAATTGGACGACCGCGTCAAACTGGGTCGGTGGCATTGCGCCCATTCCTGGAGATAGCCTGATCTTTGCCGGCAGCACGCGTCTGACGAATGCCAACGATTTTGGTGCAGGGACCAGCTTCAACTCCATCACGCTCGCAGCAGGCGGCGGCGCGTGGGCCATGAGTGGCAATGCACTCGCCCTGAGTGGTGGCGCACCGGCATTCGCGAATAACGAAACCAGCAACACGTCCAGCTTCGCGCCAAATATCACCTTCACCACGGCAGCACCGACCATTGCCACGACTGCGGGTGGGACCACCACGATCATTGGCACGATGAATAACGGCGCATTTCTGCTCACCGCAGCGTGCGCAGGCCCAACGACGATCAGCGGTGTGATTTCTAACGCGGGCGGTCTGACCAAGACCGGCGGTGGTACGCTGACGCTGTCGGGCGTGAATACCTACACCGGCAGCACCACGATCTCCGCCGGTACGCTCACGAACGGTGCGGCAGGAGTCATCGCGGACACCAGCGCGGTGACGGTGGCTAGCGGCGCGACCTGGAACCTGGCGAACTTCGACGAGACCGTCGGTTCCCTCGCTGGCGCGGGCAGCATCACTCTGGGCAGCGCAACGCTCACATGCGGAGGCGACGCCACCTCGACGACGCTGAGTGGCGTGATCAGCGGCACCGGCGCGGTGTCGAAGACAGGCAGCGGGACGATGACAATGACGGGCGCGAGCACCTATGACGGCGCGACGACGGTCAGCGCCGGAACCCTGGACATCAGCGGCGGCGGTTCCCTGATCGGAACCTTGAGTCTCATCACCCAATCCGGCGGCAGCGCCACCATCACCAATGGCACCGTGACCCTGGCTAGTAGCGCATCAAGCGTCTGTGGCGTCGGCTATGCCGCGGCGGGGACCGGAACCATCACGGTGAACGCCGGCGGCTCGTTGTCGGTCGGCAATGGCGGTGGGCGGGTCTTTGTCGGTGGCAGCAACGGAGGGGCGCCATTTGGTACCGGAGTCCTGACCATCGCTGGTGGTACCGTCACCGTCGGGGCTGCCGGCGCATTCCCCAACGATAAGGTCTACCTGGCCGGGTTTGGCGGGGTTGGCACCATCAATCTTGATGGAGGGACACTCTCAACCCAGCGTACCTTCGGCAATGGATCGGCATCCGTCATTATTCATCTCAACGGTGGCAACCTGCAGGCCGGTGCGGCCCTCGCCAATCTTGCAAACAGCGGCAACGTCCCCGTGGATGTACGCAATGGGGGCGCGATCATCGATACCAATGGCTTCGCAGTTTCCATCTCTGGCGTCATGAGCCATTCCACCGTGGGCGGCGACAACGCGACCGATGGGGGCCTGACTAAGAATGGCAGCGGAACCCTGACCCTGTCTGCAAACAACACCTTCACGGGAACGGTGACGGTCAATGCGGGGACGCTGTCCACGGCGGCAGGCAATACGAGCACGGGCGCAGTCGGGAGTGCGGCTGGAGTTGTCGTCAACAATGGGGGGACCATCTCCGTCACTGGCGACAATGCATTCACCGGCAGCACGTCGACCAGCAAAACTATTCAAATCAACGCTGGTGGTGTGGTCACCAGCACCGGCACCAGCAGCAATCATCTCAACGCCGTCGTACTCAATGGTGGCACGCTATCCGCGACGACTGCGAATGGGTCGTTCGGAAACTGGAATTTCGACCAGGGCGTATCAACCCTCGGTGGCGGAACCACCTCTACCATCAGCGGTGGCAACGCCACCTTGGGCCAAACTGGCGGTGCGACCTTCGCCATCGCCGCCGGTGACGCGGTGAACGTATCAACCGTCATCGCCCTAACCGGTAGCGGAGCCGACACGGGACTTATCAAGTCGGGTTCTGGGACGCTGACGCTGTCGGCGGCGAACACGTATGCGAGCGCAACCGCGGTCAGCGCCGGAACGCTGCTGGTGACCGGGTCGCTGGCCAGCGGCAGCGCGGTCTCCGTCGGCAATACCGCCACCCTGGGCGGCACCGGCACGGTGGCGGGGACGGTGGCCCTGGCCGCGGGAGCGACCCTGGCGCCGGGCCTGGGCGGCACGGCGATCGGCACGCTGACCACCGGCTCGGTGACCTGCAATGCTGCTTCGACCCTCAGCCTCGATCTCGACGGGACGACACCGACGAATGACCGAGTGACAACCGCCGGCACGGTGGCCTGCGCCGGTACGCTGACGGTCGCGAGCAACGCCAACGCCGCGGTCGGCAAGGTCTACACCATCGTCTCGGCGGGCACGGTCAGCGGTACCTTCAGCGGTCTGGCCACCAATACGGTCTTCACCCAGGCTGGTCGCTTGTTCCGCATCGCCTACACCGCGACCGCGGTGACCCTGACCGACATCGCGCCGGTGCTGACCGCGCGGCAGACGCTGGATGCTGATGGCAACGGGCATCTCGATCGCATCCGCCTGACTTTCGACATGGCGCTGAACGACGACACCAGTGCGCTGACCGTGACGGTGGCCGGCTATACGGTGACCGGCTTCAGCACCGGCGCGGTGGCGAACGACAACCAGATCGACGTGCTGCTGACCGAGCTTGGAGCCGGCGACACTGGCGCGACGCCCGCCGTGCGCATCACCGCCAATACCTCCCTCAAGCACACGCTGGGCTCGGGCGTGGTGCAGGTCGAAGGCTCGGCGACCGCGGCTACCGATGCCGCCGCGCCAGTGTTGCTGTCCACGGCGTGGACCGACGGCGGGACCGGCGGTGTCAGCGCCGGCGACACCGTGACGCTGACCTTCTCGGAGAGCGTGACCGCCACGGCGATGACGGTGGCGGATCTCGGCCTGCCGGTGACCAGCGATACCCTGTCGACGACCACCATCGCGAACCAGACCGGCACCACCATCACCATGACCCTGGCGGGCAGCCCACGGCTGACGCCGGGCGGCACCTACAGCGCGGCGGCGACCGGCGCAGCCAAGCCGAGTGGGGTGTTCGTGGCGTCTGGAGCGCATCTGCAGGACGCGGTCGGCCTCGCACCTGCGACCGGCAACGCGGCCAGCGCGCTCGACCTGGGCCCCGGCACTAGCACGGTGGCGATCGCGTGGGCGACCGGCAGCGATCCGCGCACGTGGGCCCTGGGCGCGATGACCGTGGGCACCACCGCCAACTCCATCACCAGCAGCGTCGATCTGACGGTGCAGGATACCGGCGACTGCAACGTCGATCTCAGCATCGCCAGCGCAGCGACGGCGCCATCCAGCTGGGGACCTGCGGCCAGCGCAGGCGCGAACGCCTACCTGATGAAGGCGGACACCAGCGCAGCCGCCTCTGGCGCACCCACCGACCCAACGTCGTACGCGCTGACGCTGACGACCTCGGCGCAGACGCTCACCAGCGGCCTGCTGAGCGGCGCGACCTCTGCCTACGCGCTGTACTTCCAGGCGCCGACCTCGATCAGCAGCGGCTCGGCCACCCAGCAGACCATCGTCATCAGCATCACCGCGGCGCTCGCGCCGTAAGGTCGCCGTTGTGTCGATGGGGATCTTCGAAAGCCGGAGCGGACCAGAGACGCGGAGACGCGGAGAACGGCTGAGGACTGTGGTGAAGTGGTGCAGCGACACGGAGGGCACTTGAGCGGTCGGAGCGCCGCCAAACCGTAGTCCCACAAGTTCGGAACCGCGACCGCACACTCGTTGTCTGCGCGACTGCGCACCTCTTGCGTGATCCCTCACGGGAGCCGCCATCGACTGGGTCAGGGCACCGGCGCGGGCGCGGAACCAATCTGCCAACCGCTCACGGCGAGCATTGGCGCAATCTCGGGATTACTCATGAACATGCGCCAGCACAGACCGCTGCGCTGGTTCTCGATCATCGGCACGATCGGTCCCTGGTCGATGGCCAGGTAGCCCGGCGCGTACCACCCGCGCGTGAGGTTGAAGGCGTCGCGGAAACCCAGGTCGCCCCAGATGTCCTTGCCGTAGGCATGGTACAGGTGCTTCAGCGCGGCGAGCGATTCGCGGGGCGTGAAGGGCATGGCGCTCAGGCACGCGGTGGGGGCGATGGTGCCATCATCGTTGCCGATCGCGCCGACGTGGTAGCCGTCGGGGCCGGTGCTGGCGGTCAGGCCCCACAGCAGCGCCGAATACCCGGCATGCGCGTGCGGATTCCGGACGCTGTAGTCCTGCTGCAGCAGGCTGATGGCGCGGCTGTTTTCAGCGTAGTCGCAGAACGCGTCGCGCTTGCCGCGCGGGTCGAAGGCGACGAAGGAGTACTGCGTCATGAAAAGCGCTCCGCCGCCGGGTGGCCCGATCCACCGGGTGGTCCCGGCGTCCGCTCCACCGCCCGCATAGCCTTGTCCGATCGCCCAGCCTTCGCGGTAGCACGCGGCCGGGATGGGGTGCGTGGGCGAGGCCATGGCCAGCAGATAGGCGATCATCGCCTCGTTGTAGCCGGTGATGGGCAGGCCCATCTCCCAGCCGTAGTGCGGGGACCAGTGCCAGAAGAGTCGCCGCCCGCCGTCCTGCTTGAGGTACCAGTCCCATTCCACCTCGCGCCACATGGCCGTAATGCGTCGGCGGATCTCGTCCTCGATGGGATCCGCTGCGGCGAAGTAGCGGCGCACGGCCAGCATGCCCTGCATGAGCAGCGCAGTCTCGACGAGGTCGCCGCCGTCATCGTGCGGCGTGAACGGGCGCACCGTGCCATCGGCGCCATCAAGCAGATGCGGGAAGGCGCCATGGAAACGCTGCGCCTTGTCCTGGAGAAAGGCGACCATGGTCAGCACCCGCTGCGCCGCCGCCGCACGGGTGACGAAACCACGCTCTGCGCCGACCATGATCGTCAACAGGCCGAAGCCGCTGCCGCCGATGGCGCAGCGCTGATTATCCGGAAATTTGTGCCGGGTGAGGCCGGAGACCGGGTGGGCGTAGTCCCAGAAGTAGCGGAACGTCGCCGCCTCGACCGCGTCGAGCAGGCGTTCGTCGTCCACCGCCGCGGTGCTGGCCGCGACCGGAGCGCAGAAGTCCGAGCGCGATCCGTCGGCGTGCGTGGCGGCCACGCGGTACCAACGGGTGATGCCGTTTTCGTTGATGAAATCGCTGTGCAGCGTCAGGC
>JBBQSO010000044.1:0-42792 GCA_038213805.1 Planctomycetota bacterium | reverse complement strand
TCCTCAAGCGCTACATTAGGGAATACAACAAACGCTGCGGTCCATTCGCCTGGACGGCGGGACCAGCAAAGCTCAGGAAGATAATTCGCCTGACAAAGCGATTCCAGAAAGGTTTCTCGGACTAATCGGACGATGTACTAGGGCAAACAGTCAAATGCGAAAACCGGCGCGGAGCGCCGGTTTTCGCGAGCCATCAGCCATCAGCCATCAGCCATCAGCCTCTCTTCACCGCTTCCCGGCCGCGATCAGCAGCGTCTCGCCCAGCGTCGCGGGGCTCTCGGCGATGAACACGCCGGCGGCGCGCATGGCGGCGAACTTGGCCTCGGCGGTGCCGGTGTTGCCGCTGACGATCGCCCCGGCGTGGCCCATGCGCTTGCCTTTCGGTGCGCGCGAGCCGGCGATGAAGCCGACCACCGGCTTGGTGACGTGGCTGCGGATGAAGGCGCATGCCTTCTCTTCGCTGTCGCCGCCGATCTCGCCGATCATGATGATCTGCCTCGTCTCATCGTCGTCCTGGAAGAGCTGCAGGGCGTCGATGAAGTCGGTGCCCTTGATCGGGTCGCCGCCGATGCCGATGCAGGTCGACTGGCCGAGGCCGGCGTTGGTGGACTGCAGCACCGCCTCGTAGGTCAGCGTGCCGCTGCGGCTGACGATGCCGGTGGTGCCGCGCTTGTGGATGTAACCGGGCATGATGCCGATCTTGCACTCGCCGGGCGTGATCACGCCCGGGCAGTTCGGGCCGACCAGGCGCGACTGCGAACCGGCGAGCTTCTTCTTCACCGCGTACATGTCGCGCGCCGGGATGCCCTCGGTGATCGCGACGATCAGCGGCACGCCGGCGTCGATCGCCTCGAGGATCGCATCGGCGGCGCCGGGCGGCGGCACGAAGATCATCGAGGCGGTGGCGCCACCCTGCGCGACCGCCTCGGCCACGGTGTTCCACACCGGGAAGGATTTGCCGTTCTCGGCGACCCAGGTCTGTCCGCCCTTGCCGGGGGTGACGCCGCCGGCGAAGTTGGTGCCGTAGGAGATGGCGCCATTGGAGTGGAAGGTGCCGACCTTGCCGGTGATGCCCTGGCAAATGAGGCGGGTCTTCTTGTTGACGAGCACGGCCATGGGGAAACTCCGTCGGATGAGGGTCCGGAAGTCCGGAAGTCCGGAAGTCCGGAATGCGAGTGGTTCAGCGGCGCTTGGTGGACTTGACGGGCTTCTTGACCTGCTTCGCGGCGGCCTTCTTCGTCGCCGGCTTCGCCTTCGCTTTCACGACCGGCTTGGCTTTCGCCGGCTTCGCTTTCGCCGGCTTCGCCGTGACGACGGCCTTCTTGGCCGCAGTCTTCTTGGCCACCGGCTTGGTCTTCACCGCCAGCTTGGCCGTCGACTTCCGGACTTCCGGGCTTCCGGACTTCCGGACTTTTCCTTTCGGAATGTACGCGATAGCCGAGGGCGTCGGCAGCGCCGGGCGCGCGCCGATGCCCTTGGAGATGCGGTAGGCATTGGCCGCCTTGGCCGCCTTGACGCAGCCATCTTTGAGGTCATCGGCGGCGATCACGGTCAGCCCCGACTCGGCGATCATCTTCTTGCCTTCGGCGACGTTGGTGCCCTCAAGGCGCACCACCAGCGGACGGTCGAGACCGACCTCGCGCACCGCGGTCAGCACGCCGGAGGCGATGGTGTCGCACTTCATGATGCCGCCGAAGATGTTGACCAGGATGGCCTCCACCGAGGGGTCCTTGAGGATGATCTTGAACGCGGTGGTGACCTTCTCGGCGGTGGCGCCGCCGCCGACGTCAAGGAAGTTCGCCGGGAAGGCGCCCTGGTCGGAGCCGTAGAGCGCGATCGCATCCATGGTGGCCATGGCCAGACCGGCGCCATTGACCATGCAGCCGATGTTGCCGTCGAGCTTCACGAAGGCCATGTCGTGCTTCTTTGCCTCGAGCTCGGCGGCGTCCTCTTCATTGGGGTCGAGGAATGCCGCGATGTCGGGGTGGCGGAACAGCGCGTTGTCGTCGAAGGACATCTTGCTGTCGAGGGCGACGATCTCGTCGTTGGCGGTGACCACCAGCGGGTTGACTTCAAGCATGTCGGCGTCGGTCTCGATGAAGCACTTCGCCAGGGCCTGCGCGGTCTTGACGAAATTGTTGACCTGGATCGGGGTCAGGCCGAGCTCGAAGCCGAGGCGGCGCGCCTGGTAGGCGCCCAGGCCCATGTGCGGGTCGAAGTGTAGCTTGAGGATCTTCTCGGGTGAGTGGTGGGCGACCTCTTCGATGTCCATGCCGCCTTCGCGCGACACCACCAGCACCGGCGCGGCCGCGGCGCGGTCGAGCAGGATGGACAGGTAGAGCTCCTTGGCGATCTGGCAGCCATCCTCGACATAGATGGTCTTGACCTGCTTGGTACCGTCGCCGGTCTGGATGGTCTTGAGCCAGTTGCCGAGCAGCTTGGCGCCGGCCTCCCTGGCCGCGGCGGCGCCCTTGACCACCTTCACGCCGCCGTCCATGACCTTGCGGGTGCCGGCCTCGTCGGCGAAGACCGTGCCCTTGCCGCGACCGCCCGCGTGGATCTGCGACTTGACCACCACCACCGGGCTGCCGAGCTGGATGGCGGCCTGTTCGACCTGGTCGACGGTGGTGCAGGCGATGCCGCGCAGCACCGGCACGCCATGGGCCTTGAACAGCTGTTTGCCTTGGAATTCGTGGATCTTCATCGGCGTCCTCGTCGTAAGCGAACGGTAGAGCGGGGGCAACGATGCCCGCCAGCCCCGCGGAGTCCAATGCCAAGTTCGTCGCTGTGCGGTGCGGCGCACAGCGCTCGGACGCAGGGTGATGGTCCAGCGGCTGCGACACGGCAAAGCCATTGGCGGCAGGGACCGCAGGCGCATGATTCCAGCATGGTGCTGGTCGCCGTCCCCATCTCTGCACGCGATCCGGCCGCCCTCGCGGCGGTGGCCGCCCGCGCCAAGGCCGCGGGCGCCGACCTGGTCGAGGTGCGGCTCGACACCTGCATCGGGCTGGGCGCGGATCCGCGCCTGCTGCTGGCCTCGATGCCGGCCCTGGCGTTGCCGGTGATCCTCACCATCCGTCACGCCAGCGAGGGCGGCGAGTGGTCGGGCGGCGATGACGAGCGCATGGCGCTGTTCGGCGAAGCGGTCGGCTTCGCTCCGGCCTATCTCGACATCGAGCTGGCGCATTGGCCGCGCTTCCTGGCGGCGGGTTTCAGTCGCGAGGCGCTGTCATCCAAGCTCATCCTCAGCTACCACGACTTCGAAGGGCCCGGCGACGATCTGCCGGGCAAGGTGGCGGCGATGCGCGCCGCCGGCGCGCACGTCGCCAAGGTTGCGATCCGCCCGCGCGATGCCGCTGATCTGGCGCTGATCGCCGAGCTCTACGAGCAGAGCGAAGGCCCGCTGATCGCGTTGGCGATGGGCGAGCACGGCTTGCCGTCGCGGTTGCTCGCCGGGGTGTGGGGCGCGCACCTGACCTTTGCGCGACTCGCCGACGAGGGTGGTTCTGCTCCCGGTCAGCCCACCGTCGACGAACTGCTTGGACTCTACCGGTTGCGTCAGCAGGGGCCGCGCACGCGCATTTTCGGCGTCATCGGTAGCCCGGTCGCACAGTCGCTCAGCCCGCTCATCCACAACATCGCCTTCGCCCACCTCAAGATCGACGCGGTCTACGTGCCGTTCCGCGTCGAGGACGCGGCCGGCTTCTGGCGTGCCTGCGGTGCGTGGCTCAGCGGATTGTCGATCACCATCCCGCACAAGCAGGCGCTGATCGGGTTGATGACCGGGGTCGAGGATCTGGCGGCGCGCATCGGCGCGATCAATACCGTCTACCGCGATCGCGATCTGCGCCCGCTGGGCGCCAACACCGACGCCTTGGCGGTCACCGCCTGCCTGGTCGACCATCTCGGCAGCCTCTACGGCCGACGTGTGTTGGTGCTGGGCGCGGGCGGCGTCAGCCGCGCCATCGCGTTCGCGGCGCGCGAAGGCGGCGCCGCGGTGACCATCGCCAACCGCAGTCTGGAGCGCGCGCGCGAACTCGCCGGCGAACTCGGCTGCGAGGCGGTCGAGCTCGACAAGGCCTATGGTCTGCCCTTCGACGTGCTGGTGAACGGCTCTGCCGCCGGCATGGGTCAGCCCGACGAGACGCCCTGGCCCGCCAGCGCTCACAAGAAGGGCACGGTGGTCTTCGACACCGTCTACCACCCGCTCGAGACGCGGCTGCTCAAGGATGCGCAGCTCGCCGGGGCGCACACCATCTGCGGTCTCGAGATGCTTATTGGCCAGGCGCTCGGCCAGTTCCAGCGCTGGACGGGGGTGGAGGCGCCGGCGCATCTGATGTACCGCGCGGTGCTGGATCGTTTGGGGCAGACGACGCGGCATTGATGGTCGCCCCGGCCGCAGCGGGGGCGATCACGGCGCGGAACTCCGCCGCCACCAGCGCGCCCAGCGCGCCCCAGCCGATCCCGGTCGCGGTGATGCGCGCGGCGGCGCCGAGGCGGCGGGTCAGCGGCAGATCGCTGGCGAGCGTCGCGACGGCGGCGATGAAGCCTGTCTCATCGCCGTCCGCGAGCACGCGTCCGTTCCCGCCGTCCTGCAGGTGGAGGGACGCTGCGGGCGCGAAAGCCACCGGCGCCAGGCCTGAGGCCATCGCCTCAAGCAGCGCCAGCGCGAACGAGGAGGTGCGGCCCGGATAGGGGAAGAGGTCGGCCGAGGCGTAAACCTCGGCCAGGGTCTCACCAGTAAGGGTGCCGGTGAAGATCGCCCAGGGCAGGCGCGCGGCGAGGGGCGCGCGTTCCGGACCGTCACCGACGATCACCGCGATCAGCTGAGGCCGCGCCCGGCGGGCCGCCTCCAGGGCGCGCGCCAGCAGGTCGAGGTTCTTCACCTCCAGCAGGCGGCTGACATAGAGTGCGACCGGGGTGTCCGCGCCCGCGCCCCAGGCGTGGCGCAGCGCCGGGGTGCGCAGCGTCGGAATGAAGTGCTGCGCGTCGACGCCACGGCCGATGAGGCGCACATCGCGGACACCGGCCGCTGTGAGATCGGCAACCTGCGCCGGGGTGTCCACGAAGGTCCGCGCGCAGCGGCGGTGGAAGGCGTGCAGACTGGAGAGCAGCGCGACCTGGTCGGCGGACGGGGCGAGGCGGTGCAGCGCGTGCCAGTAGGAGGTGACGGGCACGGCGGCGCGCTGCGCGAGGTCGAGGACCGCGTGCCCGAGCACTCCGGCGATCTCGATGTGGACCAGGTGCGGCCGCCAGGCGCGGCAGGCGTTGGCGATTTCTCCGACCTGACGGGTGAGATGATCGCGCAGGCGCTGTGCCGGATCCCCGGTGCCCGTGGGCGGGACCTCGTCGCCAGCGATGTGCATGATGTCGCAGCCATGCTGGCGCAGCGCGGCGATCAGCGCCGCGCTGGCGGTGGCGGCGCCCGCGGCCTCGCCCGTGCGGCCGCTGGTCACGAAGGCCACGCGCAGCGGGCCACCCGCTACAGGCGTTGCTGGTGATGGCGCAGCGGTGGCCGGCCGCGCTGCGGGCGGCGTTGATGAGTCGGGCAGCGCGCAGCTGGTGAATAACGCCGCGTACTGCTCGACCACCCCATCCCAGGCGAATGGCGCGATCGCCGTGCGCGCCGCACGTGCCATTCCGGCGCGCGCTGCGTCGTCCAGCAGCGCGACAGTCGCGGCGACGAAGGCGTCATCATCCCCGGTCGGCACCAGTCGACCGCAGATCCCGTCCTGCACGCGTTCGAGCGCCGCCCCGCGCGCGCAGGCCACCACCGGCACGCCCGAGGCCAAAGCTTCGGTCACCACGTGGCCCCAGCTGTCCACCGCGCTGGGGAACAGGAAGAGGTCGGCCGAAGCGTAGGCGGTGGCCAGCTCCTGGCCGTCGAGGGTGCCCAGGAAGCGCGCCCACGGCACGCGCTTGGCCAGCCAGGCACGGTCTGGACCGTCGCCGACGATCACCGCCACGGTGGCGGGCCGCGCCGTGCGCGCCGCCTCCAGGGTGCGCACCAGCAGGTCGAGACGCTTGAGCATGACCAGGCGGCTGACGAAGAGCAGCACCGGGGCGGCGGGGACCGCGCCCCAGGAAGCGCGTAGCGCGGGGGAGCGGTGACGCGGATCGAAACGCACGGTGTCGGCGCCGTGGCCGATGCAGGTCGTTTGCGTCACGCCACGTCCGGCCAGCCAGTCCGCGTAGGCGCGCGTGGTGGTGATGGTGTGCTGGCAGCGGCTGTGGAAGGCGATCAGCAGCTGCTGCATGCGCTGGCTTGCTGCGGGGTCGGCGAAGATCTCAAGCGGCTGGAAGGTCGCCACCACCGGCAGGCCGAGCCGCTCCGCCGCGTCGCGGGCGACATGGCCGCGGTCGTCGGCGAGGTTGATGTAGACCAACTGAGGCCGCCAGTCACTCCACCACGCGCTCAGGTCGCGGCCGAGACGTTCGAGGTGCGCGCTCAGCGCTGCCTCCGCCTGATCGGCGGGCAACCCGGCGAGTCCATGGGCCGGTTCGGGCACCACCGGGCGCACGTCGTGGCCGCGTCGGCGCAGACCGGCGACCACCTGTTCCAGGGTGCGTGCGATGCCGATGGCGGCGCCGGGCATGGCTTGGGCGATGACAGCGATGCGCAGAGTCATGGGGGCCTCGCCGCTGAGCATTCCGCGAACAACCGCCCATACCCGTCTATGGTCCGGTCCCAGCCCTGGTCGAGCACCGTCGCGCGCGCCGCCGCGCCAAGTGCCCGGCGGCGCGCCTGGTCGCTGGTCAGGGCGATGACGGCACGGCAGAATTCCACCCCGTCAGCCTCGGCGTTGTCGCTTTCCGCCAGCACTGCGCCGTTGTGCGCGTTGGCGATCCAGGCGTCGGCCGCCCCGAAGCCGAATGCGACCACGGGGAGCGCAGAAGCCATCGCCTCGCCGACGACATTCGCCCAGTTGTCGATGCCGGAACTGCGGCTGGGAAAAGCGAACAGGTCCGCGCTGGCATAGGCCGCCTGCAGCTCGGGTCCCTCGAGCGCGCCGGGGAAGACCGCCCAGGGCAGGCGCGCGCGCAGGGCGGCGCGGTCGGGCCCGTCGCCGATGACCACCGCGCGCAGCCCCGGGCAGGCCGCGCGCGCGGCGTCGCAGGCCTGGACGAGCAGACCGAGGTTCTTCTGCGCCAGCAGCCGTCCGACCCATAGCAGCACCGGGTCGTGCGCGGCAGCGCCCCAGGTGGCGCGCAGGGAGGCGCTGCGCAGCGTGGGCGTGAAGCGCCGCGCATCGACGCCGTTGCCGATCACCACGCTGTTGCGCACCGCCTGTCCCACCAGCCAGGCCTGCTGCGGGCGGCTGTACGACACCGTGCGCGCGGCCTGGCGGTGGAAGTCCAGCAGGGCCTTCAGCAGCCCGCCCTGCGCGGCTGCGTCGGCGAAGACGTGCAGGCGGTGGAAGGTGGCGGTGAACGGGATGCGCGCGGCGCGGGCCAGGGACGCCGCCACGTGCCCGGTCTCGTCCGCGAACTCGCAGTGGACGACGGTGGGCCTGAAGGCGGCGATACGCGCCGAGATCGCGCGACCGCGCTCGCTCATCGACGCGCGCATGCGCGCCAGCGCCGTCGCGGCATCGGGCGCGTCCGAAACCGCGCTCCGGCTGGACAGGACCTCGACTGCCGCGCCCCGCGCGGCCAGACCCTGGCAGACCCGGTCAAGGATGCGCAGCGCCCCGCCCGGAGTATCCTGAACGGCGCTGGCGATGGCGAGCAGGCGTAATGGCGGTGCGGGGGTCATCGATTCGCAGCATCAGAGAATCGGTTGCGGCGAGTCAAGCGGGCATTGCCGCGCGTTCCTTCGACATTGCCCTCCGTTAACGCTTGCTCTGGTGGGCCGTGGACAGAACCTGACAGGGACTCCGGTAGGACGCGCAACGTCGCTTCCGCTTGGGGTTCGTTGTTACTGCCCCATCGTTTCTGGAGAACGCAATGTCACCGTCCCATCCGACCCGCATGACCTCCACGACCCTGCTCAGCGCGACCCTGATGTCGCTATGCGGAATCGGCCAGGCGGCGAGCGCGCCGGTGCTGACCGGGGCGAGCTTCGCCCTCGATGGGATCGTTGAGGACGCCTCCCAGGCGGTCCTCCTTGGTAACACCTTCAATGACCAGCTCGACCCCATCTACAGCGATCCGGGCGCGAACTTCCGCGGCGTGGCGGTGGTCGCCATCAACGGCACCCATGGGAAGTGGCAGTATACCAGTTTCGAACAGTTCGGCACCTCCACCCAATGGTTCGACATCCCGCTGACCATCAGCGCCAGCAACGCTCTGCTGCTCGCGATCGGCACCGTCCAGTATTCCGCCGTGCGGTTTGTTCCCGATGCCGATTTCAACACCTTGAACCTGCCAACGCCGACCATCACCGTGCGTGCCTGGAACGGCGCCGACACCGGCTTCTCCGCCACGTCGGGGGCCGCGAAGGTTTTCGGTGACGCCAGCGCCAACGGCGGCACGACCTCGTACAGCGCGGTCGCGGCGCTCGCAGCGGTGACGGTGGCTCCGGTCCAGGACGCACCGGTGCTCAGCGTCACCGGGCAGAGCGCGCTCGGCGGCTTCCCGGGATTCGCCGGCCTCAGCGACCCGGTCGCGATCGGCACCTTCCTCGCGGCGGGCGCCAATGGCGGCACCGCCCCCATCAGCGATGTCGATGACAATGCGCTCCAGGGGATCGCCATTGTCGGTGCGGACAGCACGCACGGGGTCTGGCAGTACACCGTCGACGGTTCCACCTTCCAGACCTTCCCGGGCCTGCTGGACGATGCCCACGCCCTGCTGCTCGCAGCGGTCACCGACGCCTATACCGGTGCCACCGGCATGGCGGTGCGCTTCATGCCGAACGCGAACTTCCGCGGCACCGCCACCTTCAGCTACCGGGCCTGGGACCAATCGCAGCACGATTCCGTCCAGAACAGCGGCGCGATCGATGTCGACGTCAGCAGCAACGGCAATGCCACCCCCTACAGCACGGCCGTCCGTACCGCCAACATCCAGATCCTCAACAGCGCGCCCGCGATGAGCGCGAGCACCTCGACCCTGCCCGACCTCGCCCAGGACGCTGCCGCCAGCACCATCGCAGGCGTCACCCTCGCGAGCCTGTTCGCAGGCACCTTCAGCGACTCCGACTTCAATCCCGAAGGCGTCGCCATCACCGGTGTGGACGACGCCCACGGCGCCTGGCAGTACACCACCGACAACTCCCTGGGTGGTGCTTCGACCTGGACCGACATCGGCGCGGTGAGCGCTTCCCAGGCGCTGCTCCTGCACTTCGCCAGCACGTCCTACACAACGACCAGTGCCGCCATCCGCTTCGTCCCGGCAGCCGGGTTCAACACCGCCGCCAACGCACTGCCGACCATCACCCTGCGCGCCTGGGATGAGACCTTGGGCGCCTCATCGGCCAATGCCGAGCCCAGCACTGGCGACCTCGCCGCTGACCGCGCCGCCAACGGCGGGGCGAGCGCCTTCGGCGCCACCGACATCGTGCTCTCCCAGGCCGTCACAGGAAGCGGCGTCAACGTCGCGCCCGTGCTCATCAGCGGCGCTGGCAGCCTGGGCACGGTCACCAACGCAGTGACCGGCCAGGTCGCGACCATCACCGTCGATGATATCATCTCCGCTGCTGACAACGGTGGGACCGCGCCGCTCACTGACGCTGATGGCAACACGCTCGGCATCGCGATCACTGCCGCCGACAGCAGCCACGGCACCTGGGAGTTCTCGTCAGGGGGCAGCTTCGCGGCGTTCCCGCAGGTCTCCTCGTCCGCCGCTTTGATCCTTGGCGGCGGGACCCTGGTGCGCTTCGTGCCAACGGGCGATTTCGCCGGCACCGCCGCCATCACCTACCGCGGTTGGGATGGCAGCGATTCCTCGGTGACGGGCGCGGTCGTGGACCCGGGCGTCGGGGGCGGCTCCACCGCCTTCAGCGCGGCCAGCCGCAGTGCGGCCTTCGCCGTCACCAGCAGCCCGTTTACCGAGATCACCGACACCAGCGGCAGCGGTCTGCAGGGCGTGGTCGCGAGCCTGCTGGCGCCGGGTTCGCAGATCACCGTCGATACGGAATCGATCACCTTCGTTGGTGTCACCACCGTCGGCGGGGCCCAGGCTTCTACCGTGTCGGCGATCGATCTCGGTACTGCGGCCGATGGCACGCGCATGACCATCGCCGGCAGCGGGCTCCTGCTGACTTCAGGCGATGGGACGCCTGGTCTGGCGAATACCGATGCGTCCACGATCAATTCGAGCCAATCGGCCAATGTCAGCCTCGGTACCGCCGGGGATTCGGGGACGCCTTCCCTCGACCAGATCCTGGCAGCAAACCCCCCGCTCGGCGGCACGGCGCAGACCACCCTCGACGCCTGCTCCCTGCAGTTCAATTTCACGGTACCGGCGGGGATCCATGCGGTGACCTTCCAGATGATGTTCGGCTCGGAGGAGTTTTCCCAGTTCCTCGACAGCGTCACTGATGGGGCTGCAGTGTTCGTGGATGGCACCAATGTGGCCATTTTCGATAATTCCCCTGCGAAATTCCTGCACGTAAGCAATCAAATCGGCAGCCTCATCGAGGCCAACGATACGACCAGCCCGCTGGCCAGCGAATACAATGGTATCACCAGACCAGCGACGGTGACCGGCCTGCTCGACACTGAACGGACCATCCACACCATCAAGATCGTGGTCGCCGACAGCTCTGACGACATCTTCGATTCCGGACTGTTCATCTCCTCGCTGAGCGGCAGCACCGCCACCACCGGTGGCGGCATCGTGGTGGTCCCGCCGGGTCCCCCGGGCTCCGCCAACGTGGCGCACGTCACCGTGCCGCCGATCGGTATCTCCAGCGGCGCATCGGTGATCTACGCCTCGGTGTGCCCGAGCACCGACGAGGGCATCGCCAATCTGACGGCACGCCTCTCTGGCAAGCCGAAAAACCAGGTGCGCGCGTTCGCCTGGGACGGGGGGACGCAGGCCTATGTCGAGTTGCCCGACGTGCCGCGCGACGGCCTGACCGACAACACCGGCGTGTTCATCGCCACGCGCCTTGATCTCGGCCTGGACTTCAGCGGCACGCCCCAGCCCTTCCCGTTCTCGATCACGCTGCACCCTGGCTTCAACTTCGTCGGCGTACCGCCGCTCGGCACGCTCAGTTCCTTCTCGACCCTCCACCAGTTCCCCGCCGACTTCACGCTCTCCGATGGCACGATCACGGTGACCGATCCGTTGGAGATCGCCAACCTCATCGGCACCCCGGGCGGTGACATCACCACGGCGCGGCCGTTCTTCTGGAATGGCTCGGCCTACGTCCAAGAGGCTGCCTTGACCACCGGCGAGGGCTACTGGATCAAGAACAACAGCGGCGTGGACATCACCTTGACCCGGGTGACGTCCCAGATCACCAGTCCGGGCAATACGGTGCTCAGCGCCACCGCCAGCGTCGTCAAGCGCAGCAGCACGGTAGCGGCGAACGTGCACGACCGCGGCGTGCCGCCGCCACCTCCGGGCGGGAAGTCCTCGGGCTCGGGTGCCACCGCCGCCGGCGGCTCCGGCGGCGCGAAGAGCTGCGGTCTGGGTTCCGGCATCGCCGCCTTCGCCAGCATGCTGATGCTGGCGCTGCGCCGCCGGCTGCGCGGGGAGCGCAGGAGTTGAGCCGGTCTGTAAGTCGAGACGCGCGAGGCACGTGGAAGTTTGCCGGCTCGAGTCAGTCCTTTCGACTGGCGTTGGTGGGTGGTGAGCGATAGTCCGGTGCCGAGCCGGAATCCCAGGAAGCAATCATGTTCGCCCACGTGCGCCGCCGCTTCCAGTCCGCACTCGCCTTCGTGCTGCTCATCACGCTCGCCCGGACGGCCACGGCCGCCAACGCGGCGCCGGTGCTCAGCACTTCGGGGATCACCAACCTCGGCACCAACGCGATGGTTCCCGGAGCTGCCCATGGGGCCGGAATCGCCGACCTGCTCACACCCCCATTCAATGGCGGGGCTGATCCCGTCACCGATAGCGATGCCGGTGCCAGCCGGGGCATCGCCATCGTGGGGGCAGACAGCAGCAACGGCTCGTGGCAATACTACCTCGGCAGCAGCAGCGACACCCACCAGCGCGCTCGCATCGCCTTCCCCGCCGGGCTTGACGATCGGCATGCCCTGCTCCTTGCCGCGGGTTCAGACGACGTCTCGCACCTCGATGTCATCTTTGTCGTCTTCGTTGGGAATCCAGGCTTCCGTGGCCACGCCACTTTCACCTATCGGGCCTGGGACCAATCCCTGCGCTCAGCGGCGCAGCAGAGCGGCGGCGTCGTCGACGTCAGCGTCAATGGCGGGACGACGCCGTTCAGCGCGGCGGTGCGCACGGCGACGATCGCCATCCACGACACGCCACCGGTCATCGACACCTTCGCCAAGACCCTGCCGACGGTCGTGGAGGACACGCCGGCGAGCGCCATCGACGGGGTGACTCTGCAGAGCCTGTACGGGGCGACCTGGAGCGACCTGGACGCCGGCGATCGTCGGGGTGTGGCCATCATCGGGGCGGACAACGCCCATGGGACCTGGCAATACACCACCGACAATGCGCGCGGTGCCTCTTCTTCGTGGCACGACGTCGGCCAGGTGAACTCGAGCCAGGCGCTGCTGCTGCACTTCGCCGACAGCGCCACCGGCTTCACAAGCGCCGCAATCCGCTTCGTGCCGGCACCCGATTTCTCGGTCCCTGCCGATGCACCCTTGTCGGCGTGGCCGGCCTTGTTCATGGAAGGTTGGGACGAGTTCGTGGGTCAGACGTCGACCGATAGCCTGCGCTCGACCTACGACGTCGCGGCCGATCACGCCCAGCTCGACACCCCAGGGTCGTTCAGCTCCCCGGCATCTCCCATACAGGTATGGGTGCAACCGGTCAACGACGCGCCGGTCCTGGCGACCGTGGGCCAGACCGTGATCGGAAGTTTCGCGAATTCCCAATTCGGCACGCCCGCCGTCACGCTCACCGCGCTGATCGACGCCGCCCACAACGGTGGTCAGCCGCCGATCAACGACGCCGATGCGCCGGACGATCCCTTCCTTGGGATCGCCATCATCGCTGCAGACAGCAGCAACGGGACCTGGCAGTTCCGCATCGGGACGACCGCAGGGTTCGGCAACCTCCCCGCCGACGGCCAGCCCGGTGCCGTGTCCCCCACCAACGCCCTGCTGCTCGCCGTCGGTCAGCCCCGCGGCGGTGCCCAGCCAGTCGAGGCCGCCATCCGCTTCGTCCCGCGGGCGGGATTCGCGGGCACGGCGACCTTCACCTACCGGGCCTGGGACCAGACCTCTCCCCAGGGACCGGTTGCCAACGGGTCGCGAGGGGATTCCACCCAGAACGGCGGCGCGACCGCGTTCAGCACCGGGGTACGCACCGCGGCGGTCACCATCTTCATTCCTGACTCCCGCCCGGTTCTCGCGCTCCATGTGGTACAGTATCTGGGTTCCGTGACGAACGCCGTTGATGGGCCGGTGCGCAGCTTCAGGGTCGCCGATCTCCTTTCCCCCGCCATGAACTCCGGCCAGGTTCCGTTCACCGACGCCGACGGCGATGTCCTGGGTATCGCCGTCGTCGGCACCCAGTTCGGGGACCTGGGTACTTGGGAGTACTCGACTGCCGGCCAGGCTTGCGTGCCGTTTCCGACCGTATCCTCGGCCTCCGGCGTGCTCCTGGAGCCGAGCGCGAGCCTGCGCTTCGTACCCCGTGGCGACACCGCCGGAGCCGCCCAGGTGATCTACGCTGCGTGGGATCGCACCGATGGGCAGGTCACCGGGGACCGGGTCGCGACATTTTCGCTGCCTTTCAGCAGCCAGACGCAGACTTCCGAGCTGACCGTGGTCGCGAGCAACGTGGTGGAGATCACCGGCGGCAGCCCATCCGCACTCCAGGTGGCGGCGGCGGCCGTGCTGGCGCCCGCTTCGCAGATCCAGATTGACCCGGCTTCCATCCGCTTCGCCGGTGCGACCGCCATCGGCGGCGCCCAGGCTGCGGTCATGACGACGATCAATCTGGGCACCGCCGCCGACGGGACGCGCATGGCCCTGCCGGGCGGGGGCTTGCTGCTAACCTCTGGCGATGGGACGACGGCAGCGGCCAACACGGATGCAGCGGCTCTCTCAACGGGTCGATCCGCGAGCATCGATCTCGGCGGTGCCGGAGATGCGGACCTCACCACCCTTCTGCAGGGTGCGACCGTTCAGGACGCCTGCAGTCTGAGCTTCAGCTTTACCGTGCCCGCCGGCGTCACGGCGGTTACCTTCCAGACCATGTTCGGATCCGAGTCCCTGCCAGCGGGTCCCGGCGAGTCGTCCGACATCGCGGCGGTGCTGGTCGATGGGGTCGACGCCGCCGTCCTGGGGTCAGATCCCCGGGCCGTGCTGCGCGCAGACGCCCAGGTGAGCGCTATCTGCGTGCGCAACGACGCGGCGTTCCCGCTGGCGAGCGAATACAACGGCCTCACCCGACCCGCCACCGTTATCGCGCTGCTCGATCCCCACCTCACAGTCCACACGATCAAGATCGCCGTGGCCGACACCGGCGGTGGCGGGGCGGATTCCGGGCTGTTCATCTCGGCGCTGGCGAGCAGCGCCGCCGTTTCCGCCACCGGGATCCCGAGCCCGGCGAGTGGAGGCTCAAGCGCGCCGTCTGGCGGGCGGAGCTGCGGGCTCGGCTCCGGGTTGGTGGCGCTCACCGCGCTCGTGATGCTGGGCGTGCGTCGCCGCTTGCGCGTCGATTTGGTGTGAACTCGGCCGCCGCTGGCACCCCAAGCGCCGGACGGTGACGGTTCCGGCGTCAGGTCCGGCACACCAGCGTCGGCGTGAAGTCGACCTGGTCGCAGCTGGTGCAGCGGTAGGTGACGCCGTTCCAGGTGCCTTCGACCTTGGCCGCGCCCAGCTCCTTACCGTGCAGGTGGCCGTAGATGCAGTAGCTCGCCCCGGCCGCCTCGATCAGCGGGGTGAAGCGGCTGGTGGTGCGGCCGGGCGGGATCGGGGGGTAGTGGAACAGGCAGATACGCAGGCCGCGCGGGCGGCCGGCGTCCTGGTCGAGCTTGTCGAGGGCGGTGATCGAGAGTTTCAGCTCGTGCTCCTCGCGTGCCAGCCAGGCCTCGATCTCGTCCGGGGTGCGCTTGTCGCCGTAGCGGGTGAGGGGGGCGAAGTCGCCGCCGCGCGCGCCGAAGAAGCCCACCCCGTCGAGCACCACCGCGGTCTTCTTGAGCGCGTGCGTGCGCGGCGGCAGCAGCAGCGCCATGCGCGCCTGGGTGCCCGTCCACCAGTGGTCGTGGTTGCCTTTGACCATGACCTTGCTGCCGGGGCGCTGGCCGAGCCAGGCGAAGTCGCCCGCGGCTTCAGCCGGCTTGGCGGCCCAGCTGAAGTCGCCGGGGGTGAGGACGATGTCCTGGTCGGCGACGGTGCGGTCCCAGGTCTCGGCCATGCGCCCGGCATGGTTGCCCCAGTGATCACCGAAGATGTCCATCGGCTTGGAGCCGGAGGTGGAGAGGTGGAGGTCGGAGAGGGCCCAGATTGCTGGCATGCGCAAAGCGTAGGGGGCGCAGCGTGCGGCGACAGCGCGTAAGCCGGCCGCCGCTTGCCCGTGCGCGGCGGGTGCGCAGCGTAGCGCCTCGCCATGGCCACCGTTCTGACCACCGACCTCGCCTTCGACCAGATCATGGTCAAGCACCCGCAGCGCGGCGAGCTCATCCTGGTCAATGAGGACGGCGCGGTGCACGCCTACCGCAACTCCTGCCCGCACGTCGGCGTCGGCCTGGACTGGGGCGACGGACGCTGCCTGGTCGCGCCCGGCGAGCTGCTGTGCGCCATGCACGGCGCGCTGTTCACCGCCGCCACCGGACTGTGCGTGGCCGGACCGTGCGCGGGCAAGAGCTTGACGCGCGTGCCGGTGCGGATCGAGGAAGGACGCGTGGTATGCGACTGACGCCCAGTCCGGAAGTCCGGAAGTCCGGGAGTCCGGAAGTCGGAAGCCGGCCGGTGCCGGTGAATGGGCGCCGTTGTCGGTCGGAAGTCGCCAGGATGATGTCTTCTCTTTCGCGGGACGCTGAGCGCGGCTCCGCCGTCGTGGGCAGTCGTTGTCCGACTTCCGGACTTCCGGACCTCCGGACTTCCGGACCCGAACTGACTTCCGGACACACTGACCGCACTTCCGGACCCCGAGCGCAAGCGAGGTCCCGTGCTCGGTCCTGACTCCCCCCTCATCGGCCGCAGCGACCTGCCCAGCCCGGTTCCGCCGCACGCGCTCGACGCGCTGATCACCCTGGCGCGGGCGCGCAAATACCGTCAGGTGCTGGCGCGCCGCACCGGCCGGCTCGCGGTGGTGGTCGAGGACTGCTACGACCCGCACAACGCCACCGCGATCATCCGCACCTGTGATGCCTTCGGCGTGCAGCGCGTGGTCGTGACGACCGGGCGCAACTCCTTCAAGGTCAACCGCAAGGTCAGCCAGGGCAGCCACTATTACGTCGACCTGCAGCTGCACCCCGGCATCCCCGAGGCCTACGCGGCGCTGCGTGCCGAGGGCTTCGCCATCTATGCCAGTGACCTGGCCGCCGGCGCGGTGGTCGGTCCGCAGCAGCTCGCGCCGCGGCTCGCGCAGCAGCCGCTCGCCCTGGTCTTCGGCAACGAGGGCAGTGGCGTCAGCGCTGAAGCGACACGCCTGGCCGACGGCTGCTTCCTCATCCCGATGGTTGGCTTCCCACAGAGCCTGAACCTGTCGGTAGCGGTGGCGACCACGCTCTATGCCCTGCGCCACACGGCGCTGGAGTCCGACCAACCCGGCGACTTGACGGCGGAGCGCCAAGCCGCGCTCTACGAGCTGTGGGTGCGCCGCCACACCGGCCAGGCCGGCGTCGAACTGCTGCGCCGCGCCGCGCTGGAGGTCGACAAGCAGGGCGACGAGACCGAGGTCTTCACGGGGTGAGCGGAAGTCTCGGTGGTGAAAATCCTCTGCACCGCGCGGCAGTGGTGCGGCAGTCTGCAGATACGGTGAAATTCCCGTGAAGCGCGGACTCTCCTAACCGTCCGCGCGCGCTTGCCCTGGCGGGAGTGCCTTCAATAGTGCGACCTCTTCGCGTGGCCGCCGCCGCGCCCAAACCGCTGCCGCCGGAGCCGCCATGCCCCTTCTCGATGATCTCAATGCCCTCGCCGAGCAGGTGCGCAAGCACTCCAAGCTCACGCCCAAGGTCGCCATCCTGCTTGGTACCGGACTGGGTGGCGTCGCCGGCAAGATCGAGGCCGAGGCGCGCATCCCCTACGGCGAGATCGTCGGCATGCCGGTGTCGACCGCCGAGAGCCATAAGGGCGAGATCGTGCTCGGCACCCTGTCCGGCGTGCCGGTGGTGGCGTTCAGCGGGCGCCTGCACTGCTACGAGGGCTACAGCGCCGCCGACGTGGTGGTGCCGGTGCGCTTGGCCAAGGTGCTGGGCGCGCAGGTGCTGATCATGGGTTCGGCGGTCGGCGGACTCAATCCGCACTACGAGATCGGCGACCTCGCCGTGCTCGACGATCATATCAATCTGATGGGCATCAACCCGCTGGTTGGGCCGAATGACGAGCGCGTCGGCGGCCGCTGGCCCGACATGTTCTCGACTTATGACCGCAAGCTGATCGCGCTCGCCGACCAGGTCGCCATCGCCCAGGGGCGCCACCTGCACCGCGCGGTGTACGTCGGGGTCATGGGCCCCAACCTGGAGACCAGGGCCGAATACCGCATGCTGCGCACCCTCGGCGGCGACGTGGTGGGGATGAGCACGGTGCCCGAGGCGGTCGCCGCGGTGCACTGCGGCATGCGCACCCTGGCCTTCGCGATCATCACGGATCGTTGCCTGCCGGATGCCCTCGAGCCTGCGGATGTGTCCAAGATCATCGCGGCGGCCAAGGGGGCGGAGCCCATTCTCACCGGGCTGATCACGGCGTTGCTGCCGAAGATCGTTTGAGGCGGGCTGATGGCTGATGGCTGATGGCTGATGGCTGATGGCGGCCCGGGACTCCGGATCGCCGTCGATCTCGGAGCCGTGTGAACGAGTGTTCCGCTCCGGTCCCGGTCATCACCTTCCTTCGCCATCAGCCATCAGCCATCAGCCATCAGCCATCAGCCAAATGCCGGCCCCCAGGCCGGCATTTGGCGTTGCGGGATCCCGCACTACCCTGCAGGCACCGCCTCCGGCCGACCAGCCGCATGCCCACCCACCGGGACCGTTCCGCCATGCACGACCTCACCCTCACCTCCGTCGCTGGCAAATCCGAGCTCACCGTCGTCGTGGTCGGGCACTGCGCCGCCCGGCTGCCGCGGCTGGTCGAGGTGCAGGCCGCGCGCCTGGCCAAGGGCGAGGTCTCCTCGCCGCTGAACCTGGTCGCGTCCGAGGGCCGGTACCTGCTGGTCAAGCTCGCCGAAAAGCCGTGGCTGATCGGCGGCGAGGCCTGGCGACTGCTCGGCCGCGACATCATCGACGGCGTGCGCGCGGCCAAGGTCGCGGTCGCCACCGTCCTGGTCGAGGGCAAGGCTGCTGAACCACAGGCGCTGGCCGAGGGCCTGCTGCTGGCCGACTACCGTTTCAACACCATGCGCAGCGGCAAGGAGGGCAAGCGCGCCCAGATCACCGTGCGCCTGCCGGGCCACGCCGCCGCGGTCGAGGCCGGCCGCACCATGGCTGGCGCGCAGAACCTGGCGCGCGAGCTCGCCGATCTGCCCCCGAACCTGCTCAATCCCACCACCTTCGCGGCGCGCGCCAAGAAGGTCGCCATGGGCCTGGGCCTGCGCCTCAAGATCACCAGCGGCGTACGTGCGCTGACCAAGGCCGGCTTCCCCGGCCTGGTCCAAGTCGGCAAGGCCGGCTCAGCCGAGCCCGTGCTGGTCGAACTGCACTACGAGCCGAAGCGCGCCAAGAAGGGCGCCACCCGTCTCGCGCTGGTCGGCAAGGGCATCACCTTCGACAGCGGCGGCATCAGCATCAAGCCCGGCGACAAGATGTGGGAGATGAAGGGCGACATGTCCGGCGCCGCCGCGGTGCTCGCTGCGATCTCGGTGATCGCGCGTCAGAAGCCGGGCATCCCGGTGTCGGCCTACCTGTGTCTGGCCGAGAACATGCCCGATCGCAATGCGGTGCGCCCCGGCGACATCTACCAAGCGCGCAACGGCAAGTTCATCCACGTCGACAACACCGACGCTGAAGGCCGCCTGGTGCTGTCCGACGTGCTGACCTACGCCTGCGAGCAGGGCGCTACCCACCTGGTCGACGTCGCCACCCTGACCGGTGCCTGCGTGGTCGCACTCGGCGACAAGATCGCCGGGCTGATGAGCCGTCATGAGGCCTTCGCGCAGCTGGTGCGCGCCGCCGGCCAGGAGGTCGGTGAGGAGCTCTGGCCGCTGCCGCTCTACGGCGAGTACCGTGGGCAGATCGACCACCCGCACGCCGACATCAACAACACCGGCGGGCGCTGGGGCGGTGCCTTGACCGCGGGGCTGTTCCTTAGCGAGTTCGTGCCCGAGACCGTCAAGTGGGCGCACCTCGACATCGCGGGTCCGGCCATCCACACCGGTGGTTGGCGCTATTACGCCAAGGGCATGACTGGCTTCGCCACGCGCAGCCTGGTGGCGATCGCGCGCAAGCTCGGTTGATGTCCGGTCACCCCGAAGGGGAGGAGCAGCGCCTGCACGGCTGGCGTCTGACCGTCGCCTGGCTCGCCCTCGGGCCCGTGGTGGTGATCGTGATCGGCAGCACCGCCGTGCTGTGGTGGCCGGGCGAGCTGATGGTGCATTGGACGTTGCATGCCAGCCTATGCCTGGTGCCGGCGGTGGCCGTGCTCGCGCGCCAGCGGCGCTGGGCGGGCGGCCTGCTGCTTGCCATGTTGGTCGGCGCGGCGCCGTGGGTGCGCGCCGGCTACGGGCAGCGCGCGGCGCCGGTGCCGGGCGACGCGGCCGTGCGCCTCGCGGTCGCCACCGCGAACCTCTACGACTTCAATGTCGACCGTCCGGACGCCTTCGATGCGGTGTTCGCCCAGGGCGGCGACCTGATCGGTCTGGCCGAGGTCCAGCCGCACCTCGATCGCGCGCGCCTGCTCGCCGAGCGGCGCTGGCCTTTCCAGGTGCTCAGCGGGCCACCCTCGATCCTGCACGTCGGCCTGCTCAGCCGTTACCCGCTCATCGACACGCGCCTGCACGACCTCGACGGGGTTGGCCTGATCGAGACCACCCTGGTACTGGACGGGGGCCGGCGCGTAGCAGTGCTGGTTGCGCATCCCTCGTCGCCGACCACGCCCGCCGCGGCGCGTCGACGCAACCGGCAGTTCGGCGAGATTGCTCGCCTGCTCGCCATGCGCCATGGTCCGGTGGTGGTGCTGGGCGACTTCAATTGCACGGTCGCGGCGCCCGCCTGGAGCGGTTTCCTGCAGCTCACCAGCTTGCGCCGTGCCGCCGGCACCGAGCCCGCCACCTGGCCGACCATCCTGGGTCGCTGTGGCATCGGCATCGACCACATCCTGGTGCGCGACGCCGGGGTCGAGGGGGAGCATGCCTTTTCCATTCCGGGTAGCGACCACCGCGGGTTGACGGCGATGGTGGTGGTGCCGTTGGCAGGGCTCGTCCCGGCACGGTAGGATCCGCTTGCGCAGACCGTGCCTGATCGACTCGGGCCGGCTGCATGCCGTCGGTTATCTTTTGACGCTTGGCTGCCCCTGCTGATGCTCGGTGCATTCCCGCGGCAACCGGCATGCGACCGCGTCCTACCCATCCCGCTGAGGCATCCATGAACAGCCCGCATTGGCCCGCCGTCCTCCTGCTCGCCTGCGCGACTGCGCTTGCGCCCGGCGCCGAGGTCGCCCAGGTCACCTTCAAAAGTTCCGCGCTGGGCATCGACAAGAAGCTCACCGTGATCCTGCCGCGCGCCTACGCGGCCGACCAGACGGCGCGCTTTCCGGTGGTCTACTGGCTCGACGGCTACGCCGGCAGCGACGAGCGCTGGGCCAAGCAGACCAGCCTGCCCGACCTGGTCGACCAGGATGGCATCATCGCGGTGTGCCCGGACGGCACGGTCGACAGCTGGTACATCGACAGTCCCATCCATCCTGAGCACCGCTACGAGGCCTTCATCTGGCAGGACGTGCCGACGTGGGTCGATGCCCACTACCGCACGCGCGCCACTGCGGCCGGACGCGGCATCACCGGGCTGAGCATGGGCGGTCACGGCGCGATGTTCGCCGGCCTGCGCCACCCCGAGGTCTTCGGCGCCGTCGCATCGATGAGCGGCGGCCTGGACATCCGCCCGTTCGCAGACAACTGGGGTATCAAGAACTGGCTCGGCGACATCAAGGACCATCAACAGGACTGGGATGACCACACCGTGATAACCCAGCTCGCCAAGGTGAAGCCCGGCCAAGCCATCCTTTTCGACTGCGGAACCGAGGACTTCTTCCTGGCCGTGAACCGCTTCACGCACGCCAAGCTCGACGCGCTCAAGAATCCGCACCAGTACCAGGAATTCCCGGGCGGTCATTCGTGGGACTACTGGAAACTGGCGGTGGTCCGGCACATGGCGTTCTTCGCGGCGTCATTCGGCAGCGCGAAAGCGGTGACCGCTCCCTGAGGGCGGAACGGTCTGCGTGGACGGCAGGACCACCATCAGCGATGTCGCCCGCGCCGCCGGCGTCGGCGTGGGCACCGTCAGCAGGGTGATCAACCGCGCGCCCGGCGTGAGCCGCGCGATGGCGCAGCACGTGCAGGCGGTGATCGCGCGGCTTGGCTGGCAGCCGGCGGCGCCGGAACAGCGTCCTGGTCCGCGGCGGCGTCGGGCGTACGCGGCGGTGGCCACGAGCGCGGCGCCGCGCCCGCTCGTCGAGCTGGTGGTGCTGTTCCGCCTCGGCGTCGGCTGGATGGCCGAGCACGCGCCGGTATATGCGGCGGCGCTGGACGGCATCGCGGCGGAGCTGGAGACGGCCGGTTATGCGCTGCACGTCGCCCAGGGCGATTCCTGGCGGCCGCACGCGGTGCGGGGCACGCATGCCGGGCGGATCTTCTTCGGCGCCTGGGAGGCCGGCCAGGAGCCGCCCACCGGCCGGTCGGCGGTGCCAACGGTGTGGGTGGTGGGCATGCCGCCGCCAGGCTTCGCCGGCGACCACGTGCAGGTCGATCATGCCGCCATCGGCGAACTTGCGGCCCGCCATCTGCTCAGCCTCGGCCACCGCGCCTGCGCCTACCTGGGCAGCGCCCTGGGCTCTCCCGATTCCGCGATCGGGTACCGTGGCGACGCCTTCGCCAGCCACCTCCAGCGCGGCGGCGCGACCGCGCATCTGCTGCTGCATCCCGGCCTGATCCGCCTGGGCCGCCAGGAGCACCGCCCCGATGCCGGCGTGGTGCGCACGTTGCTGGTGCGCATGCTCGGACTCAGCCCGCGCCCGACGGCGCTGTTCGTCCAGGCCGACATGGTGGTGCCGGCGGTCTACCGCGCCTGCAAGGAGCTCGGCGTGCTGCCGCAGCGCGAGGTCACGATCATCACCTGCAACAACGAGGGGCGTTACCTGGATGGTTTGCGCCCCGCGCCTCTCGTCATCGACATCCACGCCGCGCACCTCGGCACCGTGGCTGCCCGTACGCTGATCGCGCGCATCCTGCACCCGCAGGAGCCGTCGCTGCGCCTGACGGTACGGCCGACCATCGCCGGCTGAGGCGCCGCTGATCATTTCCAGGCCATTTCCAACGACGCGCGCTGCGGTCCCCGGTATCAGGAACACAGCCCTGCGCCCGCCCGGCGCAGCGAAAGGCCAGCCGATGTCTTCTCCAGCCCGCCCAGCCGCCAGCAACGTACGCCATCTGCACCGCGGGTGGCTCAGCGCCGTGCTCCTCATTCTGATGGTCGGACCCGCATGCCCCGCCGTTGAGGGCCACATGGCGCCCGCGGCCGGAGCAGCCGCCGTCCAGGCGGGCGACGAGGTGGCCGCCCGCGAGCTGTTCGGCCTGTCCTGGCTCAGCGACTGTGATCCACGCGAATTCCGCCGTCCGGGGCGCTGGGAGGTGCTCGGCAAAGTGCGCGCGGCGTTTGACGCCGGCGATTTCGCGGGCGCCCTGGAGCAGTTCAAGCGCCATCAGCTCGAGCGCCTGCGCCTCTGCGACGGCTTCGCCGGCTGGGGCGTGGCGCCCGGCCGCCTCGATCCGTGGTCGGTGGGCGAGCCCGGCTGGGCGTGGGTGCACCCGATGATCTCCACCGAGAACGAGGCGGAACTGCGCCACCGCGCCGACGACCTGCGCCTGGGCTTCATCACCGAGGGCAACCAGCGCATCGCCATCGGCAAGCCCGGTGCGGTCGACTGGGCCACGGCGTCCGCAGCGGCCAAGCGCGACGGCCGGGGCCAATGGCCGTTCCGCGTCGAGGCGTTCAATCCGCTGCTTGCCGCCTACGCGCTGAGCGGCGAGCGCGCCTACCTCGAGACCTGGGCCGGCTATGCGGACGACTGGGCGCTCCACCAGCACGACGGCCTGGCCGCCTCACCCATCGACATGCCCGACGGCTGGAACAACGGCGCCGAGAGCGCCTTCGACGTCTTCCGCCTGCTGCGCGCCGTGGCCATGGTGCCGGGCGGCATCGACGCTGTGCCCGCCGCGACCTTCGCGCGCGTCACCGCGCGGCTGGTGCGCGATTACCTGCCGCTGTCGTACATGTACTACCGTTGCAGCGGTACCAACTGGACCGACGTCTCGGTCGCGCCGCTGGTCGACGCCGCCTTCCTGTTCGACGAATTCCGCTGCGCGCCACTGCTGCTGCGCGAGGCCTTGCGCCGCCTCGAATTGCTGGTGCCGACGCGCCAGATGCCAGACGGCGTCGACCTCGACGTCACCGCCGGCTACGGTTTCCACTTCCTGACCGGCGCACAGGGCACCATGGCGCGCCTGGCCGCGCGGCGCAGCGCCATCCCGGAATGGATGCTGCCGGAGTGGGAGCGCACCTGGCGCGCCGCCTTCCCTTACGAGCGCTGGTGCGGCGGCTTGCGTGAGCGCATGCACGATCGCGCGCGCTTCCTGCTCGGCCTGCAGACGCCGCTGGGCGAGATGCCGATCGGCGGTTCGCGTACCGGTCACAACAACTGGTCGCGGCACGCGGCCGAGACCATCTCGGCGCTGATGCCCGAGGCGACCACCGATCCCGACCTGGTGGCGCTGATGGGACTGGCCGCGGGTCCGATCACACGTCCGCCCTCGTTCCAATCCGACTGCTTCCCGGTGAGCGGCTTCTTCTACCAGCGCCTGGGCTGGCGGCCCGGCGATCCGTACCTGGCCATGCACTGCTCGCCGCATCCGACCGGCGGCGATCTCAGCGACCGCGACAACAATGCCATCGGTCTCAGCGCCGGGGGTTCCGATCTGCTCGACACCGGCGAGGACGGCGCGTACGACCAGCCGCGTTCGCCGCTGCGCGTCGACGGCCAGGAACAACATTTCCGCGACGGCTTCACCGGCTGGGACCACCGCGCCATCATCGGCCACGATGGCGGGCTGGTGGCGTGGAACGATCCGGCGCCGTGGCGCTGGCATGCTTCGCCGCGCTACGACCTCAGCGAAGGTGTCTATGCCGGCCCTTATGCAGGCGGGATCTCCGGGGTCACCCACCAGCGTCTGGTGCTTGCGGTGCGTGCGGCCGGGTTGTGGATCGTCATCGACCGCGTGCGCGCCGCGGCTCCGCACGCTTACACACTCGACTGGTGGCTGCCGATCGCCACCGGCCGCGACCAGGTCTTCGCCCTCGACCAGGTCGCCGTCGATGCGCAGCTGGGCTCGATCATCACGTCGCGTCCGAGCGGTCCCAACGTCAGCCTGCGCCACTTCGCCGGCCAACCGCTGGTGTGGGACCGCGCAGAGCGCCACGGCGATCCCAAGAATGGCTACCACACCCATGACATGTTGCGCCTCGGCGCGACGTGGCGCGCGGATGCGCCGAGCGTGGTGGTGACCGCGATCCTGGCGCGTCCGGAGCACGGCGCCGATCTCGGCGAGGTGCGCGCGGTGAACGGTGTCGGCGCAGTGGGCTTCACTGCGCGCACCGCCGGTGGGCTGATCATCAGCTTCCAGGCGGCCAGCGGCGCTCCGGTGGCGCTCGTGGCGGGTGCGGCCGGCGCCACCGGAGAGGCGCTGCTGCTGGTCGAAGGTCCAGGCGCGGAGCGCAGCGGCATCGCCCTCGGCGCGAGCGCGTTCAGCCTGGGCGGCAAGCGCCAGGAGCTGGGCGGTGCCGATGCCGAGTTTGCGCTGGTCGGCGCAAAGCTGACGACGGTACCCATCCGCACTCCGGTCGAGAACGTGCGCATCGGCCCGGCCGATCGCGACGGATTCGTCGGCACCCAGGCGGTCACCCTGACCTGCGCGACGTCGGACGTCGACATCCACTACACCATCGACGGCGGCGAGCCGAGTCTGCTCGCACCGATCTATCATGAGCCGCTGCAGCTGCGCGGCGACGCCACGGTCGAGGCGCGCGCCATCCGCCGCGGCACTACCCGGCTGCCGACCGACCAGGGCTGCCGTGTCGCCTCACTGGTCGCGCGCGCGGACTTCCACGCGCTTGTGCCGCTGCCGGCCAAGGATGCCAAGACCGTGCCGGGCCTGCGTTATGAACGCTTCCTCGGCCGCTGGCAGGACCTGCTGCTGGTGCCCACGCTCGGGCAGCCCGCGGCGAGCGGCCGCGCCGCGCGCCTCTTCGCGCCCGAAAGCCTGGCGCCCGGCACGGTGTCCGCCGTGCGCTACCGTGGCTTCCTCAAGGCGCCTGCGGATGGCCTGTACGTGTTCAGCGCGCCGCCCGAGTACTGTCGGCAGAATATCCTCGCCGGTTACGAGCTGCGCGTGGTGGTCGACGGGCAGACCTGGTACCCGGCGACCACGCGTCACGCGCTCGGCACGTGGTCGGTGGCGCTCACGGCCGGCCTACACCACCTCGAAGTATTCTACGGCGACTTCCGCGGCGACGTCGGCGAGCGCCGCAAGGGGCAGGGGGTGTGGATGGGGGCGGCGCCGTTGCTCGAGATGTCCGGCCCGGGGATCCTGCGCGGCGAGATCGCAGCGGAGCTGCTGAGCGCTGAGCCGTGAGGCGCTAGACCATGGTGGCGATCCTGGTGCGGTCCGAGAGCTGGACACTCACGGTCGTGGCAGCGTTCATCAGCTGGCAGGTGGTCGCCGGCATCGTCGGTGCCGCCATCCTCGGAATCTTCAATCCGATCATGCAGTTGCAGAGCGCGGTCAGGCTGGGATACTGATCGCCTCCCATGCTCACCGTCCGTGAAGCGCTCGCGCTGCTCATCGCCGTCGCCGCCGACGCCGTCCAATGGCTGGTGCTGCCGCTCTTCGCGGAAGGGGGACTGTCCCCGGCCGATGCAGGTCTCGATGCCGTGGCCTTCGCAGTGCTGACCGGTCTGCTCGGCTTCAGTCCGCTGCTGCTGCCGACGGTAGTCATCGAACTGCTGCCCGTGGCCGATCTCGCGCCGACGTGGACGGTCGCCGTGGTGGCGATCATCTGGCGGCGCTGGAGTGCGCGCCGCAAGGGCGCCGCTGACCAGCTCGCCGCCGAGATCCAGCTTGGCGCTATAGAAGGCGGCAAGTCCGATCACGGAGCATGACCCTGTTCGCTAGTGGGAGGGCACGCTTTTTTTCGTAAACTCCCTGTGCGGCGTCTCGCCCGGCGAGTACGCGTCGATGACGACCTCGCCCGTCTCCCGGTCCTCGACCAGCTTTCCGACCAACACCCGGTTCCGATCGAAAGCGAGCCGCATAACTTTCTTGGTTTTCCCTGCATCTTTGACGGAAACACTGACGAAGGCCATGAAATCGTGAGGTGCGAGAAGTCCGGTCGCCACCTGGTCGAGGTGGTTCTGTTCTGCGCTCCGCTGACCGACCCAGATGGAGACATCGTAGTGGTCGACGCCAGCGAGCGCCGCAATCACTGATTTGTCATCGAGGAAGGGGACCTCACGTGCCTCGACCATGCCCAGATCTATGTCCTGGATGCTCGGAAGCGGGTCCAATCCCATCAGGGACAGGAGCCAGCCGACCGCTTTGAACTGCCATGAGGATTCGTAGATTTGCATGACATGGCCGTATCTCTTTCCGGGATGGATGTTCATGTACTTCGCCAGCGTTTGCCGTGGCCTGAGCAGGAACGCGGCCAAAAGAACCGTTGGGATCGCGACAGCGACACCGATCCAGGGCAGGAACCTCTTCACGCTGAAATGGCGCCTACTTCTCCGCCGGCCGCGGCGTCGGCAGCGGATTGAACGCCATCACCTTCGCCATCGCCCCGCCGTTCGCGGTGAGCTGAAAGCGCACCAGCGCCTCCGGCACGTCGACCGCCAGCGTCCGTCCAGCCAGCGTGATGGTCAGCTTACGCCCCTCGCGCTGCTCAAGGTCGAGACGCGTGGCGAGCAGCGGCGAGCCGGTAGTGGCGAGACGGCCGGCCTCGCTGCCGTCGACGTTCACCACCAATTGACCTGGGATGCACGCGAGCGTCACGGTGTGCTTGCCGGTCGATTCAAGTGCGAAATCAGCGCTGTCGGTGGCGGCTGACCAGCCCAGGTCGGCGTTCATCCGCCAGGTGCCGGGCACCTGGCCGGGGCCCGCGAGCGTGCCTGAGACGGCGTCCCACTTCCACACCCAGGCGTAGATCCCTGCCGGACCCAGTCCCTGGCGCGCGCCGACCATGGTGCCAGCGCCGCCATCGCAGGCGCCGCGCGCGATGCCTACCCAGCTATGGTGGTCGACGACTTCGATGGCCAGTTCGGTGTCGGGCTCGGTGACGATGCAGGTGCGGTCGGGCAGCAGCACGGTGAAGCCGGGGCCAGCGCTGATCCAGGCACGGCCTTCGGCCAGTTCGAGGCCATCGTGGTGGGCGAGGGCGTCGGCGCGGCCAGAGCCTTCCGGCAGCCACGGACCGACCAGCACGGCGCTGGCACCGTCCGGCCACGCGAGGCTGAGTTGGCCGTTCGGCGTCACCGCGAGGCGGCGCTGGTCGAGGCCGGCGCCGGGAATCAGCACGCGTTCGCCGCTGCGCGTCTCGCCCAGCACGGCGGTGACGGTTGCTGGTGCGCTGGCGTGCCGGCCGAGGAACAGCAGCGTCGCCCCGATCGCCAGCGCCATTGCGCACAGCACCACGGTCACCAGCGCGACGGTGCGCGCCACCGGGCTGGGCGCGGGCGCGGCGACCGGATCGAGTCCGCGCGCGGCGAAGCCGAGGCGACGCCACATGCGCGTGGCGAAGCCGTCGTCGGGGGCGCTCGCCAGGCGGTGGCGCAGCGCGTCCTGGAAACGTTCGTTGAGGCCGCTGCGCAAATCACCGACGACGTCGAGCGACTGCCAGGCGATGCGCGCAGTGGCGGCGCCGGTGCGCGCGTCGCGCAGCGCGCCGTAGAGTTCGTGCAGCTCGGCCTCGTCGAGCTCGCCCAGGGCGAAACCGGTGGCGAGTTCGGCGATGCGCGCCTCCTGCGCGGGCAAGGTCGGGGTGCCGGCGGAGGGGGTTGCTGCGATGGTGCCGGCCGCGGCGATGGGCTGGGGGCCGCTGGCGGGGGCGGACGAGCCGGCAGGGCGGCCCTGCGGACCGCTGTCCTGGAAGGCCGGCCGATCGTCGGTGCTCACGCCTCCTCCTCGTCCATGCGCTTTTGGGCGCACTCGCGCAGCACGCGCTGCAGGCGCGACAGGCGCTGGCGACAGGCTGGGGCCTTGATGCCGAGCTGCTCGGCCGCGGCGTCGGAGGTCAGGCCCTGGCCGTGGATCAGATCGATGAGCTGGCGGTGCTCGTCGCCCATCCCGGAGAGGCATTCCTTGAGCGCGCTCAGGCGCAGGCGGTCGACGCCGTCGCTCTCGTTGGGCGCCTGGCGGAGCAGTTCCTGGCGGACCAGTTCACGCAGGTGGCGGCGGTCGCGGTCCTGGCGGCGGTGGTGCTCCATCAGCTGGCTGCGCGCGATGGTCAGCAGCCAGGCACGCGGGCTGGTGCCGGGCCGGTACTGGTCGCGCTTGGCCCAGGCGCGGGCGAGCGCCTCCTGGGCGAGCTCGTCCGCCAGCTCGGGTTCGGCGGTCTCGCGCAGCATGGTGGCGCGGATGAGGTGGTGGCAACCCTCCACGACCATGGCGAAGGCCTGCTGGTCGCCGTGCTCGCGGGCGGCGGTCATCCACTCGTCCAGGTCATCGGCCATGGGCGGCAATGATCGGGCACGAGCGGCTGATGCCAAGGATCTTGCGCCCGGCCGGCTGACGGTGGCAGGCTTGCCATCCGATGCTGTCACAGGCCCTTCCAAGTGCCGTTATCGTTGCCAACAGGGGTCGCCACCATGCCCAATGAAGCCACCGCCGCCGCCACCGCAAAGGCCGTCCCAGCGACCGCCACCGTGCCGGCGAAACCCGTCGAAGCGGAGCTGGTCGCGCGCCTGGCCGCGGCGCGCACCGCGCTCCTCGACGAGATGCACAAGGTCATCGTCGGACAGCACGAGGTGCTCGAGCAGCTCATCCTGGCTGTCCTCTGCCGCGGCCATTGCCTGCTCGAAGGCGTGCCCGGCCTGGCCAAGACGGTGATGGTGCAGACCCTCGGCCAGGTCCTCGACCTGTCGTTCTCGCGCATCCAGTTCACCCCCGACCTGATGCCCTCCGACATCACCGGCACCGACATCATCCAGGAGGATCCGCAGAGCGGGCGCCGCCAGTTCGAATTCCTGCAGGGCCCGATCTTCGCGAACCTGCTGCTCGCCGACGAGATCAACCGCACGCCGCCCAAGACCCAGGCCTCCCTGCTCGAAGCGATGCAGGAGCGCCGCGTCACCTGTCGCGGCCACACCTACGAACTGCCCGACCCGTTCTTCGTGCTCGCCACCCAGAATCCGATCGAACAGGAGGGCACCTACACCCTGCCCGAGGCCCAGCTCGACCGTTTCATGTTCATGGTTAAGGTCGGCTATCCCAGCAGAGAGGAGGAGGAGCAGATCCTGCGCCGCACCACCGGCAGCAGCAAGCCGCGCCTCAACCGCATGTTCACCGCGCGCGAGATCGTGCAGCTGCAGGACGTCGTCCGCCAGGTGCCGGTCGCCGACCACGTCTACGACTACGTCGTCAATCTGGTGCACGGCACCCGCCCCGGCCAGGGCGTCGAGGTCCCCGACGCGACCAAGTGGCTGCAGTGGGGCGCGGGCCCGCGCGCTGGCCAGCAGTTGATCATCGGCGGCAAGGCGCGCGCGCTGCTGCACGGCCGTTTCCACGTCACCACCGAGGACATCATCGCGCTGGCCAAGCCGGTGCTGCGCCACCGCATCGTGTGCAGCTTCGCCGCGCAGGCCAACGGCCTGACCAGCGACGTCATCATCGGCCGCATGATCGAGCACTTCGCGCAGGCGACGCCGAAGAAGTAGCCGCCTTCCCGGCGTCCGCCTGACGCGGGAACCCGGTGGCTGCGCTCCACACTTCGTCCCGCTTCACTTCTTCTCGCTCCCTCGCTCCTCCTGTTTCCCAGCCGTCCCCTCGCACCCGGCCCTCCCATGACCCTTTCCCAAACCGTCCAGGAACAGGTTCTGCAGCGCCTCGGCAAGGTCGGCATCGCCGCCCGCCACGCCGTCGAGAGCGTCCTGGTCGGTCGGCACCGCTCGGTGCACAAGGGTCTGTCGCTGGAATTCGCGGGGCACCGCCCGTATCAGCCCGGCGACGATCTGCGCCGCCTTGACTGGATCGTCTACGCGCGCACCGACCGTTACGACATCCGTCTCTATGAAGAGGAGACGCGCCTGCGCTGCACCCTGGTGGTCGACGCCAGCGGCTCGATGGGCTACCGCTCCGGCGGGCGCATCAGCAAGCTCGATTACGCGCGCCAGCTCGCCGCCGCGCTCGGCTTCCTGATGCTGCGCCAGAGCGACGCCGTGGGCCTGGGCATCGTCGACCACGCGGTGCGCCTGCACCTGCCGCCGGCCGCGACCATGGGCCACCTGCTGACCCTCCTCGAGCGCCTCGAAGACCAGCCCGCGGGCGGCGAGACCAGTCTTGGCGCAGTGGTCGAACAACTCGCCGCGCGCCTCAGCCGGCGGGGCCTGGTGGTGCTGATCACCGACGGCTTCGACGATCCCGAGCGTCTGCTCATGGCGCTGCGCTTCCTGCACCACCGCAAGCAGGACGTGCGCCTGTTCATGATCTGCGACCCGCAGGAGGAGCAGTTCGCCTTCAACGGCATGATCGAGTTCATCGGCCTCGAACAGGAGCCGCGCATCAAGCTCGACGGCGACCGCGCGCGCGCCTGGTACCAGCAGGCGCTGAGCGACCACCGCCGCGCCCTCGCCGAGGGCTGCCACGCCATCGGCGTGCAGCTCGAGACCCTGCGCACCGACGAGGACCTCGCCTTCGGCATCATGCGCGTGCTGACCACCGCGCAGGCGGCGGGGGGGAGGCGCTGATGCAGGGCGTGCGCCTCATCCGCACCACCTACGCGCCGCGTACGGGCGTAGGCGCCCAGTCGGCGTGCCTGCCGGGTTTCGCGCGCATCGTGCGCGTGACCATCACCTGCGTCGCGCAGCGTGACGTCGCGCGCGCCCTGCCCGCCGCCCGCCCGCCGTCCCCCCGCGCGGAACTCCACCTGTGATCGAACTGCTCAATCTGGCCCTCGCTGGCGGCATCGCCGCCGCCGCCGCCCCGGTGCTGGTGCACATCGCCCACCGCCGGCGCGTGCAGCCGGTGGAGTGGGGCGCGATGCGCTTCCTGCAAGAGCTGCTGCGCCGCCGGCGGCGCAGCATCAAAGTCGAAAATCTGCTGCTGCTGGCGGTGCGCATCCTGGCGCTGACCTGTCTGGCGCTGGCGCTGATGCGCCCGAACGTGCGCTTCGACGGCGGCAGCGGCCAGGGTGCCGCGGTCGAGCGCAGCAGCACCACCGCGGCGGTGCTGCTGCTCGACGACGGCCTGTCGAGCGCGGCCGGGCGCGGCGCGCAGGCGCTGGACACGGTCAAGAAGCTCGCCCTCGCCTATCTCGACACGCTGCATCCCGGCGACGAGGTCAGCATCTTGGCGCTGTCGCGCCTCGGCCAGCCGGTGGCGGATCCGCTCTACGATCTGGCGGCGGCGCGCGAGCAGATCCAGGCGCTGGTGCCGACCGCGGCCGCCAGCGACGCGCCCGCGCTGTTCGAGGCCGGCCTCGCCCAGCTCGCCCGCCACCTCAACGCCGGCGGCGAACTGGTGATGGTCGGCGACGGCTTCGGCGACGGCTGGCACGCCGATGACCGCGCGCGCTGGGAAGAGCTCGGCCGACGCCTGCGCGGTGGCCTCGATGCGCGCGCGGGCAGCCGTGCGCGCCCCAATCTCGTGCTGCTGGCGCCGACGGCCAGCGAGCTTGACGGCAACATCGCGGTCGCCGGGCTGACCCTCGACCGCTCGCTGCTCGCTGCCGGACGTCCGGTGACGGTGCACGTCGCGCTCGCCCACTATGGCCGGCGCGCGCCGGCCGGCGCGCTCGTCCGCCTGCTCGTCGATGGTCGCGTGGTCGGCGAGCGCTCGCTCGAGATCCAGGCCGGCGGTCAGGTCGAGTACGCCTTCACCTACGCCTTCCCCGAGGCCGGCAGCTACGTGCTGACGGCGGTGGTCGAGGGCGCACGCGACGCGCTGCCCGCCGACGACCGCCGCAGCCTGGCGGTGCAGGTCGAGGACCACGTGCCGGTGCTGCTGGTCGAGGGCGTATCGGGCAGCGGCCTCGGCGGCAGCCTCGGGCTGGTCGCGGCCGCGCTCGATCCCGTCGGCGAGGGCAAGGAGCTCTTCCGCCTCACGCGCATCGGCGTGGCCGCGCTCGACGAGGCGGCACTGGCCGGGCAGCGCGTGGTCGTGCTCGGCGACCTGCCGACTCTCGACGCCGCCGGCGTGGCGGCGATCGAGCACTTCGTCGCCGCTGGCGGCGGCGTGGTGGTCGGCCTGGGCGCCAACACCGACCTGGCGCTGGCCAACCGCTTCTGGTCGCGCGGCGGCGACGGCTTCCTGCCCTGCAACCTGCTGAGCATCGCCAAGCCGCCGGCGCCGCTCGCGCCCGGCACCGCCAACCTCGGGCACCCCGCGCTCGCCGCCTTCTCGGCGAAGAGTGCGGAAGCCTGGAAGTCGTTGAAGATCGCCACCTACGCGCGCCTCGACGCCGACTTCTCGCGCCGCGCCGATCTCGTGCGTTTGCTGACCCTCGACAACGGCGATCCGCTGCTGGTCGAGCGCGTGCGCGGCCTGGGCCGCGTCGTGCTCTGCACCAGCAGCCTGGACACCGCGTGGAGCGACCTGCCGCTGCGTCCTGCCTTCGTGCCGCTGCTGCGCGGGGTCGTTGCCAGCCTCGGCGGCGTGGTGCTGCCGCCGCGCAACCTCGCGCCCGGCGAGCGTCTGGCGTGGGTCCCGGCCGACGGCGGCGGCGACATCGCCGCGGCCGCGGCCGGTCCCGACGGCAAACCGGTCGAGGTCAGCACCGGGGTGTGGGACGGCCGCCGCGCGGTGGTCAGCGTGCCGTTGCTGCTGCCCGGTGCCTACGAGCTGCGCCTGGGCTCGCCGCCGACGGTGGTGCGCTACGCGGTCGCGGCCGCGGCCAGCGAATCGCGCCTTGAGCCGCTTGGCGAGACCACCGTCAAGGACTGCCTGTCCGGGCTGACCGTGCACCGCGCGGCGACCCCGGAGCGCGTCGGCCAGCTGTTCGTCGCGGCGCAGTCCGGCTCCATCGAGTTGGCGCGCTGGCTGATCGCGGCCTGCGCCGCGCTGCTCTTCCTCGAGACCTGGCTGACCCGCCGCCAGGTCGGCGCCGAGCGCAGCGCGGCGACCACGCGTGGACCGGAGCAGGCGCCATGAACGAAGCCGCATCCACCGGCTGGGCCGCGGCCCTGGTCGGGCTGCCGTGGTGGCTGGTGCTGCCCGGCGCCGCGTGCGCCGCCTGGGCGATCCTGCGCTTGGCGCGCGCCGAACTGGGCCTGCTCGCCGAGCGCGCGCGCCGCGGCCTGTCCTGGCTGCGCGGCGCGGTCGTGGTGGTGGTCATCCTGCTGCTGCTTGAGCCGACCCTGACGCGCACCACCACCCAGCGCGACCTGCCGGCGGTGGCGGTGCTCATCGACCGCTCCGCCTCGATGGCGGTGAACGACGCGCAGATGCCGCTGTCGCGCCGCCTCGACGACGCGGTCGCCCTCGGCTTCGTCGATGGTGGTGTGCGCGGCGACGGTCCACGCCGCGCGCGTCACGAACTGCTCGCCTTCGCCGCCGATCTCGCGCGCCTGGGCGCCGGCCTCGCCACCGCCCAGGAGGCGAGCGCGCACGGCGCGGTGGCCGCCGATCCCGACGCGCTGCTGCCGCTCGCCGCGCTGCACGCCGCCGCCGCCCAGGATGCCGCGCGCGCCCTGGCCGCGGGCACGGTCAAGGCGCCCGAAGTCGCCACCTTCTTTGTCGCCGAGCGCGACCTGCTCGCGCGCTACCAGGCGCTGTTGCGCCGCGAGGGCGGCGAGCATGTCGCCAACGTGGCCGCAGCTCTCGCCGCGCTCGGTACGCAGGCGCGCACGCTGCTGCCGCGCCTTGATGCGGACCAGGCTGCCGCGGACCAGGCGTTGCTCGCCGACGCCGCGGTCGGCCCGGCAGCGCGCGCCGGCCTGGAGCGCCTCGGCAAGCTCTCGCGCTTCGAGCGTGCCCGCCTGTTGACGCGCAGCCGCCTGCTGCCGCTGCTCGCCAGCGCCAGCGAGGTCGACGTCTTCGCCATCGACGAGGGTGGCCTGACGCGCATGCCCGACCTCGCCGCGACGGTCACGCCCCCGGCGGGCACCACCGATTTCGCAGGACCGTTCTCGACCCTGGCGCGCAAGTGGGCCGACCAGCAGCACGTCGGCGGCGTGGTCCTGCTCAGCGACGGGCGGCAGACCGCGGGCGGCGATCCGCTGCCAGCGGTGCGCGCCCTGGCCGCGCGCGGCGCGCGCCTGGCGGGCGTGGCGGTCGGCGACGTCGGCACGCCGCGCGATGCGGTGGTCGCCGACCTGCAGGCCCCGGCCGAGGTCTTCCGCGGCGAAACCGTGCGTCTGGACGTGCGCTTCCGCATCACCGGCTATCCGGACCGTGACTGGGCGCTGGTGCTCAGCCGCGACGGCGCAGTGGTCGACCGCCGCACCGTGCGCGGCACCGGCCAATGGCAGACCGAACGCTTCGAGCAGGCCAACGCCGAGGCCGGCGTGCACGCCTACCAGGCGCGCCTCGAGCGCATCGGCGCGCCGACCGGACGCATCGCCGGCGGTGGCGGCCTGCTGCGCGAGGTGTGGGCCGGGGTCAAGGGCTACGAGGTCCACGACTTCACCGCCAGCGCCGCCTACACCGGCAAGCCCGACCGCGTCGAGGTGGTGCCCGGTGGCGAGGTCATCGACAACCAGACCGACTACGGCGCGCGCCTGCGTGGCTACCTGATCGCCCCCGACAGTGGGACCTACACCCTGTGGCTGAGCGGCGACGACAAGGCCGAGCTGTGGCTGGCGCCCGGCGCCGAGCCGCGCGACCTGACCAAGGTCGCCGAGCTCACCGATTACGTCGATCGCGGCGTGTGGGACAAGTACCGCGCCCAGCGCTCGCGCGAACTCCCGTTCGAGAAGGGCCACGCCTACTACTTCGAGGTATTGCACAAGCAGTCCGCCGGCGGCGGCCACGTTGCGCTCGGCTGGACCCGACCGGATGGCCAGCTCGAACGCCCACTGCCAGCCGCGCGCCTGGCGCCGTTCAGCCGCGACGCCAACGGCCAGCCGACGGTGCCCGACGACGAGGCCGAGGCCAGTCTGGTCAACAACCAGGCCGACTGCAGCGTCGCGGTCAATGACGACCCGCTCAAGGTCCTGGTCGTCGATGCCAGTCCGCGCTGGGAAAGTCGCTTTCTGGTCGACATGTTCGAGCGCGACAAGCGCGTCGAGGTCGAGCGCCGCTATCGCACGGTGCGTAATGCACGCGCCCCCGGCGAGCTGCTGCCGCGCACCCAGGAGGCGCTCGACGCTTTCGACCTGGTGGTGATCGGCGACCTCGCGCCCGGGGAGCTGACCGTCGACGACCAGCAGCGCCTGGAACGCTTCGTAGCGCGGCGCGGTGGCTTCGTGGTGGCGATCGCCGGGCCGCGCGGCATGCCCGCGGGCTATGGCCTGGGCGGCCTCGCCAACCTGCTGCCGGTGCGCATCATCGCGCAGAGCCTGGCCGACGGCGCGCCGACCGCGGTGACGCTCGGCCGCGACGGCCGCGAGAGTCCGATCGTCGGCGTGCTGGACGATGTCGCGCTCAATCAGCAGCTGTGGCCGGCGCTGCCGCCGCTGCAGTGGCTGGCGCGTAATGTCGCCGCCAAGGAGGGGGCCGAGGTCCTGCTCGAGACACGCGGCGACCAGCACATCCCGGTGGTCGCGACCAGCCGCTATGGCGCCGGCCGCACGCTGTGGGTGGGCTCGCCCGAGACCTGGCGCTGGCGCGACCGCCTCGGTGACCGCGTCCATCAGACCTTCTGGTTGCAGGCGATCCGCTGGGGCCTGGGCATCCGCCTGCGCGGCAAGGACCCGCGTCTGCAGGCCGCGCTCGACCGCACCCTGATCGCTCCGCACGAAGGCGCCGAACTGCGCGTGCGCGCCCGCCACCGCGACGGCACGCCCGCGCAAGGCAGTCCGCGCGCCACCCTGCAGCGCCTTGACGATCAGGGCCGGCCGGACCCGGCCAGCGCGCGCGAGCTGGAGCTTTCCCCGGTCAAGGATGCCGACGGCCTGTGGCACCTGCCGATCGCCGAGCTGGCCGAGGGCCACTGGCGCATCGCGGTGACCAGCGGCGACCCCGACCTCGCCGGGCTGGTCGAGAACCGCGACCTGGTGGTGCGCGCGCACCAGACCCAGGAAGGCCTCGAACTCGGCGCCGACCTCGCCAACCTCAGCCGCCTGGCGGTCACCGGCGGCTTCCGCGCCGACACCCTCGACCAGGCAGAGGACCTGGTGCGCGACCTCGCCGCCCACCTTGAACCGCACGCGACCGTGCACCGCGCCACCCACACGCTGTGGGACAATTATGCGGCGCTGCTGATCGTGCTGGGATTGCTCGCGACCGAATGGGTGTGGCGCAAGCGCGTCGGGTTGCCGTGACTGGTACCGCAACTGGCGATTCTAACCGCCAAGACGCCAAGTCGCAAAGGGAAGAGGAGTCTGAACCGGCCTGGCGAACCTAAACACGGAGCTCAGGTCTGTCCTTGGAGCTTTGTGAGGTCCGGCAGCTGATTTCGCATCCAACTGCCTTCTGCTCCATCTTTGGCGCCTTGGCGTCTTGGCGGTAAAGTCCCCTGTCTTCAGGGTCACAGCACCGGTAAAGGGCCGTTAGCCCTCCAGCCCGCCCACGTCCTGGAAATCGTGAACCAGCCATGAGCAACGGCCTCCCGCCCGTCCTGACCCAGACCCTCGCAACCTTCGCCCAGCAGCGCCGCCGCGTGCTCGCCCTGCGCGGCCTCGGCGAGGCGGCGTTGGCGGGCGGCGGTGGGCTGGTCGCGGTCGCGCTCTGCGACGCGCTGCTTCATCCCGGCCGTGGCCTGCACACCACGCTCAGCCTGGTCGCCTATGGCGCCGCGGGCGGGGTGCTGGTGGTGCGCTGTCTGTACCCGCTCTTCGCGCGCCCGCGCCTGGTCGAGAGCGCGCACGCCCTCGAGCGCGCCGCGGGTGGCCGCCTGCAGGAGCGTCTGAGTTCCGCGGTCGAACTCGCCGCCCGGCCCGCCGGCGGGGTCAGCCCGTGGATGATCGAGCGCACCATCGTGCTCGCCGCGCAGGAGGCCGCTGCGCTCGATGTGCGCGCGCTGATCAGCACGCGCGCCGCGCGCCGCGCCTGGCTGCGCGCTCTCGGCCTGGGCGCGTTGCTCGCCGGTGCATGCGTGGTGCCGGGCGTGCCCGCCTACCTCGCGCGCGCGGCGTGGCCTGCGGTGCTGCGTCCGTCGCTGGTCCATCTCGAGGTCCAGCCCGGCGACGTGCGCCTCGCCGCCGCCGCCGCGCTCGACATCCAGGTGGTCGCCACTCCTGATCCTGGCGCGGCCGGCCTCGAGTTGGTGTGGGCCGACGGCGTGGTCGAGCACCCCGTGCTGGAGCGCGGCGCGCGCCCCGGCGACTACCGCCTGAGCCTGCCCGCGGTGACCCGCGCGCTGACCTACCGCGTGCTGGCCGGCGACGGCGAATCGCGCGCCTACCGCGTCGACGTGGTCGAGCCGCCGCGCCTGGCGAAGGTCGCGCTGCGCATCACGCCACCGCCCTACACCGGCCTGCCGGCGCGCATCGTCGAGGGCAGCGGCGACGCCGAGATCATCGCCGGTTCGAAGGTCGCGCTCAGCGCCGAGCTGGCTGGTGAGAAGGCCGCCGCAGCGGCGCTGGTGTGGGACGGCGGTGAAAGCGCGGCCACCCTGCAGGATGGCCAGCTGCGCGCCGAACTCGCGCCCACCGCCAACCTCTCCTACGGCCTGCGTCTGATCGGCGTCAGCGGCATCGCCGCCGAGCCCAGCCAGCGCTGGCTGCTGAGCGTGCTGCCCGACCACGCGCCGAGCGCGCGTCTGGGCGGCGCCGGCACCGCCGCCGGCCTGGTCGGTGTCGACGAGACCGTGTTGCTTGATGCGCAGGCGGGCGATGACCTCGGCCTCAAGTCCCTCGAATTGGTGGTCACGGTCGATGGCGCCGAGCGCGCGCGCCGGCCGCTGACCCTGCCCCCGCCCGCCACCCCCGGCGCAGCGGTGCGCGAGGCCAGGCTGGCGGTGCCGCTGGCCCTGGGCGAGGTCGCGGTGCAGGTCGGCGAGACCGTGAGCCTGGTGCTGCGCGCGACCGACAGCGGCGGCCAGAGCACCGCCAGCACGCCGCTCACACTGACCGCCACCGCCGGCGCTCAGGCCGCCGAGGCGGCCCAGGCGACGCACTTGCGTCAGGCACTGCGCCAACTTGACGCCCAGGCCGACGCGCTGCGCCAGCTGCTGCGCGGCTGGGGTGCCATCGCCCACGCCGGCAGCGACGATGCGGCCGCGCTGCGCGGCGACCTGCGCCTGCTCGCGGACCGCAGCCATGCCTTCGCCGGCGCGGTCGGCGAGGCCGCCGCGCTGCTGCGCGCCGAGGCCTTGGCCGGCGGTCCAGCGGCGGCCGCGCTGCTCGCCCTCGGGGACGAGACGCGCGCCTTCGGTGCGGGCCTCGGCGACCAGGCCGTAGCGGCGGTTGCCGCGGTCAGCCGCGCCCCGGCCGGCGCGCAGCGCGCGCACGACCTGTGCGAGGCTGCGGGCAACGACCTCGGCGCGCTGCGCCACGACCTCTCCCTGTTCATCGCCCGTCTCGAGGCCGCCGGCGTCGCCGCCGGGGCCGAGGCCGGCGCGGCGCGCTGGCAGCGCGCCCTGGCGATCGTCGCTGGCGAGCGCGGCTGGAGCGGGGAACAGCGCCACGCCAAGTCAGGTCTGCTGGCGCGGGTGTGGCGCGGGCGCGACTTCCAGGGCGAACCAGTGCACACCGAGAATGGTCTGCCGATCTGGAGTGAACGCAGCTGGCCGGTGGTCGGGCACGACAACTACTGTGTGCGCTACAGCGGCGAGATCTTCATCCCGGGCAGCGGCGAGTGGAGCATCGTGCTCACCGGCGATGATGGCGTGCGTCTGCGCCTGGACGGCAATCACCGCAACCTGCTCCCCGACAACGCGTGGTCCGAGCACGGCATGAACGACTACCGCGTGCGCCTGCGCCTTGAGGCCGGCTGGCACGCCATCGAGATCGAGTACTATCAGGGCGGCGGCGGCTCCGGCCTGAACGCGCGCCTCGGCGAGCACGACAACCAGCTGGTGCCGTTTACGAGCGAGCGCCTGCGCAGCGTCGAGGGCCTGCGCTCAAGCGTGTTGGTGACGGCGATGGCGAGCCTGCCCAAGGGCCAACTCGAGGCCGGGCGCACGCGTCTGCGCGCGGGCCTCGCGGCGGTGCTCGAGATCCCCGGACAGCTCGCCCGCATCGGCGAGGTCGCCGGCAACGAAAGCGTGCTCGCCTTCTCGCGCTCGCGCGAGCACGAGGCAGCCCAGCTGCGTGCCACGCTGCCCACGCTCGCCGAGTGGAAGCTTGACGCGCTGTTGAAGGCCGGCGAGCAGGGCCAGGGCATGGTCGCCGACGCCGTGCAGGCGCGCGCCGCGGTCGCCACCCAGGTCGAGCGCGAGCTGCACGACCGCGTCCGCCCCGGCCTGCTCGCGCCGCTGCGCCAGGACCTGGCGCGCGTGCGCGATCGCATCGCCGGGCTGCGCGCCATCCCCGAGCGCCTCGCCAGCCAGGAGCGCGCCCTGCGCCTGGCGGTGGAGAGCTCCTCGGCGAGCGGTTGGTTCGATCAGGTCGGCCGTGAGGCGCAGCATGCACGCGCCGCCTGCACCGAGCGTGCGCGTCGCGACGGCGCCGGCCTCGCTGGCCGCGCCGCGGCGCTATGGGGCGCGCACGCCCTGGCTGCGCTTGCGACCAAGGTCGAGGAGTTGCGCGGCCAATACCTGGACGTGCCGAGCTCGCCGCATCCCGCTGCCGACCGCATTCAGAACGTCCACGACCAGCTGATGAACCTGTTGCACGAGGCTGAGCGCTGGGAGGAGGCTTCCAACCACCAGGCCTCCGCCGACCTCGCCGTGCCCATGCAGGCGCACTTCCGCGAACTGCAGGCCGCGCAGCAGGCTGGCGGTGCCCTGGCCAAGCAGGGGCTGCACCGCGACCTGCGCGAGCGCGCCGCCGCCCTGGTCGCCGTCGAGCGTGCCGCGGGCGAGTTCACCGAAAGCGCCCAGCTGCAAGCAGCGATCGGCAACGAGCTGCTCGACTACAAGCCGGGCGACGTGGGCTGGCGCATCGACCGCCGCGCCCAGGAGGCGCAGGCCTGGTACGATGGACTCGACCGCCTCGCCGCCGACCAGCTCGCCGTCACCGCCGAGCAGCTCCAGAAGAAGCCCGACGCGACCGTGGAACCGGTGAAGGTGCTCGGCGAGTCCGCCGTCGCGCTGATGGTCGAGGGTGAGCGCCGTCGGCAGACCGGTGATGCGGAGCTCGGTCCCGCCTTCGCCGTGCTGGGCCGCGATACCGATGCGGTGGCGGCCGCTGCGGCGCCGCCCACCGCGCCGGTGGTGCGCGCGCTCGCCGAGCGCGCCGCCGCGCTGCTCGGTCGCAAGGGCGAGGACGCGCGCAAGGCCGAGATCGCCGCCGACAAAGCCGCCGCGCCGCCTGCCACCGCCGCCGACCGCCTCGACGCGCTTGCGCGCGAGGCCGCGCAGGTCAACGATGCCAAGCGCCGCGACGCGCTTGCCGCGGAGCTGGCTCCGCTCGCGGCGCAGCAGCCGGCGCCCAAGGTCGCTGCGGCCGAGCGCGCCGCGCTCGCCCAGCGTCTCACCGAACTCGCCGCGCGCGTCACCGCCCTTGACGCCGCCGACGCGGCGGCGCGCAAGGACTTCGCCGCCGCGGAGAACAAGGTCGCGGAGGCGCTGCCGGCGGCCGGGGCGCAGGCGGAGCAGGCGGCCGCGCACACCGCCGACCAGCCGCTCGCCGCCGGACTGCACGACGAGCCGAAGCAGCTGTCGGCCGCCGCCGACCAGGTCCACGCGCTGGCCGCCGAGGCGGCCGCGCATCCCGACCCGGCCGACCCCGCCGCGCGTCCGAGCGCGGACATCGCTGCGGCGGGCGAGCACCTCGCGGACGAGCTCCAGCAGCAGGTCGCCCAGCCCCTCGCCGAGAAGTTCCAGGCGGCGTCTTCCGGCGATCCGGCCAACGCCAACCAGCCTGCCGCCGACGCCGGCAAGGCGCTCGCCGCGGTGATTGGCGAGCAGCGCGCCGCCGCCGAGCACCTCGCGCAGACCGCGGCCCAGCGCGATGCGGCGCGTGCCGAACTCGCGGCCGCGGTGGGCGAGGCCGCCCAGGTGGCGGCGGAAAGCCCTGCTCCCACTCCCGCTCCAGCCGCCAGTGACGCGCAGCAGGGCGCGGCGGCCGCGCCGGCGCCGGGCGATGCCAAGCAGGGCACGCCACCCGCAGCCGCACCGGCAGCAGGTGACGCCAAGCACGGCGCGGCCCCTGCAGCCGGAGCGAGCGATCCGCAGCAGGCGGCCGCGGCCAGTGATCCCAAGCAGGCGGCGGCCGATCAGGCCCAGGCCGCGGCCGACCAGGCCCAGACCCAGGCCCAACAGGCTGCCGATCAGGCGACGAACGCGCGCGACGCGGCAGCGCACAACCCCAACGATGGCGGTGCCCAGCAGAACGCGCAACAGGCCTCGCAGAACGCTGCCAAAGCGCAACAGGCCGCGGTCGAGGCCGAAAAGAAGGCGCTCGACGCCGAGGCCGCCGCGGCGGGCGCGCCGCCTTCCGGCGCCTACTCGCCGGCCGCCGCTGCGCAGCTCGCCCAGGCGGTGGGTGACCTGGGCCATGCGCTCGACAACTCGGCCGCGGCGCAGGACAACGCCAAGGCCAACCCCGCCAGCACTGCGCAGACCACGCCGCAGGCAGGGGAGAACCGCACGCGCGCCGAGACTGCGCTCGCTGCGAGCGACGCCAACCTGACGCGCGCGGCTGGCGATCTCGCCACCGCGCTCGGCGGCCCGCCCGCCGGAACCCCCGCTGGTGCCGATCCCGCCGCCGGCACCGCGCCGGCGGATGCTGGGGCGACCGCCGCGGCAGATCCTACCGCTGGCGCAGATCCCGCTGCGGGCGCGCCTGCCGATGGCGCGGCTGCAGCAGGAACTGCACCGGCGGCGGGAGCCCCTGCGGGAGCACCCGCCGGAACCACTGCGGGCGCACCCGCCGCTGCGGGCGCCGCCGGTGATCCCGTCGCCCCGGCCGCCGC
>JBBQSO010000043.1:0-43797 GCA_038213805.1 Planctomycetota bacterium | reverse complement strand
TGACGGAACAGTGCATCCGCGTTCTCCGACAATTTGCCTACTCACCTCGGCCCAATAGACACGCCCCCAGGGAATCCAAGATGCCCTTCGGAAGGTCCGTCCAGAGGGGCGGGTGATAAGTGAACGCCATTGGGTCTAGGGACTAGGGCCTAGGGTCTCGCCGTCAGGCGCCCGCAGGCCGGCTTCGCACCAGCGCGACCAGGCCCGCGAGACGCCCGCTGAATTCGCCGAAACGCAGCGCCTCGCGCGCACCTTCAAGCTGCTTGATGAGATCGCGCTCGGCGCTGGGGGCGGGCTTCACGGCGGCAGCCTGCTTGAGAAAGCCGTGCACCGACTGGCTGGCATTGAAGACAACCTCGGCTTCCTTGAACCAGGCGGCGGCAGCGGTGCCGCGGTAGGTCTTGCCATGGTCGGCGAGCAGTTTGCGCATCGCCACCGCGTCACCTGCGAAGCCGCTGCGCACGTCCGCCTGGGCGGCGGCGAGCTGGTCGCCGGTATCACCAAGCGCGGCCTTGACCTGGTCACGGTGCGCTGCGTCGACAAGTAGGCCGGGCGCGGCCACTGCCAGGGCGATCGCAGCCTTGGTGTGCGCTGGACTGGCGGCGTCGGCCTCCTTGGCGAGCGCGGCAAGCAGCTTGTCGCACAGTTCGGTTTCAACCTGCGGCGCGATCACCCACGAAAAGCCGATGCTGTCCGCTGCGGCGGGAAAGGTCTTGGTGAATTGCTGGCCGTGGTATTCGGCCTTGAGCGAGATCGGCCCGGCGGATTTGAGTTCGAGCGCATAGCCGCCGCTGCCCCAGGTGGTGGCGTGGCTGCCGTCACTGGCGGTGATGAGCACGCCGTCCTTGCCCTCGCCCATGCTGTAGAATTTGTCGTCGTCGAAATCGACGTAGACCACGCCGCCAGCCAGGCGCGCCGTGCTGCGACTGCTGAAATCGTGGGTCACCGACAGCCCACGGCCGTTCGGTACGGCACCGGGGCCGACCTCGCGGAAGCTGCCGATCATGTTCGCGCGATGTCCGCGCCCGGGCTGCATGCCACCCGGGCCGGCACCGTCATCGACGATGAAGCGTACGTGGCTGTCGAGCGGGCTTTGCGCGCCGGCGAAGGCGTTCTCGCCGCCGCCCCCGCCCGGGTAGCCGGCGAGCTTCATGCGATCCCATGGCGATGCGCCGCTGAAACCGGGCTTGCCCGGCTCTTCGACGTGGCCGAGACCGTTGCGGATCATGTAAAAGGAGTGTTTGCGCGCCGCATCGAGCAGCGCGAGGTTCATGACCACCGGCGGCATCGGGTTGAGCGCTTTGACCTCTTTGAGGAACATCGCGGTGTCGGCGCTGCCGAAGATACCGTTCGGCTTGCCGTAATGCGCGACGATGAAATCGGCCTCCGCGGACGGATCGGCGCGGAAACGGTTCATCAACTCGAGGATCAGCGTTTCAGCCGGCGTCGGTTCGGCGTCAGGCGCCTGGTAGACGTCGGCTGCCGCGGCCGCAGCGCTGGCGGCACTGGCGAGCAGCAGGCCGAGCGCAGCGGCGCGCTGCCGGGAACGGATGCGGAGCGGGCGGATGGTCACGGCTGCCTCCAGCTTTCCACGTCTACCTGGCCGGTCCGGCCGGGAGCGGGAATCAGCAGGCCAAGCGTCCGCAGCGACGGCTGGACGCAAGAACCAGCCGCGCACGCGTAGCGCGACCCGTTCACTGGGACAGTGTGCGGACCAGCGGTGGAACGCGCACGGACGCGGAGTGTCCGCCACCAGCGGACGATCCGTTCCCTGCAGGATGAATCAGGTCGTGGCGCGCGGCACGAACGTCGACGGCATCAGGTCGAGCAGCGGCGGCTCGGTGCCGTGCTCGATCCAGTCGACGAGCAGGTTGAGCGCGCGCCGGCCGCGCTCCTCCAGCGGCAGGTCGACGCTCGACAGCGCGTGCGGGCCGCTGCGGAACTGCGGATTGTTGTCGAAACCGAGCACCGCGATGTCGCCGGGAACGCTGCGCCCGATGGCGATCAGTTCACGCACCAGACGCGCGGCAAAGATGTCGTTGCTGCAGAAGGCCGCGTCGAAGGGCAGCGCCTGGCCATGGCTGGCAAGGTAGGCGCGCAGGCTGCGCTCGTCGGGCAGGTGGATGGCCAGCTCCGGTTGGTACAGGCCGGCCTCGCGCAGAGTGTCGCGCCACGCGGCGAAGCGCGGCAGCCATCCCAACTCGCTGGTGAAATCCGGCGCGAAACCGAGGTAGGCGATGCGCCGGCGACCCTGGGCGATGAGCTGACGCAGGCCGGCGGCGATGCCCGGCACCTGGTCGAAGGCGACCAGCGGCCACGGCGCGGCCATCGGGAAGGCGCCCATCACCACCGCGGGTACGCCGCGCTGCTTAAGCGTCGCGGCGGTGGCGGTGAGCGTGCCAAGACCGCCGAAGATCACACCGTCGGAATGCGGATAGCCGATGCGCGCGAGCAGCTGCTCAGCGAGGGCCGGTTCATCATCGAATTGCGGCACCAGCTTGACTTCGTAGCTGCGGCGCAGCGCCTCGCTCATCACCCCCTGCACCTCCTTCCACGTCAGCAGGTGGTTGCCGACCTCGAAGTCGAGGTTGCCGGGTGGCTTGAAGGCCTCGGAAGGGACGACCAGGGTGATAGTTTCAGCGCGGCGGTTGCGCAGGCGGCGGGCGAGGATGTTGCCCTGGAAACCCATCTCTTTCGAAACGCGCTGGATGTCCTCCACCACTTTGTCGCTGATGAGATGCGAACTGGCCGGGTCGAGCGCGCGTGAAACCGTCGACTGCGACACTCCCACCAGCCGGGCGATGTCTTTGTGGGTGAGCGGGCGTGGGGGGCTGACCATGGTCGGGCGGGACGCTAACGGCGGCAAGACGCTGGAGAAGCCCATTCCAGGCATGGATTAGTGAGGTGCGTACGTCCGTATGGCCCGCTGGCAGGTTCTGCGCAACGCGCCCTATTCGCTTTAGTTATTATTAACAATCTGTGAAAATATGGGACTTTTCAGGCCAGCAGGGCATTCGTCCCGGATGGGCACCATGGCCATCCTGCATGACCTCGCTGCGCGCACCGACATCCGGCACGCATGCCCACCATGCCCTCAGTGGACATCACGGCGGGGTGCGCGCACCGCTATGCGCACTCAGTGCTCCGCCTGCAGCACGACGTCGTCACAATCCGTCACCGTGAAGCGCTTGGCATCCGCATGCGTGGCCGGATAGGTTGCGCTCGGCGTAAAAGTGTTGCCGGTGAATTCCAGACCCGCGACCGAATGCGCGAACAGCACGCGGTTGTCGACCACTTCGAAGGCATTGCCGGTTATGTGGATGCCTTGGTGGTAGCGCGGAAGCCCCCGGTGCTCGACGCGGATCTCCGGTTCGACCGCGATGGTCGCGCGTCCCCACGTGCCGTAGCCGCAGGCGGTGAAGCGGTTGCCGCGGATGGTGACGTCGCCGACCGGGCCCGACTCGAACCAGTAATTGGCGTCGCCGGCGATGATGATCGCCGAGCCGGGGACGTGGAAATCGTTGTCCTCGATCAGCACCTTGCCCGGCGTCGAGATCAGGAAGCCACGGGCGCGGTTGCCGCGCGAGCGGTTGCCGCGCGCGGTGAAGTCAGCGCTCCAGCGCAGGTCGAGCACGCCATCGGTCAGGCGCAGCTGCGCGGGCAGCGGCTCTGCGAAGGTCAATACGGTGTATTCCTGGTTGATCACTCGCACCGCGGTGACGGCGGCGCGGTGGTAGCCGGCCAGGGTATCGGCGTGGATGAACTGCATCAGGTCGCCGACGTCGGCGACGCGCACGCCAAATTGTTGCGGGTGCATCAGCTTGACCTCGACGCTGCGCTCGTCCGGGCGGGCGGTGACACGCGTGTAGATGCCGTGCACGTTGGTCGCGTCATCGACCTGGTTCTCGAAGCGGCAGCCGGTCATGGTGATGGCACCGCCGCACCCGGAGAAATGCGTGGCGTCCGCCGTCGCCGAGATCAGGCGCTTGCCGCCGGGACGCGGTGCGACCACCAGCCGTTCCAGCACGAGGTCGCTGGAACGCTGCGCGATCACGCCCATCCCGCCGGCGTGGTAGATGGCGACATCCTGCAGGCGCACGTCGCGACTCTCCTGGATGACGATCGCCGGCGCTAGGCGGTGGCTCTGCATCAGCGCCATGAGGTTGCCCAGCTTCGGCTGCGGCGTACTGAACGTACCGGCGAAGCGCACGCGCCCCGGCGCGACCGCGCTGGCGGTGACCTTGTCGGCGAAGCCGTAATTGTCGGAGACTTGGAAGGCGGTCTCGCGCAGCGCGGTGTCGAACTCGAGTGCGTTGTCGATCTCGACCCCCTGTTGGTTGTCGCCCTGCGGCACGAACCGTCCGCCCACAACTTTGTAGGGGAACTCGTCGCTGAAGGTCAACTCGACGCCGCCAGCGTCGACGGCCACCACCAGGCCTTCGCTGTGAAAGGGCCGCTGCCAATCGATGCTGAGATGACGCAGGGTGATGCGCTGCGCGCCCTCGAGACTGAAGGGCACGATGACGCCGTGGAAAACCAGGTCGGCGCCCTGGCCGTCGATCACCAGGTCGCTGATCCCGACCAGCGGGAAGGCGATGCGCTTCAGGCCGGGGTCGTTGTTCGAGACCGCCAGGTAGCGCTCGGTCGCGCGCGTCGGGAAGAAATCGTAGCGGCCCTTGGGAAAGACCAGGGTGTGGATGCCCTCGCTGCGGCAGCGGGCGAGCGCCATCTGCACCGCCGGCGTGCAATCGCTGCGATCATCCGCCGTGGCGCCGCACGCGGTGATGGTAAGCGTGGTCGAATCAGCCGCGACCAGCGCCGTGCCGATGGTCATCAGCAGTCCAAGGAACAGGCAGAGCAGGACCGGACGGAGCTGGCGCATGCGGAATCCCTGAAAGAGGACAACGGGGTGGAATGCGGGTGTGCAGTCCTATGCATTACGCCTCATAACCGAACTGCGTTGACCCCCTCCCGACCCCTGGTGGCTGACATCCCGGGTTACACCAACCCGGTGCACTGGTAGATGACGATCACCACCCCCACCGCAGCGGTCTTGATGCAGGTGATGGCGAAGATGTCGCGGTAGGCTTGGCGGTGGGTCAGGCCGCAGACCGCGAGCAGGGTGATGACCGCGCCGTTGTGCGGCAGGGTGTCCATGCCGCCGCTCGCCATCGCCGCCACGCGGTGCAGCACTTCGGGTGGGATGCCGGAGGCGTGGGCGGCGGCGAGGAAGCGCTCGGCCAGCGCGGCCAGCGCGATGCTGAGCCCACCGGAGGCGGAGCCGGTCACGCCGGACAGCGTCGCAACGCTGACAGCGACGCTGGCCAGCGGATCATGGATGCCCTGCAGCGCATTGCGGATCGCCACGAAGCCCGGCAGCGCCGCGATCACCGCGCCAAAGCCGTACTCAGACGCCGTGTTCATGGTCGCGAGCAGCGCGCCCGCCACCGCCGGCTTGATGCTCTCGGCACCTCCCGGCGCGACTCTGCGCCACGCCAGCGCGACGATCGTCAGGATGCCGAGCAGCAGCGCGCCCTCGACCGCCCACAGCGCCGTGACCGGCTGCACCGCCACGGCCAGCGGCTGCGCCAACCCGGCGAGATGGACCTCGTGCACCGCGCCGAACCAGTGCGGGATGGCCGTGGTCAGCAGCTTGTTGGTGACGCCGACGACGAGCAGCGGCAGCAGCGCGACCAACGGGTGCATGGGCTGCAGCGCGGTGAGTGGTTCCGCCGCGGCGCCGGGGTCTTCGCCATAGCCCTCGCCGCGGCGCTGCGCCTGGCGGCGCCGCCACTCCAGATATGCCAGCCCGCTGATCGCGATGACCACCGCACCGCACGTGCCGAGCCACGGCGCGGCCCACGCGTCAGTGCCAAAGAAGGTGGTCGGGATGAGGTTCTGGATCTGCGGCGTGCCGGGCAGCGCATCCATGGTGAAGGAGAACGCCCCCAGCACCACGGTGCCGGGGATCAGGCGCCGCGGGATGTCCGCGCGGCGGAACAACCCGGCGGCGAAGGGCTGGACCGCGAACACCACCACGAACAGCGAGACCCCGCCGTAGGTCAGCAGGGCGCAGACCGCGACGATCGACAGCATCGCGCGCTGCGCGCCGACCAGAGCGATGAGCGCGCCGACCAACGCCTCGGCCACACCCGAGACCGCGATCAGCCGCCCGAAAACCGCGCCGAGCAGGAAGACCGGGAAGTAGGATTTCGCGAACGCGGCGAGCTTGTCCATGTACAGCCCGGTGCCGACCGCGGGCACCGCGTCCGGGGCGGTCAACAGCACCGCCAGCAGCGCGGCCAGCGGCGCCATCAGGATGACGCTGTGGCCGCGGTAGGCCGCGACCACCAGCAGCGCCAGCGCGCCGATCACGATCAGCACGTCGCCCATGGGCTAGGCGCTGAGCGCCATCGCGATGCCCATGCCGCCGCCGATGCACAGCGCGGCGAGCGAGCGGCGGCTGGCACCGCTGGCGGTAGTGTGGGCGAGATGGACGAGCAGACGCGCCCCGCTCGCGCCGATGGGATGGCCGAGGGCGATGGCGCCGCCGTCACCGTTGACGCGCGGCCCGTCGAGCCCGAGTTCGAACATGCAGGCCAGCGCCTGCGCGGCGAAGGCCTCGTTCAGCTCAATGCGGTCGCAGTCCTCGTGGCGTACGCCGTGGCGATCGCGCAGGCGGCGGATGGCGTGCACCGGGCCCAGGCCCATGGTCGCCGGGTCGCAGCCCACTGCCGTCCACGCGTCGAGACGCGCCAGCACCGGCCAGCCGTGGCGTGCCGCGGCGGCGGCGTCCGCCACCACCACCATGGCCGCACCATCATTGATGCCGGAGGCATTGCCCGGGGTGACGGTGCCGGTTGCGGAAAAGGCCGGGCGCAGCGTCGCGAGCTTCTCGCGCGTCAGGCCGGGTCGCGGGTGCTCGTCGCGGGCGCAGCCGGCTACCTCTACCAATTCCGCGGCGAAGCGTCCGGCGGCGTGCGCCTCGGCGTAGGCACGGTGGCTGCGCTCGGCATACGCATCCTGAGCCTCGCGGTCGAGCTTGTACTGCGTCGCCAGGCGCTCCGCGGTCAGGCCCATGTGCTCGCCGAGCAGCGGATCGACCAGGCCGTCGCACAGCATGCTGTCGGCGCGGCCATCGCTGCCGACGCGGCGCGCCTCGGGCGCGCGCTGCAACAGGTGTGGAGCATTCGACATCGACTCGCTGCCGCCGCACAGCACCGCCTCGGATTCGCCGGCGCGGATCGCCTGCGCGGCCAGCAGCACCGCCTGCATGCCGGAGCCGCACATCATGTTCACCGTGCAGGCGGTGACCTCCTGCGGAATCCCCACGCGCAAGCCGATCTGCCGCGCTGGATTCATGCCCTGCCCGGCGCCAAGCACGTTGCCGACGATCACCCGGTCGATGGCGTCTGGGGCGATGCCGGTGAGCGCCGCCTGTGCCGCCGCGACCCCCAGGTCGACCGCGGACAGCGCCTTGAGCGCACCGAGATGGCGCCCCTGCGGGGTGCGGCGGGCGGCGACGATGACGACTTCGATCATGGGGTGCTCCTGGCGAAGGCGCTACTGGGCATCACTGCCACGGCGGTGGTGACGGGCGTGAACGGCAAGGCGTCAAGCACCTGACGGCGCGCGTCGATGCCCGGCGCCACCTCGACCAGTTCGAGCCCGGCAGCGCCGAGGCGGAACACCGCGCGCTCGGTGACGTAGAGCACCTCCTGGCCGCGCCGCCGGGCGCGCTCGGCGTTGAACGAGATCTGGTCGACCGCGGCGACGAACTTGCGGTGCGCGCCCTCCTGGGCGATGACCAAGCCGTCGGCGCCGCCCGCGACCCGCAGCCCGCCCGAGGTGAAGGTGGTGCAGAACACCAGGCGCCGCGCGGTCTGCGAGATGTTCACGAAGCCGCCGACCCCCGCGATGCGCGTGCCGAAGCGCGAGACGTTGACGTTGCCGGCGCCGTCGATCTGCGCCGCCCCGAGCGCGGCGAAGTCCAGGCCGCCACCATCATAGAAGTCGAACTGCGCCGGCTGGTCGATGATTGCTAGCGGGTGGCGCGCCGCGCCGAAGGCCATGCCGCCCGCGGGCACGCCGCCGATCACGCCGCTCTCCACGGTCAGCGTCAGCGCACCGAGCAGACCGCGCTCGGCCGCGATCGCAGCGATGCCCTCGGGGATGCCGATGCCGATGTTGGCGATGGCACCGGGGCGCAGCTCGTCGCAGGCGCGTTGCGCGATGATGCGTCGCTCATCCCACGGCAGGGGCGGCAGCCCGGGCGCGCGGCCGGCCGGGGCGGCGCTCGCGTAACTTGGGTCGTTCAACTCGGCGTGCGCCAGGGCATGCTCCGCGACCTCGGCGACCACCACGCGGTCGACCAGGATCCCCGGCACGCGCACGCGGTGCGGCGGCGCCGGCTGGTCGAGCACGCGCGCCACCTGCGCCAGTACCACGCCGCCGCTGGCGCGCACCGCCTGGGCGATCGCCAGCACGTCGCCGACCAGCGCCTCGTCGTCCATCACCAGGTTGCCCGCCGGATCGGCCGCCGAGGCCAGGATCAGGCCGACGGTGATGGGCAGCGCGTGGTACCACAGCCATGGCTCACCGCCGAGGGTGATGCGTTCGACCAGCGCCGGCGGCGTGCGCGCGTTGAGGCGGCCGCCGCCGTGCAGCGGATCGACGAAGGTTTCCAGCCCGATGTGGGTGATGCAACCCGGGCGCCCGGCGGCGATGTCGCGGTAGAGCTGGCAGATCACGCCCTGCGGGAAGTTGTACGCTTCGATGCGCTCCTCGATGGCCAGGCGGCCGAGCTGCGGCGCCAGGCCCCAGTGGCCACCGATCACGCGGTGCAGCAGGCCCGCGTGCGCGAGATGGTTGAGGCCGCGCCGGTCGCCGTCGCCCTGGCCGGCCGCATAGATCAGGGTGAGCCCGTGCGGGCCATGTCCGGCGAGAAAGCGCCGTTCGAGCGCCGCGCTGAGCGCCTCGGCGTGCCCGGCGCAGACGAAGCCCGCCGCCGCCACAGTCGCGCCGTCGGCGATCAGCGCGACCGCCTCGTCCGCGGAAGTGAGCTTGCCCGCCAGGGGCGACGAAGCCGGCGCCACCGCGATCATGACGGAAACCAGCCACCGTTGACGTGCACCGTCTGACCGGTGACGTAGGCGGCGAGATCGCTGCCCAGGAATAGCACCGCGTTGGCGATGTCGTCGGGCTCACCGAAGCGACCGAGCGGGATGTTGGCGAGCATGCGCGCACGCTCCGCCTCTGGGATGGTCAGCCCCATATCGGTCAGCACCAGCCCGGGCGCGATGGTGTTGGCGGTGATGCGGCGCTTGGCCAGCTCGCGTGCCAGCACGCGCGTCAGACCGATCACGCCGGCCTTGGCCGCGGCGTAGTTCGCTTGGCCATAGAACCCCAGCGCGGCCGAGATCGAGGCGAGGTTGACGATGCGGCCGCCGTCCTGCAGGTGCGGCTCGACCGCGCGGCACGCATTGAAGGTGCCGGTGAGGTTGGTGGCGATGACCTGCTGCCACTCCTCGTCGGACATCTTCTTGAACGAGCGGTCGCGCACGATGCCGGCGTTGTTGACCAGCAGGTCGATGCGCGCGAAACGCGCGCGCACCTCGCCCACCATCGCCGCCAGGGCCGCCGGGTCGCGCACGTCGGCCGGGATGGCCGCAGCGCGCTCGCCGAGCTGCGCCGCAAGACGCGTGGCATTGACCAGGTTCACACCCGCGGCATCCGGCCAGAAGGTGATCGCCACCGTGGCGCCGGCACGGTGCAGCAGGGTCGCGATGGCGGCGCCCAGGCCCTGGCTGGCGCCGGTCACGATGGCGGTGCGGCCGCTGAGGTCGATCGGGATCACAGGCGAACCAGGGGCGGCATGCGCATGACGGAGGTGCTCATCACGGCGATTCTAAGCGCGCGCCCTCAGGCCGCCCAGACCCAGGCATGCACTGGGCGGACCGGACAGTTCACGGACGTGTGAACTGTTTCGTATCGGGTTCCGACAACTGTTCCTTCCAGGCCAGCGCACCCGGCCATCATCCCGCCCATGGCCACCCCCGCCACCCGCGCCGGCACCCGCTACCGCGAGATCGCCGACAGCCTTGAGCGCGCGCTGCGCAGCGGCGCCTACGGTCCCGGCCAGCGCCTGCCTTCGGTGCGTGAACTGTGCCGTAACTGGCAGGCCAGCATCACCACCGTGGTCGCCGCATACCACCTGCTCGAGCGCCGCGGGCTGGTCGAGACGCGCGCCCAGTCCGGCCACTACGCGCGCCTGCCGACCGCGGCGCCGGAACCGGGAATGGAGTCGACCCGGCTGGTGCCCACCGCAGTCGGGCTTGGCCAGCTCGCGCTGATGGTGCTGAAAGACTCGCTCGATCCCCGCCTGGTGCCGTTCGGCCCCGCGATGCCGGACCCGGCGCTGCAGCCGGGCGCCGAGCTGCACCGCATCATCGCCGCGATCGGCCGTGAGGGCGCCGCCGGCTGCGAGCGCTATGGCGTGCCGCCCGGGCTGCCGGCGCTGCGCCTGGCGGTGGCGCGGCGCGCCGCCGGTTTCGGCTGCGGCATCGGACCGGAGGACCTCATCACCACCGCCGGCGCGCTCGAAGCGCTGACCCTCGCGCTGCGCGCGACCTGCGTGGCGGGGCAGACCGTGGCGATCGAGTCGCCGATGTACTACGGGCTGCTGCAATCGATCGAGGCGCTTGGCCTGCGCGTGATCGAGATCCCCACCCATCCGCGCCATGGCATCTCGCTCGAAGCGCTGCGCGAAGCGCTCGACGAGCACGCCGTGAGCGCGGTGGTGGCGATGCCGACCGGTAGCAATCCACTCGGCAGCAGCGCCAGCGACCAGGCCAAGCGCGAACTGGTCGCCCTGCTCGCCGCGCGGCGTATCCCGCTGATCGAGGACGACGTGCTCGGCGACCTCGCCCACCACGATGGCCGGCCCAGCCCGGCCAAGGCCTTCGATCGCGACGGCGGCGTGCTGTGGTGTTCATCCCTGTCAAAGAGCGCAGCGCCCGGCCTGCGCGTCGGCTGGATCGCAGCGGGACGCTGGCAGGCCGCGGTCGAGCACCTGCAGTTCACCAACGCCGTGGGGCCGTCCCCGCTGGGCCAGGAGGTGGCCGCGCGCTTTCTCGCTGGCGGCGCCTACGAGCGCTGCCTGCGCCGCGCGCGCAGCGCCTATGCCCAGCGCACCGCCGCGATGGCGGCGGCGGTGCTGCGCTCATTTCCTGAGGGCACGCGCATCAGCCAGCCCGCCGCCGGATTCTGCCTGTGGGTCGAGATGCCACTGGGCGTCGACGCCCAGGAGCTCTACGCCGCGGCCCTACGCGCGCACATCGCGATCACGCCCGGCCCGCTGTTCTCGGCCAAGTTGCGCTACCGCCACTTCATCCGCCTCTGCGCCGCGCGCTGGAACGACGCCCACGAGCCGGCCGTGCGCAAGCTCGGCGCCTTGGCAGCGGCACTGGCACGCCGCCGACCCGCCAAGTGATCGTCAGGGCCCGGTCACCCCGCTGAGCGGATGGTGGATGACCGCGTCCCAGGCCAGTTCCTGCAGGAGCTTGTTGAGCGCCGCGTCCCACAGCGGCCGGTGCTCGTTGACGAGCACCGCCGGCAGCGGCAGGCCGATCGGCGTGCGACGGTAGATGACCGCGAAGTGGCAGTAGGCGCCAAGTGCCTCGAGTGGCGCGTGGGGATGGCCGAGCTTGTCGGTGAAGAGGTCGGACTGCTTCTCGAGGCCGGGGACCTTGCCGGCGATGATCAGCCCGCGCAGCGCGTTGACGGCCTGGCCGACCGGGACCACGAACAGCTCCTGGTGGCCAACGCGCTCGTTAATGCCGCGCACGTAGGCATCCATCGCAGCGAAGTAGGGGTCGTGCAGCGATTTCAATCCCGCGACCGTCATGGCGTTGTTGTCGACCTTCGCCGGGTCGCCCTTGAACGGCCATTCGTTCTTGTCCCACGGCATCCAGAACTCTTGGATGGTGACGCGAATCCGCGGGTTGCCCTGCAGGGCGAGCTCGGCGAATTTGTCGATGCCATCGTCGGCGACGTGCATCGGCGACAGCGTCAGCACGTCGACCTTGCCGGCACGTAGCGCGGCCTTGGCCTCGTTCCTGTCGTCGGCCACGTCCCAATGCTGGATGACGCGCGAGCCGCCGATCTTCGAGATGCCGACGGTCTGGTGCCCGGTGATACCGGCCCCCTGCGCCATGTCGGCCAGGATGGGGTTGATCCAGAACGCGTGGAAGCTGTGGCCGCAGGTGAACACGCGCTGACCGGTGGTGACCGGTCCGGCAGTCGCCGGCGCATCGGCCGCCGGCGCGACGACCGCCAACACGGCGAGGAGGATGATGGCGCAGCGGCCGGCAATGGCGGCGCGCTGCAGATGGACATGCGTGGTCATGGATGGTTCCGGCAGGTGGGCGTCGGGGGCGGAAGCTGTCCGCACCGTTAAACCGATACTAGCCACCGGGCCGGGACATTGCCAGCCACACGATGAGGGTGGTCGATCGGAACAGTCGCGCGTACTGGCAACTGTTGCCTATCCATGCTCACGGACTGTTTCGTACCTGCCCCGCCGGGGATCCCGCCCGGATATTGAACCCCAGCGCCGACCGGTCATGGTCGCCGTTCCTTTCCGTCCCTGAAACCCCAGCAGCGAGATCCCATGCGCACCACCGTCCTCGGCCTCCTTCTGCTCGCCTGCGCCGCCGTCGGCAGCGCCGCCGAGCCCACGCCTGTGCCGCTGTGGCCGGGCGATGCGCCGGGCGCGCATGGCAAGGGTTCCGATGACATCCCCACCCTGACCGCCTACCCCATTGACCCGGGGGTGGCCACGGGCGCGGCGATGGTGATCCTGCCGGGTGGCGGCTATGGCGGTCTCGCCGACCCGCACGAGGGCGGCAACTTCGCGCGCTTCCTCGCCGAGCACGGCGTCGCCGGCTACGTCCTGCACTATCGCCTTGGCTCGCACGGCTACCACCACCCGGTCGAGCTGCAGGACGCCGCGCGCGCGCTGCGCACGGTGCGCGCCCACGCCGCGGAGTGGAAGATCGATCCCAAGCGCATCGGCATCATGGGCAGCTCTGCGGGTGGCCATCTCGCCAGCACCCTGCTCACCCACTTTGACGCCGGCGACGCGCAATCGGCGGACCCCATCGAGCAGCAGAGCAGCCGACCCGATCTCGGCGTGCTGTGCTACGCGGTCATCACCATGGGTCCCGACACGCATGGCGGCTCGAAGGCGAACCTGCTCGGCGGCAGTCCCACGCCGGAGCTGGTGACGCTGCTCTCGAACGAGCAGCAGGTCACCAAGGAAACCCCGCCCTGCTTCGTGTGGAGCACCTGGGAGGACCCCGTGGTCAAGGTCGAGAACTCCCTCGCCTTCGCCGCCGCGCTGCGCCGCGCTGGCGTTCCGATGGATCTTCACGTCTATGAGAAGGGCGGCCACGGCCTGGGTCTGGCGAACGGCCACCCCTGGACGAAGGATCTGATCTTCTGGCTCACCCAGCGCGGCTGGGCGAAGTGAGCAACGCATCCGGATTCAGCGCCCGGTGAGCTGACCGTCGTGCGCCTCGGGTACGCCGCGGCTGACCAGGTCGGCGAGGCTGGTGGCACGGTAGAACTCCTCCTGGCTCTGGCGGGCGCGCAGCATCAGGCTCGTCAGCGCGTCGCCATCCGGCACCTGCGCACGCGGCGGCGGATCGACCGCCAGCACCACGTCGAGGCAGCTGATCAGCTGCGGAGCCCGGGTCAGTGCGAAGCCCCCATGCGGGCCGCGCTGTGAGGTTGCGAGGCCAGCGCGCACCAGCGCCTGCATGATCTTCGCGAGCGAGCCGGCCGGCACGCCTGCGGCCATGGCGATGGCCTCGGTGGTCAGGGCGTCGCGGTGACGGGCGAGCACGGCCAGCGCGCGCAGCGCCTGCTCTGCGGTCAGCGAGATCACAGCGCGCCCAGCGGCGCATGCGCCTCGACCACCACCTTGCGGGCCAGCGCGGTGGCGCCGCTGCGCAGGGTCAGCAGCAGGCGCCAGCGCCCGGGTCGCGCGAGGTCGATGATCAGCGGCAAGCCCGGGTCCACCCACGGCACCACGCGGTCGAGATCGGGATTGTCGGGACGGTAGAGCGCCACGCTGGCGCCCTCCGGCCGCGATGCGCCGGCCGGGACGGTCAGCGAGCAGGTAAGCTGCAGACCAGCGGTGCCGCTCGCGAAGGCCCAGCCGCCGTCGCTGAACGCAGTGGCCGCCGCCTTGTCCGCGTCCACGTGCATCGAGGCCAGATAGGGATGGTCCTCGACCATGGTCGGCCGGACCCGCCGCGCGGTGGCGATCAGCACGGCGTTGGGGATGGCGGTCAGCACGATGGCGACCAGCGTCACCCACGGCCAGGGGTTGAAGGAGCGCCGCGCGGGCGGCGCTCCGGCGGCGGGCGTAATGCTCATGGGGCCCGCAGGTGGATGGGGATCGCGGTCGACACGCCGTCGGCATCGGTGAGCGTCATTACGGTTTGTACGTCGCCGTCTGCGAAGCGCGCCTTCGGCACGTCGATGACCGGAGTGAATTCGACATGCGCGTCGGCAGGCACTTCGACGCGCTCGCCCTGCATGAAGACGTGCGCGCCGAGTTCCGCTGGAAAGGCGACCACCAGGGACTGCGCTGTACCCGTGCGATTGAGCAGGGCCAGGCCGAGCAGCTGGCGCACGACCTCATGGCCGGCCTCATCGCTGGCATAGGCCGGCAGGATCGGCGGTCGCAGCACCACCACCTGCAGGCCGCCGCGGCCGGCGATGCCGATGATGGTCACCGCCAGCAGCGCCGCGAGCACCACCGCGTAGAGCGCGATGCGCAGGCGGAAGACGCGGCGCGGGCGGCCGGCGAGCTCCTCCTCGCTGCGGTAGGCGATCAGGCCCTTCGGGCGGCCGACGCGGGTCATGACCTGGTCGCAGGCGTCGACGCAGGCCGCGCAGTGGATGCACTCCAGCTGGCTGCCGTTGCGGATGTCGATGCCGGTCGGACAGACCGCCACGCACAGGCCGCAGTCGACGCAGTCGCCGAGCGTGGCAGTCGCGGTCGCCGCGCCGAGGGCGATGGGCTGGTGCGCGGCCGATTCCGCTGCTGGCGCGAGGTCGCCCGGCGGCGTGAAGACCGCCGCGCGCGGTGCGGACGCCGCGGCGCCGATCGCGGATCTGGCTGCCGTGCGTGCCTCGCCGCGCAGCTTGCCACGCGGTTCACCGCGGCGCGGGTCGTAGGCGGGGACCAGCGAGTGCGGATCGAGCATTGCCGACTGCAGGCGGCCGTAGGGGCAGACGATGGTGCAGGTCTGTTCGCGGAACCAGGCGAAGTTGAACAGCACCGCGCCGGCGAACAGCGCCCAAAAGATCGCTGCATCCGGGTGCGCAGCGACATCCAGGACGAAGCCCCAGCGGAAGGCCTCCACGCCGGTGAACAGCGCGGTCATGGTGTTGGCCAGCACCACCGTCACCGCCAGGAAGGCCACCCACTTGACCGCCTTGCGCACCAGGCGACTGGCGTCGCCGCCATCCTGGTCGCGGCGGCGGCGTTTGACCGCGACACCCTCCACCAGCCGCTCGAGCGGCCTGTAGACCATCTCCAGGAAGACATTGTGGGGGCACAGCCAGCCGCAGAAGAAGCGCCCGACCAGCGCCACGGTCAGCGCCGTGGCGACGATGGCGATCAGCACGAAGAGCAGCAGATAGATGAAGTCCTGCGGCCAGAAGATGTGCCCAGCGATGGTGAAGCGGCGCTGCGGGATGTCGATCAGCAGCGCGGGCATGCCACCCACCGAAACGTGCGGCAGAGCCAGGAAGAAGCCGATCAGCACCACCGCGACCAACGCCCGCCGCCGCCGCCACACCCCGCCGATGGCGTGCACGTACAGCCACTGCCGGCGGCCCTGGCTGTCGACCGAGGCGAGCACGGAGCGGAAATCGTCGGGTCGGGATTGCAGGGCCATGGCAGCCTGGGGTGGGAGCGGCGATGCTCGGCGTCCCGCGCAGCGGGATCAATAGTCGATTGGGGTTTCCTTTTCGCGCTTGGGATCCGGCTTCTTGAACGGGCTGTCCTTGAAGCCTTCTGCGCGAGTGATCTGCACGAGGTAGCAGGCGAGGTCCGCGATGTCGTCCTTACTCAGGTTCTTCTCCTGCGCCGGCATCGCCCCGTTCAGGCGGCCCTTGCTGATGGTCAGGACGATGTCAGTCATATTTGAACCGTAGATCCACCAACGATCGCGCAAGTTGGGGCCGACCAGGCCGGTCAGCTCCGGACCGTGACAGGTCACGCACAGCGCCTTGCTGGTGAGCGCTTTGCCGTGTGCGCCGCGCGCAGGGTCCTTGCTGAAGGCGCGCAGCTGCGCCTCGGTGTAGCCGTTGCCGTCGATCACCGTGGGTGGTGGCAGGGTCTTAATGCCTAAAGGACCGGGCCCGAAATGAAAGTGCAGCACATAGATCAGCGCCGCCGCGACGCTGATGTATAGCATCATCACCCACCACACCGGCAGGTTGTTGTCGTATTCCTCGATGCCATCGAAGGAATGCTCGCGCGGCTGGTCAGGCCCCTGGGGTTGGAGGGCGTGGTCAGACACGATCGGCTCCTGGCTGCTGGTCGGCGCGCGGGGCCTGCCCATCATCGAGCGCCAGGGCCGCCATGTGGCGGTTGTGCGCGCTGCGACGGTCGGTCAGGACGTAGAATGTCACCACGGCCGAGACCGTGACGAAGATGACCAGGGCGATGGTGGGCATGGCACCGGCATAGGCGCCCATCAGGTGGTGCATGTCACTTCCCTCCGGCGGCGGGCGCCGCCTTATCGGTCGTCGCGGGCTTCGCCTCGGCCTTGCCGAAGTCGGTGCCCAGGCGCTTCAGATAGGCGATCACCGCGACCACCTCCTTCTTCTCCAGGTCGGGCATGTCCTTCAGACGCGCCTCCTTACGCAGGTCGTCGGCGATGACCTTGGCCTGCGCGCGCGCGTCGTCGACCGCGGTGCGGATCTGCTCGGCGCTGTACGGCGTGAAGATCGGCGGCGCGGCCAGCACCGCGAGCTTGGTCGACAGCGTGCTCAGATCCATATCGTCGCGGCACAGCCACGGGAAGTTCGGCATGATCGATCCGTCCGACGTCGAACGCGGGCGTTCGAGGTGGAAGTAGTGCCACGAGGCCATCGGGCGGAGGTTGCCTTCGCGCCCCAGATCCGGTCCCGTGCGCTTCGAGCCCCACAGGAAGGGCCGGTCGTAGATGTGCTCGCCGGCGCGCGTGTAGTCGCCATAGCGCTCGACGTCGGCGCGCAGGGTGCGGATCATCTGGGTGTGGCAGTTCGAGCAGCCCTCGCGGATGTAGAGGTCGCGGCCGGTCAGCTCGAGCGGGGTGTAGGGCGTGACCGTGGCGATGCGCGGCGACAGGTAGCCCTGGATCATCGTCGGGATGATCTCGCAGGCGCCGCCGATCACGAGCGCGATCACCGACAGCGTGATCATCAATGACGGCCAGCGCTCGACCAGGCCGTGCAGGGCGTTGCCTCGCTCACGCAGATCGGGCTTGGCCATGGCGTCGGCGATCAGCGGGCTGTAGGCGGCGTCGCGCAGCAGCTTCGGCGCCTGCACGACCTCGTCGGCGAGCGGTGCGGGCGCGGTCGAGATGGTCTTCCACACGTTGATCGCGCACAGGATGGCGCCGGTCAGGAACAGCACGCCACCGGCGATGCGGGTGTGGTAGAACGGCAGGATGGCGCGCACGATCTCCATCCAGTCGCGGTAGACGAGGTGGCCGTCCTTGTCGAAGGCCATCTGCATGGCGCCCTCGGTGATGCCGCCGATCCACATCGCCACCGCGTAGAGCGCGATGCCGATGGTCGCCAGCCAGAAGTGCACGTTGGCCATCTGGTTCGACCACAGCGCCTCGCGCTTGTAGAGCTTGGGGACCATCCAGTAGATCGAGCCGAAGCTGATCAGCGCCACCCAGCCCAGCGCGCCGTTGTGCACGTGGCCGATGGTCCAGTCGGTGTCGTGGCTGAGCGCGTTGACGTCACGCAGCGCGAGCAGGCAGCCCTCGAAGGTCGACATGCCGTAGAAGGTCACACCCGCGACCAGGAATTTCAGCACCGGGCTGGTGCGCACCTTGTCCCAGGCGCCGCGCAGGGTCAGCAGGCCGTTGATCATGCCACCCCACGAGGGGCCGATGAGCATGATGCTGAACACCACGCCCAGCGTCTGCGCCCACTCCGGCAGCGACGAGTTGAGCAGGTGGTGCGGCCCGGCCCAGATGTAGACGAAGATCAGCGACCAGTAGTGCACAATCGACAGGCGGTAGCTGTAGACCGGACGCTCGGCGGCCTTGGGCAGGAAGTAGTACATCAGGCCCAGGAAGGGCGTGGTCAGCAGGAAGGCCACGGCGTTGTGCCCGTACCACCACTGCACCAGCGCGTCCTGCACGCCCGCATAGACCGAGTACGACTTGGTCAGCGTCACCGGCATCTCGAACGAATTCACCACGTGCAGCATCGCGATGCCGATGATGGTGGCCATGTAGAACCAGATCGCCACGTAGAGGTGGCGCTCGCGGCGCTTCCAGATGGTGCCGAAGAAGTTGATGCCGAAGCTGATCCACACCACCGCGATGGCGATGTCGATCGGCCACTCCAACTCGGCGTATTCCTTGCTGGTGGTGATGCCCATGGGCAGGGTGATGACCGCAGCGACGATGATCGCCTGCCAGCCCCAGAAGTGGAAGCGCGAGATCGCGTCGCTGAACATGCGCGCCTTGAGCAGGCGCTGCAGCGAGTAGTAGACGCCCGCGAACACCGCGTTGCCGGCGAAGGCGAAGACCACCGCGTTGGTGTGCAGCGGGCGCAGCCGCCCGAAGGTCAGCCAGGGCAGGTCGAAGCTGAGCGCCGGGAAGGCCAGCTGGCTGGCGATCAGCACGCCAAGCGCCATCCCGACCACGCCCCACCCGACGGTCGCGATGATGAAGTCGCGGACGATGCGGTTGTCGTAGGCGAAGGTCTCCAGGGCGGGATTGGCGCCGGGGGGATGATCGTGGGCTGCAGTGGCGGTCATGGGGGCGGAATCCGGTCGGAGGTCGGCGGTGCCGGCAGGGGTTGGGCGTCATCGCCCAGCATGCGCAGCGCCGGGGTGTCGAGGTCGTCGAACTGCCCGGACCGCACGGCCCAGAACAGCACGGCCATGGAGATCGCGAAGATCCCCAGGGCGACCCCGGTGAGCAGGAAAATCATGGACATGGGATACGGTCCGTAGGCGAAACTGTCTTATCCGGATTTCCGAGTAAAGAGATATCTAGGTCCGATTTCCTAGATATTTCGTTGGCGCGGCGCGGGACAGTCCCAGACTCGCTGTGCATGGCAGACGCAGGCCCCCTTTGGCAGCTGCTCGGCACCGGCCTTGGCCTGGGATTGGCCTGGACCTCGCTGCACTGCGCCGGGATGTGCGGCCCGCTGGTGGCCGGCTTCCGCCTGGGGGCCTGCGCCGACAGCCGTCGGCCGAGCCTGCGCGCGGTTGCAGGATTGGCAGCGTATCAGCTCGGGCGCATGGGGTTTTACGCGCTGGCCGGGGCTGCCGTTGGCGGCCTTGGGGAAAGTCTCGGCAGCCGGCTGCGGAACTGGGATCTGGTGCTGGGTGGCGTGCTTGCCGCCGGCTTCTTCCTCGCCGCGCTGCATCAGCTCGGCTGGCTGCGTTGGCCGCGCCGGCGCCAAGCCCAGCCGGTCGTAGATCATGCTCCCCGTCCCCCGCTGGCCGGCCGTCTGGCCAGCAGGATCCTCGGTCGCTTCGCCGACCGCCCCCTGCTGCGCGCCGCTGCCCTCGGCATGGCCATGGCCTTCCTGCCCTGCGGCATCGTCTTCTGGGCCCTTGGCCTGGCGGCCGCGACCGCCTCACCGCTCTACGGCGCCCTGACCATGGTCGCCCTGGTGGTCCTCACCACCCCGGCCCTGCTGACCGTGACGCTCGGCGCCCACCTCGCTCTTGGCGGATGGCGCGAATCCCTGCGCCGTCGCGCCGGCCGCTGGCTGGGTCCGGCCGCTCTGACCTTCTCCGGCGTCTGGATCCTGGTGATGTTCGTCGCGCGCCACTGCGCGGGCGGCAGCTGCTGTCCGTGAACTGGCGTCGCAGCGGCCCAACCCGGTCCATGCGCAGGCAGTGGTCAGTGAAGGCACCCGTCGCGACGCAGAGCGGCGCAGAGGGCGGCAGCGGTCGGCCCTCCTGTTGGGCGCGCACGGTGGCACCATCCGGCATGGCTCCCCGCCCCGCTTCGTGGTCCTCTGCGGTGCTCTGCGTCACTGCGATGACTCCGTCCCGACGTGCAGCGTCCCCGCGCGATCGCAGGCGCGCATGACCGGCACATCTGCCCCGGAAATCGCGACCACACCGGTCGCGGCGTGCGCGCACTGCGGACTGGCGATGGACGCCGCGCTGGCGGAGCCGCGCTTCTGCTGCGCGGGCTGCCGAGCTGCGCACGCCGTCATCCAGGGCTGCGGGCTCGCTGCCTATTACCGGCTGCGCGGCGCTGGCGCGGCAGTGCCGGTCGCCTCTGCAGCGCCGCAAGCCGGCGCTTTTGACGGTGCGGCTTTCGCGGCAGCGCATGTGCGGCCGCGCAGCGACGGGCTGGTGCAGCTCGACTGGTATGTCGCGGGCATGCACTGCGCGGCGTGCCTGTGGCTGCTCGAGCAGTTCCCGCGCCTCGACGCCGGCGTGCGCCAGGCGCGCGTCGCCTTCGCCCAGGGGCGGCTCGAGCTGGTCTACGATCCGGCGCTTTCAACTCCGGGCCGGCAGGCGGAGCTGATCGCGCGCCTCGGTTACAGCCCGCGGCCGTGGAGCGGCGACGGCGGCGCGGCCCGTGCCGAGCGGCGCGCCCTGGTCTGGCGCCTGGCGGTCTCGGCGGCGAGCGCGGTGGGGTCGATGCACCTTACCCTCAACCTCTTCGCCGGCGAGCTGACCCACGACCTCGACGCCGCCAGCGCGCGCGCCTTCGCGCTGCTCGCGGTCGCCGTGGCGCTGCCCGCGGTCACCTACGGCGCCGCACCACTGTGGCGCGGCGCGCGCGCCGCGCTGCGCCGCCGCCACCTCACCATCGACGTGGCGGCGGCGGGTGTGCTGGTGATCGGCGGCCTGGCCAGCGCGCTCAACCTGGCGCGCGGCGGTCACGAAGTCTACGTCGACGCGCTGGCGATGTTCGTGGCACTGATCCTGGCCGGCCGCCTCGCCGTGTTGACCGCGCGCGAGCGCATCGCCGGCGCGACCCAGGCCCTTGACCACCTGCTGCCGGCGGCGGCGCGGCGTGCTGATGGCACCATGGCCGCCAGCGTCGGACTGGTCGCTGGCGAGACCGTGGTGGTGACCACGGGCGAGATCGTCCCCTGCGACGGCACTGTGCTCGACGCGCCGGCGCTGGTGGACGCGGCGGTGCTCACCGGCGAGGCGCGCCCGGTGCGGCTCGAGCCCGGCGACGCGGTCCACGCCGGTTCGACCTGCCGCTCGCCGCACCTGCGCTTGGCAGTCACCGCCAGCGGCGCGGCGACGCGCCTCGGCCAGGTGCTTGCCGAGGTCGCCGCCGCGGCCAGCCGCCCGACGCGCCTGACGCGCCTGGTCGATCGCCTGCAGAACTGGTTCATCCCTGGGGTGGGCGTGCTCGCTCTCGGCGTACTGCTCGGCTGGTGGCTGCATGGCGATCCGGCCCGTGGCCTCGACCAAGCGGTGGCGCTGGTGCTGGTGAGCTGCCCGTGCGCCCTCGGGCTGGCCACGCCGCTGGTGCAGGCCCTGGCGGTGGCGCGTGCCAGCGCGCGCGGGCTGCTCATCCGCGACGCCGGCGTGCTCGAGGTGCTCGGTGGGCGCGGTGGGCGCGGCGGCCTGCGCCACATCGCCTTCGACAAGACCGGCACGCTCACCGCGGGGCGCATGCAGGTGGTCGAGTGGCGCTGGCTCGGCGCGCCGGACGCGGCGACGCAGGCGCTGGTGCGCGGCGCGGTCGCAGCGGCCGAGGCGCGCGCGCAGCATCCCCTGGCGCTCGCACTCGGCGCGCACCTGGGCGACGTCGCACCGGCGTCGCTCGCCGCATGGCGCGAGGAGCCGGGCCGCGGCGTGGTGTGCGCGACCGCCGCCGGCGAGCTGCGCATCGGCAATCAGGCACTGACCGGCTGCGATCCGTTTGCCGCATTGCCGCAGCGCGGCGACGGCTCCTGCAGCGCGCTCGCCATCACCCTCGCCGGCCAGGCGGTGGCCGCAGTCGCCTGCGCCGACCCGCTGCGCGCCGAGGCGCGACCGCTGCTTGCGGCGCTGCGCGCCTCCGGCGTCACGGTGCACGTGCTGTCGGGCGACGACGTGCGCGTGGTCGCGGCACTCGGTCGCCAGCTGGGCCTGCCCGCCGAGCAGGTGCACGGCGGCCTGCTCCCGGCCGACAAGGCGGAGCACATCGCGCGGCTCGCCACGGACGGTGCCACGGCGATGGTCGGCGACGGCATCAACGACGCCGCTGCACTGGCGCGCGCCGATGTCGGCATCGGCCTGCGCGGCGGCCTGGCGGCGGCGCTCCCCGCCTGCCACGCCTTCATCACCGGAGATGCACCGCTCGCCGGGCTTGATGAACTGTTCGCCGGCGCGCGCCGTGCGCGCGCCGCCCTCATCGCCATCCTTGCGGTCTCGACCGCGTACAATCTGGTCGGCATCGCGCTCGCTGCCGCCGGCATCTGGGGTCCGTTGCTGTGTGCGGTGGCGATGCCGGCGAGTTCGCTCAGCGCGGTGTTGATGGCGGCGGGCGGCGGATACTTCCGCCCGCGCGACAACGCGATACGGCGACACGGCCATACCATACCCATAGCTGTCCGCGTCGACGTCAAACGCGGGCCGCATGGCTGAGTTTGACGTATCCCGCAATGACTGCGCAACCGCGATGCAGGTACGTCGGCGCCAGCGCCATGCCCAAGAAGCGGGACCCTGCGGAATGCCCGAAGACCCCGGTGTCCATTCTGCATTCCGCACCTTCCCCCGCAAATCAGGCTGAAACTGCAAGGATTTACACCATCTCGACGCTTGGCATGCGCATCGCTCAGGATCTTGTGCCAACCTGAACCACCAATCGCCTCCTAGGAGATGCCATGCGCCTTCCCCTCATCCTCGCCCTGGTCATGTGCTCTGCCGCCACCTCCGTCGCACTTGCCGCCGACAAGGAGACTCAGCGCGACAATCCCACTGCCACCACCGCCCCGACGACGCAGGCCTGGTCCTGCAACGACATGTGCCCGATTGACGGCAAGCCCGTGAGCAAGGATGTGAAGACCTCGGCCTTTCATCCGGCGACCGGCCCCAAGTCGCCCGACCTGATGGTCGGCTTCTGCTCGGACGACTGCCGCATGGCGTACGACAAGAGCCCGGCCACCTACGACAAAGAGCTCGCCACCCAGATCCAGCATCGTCGCGAAGCGGCCAACCCCAAGTCCAACTGAACCACGCGGGCTACGCGGCCGCGCGTGCGCGCGATGCCGCTCTCCCCTGACCACCTTTCAAGGAACATACTATGACGTCGACCCCCACCACCAAATCCATCGACACCCTCAACTCCTTCCTGCGCGGCGAAATCTCGGCGGTCGAGACCTACGCGCAGGTGATTGAAAAGCTCAAGGACTCGCCGGTCCCCAAGCTCGCCGAGAACCAGGCTTGCCACAGCAAGCGCGTCTCAGTGCTCCGTTCGCGCATCCTCGCTCTTGGCGGCACGCCGGCCGAGAGTTCGGGCGTGTGGGGCTCGCTCGCCAAGCTCTATGAGGGCAGCGCCAAGGTCTTCGGCCGCGATGCGGCCGTCGCCGCTATCGAGGAAGGCGAGGACCGTGGCCTTGCGGATTATCGCAAGAGCTACCCGGAGCTTGATGCGACTTCGCAGGAGCTGCTCAGCACCGTCCTGCTGCCCAAACAGATCGGCACCCATGCTGTCGCCCGCGACATCAAGAAAATGGGCGTCGACCAGGCCCAGAAGGGCGCTGCGCGCTTCTGAACGCCGCATCGCCGGCGCACCACAGCGCGCCGACCGCCCCGCCATGGTCCTCCATGGCGGGGCTTTTTTTGTGGCCCCTCACGCGAATGAATCGCGGGCTGACGCTGCGCCGCCTCACCCATCGCCATTCCCGACCAGTCCGTTAGCCTCGCCCGCCCATGAACGAGACGAACGTCGCTGCCCCGCGCCTGAGCGGCATCTCCAGCCAGCAATGGCGCTCGGGGACGGCCGCCTGGCTCGGCTGGTTCTTCGACGGCCTGGATATGCACCTGTACACGCTGGTCGCCACGCCGTTCGTGGCGCAGCTGATGGTCCTGGGCGTCAAGGATCCCGAGGTGCGTGCGAAGAGCGCCTACATCATGGCCGCCTTCCTGTTCGGCTGGGCGGTGGGAGGCGGTTTCTTCGGAATCATCGGCGACCGCCTCGGGCGCAGCCGCGCCCTGGTGCTGACCATCCTCACCTACTCCTGCTTCACCGGCCTCGCCTTCTTTGTCGAGACCTGGTGGCAGCTCGGCATCTGCCGCTTCCTCGCCGCGCTTGGCGTGGGTGGCGAATGGGCGGTGGGCGCCGCGCTCCTCGCCGAGACCTGGCCACGCACCTGGCGTCCGTGGCTGGCTGCGGTGCTGCAGACCGCGGTGAACGTCGGCGTCATGGCCGCCACCCTCGCCAACCAGCTGCTTGCGGACCAGCCGCCCCGCACCCTGTTCCTGGTCGGCCTGCTGCCGGCGCTGTGCACGCTGTGGATCCGCCGGGGCGTGCCCGAGACCGCGGAATGGCACGCCGCCAAGGCGCAGGGACTGGCCACCGGACAGAGCGCGCGCATCCGCGACCTGTTCGCCCCCGGCGTGCGCCGCGTCACCCTGGTCTCGATGGGCGTGTGCGCCGGCGGCCTGACCGCGCACTGGGCGTTCATGTTCTGGCACATCCAGCAGCTCCGTAGCCTGCCCGAAGTGCAGTCGTGGACAGCCGGCGAACAGGCCGTGCTGGCGAGCGGCATCCTGCTGCTGGTGATGGTGACTTCGGCACTGGGCAATTTCCTGCTCGCCGCGCTGGCGCGCCGCATCGGCTACCGCCGCGCGATCATCGCTGGTTTCTTCACCTACGGCGTGGTCATGGCGACCTGCTATGCCGAGCCGCGCACCCTCGGCCAGATCAAGCCGTTCCTCGCCGGAGTCGGCCTGTGCCAAGGCGTGTTCGCGCTCTTCACCATGTACCTGCCGGCGCTGTTCCCGACCCTGCTGCGCACCACTGGCGCAGGTTTCTGCTATAATATCGGCCGCATTGCCGCCGCCGCGGGCGCGGTGGTGTCCGGTCTCGGCATCCTCCACGACATCCGTTGGGTGCTCTTCGCCGCTGCGCTGCTGTTCTTTCCCGCCGCCGGTCTGGCGTGGTTCCTGCCGCGGGACCGGCTCGGGGAGACCGACGCGAAGTAGCGCCGGCGAAGGGCGAGGCGCCTACGGCCGCTCCTCGATCTCGACGCCGACCTCAGCCAGGAGCCGACGCTGCGCCTCCCACATGCGCTTCAACTTGCCCGGCGTCACATCGTCATACCCGACCAGATGCAGCAGCCCATGCAGCACATAGAGCGTCAGCTCATCCGCGACCTTCTGCCCGCGCGCCGCAGCCTCGCGCCGCGCCACGTCGACACCCACCGCCAGATCGCCAAGATGCAGCAACCCGCTCTCCGGATCGATCTCGCCATCCGGAAAGGTCATCACGTCGGTCGGCGTCGGGTCGGCGAAGTGCGCCGCGTGCAGGCGCGCCGACTCGCCATCGTCGACCAGCAGCACAGTGAGCGAGGCGCGCGCAATAGCGGCCTCGGCGACCGCAGCATCAAGCACACGCTGCAGGCGCGCGCGGCCGATGCGGGTGCGGCCACCGGTGCGGTCGAGCACCGCCAGCGCCAGGCGCGGCCCGCTCATGGCCCGGCCAGGCGGCAGAGCAGTTCGATGCCCTCCAGCACCAGGCTGGGGCGGTAGGCGCGGCGCGGCACCACGTTCGAAGTGATCAGAAAGCCGCCGCTGCCGCCGGTCAGCAGCACCTCGCGGATGCCGGTCTCGCGCTCGAGCTTGACCAGGCAGGCGGCAACCATCGGGCCGTAGCCGATGCCGACCGCAGCGGCGATGGCACTCTCGGTGTCGCGCTGCACCGCGCTGGCATCAGGGCCCAGCACCATCGGCCGCGGCAGCGCCGGGGCGCGCTGCGCCAGCGCAGTGATGCAGGCCTCGACGCCGGGCAGGATCAGCCCGCCGACGAAGCGGATCGCCTGCGGCAACGGCGCCTCAGGCAAATAGCGCCAGGCGCCGAAGGTGGTCGCCGTGCCGGCGTCGATCAGCACCAGCGAGCGGCGCTCCTGGGTGCACGCGACCAGCCCGGCGATGACCCGGTCGAGTCCGCAGTTCGGGTACTGGTCAAGGTCGGGTACCGCCAGCTCGCGGCCGACCAGACGCAGCGGGCGCCCCGCACCGACGCGCGCCCACCAGCGCTCAAGCAGTGCGGTGTTGGCGCGCGCCCCGGGCAACGCGGCAAGCTCGCTGATCGCCGGCAGGTGCTCGGCGACAAAGGCGTCGAGCCGCGCCTCGTCGGGCTCCAGGCGCTCGTGCAGCCACACGCCGCCAGCGTGGGCGAGGGCGAGCTTGATGGTGGAGTTGCCGCAGTCGGCGAGCAGGCGCATGCTGGACGTCACCGCCGCTCGTGCGCTTCGCTGCCGGTAGAGCCGAAACCGCCGGCGCCGCGCCCGGTGTCGTCAAGGGCCGCGACCTGCTGCCAGGCGATGCGCTCCACGCGCGCCAACACCAGCTGGGCGACGCGCATGCCACGCGCGATGACCATCGGCGCCTCGCCGAAGTTGGCGAGGATGATCTTGACCTCGCCGCGGTAGTCGCTGTCGATGGTGCCGGGGCTGTTGAGCACGATCAGCCCATGGTTGATGGCCAGGCCAGAGCGTGGCCGCACCTGCGCCTCGTAGCCGATCGGCACGGCGATGCGCAGCCCGGTCGGCACCAGCACGCGGCGCCCGGGCAGCAGCTCGAGCGGCTGCTCGACCGCGGCGAGCAGGTCGAGCCCGGCCGCACCGGCCGTCGCATAGGCGGGCAGGGTGAGACCGGAGAAATGGGGCAGGGCGACGACGTTGACGAGCGGCATGGCGACCATCCTGGGCCCCTGCGGCGGACTGGGAAGCGCCGGCCCGCCGTGCCCTCGACCACCGCTGCGTTGCCGGCCCGCGGTTCCCTGGCGCCCTGCGCGGTCTACGCTGGGCCCATGGCCCGCCCCACCCCACCGCCGCCCGGACCCGACCGTGACCGCACCCTGGCCGCGCGCCCGCGCAACCGGCCGCGCTATGCCGAACCGCTCGCGGACCTCGCCGGCTCGTTCATGAAGAGCGAGGAGATCCAGCGCCTGCGCCGCTTCCAGCGCGCCGCCGGCGCGCTCAAGGCGACGCTCACCGAGAAACAGCGCGCGCGCATCAAGCCGATCCTGCTCAGCGGCGGCCAGCTCACCATCGAGGTCGCCGACGGTCCGCTGCTCGCAGAATTGCGCCAACACGTCGAGCACGCCCTGCTCGCCGCGCTCGCCGCCGAGGGTACCGGCATCAGCCGCATCGCCTGGCGCCTGATGCGCAGCCGCCGCTGATCAGCCCGTGACGACTTTCCCCGACGGGAAGCTCACCGCCGAGAGCAGCCGGCGTGGCAGGCCGCCGCTGGTGTCGCAAAGGATGCGCTGGTATTGGACCACGGCGCGCGGCATCGGGGTGTGGCCGGAGACGGTGCACCAGCCCGCGGGCAGGTCGCTGGGGTTCTGGTGCGCGCGCGGCTTGTGGAAGAGCGCGGCGGGCGCGCCGTCGTCCTCGGCCCAGCCGCGGCGCAGCGCGGCGAGCTGGGGCGCGAGCGGCGCCGCGGCAAAGCCCGCGTGCACGGCCAGCCAATGGCGCCCTTCGCTGTCGCCTTCGAGCACCCAGGGCAGCTCAGCCAGCCAGCGCAGGTCGTCGCCAAGTGCGGTGCGCAGGCCTTCCGGGGAATCAGGGTCGACGCCATAGGCTGCGAGCACCGCGTCGCCACCAAAGCGGTCGCGCCAGGCGATGAACATGCGCGGATCCGCGACGATGCCGAGAGCCGGACAGCCGAGGGCGCGCACCATGGCGTACTCGTGGTTGCCCATCACGCACTGGGCTTGGCCTGCCTCGCACAGCCCACGCACGCGCCGGACCACGCCCGGCGCGTCGGGCCCACGGTCGATCAGGTCACCGAGGAAGACCAGCTCGCCCGCGACCTGGGCCAGGACCCTTTCGAGGCGGTCGCACCAGCCATGGACATCACCGACGAATGTCACGGCCATGGGCCCATGATCCGCACGAATCCAGCGCTGCCAAGAAGCACGTGTCCGGCGCAGGCGACAGGTGGAACGTTGCGGCCGGCGTAGACGCAGTATCCCGGGAGAAACCTCCCGGGATGCGCGCAGTCCGCAGACGCCCGCTTACTTGGCCGGCACGGGCGGTTCGGTCGCCTTCGCCGGAGCGGGCACGGCCGCAGCGGCGGGCGCCGGAGCAGCAGCCGGTGCCGGCGCGGCCACCGCAGGAGCGGGTGCCGCCGCCGGGGCGGGGACGGGCGCCAGTTCGCCGGCGGGCACGGGAGCCGGTACGGTCGTCGCGGGCGGACCGCCGACCACCGGCGTAAACTCGCCGGGCTTGCCGGCGTCTGCCGCCGGCTTGGGCGGCTCGGGCGGCTTGACCTCGAACAGCTTGTCGAGCGCCGGACGCATCGCTTTGAAGCTCTCGTCCTTGACCACGTAGAAGTACTGGCCGAAGCGCGCCTGCGCCTTCGCGGCCCGCTCAGCGCCGTTCGGCTTCTTGGCCTTGTCGCCATCCTTCTTGTCCGCTTCCTTGGCGGCTGATTCATCGGCGCTGGCATCGTAGTTCACGAAGATCGCCATGTAGCGGCTCTGCGTGTCGGCGGGCTTGGCCGCATCCTTGCCATCCTTGGCGGGCGCGTCCTTCTTCTTGCCCGCGCCCTCGTCGGTGTCCTCGTCGTCGCCCAGAGCGGGGTTGCCGAACACCAGGCTGTAGCGCAGGCCGTCCTTGGCGATGATGTCGATGCGGCCTTCCTTGCCGAACAACGCGTACTTCTCATTGCCCACCGCCAGCACCAGGGCGTGCGGCTTGGCGATCCACGCCGGATCGGGCACCGGCAGGATGCCGCGCGCCTGCAGCCACTTGAGATTGAACGGCCGCACGCCAGCCAGGGTCAGGCCGCTGGCCTCGGTCACGGTCTTCTCGATGACGTCCTTGGTCACGCGCTTGCCCGCGGGCGTCTGCTCGCTGGTCCACTCGGCATCGCCGGCCTTGTGGGCGAACACGGTCTGGCCGCGCTCGTCGATGCCGACCTGGCCGTCCGGGGTCTCAGTCAGCGAGTAGTCGGAGATGACTACACTGCGCACGTCGTCCTTGCTCAACTTGAGCAGGCCGGTCTCGACCCAGTCGGTGAACCTGGTGCTGAGATCGGCGGTGAGCTTGGCGGTGTAGACCGCGGTGTCCTCGACGTCGCGCACGAAGGTCACGCCCTCGCCATCGGGCGCAGCGTTGCCAACGATAAGATCGACCAGCACCGCGCCGCCCGCGTCCTTGAGGGTGACGCGCTTGCCGCGCCCCTTCTTATCCTGGTTGGCGGCGTCGAGCGGATCGATCACACCAAGCGCCTCGTAGTCGCTGGCGCGGTCGGTAACCAGGCGCCCGCGCGCCACGGCCAGCACGCCACCGGCGGTGCGGCCCACGCGCGTGCCGCCATCGGCGGGATAACCGAAGTGGCTGGGGATGATCCAGGCCGCGCCCTCTTTCTTGACCTCGAAGGTCTTGGCGGCGCCGGCGGTGTCGTCCCAGTCGACCACGCGCAGCGAGGCGATACGCGCGGGCTCGACCTCGGTGCCGCCGCGCGCCAGCAGCTGGCCCTTGAGGTCGGACGGGCCGAGCGCGACGGGCGCGCTGCGCATCCACGCCGGGAAGGCGGTGGCGATGGCGAGGATGCCGAGGACGATGGGCAGGTTCTTCATGGGCTGGATCCCGGATTCAGGCGGTGGCGCGCTTGCGCGCGGCGGGGATGTGCGAGCGCTCGCGGCCCAGGCGGACCGACGAGACGGTGATCACCAGCAGCAGCATCACCAGGGTGGGGAAGCCGATGGCCAGGAAGCGCACCCAGCGGCGTTCGTCGCTGATCGCGCGGCGCTGTTCGATCTTCGCCAGGCGGATGGTGTCCCCCTTGTTGCGGTCGATGTCGCGCATCTTCGCGTCGAGGGTGCGCTGTGCCTTGGCCCCGAGCATGGCGATGCGCTGAGCCTTGGAGTTCTCGTCCAGGTTCTCCTGGCTGTCGATCTTGTTCGAACTCTCGGCGAAGGCCTGGTTGGCTTTGGCCAGCGCGTCCTCGGCCTTGCGCTCGGCGACGCCGGTCTGGTCGGCGACGTACTTGTCGGTCTTCACCACCACGTCCTCGAGCTTGGTCAGCGGGCGGCTCTGCGGCCGGCGCGTGCGCAGCGCGAGGAAGGCCGAGTCCCCGGCCAGCGCGTCGACCGCGTTGGCGAGGAACTGCACGTTGCGCAGGTTGCGCAGCTCGGCGAACTCGTCGCGCTCGCCGGCATTGCTGCGGTAGATGTCGAAGAACTCGTTGTTCGCGAAGTCGGCGTCGGCGACCACGATGACGTGCACCGGCGCGGGGCTGGGCACGCCCGGCTTGAGCTCGGGCTTGTCGTCCTTCTTGGCTTCATCCTTCTTCGCGTCGTCCTTCTTATCCGTCGCGGGCTTGTCGGCGCCCGGCGCCGGGCGTGGGTAGGCGCTGGGCATGGTGCCGGTGATCTCGACCGCGAGGGCCGGCACCGGATCGGCGCTCTGCACGAAGCTCTTAGGCTCGCGCATGCGCGTGCCCATGAAGCTCTGCTCGACCCAATCGCTATATGCCTGCAGGCCCCAGGGCGCCTGCGTCGACGGGGTCAGCAGCGGCTTCACCGTCAGGTTGGCGGCCTTGTCCTTGGCGACGCTGATCGCGCCGGGGAAGGGCAGCACGAGCAGGTCCATGCCGCTGGTGATCGGCGACTCGGGGATCGACCCCTGGTCGCGCGCAACCCATACGAAGGTCGCCGGCAGCTGGCCGCGGAAGCGGTGGCTGGGGTTGAACTTCGACCACACGATGCGGTTGTAGTCGAAATCCAGGCCGAGAGCGTGGTAAAGGGGCTTGAGATCGGCCTTCTTCTCGCCGCCCTCGCCGGGGGGCTGGCCGAACTGGCCACCGGCCGGCTTCTTGGGCTGGCTGGGCGCCAGGGCGGGATTGCTGATCGGCAGCGGGTCCTCAAGCAGCAGCGCCGGGCGGCCGTTCCAAATGTAGTCGTGCAGATGCTGGACCTGGGGCTCACCGAGATTGCTGGCGAGCGGCACGACCAGCACGTCGACGTCCTTCGCGACGTCGACGCCGAGGTCGACCTCGCGGATCTCGTACTGCTTCTTCCACTCTTCGACCAGGCTCCAGGCCGGCGCCATCTGGCCGGTCTGCATGTTGAAATCGCCGTTCATCTTCAGATCGGTGGAGGCCAGGCCGAGGATCGGCTTCTTCGCGCGGCTGACGCCGCGCACCGCGCGGACCAGTTCGTACTCGACCGACAGACCGGGATCGAAGGACGGGATCAGCTGGCTGCGGCCAGCGCATACCACCGCACTGCTGAGGAAGATCTCCTCGGTCTCGCCGGCGCCGGCGACGGACTCCTGGGCGGCCTTGATCGGGCGCAGGCCGTAGTGGCTGGCGAGCTGTCCGGCCTCGTCGAGGGGATCCTGGGGGCGGTAGAGCTTGACCTCGACCTTGCCGCCCGAGGCGCGCTCGAGCGCCTTGACCTTCTCGGTGACCTCCTTGGCCTTGCTCGCGAGCTTGGACGGCAGGTTCTGGCTGATGAACACCGCGATGGTCACCGGATTCTCGATCTGGCGGATGGACTGCACCGAGGCGGCGCTGAGCGAGGACAGGCCTTCGGTGCTGACGTCGGTGTCGACGTACCAGCGCTGGGCGATGCGCGAGACGTTGACCGCGATCAGCACCGCGAAGGCCAAGCTGAGCACCTGGGCGGTGATCAGCGGGGCGGAGTCGGGGCGCCAGCGGCGGCTGCCGAGCTGCAGCAGGGCCACCGCCAGGGCGGCGGCGGCGACCGCCAGCGAGCTGACCACGCCGCTGAGCGGCACCAGGCCGCGGTTGAAGGCGTCGAACCAGTCGACGCTCTGCGCGCCGAGCACGACTACTCCGCAGTAGACCACGCCGATGACGAAGGCGATCGCGGGCTGCGTCACCTGCACCGAGGCGAGCAGGCCGAGACCGGCGAGGGCCAGGCCGGCGAACCACCAGCCGAGGTAGGTGGCGCAGATCAGGCCGAGGTCGGGGCTGCCCAGCCACAGCAGGGCGGCGACGTTGGTCAGGCTGCAGATCAGCGCGAGGGTGAAGTAGCTGATGATCGCCAGGTACTTGCCCAGGATCGCGTCGAACGGCGACAGCGGCAGGGTGAGCAGCAGCTCATCGGTGCCCTGCTCGCGCTCGGCCGACCACGCGTTCATCGCCAGGGCCGGCACCAGCGCCACCAGCAGCCAGGGCATCAGCCTGGGCAGCACCGCACCAAGGTCGGTGATGTTGCGGCTGTAGAAGTCCTCGGGCCAGAACAGCGTCACCGCGGCGCTGAGCACGTAGGCGAGGATGAAGATGTAGCAGAGGGGATTGCCGAGCAGGCTGCCGAGCTGGCGGCGCCACACCGCCTTCACCCCGCTGGCGTGGAAAAGGCTCATGCCACCACTCCTTTGGTCAGTTCATGGAAACGATCTTCGATCGACTTGCCGCCGCTGGCGAGCTCGCCGGGCGTGCCCTGGAAGACCACGCGCCCCTCGCTGATCATCACTACGCGGTCGGCCATCGCCTGGACCTCCTGCAGGATGTGCGTCGAGAGCAGCACGGTCTTGTCCTTGGCGAGCTCCTTGACTAGGTCGCGCACCAGCACGATCTGGTTGGGGTCGAGGCCCGCGGTCGGCTCGTCGAGGATCAGCACCTGGGGATCGTGGAGGATCGCCTGGGCCAGGCAGACGCGCTGGCGGAAGCCCTTGGAAAGCTTGCGGATCGACTTGAACCACACTTCGTCGATGCGGCAGCTGGAGGCGACACGCTCGAGGGCGTTGCGCAACTTTCCGGCGGCCATGCCGCGCGCCTCGCCGATGAAGCGCAGGTAGGCGCCGGGGGTCATGTCGCCGTAGAGCGGGCCGTTCTCAGGCAGGTAGCCGAGCACTTCGCTGGCCTCGATGCGCTGGGTGTCCATGTCGAAGCCGGCGATGCGCGCGTGCCCGGCGCTGGGCGCCAGGAAGCCGGTGAGGATCTTCATGGTCGTCGACTTGCCGGCGCCGTTGGGGCCGAGGAAGGCGGTGACCGAACCGCGGGCGACGCTGAAGCTGACGTTCTCGACGGCGGTGAAGTCGCCGTAGTACTTGCACAGGCCCTCGGCCTGGATGAGGGCGGTGGAGGTTCCGGGGCCGCTGGTGACGGGCGCGGATACGGGCGATTCAGACATGCGGGCTCCCCTGGAGTACGCGTGGTGCGGAGAAGACGAGGCCCCGTGCACCAGGTGGACTGGCAGCCAGGGAGTTCGGTGCGCTGGGACGTTGTCGTCCGGCGAACCTTTCCATGGCCACAAGCCCTTGGGCCGGCGACGGGTCGGGGATTGTGCTGCGGACTCCTGGGAAGCAAATCTTTGCTCGGGGTCGGTACCGGGGTACCTGACGCAGCCAGGGGCCGCCGGCATTGCCCACCTCGCGCGGCCGGCTAGCGTGCCAGCCCGCGCCCGGTGTCCGGACGATACCGGCGGCGCCCCGCCCCTCGTTCACCACTCCCCTGGCGGCCGTCCGCTCTCACCCTTCGGCCATCTCCCTCCTTTCCCAGGACTTCCCATGCAGTTCGACATCAGCCGCGACTTCCTCGATGGCCTCATGCTCCAGCAGCCCGCGACCCGCGAGGCGCTCGGCGAGATCCGCGCCGCGGGCCAGCTGCACTTCCTGCCGTCAAGCCCGGACGGCACCATGCACACCGCCGTCACCACCTTCGCGTTGTTCCTGGGCAAGGCCGAGCAGCCCTTCGCCCGCGGCGGCTGGCGCTTCCTGTTCACCAGCGACAGCGCCTTCAACCCCAAGGAGTCGACCGAGAACCCGTTCTTCTCGTCACTGATGGTCCTGGGCACCGGCAAGATCATGGCCCAGATCAACAACCTCTGCATGCACGCCAACCTGCCGCTCATCCCCTTCGAGCCCGGCCGCATGGTCGTCCAGCAGGGCACCCCCGGCGCCCCCGCCGCCCCCGGCATCCAGGGCCAGGCCGGCGCCCAGGCCTGAGCGCTGAGGTAGCTCTGACCGCAGGACTGAACAAGGAGGCGCGGAGACGCGGAGACCGGATGAGGGGAGCGGACGGCCGTTAGGACAGGAGACGCACAGCGGATTGGGGTGGTCCGGATCCGCCATGCCAGCTTCCCATGTTCAGCGTGTGCGCGCCCTCGCTGGGCGCCATTACCTCCAGCCCCAGTCGGGTCAGTCATCCTGCCCTCTCGCCTCCCTCATCCGATCTCCGCGCCTCCGTCCCTCCTGTTTTATCGGCTGTCCCTCCTCGTTTGGCCGCGTCATCCCTGGCCGCCACCGCCTCCGCTCCCAGCCGGGTCGGCCGTCCAACCCTCTCGCCGTCCTCCTCCGGTCTCCACGCCTCCGTCCCTCCTGTTTTATCGGCTGTTCCTCCTCGTTAGCCACGTCATCCCTGGCCGCCACCGGCTCCGCTCCCAGCCGGGTCGGCCGTCCAACCCTCTCGCCGTCCTCCTCCGGTCTCCGCGCCTCCGTCCCTCCTGTTTTATCGGCTGTCAGTCCTCGCATCGCCACCAACGAGCCCGATGTCCACCGCCCTCGCCTACCACACCGCCACCAAGTACCACCCGGACTCCATCGGTCAGCATCCGGGGCTGGACTGGGACGCGCAGCCAGAGCCGTGCAAGGACTACGACAGTGCCGCGCCGGTGGGCATGGCGCGCTTCCTGCCTTTCGATCCCAACCCGTTCACCGGCGAGCCGCGCGACCCCGCGCTGGGCATGCCGCGGGATGGCGTCCTCGACCTCACCAACCTCGCGCGCCTGATGTTCTTCGCCTATGGCATCACCGGCGTGGTGCAGGCCCAGCCGCGGCCGTTGTTCCTGCGCGCGGCGCCCTCGGCGGGCGGCCTCTACCCGGCCGAGCTGTACGTGGTCGCGCGCGGCGCCGAAGGGCTTGAGGACGGACTTTACGGCTACGACCCGCGCCGCCACCAGCTGGTCCCGCTGTGGCCGGGCGAAGAGATCGCTGAGGGCCTGGCTGCCGCATGTTACCAGCACGCCGCGGTCGCCGCGGCGCCACTCGCGCTGGTCGTCACCGGGGTCTTCCAGCGCAGCGCCTGGCGCTACCAGGAGCGTGCCTACCGCCGCATCCTGCTCGACAGCGGGCACATGATCGCCAACGCCACGCTCGCCGCGCACGCGCTCGGTCTGCGCGCCACGCTGACCGCGGCCTTCTGCGATCGCACGCTGAACACGCTGCTGCGCGTCGAGCCGGACGAGGAAGGGGCGCTCGCCGTGATAGCCCTCAATCTGCCGGGCCCGACCGAGCGCCCCGCCTGGAGCGCGCTCCCCAGCCCGGCCGGATCGCGCACCGCCAACACCGAGGAGCCCGGCACCTTCGCGGCCCTGCACCGCGCCAGCTGCCTGGGAACTGAGCGTCCAGCACTGGTCGCGCATGGCGAGGACCAGGCCGACGGCCTCGAGGTGCGCTACGGTCTACGCGGCGGCGTGCCGCTGCCGACGCAAGGCGCGAGCCCCCTCGCCACCGATCCGCTCACCGCCATCCTGCACCGCCGCAGCACGCGCCGCTTCCGCCGCGCCGCCATGCCGCTCGCGGCGCTGGCGCGCGTGCTCGCCGCGGCCTACGCGCCCGAGCGCGTAGGCTTGGGTGCACAGCCCGCGCTCGACCGCACCCTGCTGATGACCTTCGTGGCGGTGCTGTCGGTCGACGGCCTGGCCACCGGCGTCTACTACTATGCGCCCGCCAGTCACGAACTGCGCCTGCTGCGCGCCGACTGCGCGCGCGACGCGGTGCGTTTCCTGTGCCTGGGACAGGACCTCGGCGGCGACGCCGCGGCGGTGGTCTTCCACACCGCCGACCTTGTCCAGGCCGTGGCGCGCCAGGGCGACCGCGCCTACCGCTACCTGCACCTCGACGCCGGCATGCTCGGCGAGCGCCTCGACCTCGCCGCCCTCGCCGAGGGCCTGGGCGCGAGCGGCATCGGCGGCTTCTTCGACGACCAGGTGACCGAGCTGCTCGGCATCCCGGTCGAGCAGGCCGTGGTCTACATCACCTGCCTCGGCGTCCCCGCCGAAAGCCGGGACGGATGAGCGCCGTTCAACCTTGACCCACCCTGGCCTCCCCTTCCCCGCCCTTCCGGCTGGGATGCCCACAACCCGGGCCCTGTCCGGCACGCCGCACGACTCAGGAAAACGCACCATGCGCACCTCTCGCCACGCCTTCTCCGCACCCATCCTCGCCGCCGGCCTGGCCGCCCTGGCGCTCGCGGGCTGCGAGTTCCGCCCGAACCGCGGGCCGAGCCGGGTGAAGCCCGACGACAACGCCCCGGCGTGGTTCTCCAATCCGCCCATTGACGCGCGCCTGATCTATGCGGTCGGCGCCGACCCGCAGCACGACCGCGCCAAGGCCATGACCGACGCGCGCCGCAACCTCGCCAGCCAGCTGCACGTGGTCCTGCGCAGCGACGGCAGCGATCTTGACGACGGCTTCGTGCCCGCGACCGCAGCCGGCGAGCCGCCCCTGCTCATCGATGACCTGCCCGGCGTGCAGCTCGACAAGCAGTTCGACGCGCCCAGCTGCCTCTACGTGATGATCACCTTCAACCGCGCCGGCTGGGCCGACGCCCTGCGCGCGCGCATCGACCAGCTCGACGGCCATATCCGGGCCACCATGGCGGCCGCCCCCGCCGCGCCCGAGGCCACCTCCACGCCGGTCGGCAACGCCGCGCGCAACTACCTCGCACTGCTGCCGCTGGTGCGCGAGCGCGAAGAGCAGGCCGCGCGCCTGCGCTTGGCTGCGGGCGAGGCCGCCGTCCAGACCGCGCCGATGTCCAGCGCCGGCCTGCGCCAGCAGCTCGCCGCGGTGGCCGGGCTGATCTCTGTCGACATCAACGCCGATCCCAACCTCGCCCCGATCCAGGCCCAGCTCAATGATGCCGCCGCCGGCATGGGCCTGAACATCGTTGCCGGCAACCCCCAGCCGGCCCTGCGCGTGCGCCTGAGCCTGCAGGAGGTCACCGCCCTGAACATCGATGGGCTCGAGCGCCTCGACGCGACCTTCGTCGCCTCGGTCGAGAACGGCAAGGATGGCCGCAACCTGGGCGGCCTGTCCGTCAAGTTCCGCTCCAGCGGCCTGACCGACAGCGTCGCCCGCGAGCGCCTGAACGCCAAGCTCATGCAGCGCTGGAAATCTTACCTCGAGAACGAGTTCGTGAGCTGCCTGCAGAGGCTGTGAGGGAGCAGGTCCCTCAGGAAGACAGGATCGAACAGGAGGCGCGGAGACGCGGAGGTCGGAGGAGGTCGGCCGCAGGGTCGGTGAGAGGCCAAGTAGCGCGGAAGGCGATCGGCTCGGCCACGCTCACCTCCTCAAGGCTCCGCGTCTCCGCGCCTCCTGATCGATCCTTCCCTTTTCGCGAAGGACGCCTTTAGAGCACCGTCTCAACGGGAATCATGTCGCGCAGCCGCTTCATCGCCTTGGCCTCGATCTGGCGCACGCGCTCGCGGGTCAGGTCAAAGATGGTGCCGATCTCCTCAAGGGTCAGGACCGGGAACTGGTCCATGCCATAGCGGTAGCGCAGGATGTCGGCCTCGCGCTTGGTCAGCTGGCTGAGGCGCTGCTGGAGCAGGGTGACGTCCTCGCGCCCGCCGACCACCGCCTCGGGGTCGCACTCGATGTGGTCGTCCTCGAAGAAACCGGAGAGCTCGGAGACGTCCTCGGTGTCGAGGTTGGTGCCGTTGATCTGGGCGGTGCGCATGATGCGCTGGATGAGCTTGATGTTCTCCTTCGGCAGCTTGAGCGCCTTGACGATCTCCTCGACGTCGGTGATGTGCGGCTGTTCGCGTACCAGCTTCTTCCAGCGTGCCACGAGCTCGGCCATGTAGGCGGGCACGCGGATGTTCTTGACCTTCTCAAGCAGCGCGCGGCGGATGCCCTGCTTGATCCAGTGCACCGCGTAGGTGGAGAAGCGGCACTCCATGTCGGGGTCGAAGCGCTCGACCGCGCGCATCAGGCCGATGTTGCCCTCTTCGATGACGTCCAGGATCTGCATGCCCTGGTTCTCATATTGGCGGGCGACGCTGACCACCAGGCGCAGGTTGCACTGGATCATCTCCTGGCGCGCATTCTTGTCGCCGGCGCGCAGCTTGCGCGCCAGCTCGCACTCGCTCTCGCGGGTGAGCACCTTGAAACCTGAGACGTCCTTGAGGTACATGTCGAGCAGTGCATCGCGTCCCATAGGTCACTCCGTAGGTAGCAGGATTCAACCAACGGGAGATGGCATTGCAACGGCGGCGTGCACCCGTCGCGCACCCATGACCACGGAAAAACCCGTGCGAACGTGACGAACGGTGACGCGTTTGCATCATGCGATGCATATGGAGGAGGATCGCTGGAGCGTGATGGGGTGATGCGTTGGACGTGGCTGACGGCTGACGGCTGGCAGCCGACGGTTGAATCCGCACCACGCGCCTGAGAGCGCCGACGATTCGCATCGCGCGCATCGCATGCTCCACGCCCGACAACATTTCGTCAGGCGATGGCCGGTACCTGCCAGGGTGCGACCGGCAAGGGATCCGGAACTGCGCGCCAGCGCCGCTCCCAGCGATCCGCACGGCGCCGTCACCAGGATGCGGCTCTGGAATGACGAGCCGTCAGCCGTTGCAATCAGTTCCTCGCCCCCAGCCCCAGCCCATCGATGACCAGGTGCGGGCTGAGATTGCGGCGCAGGTCCTGCTCCGCCTGGTGGACGCGCTCGATGAGATCGGCGGCGCGCGCGGCGCCGGGGCCGCGCAGGTCGGCGCGCAGCGCCTGCGCCAGCGCACGCAGCCACTGACCGAGCACGCGGCGCTGTTCCGCGGCGAGGGTGCGGCCGTGGTCCTCGCGCGCCTTCTGCGGCAGGGCGGCGGCGAGTTCGCCGACCAGCGCGGAGCGGTGGCCCTCGCGGCACAGCGCGAGCAGCGCGTCCACCGGTGGCGCCGCCTCGTCATCGTCCCACAGCCCGCGATGGCTGCCCGCGCCCTGCGGCGCGCGCAGGCGTGCGGTGGCGGGCGGCAGGCCGCCGCGCTCAAGCACGCGTTCCAGGTCGGCGGTGGCGAGCGGTTGCAGGCGCAGGAGCTGCGCGCGCGAGCGGATGGTCGTCAGCAGCTGCGCCTCGCTGGCCACGGTCATGACCAGGTAGGTGCCGGGAGGCGGCTCCTCGAGGACTTTGAGCAGGGCGTTGGCGGCGGGCAGGCCGAGGCGCTCGGCGCCAGGCAGGATGAAGACGCGCTGGTTGCCCAGCAGCGGGCTCTGCTGCGCGCCCTCGACGACCGCGCTGCGCACCAGCTCGACGCCGAGTTCGTCGCCGCTGCTGTCGTGGGGCAGGGCGACCAGGTCGGGATGGGTGTCCTCGGCGACCAGCCGGCATGAAGCGCAGATCCCGCAGGCATCGCCAGCGACGCGCTGCTGGCAGAGCAGCGCGGCGGCGATGGCGCGCGCCAGGGTGCGCCGCCCGCAGCCAGGCAGGCCGGCAAGGATCAGCGCGTGCGGTAGGCGATCGCGCGCGATCAGGCGCGCCAGCAGTCGGGTCGGTCCGGGTTGGCCGATGACTTCACTCAACACCGCGGCCCGCATCATCGGGGAGACTCTGGCAGCAGACCCGACCGGAGGCCATGGTGCGGGGTGCGGAGTGCGGAGTGCGGGACGGTGCGCGTTGCACGGTGAGGGCAGGAACGGCGCGGTCCACGCACAACGCGAGTGCGGCAACCGCACTCCGCATTCCGCACTCCGCACTCCGCACCTTGACCATCGCGTGCCGCCGTACCGGATCAGGGATGCGCGAGCTCGCCCGGCACGAGCGGCGTCGCGCTCCAGATCACGGTGTCGTTCGCCAGGAAACCGCCGAAGCGTTTGCCCTGGTTGGTGTCGACGGGATCGGCGGTGGCGATGATCACGGTCTTCGGTGCGACGTGCGAGACGTCGCCGTCCATCGGCTTGTACAGGAACGGCTTGCCGGTGACCGGGCAGCAGAAGCGGTTGACGTAGTTGCGGTCGCGGATGACGTCATGCTCCCACAGTTCGCCAAAGGTCTTGGGCCAGGTGTTGTTGCGGAAGGCGAAGTCGACGGTGGCCTTGCCGATGAAGCTGAGCAGGAACTCGCACTCGCGCTTGGTCGCGCCGGTGGTCGGCTTCCACGAGGGGCTGTGGTAGTCGGGCGAGCCGAGGTGCTCGAACACCAGGGCGTCGAGCAGGCGCTTGTCCACGCCGGAGACCACTCCCGGGTGGACCAGACCCTGCTTGGTCAGCGCTGCGACGTGGCGGTCAGCGATCCAACCGAGTTGCATGGTGTACGGCGCGTCGGGGCTGGGCGCGCCGCCTTGGGCGCGCATCGCGTCGCGGTCGGCGGGCTGGGTCTCGTCCATCTTCGCCAGGGCCAGGTACCAATCCATGGCGCGCGCCTCGTCGCCGTTGCGGCGCAGGCTCTCGGCCACTGCGAGCATGATCTCGGGCAGGTGGCGGCGGCTGAACTCCTCGTTGGCGATGGCCTCCATGAAGCTGGCCGCGGCCGAACTCTCGAACTTGAGGTAGTCGGTGAAACGCGCCGCGCGCTCACGCACCAGGCCACGCAGCACCTCGCCGTCCTTGGTGTCCTTGAAACGTTCGGCGAGCTTGTCGAGGATCTTGCGGCACACGAGGGCGTTGCCGTCGCGCAGGGCGAATCCGAAATACGCCATGCCGGCGACCAGGTAGCCCTCATCGCTGAGCTTGGCGTCCTCAAAGATGTCGCGGTAGATCGGCAGCCACTTGGCGAGCGAGAAGTTCTCGCCCTCCTTGATCTTGCGCGTGATCTTGTCGTTGACCTCCTCGTAGCCGCCGGCGAGCGACTGCAGGGTCACGGACAGGTTCATGCGCGCACGCAGGGCCCAGGCACCGGTGAGGGCGAGCTTGGCCAGCACGGTCGGACGCGCCCCGCGCTTCTGGTAGCAGGACAGCGCCAAGCGGTAGCGCTTCTCGAGCGGGATGTCGTTCTGCGTCATCACGTAGGAACGGCGGTCGGGCGGCGGCAGGCCGCGCGCCTTGTTGTTGCGCACCAGGCTGTCGAAGCGGTCGTTGGTGTCGATCTGCCGCTCGGTGTTGAATTCCTTGTCCGCCCATGCCTTGAATTCGGGGGTGAGATCGCCGCGGAAGCGCCCGGTGCGGTCGTCCCACTCGACGATCATGGCGCTGAAGTAGCTGTAGGGGCAGGTCGCGATGTAGAAGTCGTATTCGCTGGCACCTGAGGACATCCGGCAGCCGTCGTCGTCGGTGCCCATGTCCGAGAGCGTGTCGCCGCCGGTCTGGTTGGGCGGCGTGCCGACTGCTGGGAAGGGCTGCCCGTTGACCGGCGAGACCAGGTTGAGGTCCTGGAGCTGGATGGCCGGTGCGACCGGCATGGCCAGCGCCCCGAGCAGCAGCGCGGCGGTGGGCAGACGGAGGCGCTGGAACAGGGCGGACAGGGACATCGCTTTCTCCTCAAAACGCAGCCGCCACAGCTTGAAGAGCCGTGGCGGCGGGCCAGGAATACGTGTGTTCAGCGTCGGCGGGTGGTTCACCCGGGACGATGCGGCGACGTCAGGCGGAGATCGAAACCACTTCGACAACGCTCTGCTCGGCGCGGAAGCCGTGGCGGCGGCGCTGGTGCTTGCGGCGCTTGTACTTGCCGACGATGCCCTTGGTGCCGCGGATGTGCGACAGGACCTTGATCACGGCCTTGGCGCCGGCCACGAAGGGCGCGCCGACCTTGACGCCGGCATCATCGGCGATGAGCAGGACGGGCAGGTCGATCGAGGTGCCGACCTCAGCCGCGCTGCGATCGATGGTGAGGCGGGCGCCGGCGACGGCCTTGTACTGACGGCCACGGTCACTGATCACTGCGTACATGGGAAACACTCCGGAATGGGTCGCCGGCCCGATCAGGGAACGGCAGCTTGGATGACGATGGCGTGAAGCCTAACGACGACGGCGGCCCCGCGAAGAACGGCGGGCGGGAACACTAGCGTGGGGTCGCTGGGGCGCAAGCTCGGGTACGGCCCTGGGCGCGGCCACGGTCACCGGCGTGTTCGGGCTGAACAGAAGGCGACGCAGCACCAGGGCGTCATCCCAGACGGTCGGGACCTGACGTGGGGCCGGGGCGGGGGCTGCCGCCGCGGCCGCGGCGACCGCAGCGGCCTGGGCCGCAGCCTGCACCTGAGGAGAGGCGCTGCCCTCCTCAAGCTCGCGCTCGAGGTCGTCCGGCTTCATCGCCGCCAGCTCCTTGGCCAGGGTCATAGCCTTGGACTGCTCGACCATCAGCGGCGCGAGCAAACTGGGGCGGACGGGGTGCTGGCCGCGGTCGCGGCGTTCGCCCTTGCGCGCGGTCGGCACCAGGCGGAACTCGCGCGCCTTCATCACGCCGTCGGCGGTGAAGACGATGCGGCAATCGCTGCGCTCCTCGAGTTCGTGGAGCTCGCGGTGGCGGGCGTTGAGCACGGTCAGGGCGAGGTCCTGCGGCACCACCACCTCGAGTCGCGAGAGGTTCTTGCCGGAGAGCGCCTGGCGCACCGCGCGCATGCAATCGATCTCGAAGGTTTCGGTGGTTTTGATCGAACCGGTGCCGGTGCAGTACGGGCACTCGGTCGAGGCCAGCAGCTTGTGGCTGGGACGGGTGCGCTGGCGGGTCATCTCAACCAGGCCGAAGCGCGACAGCGGGCCGACCTGGATCTTGGCCTTGTCGGCGATCATCGCGCGGCGCAGGGCGAGCTGCACCAGCTTCTGGTGTTCGCGGTCCTCCATGTCGATGAAGTCGATGATGATCAGGCCGCCGAGGTCGCGCAGCACCAGCTGCTGGGCGATGGTCTGGGTCGCCTCGAGGTTGGTCATCAGCGCGGTGGTCTCGACGTCGCCGGCGTCGCGGTTGCGCGCGCTGTTGACGTCGATCGAGACCAGCGCCTCGGTCTGCTCGATGACTATGGTGCCCCCCGATGGCATCTGCACCTTGCGGTCGTAGATGCGCGCGAGGCGCTCCTCGAGGCCGTAGAAGGTGAACAGCGGCAGCTCGTCGCGGTGGAGCTGGATGCGGTTGCACAGCTCGGGCATGAAGACCTGGGCGAACGCGCGCGCCTCGTCGTACAGCTTCTCCTGGTCGATGACGATCGACTGGACGTCGGCGCTGGCGGTGTCGCGCAGGGTGCGCACCACCACGTCGGCCTCCTGGTACAGGCAGGCGGGCGCGCGCACGCGGCTCGACAGGGACTCGATCTCGGTCCACAGGCGCTTGAGGAACTCGTAGTCGAGCTTGATCTCGTCCTCGCCGCGATCCGCGGCGGCGGTGCGCACGATGAAGCCGAAGCCGGTCGGCGCCTCGCAGGTGGCGAGGATGTTCTTCAGGCGCTTGCGGACCGCGGGGTCCTCGATGCGCTTGGAGACGCCCTTGGCCGCCTC
>JBBQSO010000042.1:0-45092 GCA_038213805.1 Planctomycetota bacterium | reverse complement strand
CGCCCCTTCAGGGCTCGAACGTCATGTATTCCCATGAACCCAGGGCGTTGCCCTGGGCTGCCCGTCTGGTCGCGCCGTTGGCGCTCACGGCAGACGACCTTCCGGCCTGTGGTTCCCGGCCGACGCAGACTTGTGGGTAATGGTTAGGGCTAACGCCCTGGGCTGCTTTCTTCCGTCCGCTCCGCGGGATCATCACTTCCGGGCTCGCGCTCCTCGCGCGCACGACCGTGCAAGAACACGGTCCCGCGTCGCACTCCACCATTTACTGCCGCGGCATCCCCGCGATCCACGCGCGGATCAGCGCCACGCCGTCCTGGTCGACGACGCTCGAGGCGATGCGGGGCATGCGCAGCGGGCCGAGGGCGGCCATGCGCGCGAGCATCAGCGAGTGGTCGGGGTCGCCGGGGCGCAGCACCTTCGCGCCGGGAATGCCGAGATCGCCGTGCTGGGGGTCGAGGTTGACCGCGCCGGTCTGCGCCAGCGGGATGGTGCTGGTGAGGAAGAAGTAGGCGTTGCCGCCGCCGTACTTCATGTGGCAGTGCGCGCAGTTGGCCTGCAGGTAGGCGCGGGCGCGCGCCTCGAGCGGAGCGTGCTGGTCGTGCGGGTCGGCCAGGCGCGCGAGCTGCGCGGGCGGCTGTCCGCCGAGCGGGTGGGCAAGCAGGCCCAGGTGGTCGAAGACCGTCAGCTGGTTCGCCACCACGCCGCCGCCGTAGTCCTGGTCGCGGTTGAGCTGCGCGGTACTGGCGCCCAGCACGTAGTTCGCCGGCATGGTGTGGCACAGCGTGCATTCCGCGCGCCCGGGGAAGTGCCAGCGCTGCTCGCGCACGCCGCCGGGCGCCTGGGCGTCGCGGATGCTGTAGGTGCGGTCCAGGCCGGCCGGCTGCTCGAGCAGCTCGGCGTCGGTCTGCGCGTCGTTCCACAGGTAGGTGTAGCCGTGCCAGGTGTTCTGCACCAGATGCAGCAGGCGCGTCTCGAGGCGCTTGCGCGTCGCCGGATTGCCGGTCTCGAGGTCGAGCGCGAAGGTCTTCACCAGCACGCTGTCCTGCGGGAAGGTCCAGCCGTTGTCGCCCTGATTCTCGAGCTTGCCGTCGCCGGGGATGGCCATGAAGCGCTGCTTGGCCGCGCCGTCCGACCACAGCGGCGAGTTGACGCTGTAGGGGATGACCCCGGGTGCGACGCGGTGTTCGGCGGTGGAGGAGAACAACCCGGTCTCGCTCAGCAGGTGCGGAAAGTGGTGGCCGGCCGCGGTGGCGAGCACCGCGGGGTCCTCGGCTTCGAAGCGGTAGAGGCCGCCCATCAGGTCGACCAGCAGCAGTTCGCCATCGGCGTCCTCGGCGAAATCGACCATGCGCAGCGCGGTCGAGGCAAGCTGCGCGTGCCAGGTGGGCTTGCCGGCCTCGCCGCGCACGCCCCACACCAGGCCGGTGTCGTAGTCGCCATAGATGAAGGCGCCGGCGAGTTCAGGCAGGCGCTTGCCGCGGTAGACCTGGCCGCCGATCAGTGAACGCGCCTCGAAGTGCGCGTGCTCGATCACCGGGGCGATGATCGGCGTCGGTCCGTGCGGGCGCTCCGGGCGGAAACCATGGGTGCCCTCAAGGATCGACCAACCGTAGTTGCCGCCGCGCTCGATCTTGAACACCGATTCCCACAGGTCCTGGCCGACGTCACCGGCCCACAGGTCACCGGTGGTGCGGTCGAAGGCCATGCGCCAGATGTTGCGCAGGCCGTAGGCCCAGATCTCCGGCCGTGCGCCCAGACGCTCGGCGAAGGGGTTGCCGGCCGGGATGGAGTACATGCGCCCGCGGCTGGGATGGTCGACGTCGATGCGGTGGATCGACGCCTGGAAATCGCCCAGGTCCTGGCCGCTTTCGCCGCCGTCGCCGTAGCCGCTGCCGTCGCCGACCGAGAAGTAGAGGAAGCCGTCAGGCCCGAAGGCCATGCTGCTGCCGAAGTGGTCCTCGCCGGAGAGGAACTCGCAGATCACCGTCTCGCTGTCGAGGCGCGCGCGCGGCACCACTTCGGGTTCACGCAGGTCGACGATGAAGCGTGAAATGCGCGTGCGCGGCGGCCCGGGGAATTGCTCGCGGTAGAAGACGTAGATCTGGCCGTTCTCGGCGAAGCGCGGATGCAGGACCAGGCCGTACGCGACGCGGCGCACGCGCTCGGGCAGGCCGGGGGTGGCGAGGTCGAGGACCAGCTCGGGCTTCTGCGCCGCCTGCGGCTGCGCGCCCTGGAGCTGGACCGGGAAGCTGCGCACGGCGCCGCTGAGTTCGAGCACGTACCAGCGCTGACCGGCCGCATCCAGGCGCAGGTCGACCGGGCTTTCGAGGGTCAGCTTGGGATAGACGCGGACCACGTGGTAGGCGGCGGGCGGCTCGGCGGTGCCGTGCATCTGCGAGGTCGTCCATGCGACGCGCCTGGTGGTGTCGAAGGGCGTCGGCGCGTCGGCGCCGCGTAGGCCGATGCAGGCGGCCAACAGCCACAGCACCGTCGTCACCCGCTGGGTGCGGTGACCTGAAGCCAGCGAACGGCGATCTCGTAGCGCGTGCGTCATGCCCGACCCTTCCCCGCAGCTCGGCGAGACCCGTAACCTACTGGCGCCTGCCGACTCGCAAGACGGTTGCCGGAAGGGCTTCCAGAGCGCCATGTACCGGTGTGATGCAGCGGGCGACGATGGCGCGGCGCGGCGCGCGGGAGGTAGCGGACGCGACCGCGCCGCGTCACCGCACGAAGTGCCGGTCACCGTCATCGCCACGTCACCAGACAGCCGTGAAAGTCGGAAACCCCCAACGCCAGGCCGGCGACTTCCCATGCCAGCGCCATCCAGGTCGAAACCTTCGGCAACCTGGGCGATTCGTGACGCTTTGGTGGCGGCAATCGTCGGGGAAACCGCGGTCAGTGGGTTGCGGCGCGCTTTGGCAGGGCCGCGAGCGGCACGCCATAGGCGACCGCGGTGATGCCCGTGGCATCGACGGAAACCGTGGCTTTCTCCCAGGTCCTGCCATCGGCAGCGACCTGGAGGCCGCCCCAGCCGCCGTCGATGGCCGCGCCGCCCGGCGCCGCGGCGCGGGCCAGGTGCGGCGGATGCGCGACCGGGGCCCACTGCGCGCCGTCAGCAGAGGTGTGCCAACCTTTTCTGCCGATGAGCCAGAAGGCGCCACCCTGGAAGCGCACGCAGTCGTCGTCGTGCTCGTCGCCGGTTGCGGGGCCGCTGCTGGTGAACGCCTGCCCGTCGTTCGAGACCAGCACCGTTCCGGCGTGGGTGCAGGCGACGAAGCGGCCGTTGCCGAAAGCCAGGCCGCGCACGTCACTCGGCTGCATGGCCATGGTCATCGGGGTGGTGCCGCCGCGCGTGGTGCCGATCCAGCCGACGCGCGGCACGCCGCCGGGCAGGCCGTAGTCGCCGGCGAACACGATGGCTCCCTTGCCCACCGCGTAGCGGCGGAAGAAGCCGCCGCCGATGCCGTCAGCGGCCGTGGGCTTCGCCTCTGCCAGCGGCCGCCACGCGCTGCCGTCTACCGAGGCCTGGAAATGGCCGTCGAACACCGCCAGGAAACCGTCGTCGAGCGCGATCACATCGTGGATGCGGTGACGATCGGTGGCGACCTCCATCCACTGCTTCCCATCCGTCGAGCGCAGGATGAAGCCCCTGGCGCCGCCGCCGCCGGCGCACAGGAACACGCCGGCGCGGTACGTCAGCGAGAAGATCACCTGATCGTCATCCCTGCTCTCCGCCTCTGTGCGCTCGGCCGTCCAGGTCCGCCCGTCAGCCGACCAGCCGCGGAAACCACCGTACCCGACCGCGACGAACACCCCGGGCGCCTCCTGCGCGGCGGCGGTGACCAGGAGCGCGGCGAGGATGAGAAGTCGGAGCATCGGCATTTTCCCAACGGAGAAGGAGAGGACACGAGGCGCGGAGACGCGGAGTCCGGATGAGGACGCATGGAAGCTTTGCAGGACTGCGGTGGAGCGTCCGCTCGTGAGCCGCGCTGGTGAAGCGGGTTCGGCGGCACCCGTCCCACCTCCTCCGGCCTCCGCGTCTCCGCGCCTGTTCTATCTGCTGTCTGTCCCGTCTCAGACCTAAAGTCCCCAGCGTGGATCTCACACGAACGCGATGGCCTGGATGTGCTGGGGGCAGGTGGCGACCTGCTTCCAGGTGATGGCGTCGCGCGAGACCAGGATGCGGCCCTTGTAGGCGGCGCCGACGAAGGTGCCGCGCGCATAGGCGCACGACACCGGGGCGTCGTGGTTGGGCGTGCGCGTCCAGCGCTGGCCGTCCTTCGAGACGTAGGTCGCGCCCAGGCCGACGCCGACGAATTCCTTGCCGGTGAAGACCATGGCGTGGATGTGTTCGCCTTCTTCGCCGACGTCACGCGCGCCCCAGGTCAGGCCGTCGGCGCTGCTCATGCGCAGACCGCCCAGGCCGCCGCCGACATACATGCCGTTGCCGTAGGCGACGTCGATCAGGGTGTCGGCAGGGGTCTGTCCGGTGGCGTCCTGCCAGGTCTGGCCGTCGGCGGACACCGACTTCAACCCGAAGGAGCCGATGCCCAGCCAGGCATCCTTGCCGCGCACCACCCGGCCCAGGGAGTGGGCCTTCTTCGCGCGCGGCAGGCGCTCGCCCCACTTCAGGCCGTCGTCCGAGAACTGCATCACTCCCGAATCATCGCCGTTGACGCCGCCGGCCGACATCGCCATGAAGCGCCCGCCGCCGAAGGCGACCTGGTGCAGCATGTAGACGTAGTCGCTCTTCGCCGTGGCGCTCTCCCACTGCTGGAGATCGGTGCTGCGGTAGAACACATTCTGCCCGGTGCCGAACATGCCCGCCGCGACCACGCAGCCGTTGCCGGTGGCGATGCTCGCGAGGGTGTGCGGATCCTTGGCGAGCTGCGGCGCGGACCATGCCGCGCCGTCGGGGCTGGTCAGGCGCAGGCCCATGCGGCCGACGGCGATAAAGTGGTTGAACATGGCGTGCTTTCCGTTCCGTCCAGCGCAGCGCAGCTCAGGCCAGGTCGGCGAGCGGGCCGGTGCTCTCGCCGAAGGCGGTCGGCGCCGCCCCCATGCGCTCGAGCATCGACACGTAGAGGTTGGCGACCGGCGTGGCCGGCGCGTAGGCGACGTGGCGCCCGGTCTTCAGCGTGCCCTGTGCGCGCCCGGCGAGCAGCACCGGGTAGTCCTTGGTGCCGTGGCCGCCGTCGGCCATGTAGCTGGTGTACAGCACCATGCTGTTGTCGAGCAGCGAGCTGCCGCCCTCGTCGATGCCCTTCATCATGGCCAGGGTCTCGGCCAAGCGCGCCGAGTACCACTCGTGGATCTGGCGGCAGCCCTCGCGCGACAGCGGGTCGGCGTTGCTCACCGGGTTGGCGTTGCCCTGGTGCTCGAGGGTGTGGTGGTGGAACTCGTTGGTGACGGTGACCACGCCATCCCACAGCTCGCCGTCCTGGCCGAAGGACAGCGTCGCAACACGCGTGGTGTCGGTCTGGAAGGCGAGCAGGGCGAGGGTGGTCATCAGCCGCATGTATTCGGCGCGCTGCTCGGGGTCGTCGCCGCTCCAGCGCAGATTCCAGCCGGGTGCGCCGTCCGCGGGCAGGGCGGGCGACGGGACGCCACGCCCACCGCGCGTATCGGCGGCTTCGGCGGCGACGCGCTGGTCGAGGCGGATGACGCGGCGTTCCAGCGCGTGCACGCTCTCCAGGTACTCGTCGACGCGCTGCAGGTCGGCGCGCCCTACCCGGCCGCGCAGCGCCTTGGCCTGGTCGAGCACCGCGTCGATGACCAGGCGGTCGTCGCTGCCGGCTGCGGCCTTTCCGCCGCCGCCCGCCGCCGGCTTCGCCGTCGCGCGCTTCTTCCAATCGGGCGCGGCCGGCACGCGGCCGCGGAACAGGCGGTCGAAGGCCTGCTTGGGGCTGCGCTCGTAGGGCACCACCGCGCCGGCCTCGCTCCACGAGTAGGTCTGCTCGCCGTTGGGCTCGCCCAGCTCAAGCGAGGGCAGGATGGTCGCGCCCGCCACCGCGGCGGCGGCGGCCTGGTCGACGGAGATGGTCGAGCGCGGGACCTTGCCCTCCCAGCTGAACAGCTTGGTGCCGGTCAGGTGCAGGCCCGCGCAGCAGGTGTGCGCGTTGCCGCCGCCCTCCTGGCGGCCGTTGTGGCCGAGTCCGGAAAGCAGCAGCAGATCCTGTTGATGGCCTTCAAGCGGGCGCAGGATCGAGGGCAGCTTGCCGAGCGGGCCCGCGGCCTTGGGCTTCCACGACTCGATGACCGTGCCGCCGGCGACGGTGATGATGAGCTGGCGCAGCGGCGGCCCGCCGGCGCCGCGCACGGGCGCGGGATCGCCTGCCCAGGCCCGCGCGGGCAGCGATTCCAGGAAGGGCAGCGCGAGCAGCGCGCCGGCGCCGCGCAGGAAACGGCGGCGGGAGGGGAGCGGCGGATGGGTCATGGCTTTCCCGCGGGGGCTGGAACGTGCTCGCTGGCGGCGATCCCGGCGCCGCGGCGGTTCTGGAACGGGTAGCTCTCCACCACCGCCAGGATCAGCGCCGAGAAGCGGTAGCCGTCCTTGGCCAGGCGCGCGCACGCTTGGGCCAGCGGCTTTTCGTCCGCGGGGATGAGGTCGCGTCCGAGGGCGTAGATGAAGACCTGCTCGACAAGGTTGCGCATGATGCGCTCGCGCCGCTCCCACAGCACCTTCTTGAGCTCGTCGGCGCCGGCGAAGCGTGCGCCGCCGGGCAGCACGCCGCTGGTGTCGAGCGGCCGCTCGGCGGTGGCCGTGCGCCAGGCGCCGATGCCGTCGAAGGTATCGAGTCCAAAGCCGAGCGGGTCCATCTTGCGGTGGCACGCCGCGCAGGCCGCGTCGGTGACGTGGCGGGCGAGCTGCTCGCGGAAGGTGTGCGGCGCGTCCGCGTTCTTGGCCGCCGTGTCGATCTGGGTGTTGACGCCCGGCGGTGGCGGCGGCGGCGGGGTACCGAATAGCACCTCCAGCACCCACTTGCCGCGCAGCGTCGGGCTGGTGCGTGACGTGTGCGAGGTCGCGGTCAGCACGCTGGCCATGCCGAGCAGGCCGCCGCGGTGATCGCCGGGCTTCAGCGCCACGCGGCGCAGCTGTGCGCCGTCGACGCCGGGCAGGTTGTAGAGTCGCGCCAGGTCCTCGTTGACGTAGGCGTAGTCGCAGTCGAGCAGCTCGAGCACGGGACGGTCCTGCGCGCGCAGCTGGTCGATGAACAGTGCGGTCTCGTCGTACATCGCAGTGCGCAGCGGCGCGGTCAGCTGCGGGAAGAACTGCTGCTGCGGGCGCGCGCGGTCGAGGTGGTCGATCTGCAGCCATGCGGCGAAGAAGCCATCCACCAGGGCATGGGCGCGCGGGCTGGCGAGCAGCCGCGCGACCTGCGCGGCGACGGTCGCGGGATCGGCGAGGCGGCCGCGGTCGGCGAGTTCGGACAGTTCGCGGTCGGGCATGCTCGACCACAGGAAGTAGGACAGCCGCGAGGCGAGTTCATGATCGCCGACGCGGCGCGGCTCGCCCACCGCGCCGGCCGAAGCGGTCAGCGGCTCGACGCGGTAGAGGAAGGCGGGCGAGACCAGCACGGTCTTGAGCGCCAGGCGCATGGCCGTGGCGAAATCGCGACCACGCGCCGTAGCGGCGGTGAACACGGCGACGGTGCGCGCGACCTCGTCCGGCGCCGGCGGGCGGCGGTAGGCGCGGCGCAGGAAGGCGCTGAGGTCGGTGCGCGCGACCTCCGTGGGCGCGCTGCCGGCGGGTAGTGCGAACAGCGCGTCCCACGCGGCGCGGGCCGGCGCCGGAGCGCTCGCGGGCGGCTCGACGACGGCGTGCAGCGCGAGGTCGGCGGCGGCGAACAGCTTCTCGAATTCCAGCGTCGCCATGCCCAGGCCGCCGGCGTAGGTGTCGTACCCGCGCGCGCCGTCATCGGGCAGGCCGGCGGCCTCGCCGACATCCAGGCTGATGCCGAGCAGGTCCTTGACGGTGGCGGTGTACTCGCGGCGGTTCAGCCGGCGGGCGGGCGCTGGACCGGGATCCTTGAGCTGCGCCAGGGCGGTGTCCGCGACCGCCAGGGCACGCTCGACGGCGGCGGCGAGCTGCCTGGCCTGCTCGGGCGTGGGGTGGGCCTTGGCCTCCTCCGGCGGCATGTCGCCGGAGGCGAGCTGCGCGCGCACCTTCGACCAGGTCTTGTAATCGCGCAGCACCCCGGCGGCGTCGCAGGAGGCGCTCAAATCGATCCCGGCCTTGTGTTTGGCCGGTCCGTGGCAGGGAAAGCATTGGGTTTCGAGCAGCGGGCGCACGGCGGCGAGCGCTCCCGCAGCTTCCCCAGGTACCGGTCGGCTGTCGGCGCCCATGGCACGGCCGCCAGCCACGCTCCAGAAAGCCATGGCCAGACCCACGGCGAGGATCATCGTGCCGCTGCGCGCGCGGCTTCCGGTGCGTCCATGCTGAGGCCGCCTGGCCGGGTGTCGGGGCTTGAGCATGGGGTAATATACCCTACCCAGAGGCTCATGGACCATTCCCGGGAAAAGGATTTCACACCGCGCAAGGTGCTCCAGCGAGTGACCTTGCGCGACGTCGCGCGGCAGGCGGCGGTGAGCGTCGGCACGGCCAGCAAGGTGCTCAGCGCGCCCGTCAGCTACACCCGGGTGAGCGCGGCCTGCCGCACGCGCATCGTCGACGCGGCGCGCGACCTCGGTTATGTCCCCTCCTTTTTCGCCAAGTCCCTGCGCGAGGGCCGGCGCGCGCGCGTGCTCGGCCTGGTCAGCGCCGAGACGCCGCTGCGCGCCTACGACAATGATCCGGTGATCTACGACGCCCATTTCTGGGCGCCCCTGCGCGAAGGCCTGATCTCGGCCGCGCACGCGGCCGGCATGTACCTGGCGCCGGTCTACGCCGCCGACGGACTGAGCGCGCCGCTCGCCGCGCGCGCCGCCCTGCTCGAAGGGCGCATCGACGCGCTGATGCTGCTCGGCTTCGGCAAGCGCGGTCCCGAGAACCCGGCGCTGTTCACCGGCCTCACCGCCCCGGTGGTGACCATCGAGTGGCCCGACAACGCCGGCCTGCCCAGCATCTGCCTGGACGACGCTGCCGGGGCCGTATCCGCGCTCGAGCATTTCGCCGGCCACGGTCACCGCTCCATCTTCTGGTTCGGCCCGCCGCGTGACGCCCACCGTTGGGCGCTGCGCCGCAGCGACGCCGTCGCCGAGCACGCCGCGCGCCTGGGGCAGACCTGGCAGGCGCTGGAGGTGGCACTCGACGCGCCGATTGGCGGCCGCCGCATCGATGTCGCCCGCGACGCCGCGCTCGGCGCGCGCGCGCAGCTCGCCAAGGCCACCGCCGTGCTGTGCTACGACGAGACCTACGCCGCCGGCCTCTACGCCGCCGCCGCCGCGCTCGGCTGGGCCATCCCCGCGCGCCTCTCGGTGATCGCTTTTGACGACGTCTACGCCTACCGCTTCGCGCCGCCGCTCACCGCTCTGCAGCCGCCGTTCTTCGCCGCCGGCACGATGGCCGTCGAACTCGCCGTCTCGGGACTCGCCGATCCACAGGCGTGGCGCGCGGGGCCGAAGGTGCAGCGCATGGAGCCGTGGCTGCTGGTGACCAGGGGCAGCGTGACGCGGCCAGGGGGGTGAGGTGGCCATCCCTGTCGTTCATCGCAGGAGACGCGACGGATTGGATTTGGTATCGGGGTGGAGCGCATGATTGGGTTTGGAATCTCGGCAACAGCGCCGGAGGTCTGAACATGAGCCTGCGGAGCAGGCGGAAGAAATTGGCCCAGAGCGTGAGCCCTACCCATTACCCACAAGTCAGTCGAATCGCAGCCACTCAGAGCCCGCGGAGCGGGCGACACATCGTAGCCCAGGGCCCCAGCCCTGGGTCGCGCAGAGTGTCTGCGGGTCAGCCCACGGAGTGGGCGACACAGCAGGCTCATCGGTAATGCACGACCATTGGGGTCCGATCTGGGGATGTCCGTGGATCATCACGTCTCGAAAACTCCGGCAATGACCTGCATTCACCGCATTTCGATATGGCAGGACCTGTGCCGCCCGCTCCGCGGGCTCCGATCCTCCTCTCTAACCGAGGTTCCCAGGGCTCACGCCCTGGGCTACGATGTGTCGCCCGCTCCGCGGGCTGCGGACAGGACTGGGCTGACAAGACGGTCAGTGCCCGAGCGCTGCGACTTGTGGGTAGTGAGCAGGACTCACGCCCTGGGCAAATTTCTTCCGCCCGCCTCCGCGGGCTCGTCATGAGCAGTAACGGGCGATCTTGATGCCCACGAGCGGAATCCCAAAACGACACGCTAGCGCGGATGATGTGCGCATCTTCCGCGGTTCAGCCGGATTGGGACCCATGTCTCCTGGCGGAAATCCCATCGCGCCTACGGCGCGATGAACCGTCCTTCGCTGACCTTCACGCGCAGCTCCTTGGGCAGCCCCTTCCGCGTCACCCCCACGGTGATGCTGTGCTCGCCGGCCGGCAGGGCGACCTCGTGCGAGTTCTCCTCCATCGGGATGCCGTCGATCCACGGGCGCCAGCCGCCGTCGAAGGTGATGGTCACGCGGGCCGGGGCGGCGAGCTGGAAGCGCGCGACCGCGAAGGCCTTCTCGCCGGGCGGCAGGGCGCCGAGCGCGGTGCGCCACTGCGCGGGCAGCACGCGGCCGTCGACTAGGCTGAAGAGCAGCGGGGCGGTCGCCGGCAGCTTGCCGGGCGCGGCCTCGGCCTGGTCGCCGCTGACGCGGAACTGGCGCGCGGTGCGGCCGTCGCTGGCGTCCCACGCGCCCGGCTTGCCGAGCGCGCCGAGGAAGGCGTAGAGGTCGGCCTGGTCGCCGGCGCTCAGCGCCTGGGTCAGGCCGGGCGGCATCAGGCTGCCGCCGACCTCCTTGGAGACCACGTCCGCCTTGGCCACGGACTGCTCGCCGGCGGGCGTGCGCACCGACCAGGCGCGCTCGCTCTCGGCGAACGGGATGCCGACCACGAAGCTGCCATCCTTGAGCTTGAAGGTGACGGCGTGGTAGCCTTCTTTTATCTTGGCCGCGGGCTGCAGCACGCTCTCGATGATGTAGTCGAGCGGTGCGCTGGTGCCGATGGTGGTCAGATCCGGCCCGAGCTTGCCGCCGGCGCCGCCGATGGCGTGGCACTGGATGCAGGCCGTGCCGGCGGCGAAGTAGAGGCGTTCGCCGCGGCCCGCGTCGCCGCTCTTGGTGCGCTCGACCCACTCGGCGAGGCTGGCGGGCGCGGCCGCCGTGTCGGCCGGCTTGGGCTGCGCCGCGGCGAAGCGCTCGGCGAGCGCGTTGCCGCGATTGCCCAGTTCGCGCGCGCTGGCCAGGCCCGCCGCCAGCGCGGTCGGGGTGAGATCGCCGGGCAGGCCCGCCTTCAGCACGCGGTCGATGACGCCGTTGCCGGGCCACAGCGCGCGCCAGATGCCGAGCGCCTCGTCCGGGCTGGCGGCCTTGGCGAGCAGCGGCCAGGCGTGCGCAAGCGCCGCGCCGCCGTCGACCTTGGCCAGGGCCGCGAGTGCGCTGCGTCGCGCGTCGCCGTCCTTGGCCGCATCGATCAGGCCTTCCAGTGCGCGCACCGCGTCGGCGCCACCGATCGCCTGCAGCGCGGCGACCGCCTCGTTGGCGACCGCGGCGTCGAGCACCGCGTCGCGCAGCGGCGCGATCAGTTCCAGCCGGCGCCACGCGCCGACCAGGCGCAGCGCGCCCTTGCGCACCGCGACGTCCGGGCTGGCGAGCAGGCCGGTGAGCGCGCCGACGTCGGCGGGTGCGGGCACTCCGCGGCCGGCGGCTTCGCCGCAGGCGGCGAGCAGGCGCGCCTGGGCGCCGGCGTCCTTACTGGCGGCGGCGACCGCGAACAGGCGCGCAATCGCGGCCTGGTCGCCGGCGTGCGCGGCGAGCTCTGGCCACGGCTCCTGCTCAAGGTGCGGCTGGGTGGCGAGCAACTTGGCGGCCGCGGGCGCCGCGACGTTCGCCGGCAGGATCTGCAGCGCGCGCACCGTGGCCGCCTCGCGGCCGGCGGGATCCCAGCTGCCCGCGACCAGCGCGTCGACCCAGCGCTTGCCGAAGGTGTCGAGGGTGACCAGCGCGGCGAAGTTCGCGTGCACGTCGTCGCCCGGCACCGTGGCGATGGCGGCCAGGGCCGCGTCGAAGGCGGCGATGGTGGGGATGCGCGCCAGGGCGCGCATCGCCTCGAGGCGCACGCGCGGGACCTCGTCGGTGGCGAGCTTGGCGAGGCGCGCGAGGCGCTCGGGCGCCTGCGGCAGGTCGCCCAGCCAGCGGGCGGCGATCGCGCGCTGGTCGGCGGCAGCGGCATCGAGTCCGGCGAGCGCGGCGGCGTCGCGGCCGGCCGAGCGGCGCACGAACGCGGCGGCGCGCGCGGCGGCCGGCGTGCCCTGCTTGGCGCTCCACGCCGTCAGCGCGGCGTCGGCGGCGTCATCGAACGCAGCGGCGAGGACGCGGCGCGCGCTGTCGCGCTCCCAGGCGTTGGCCGACAGCAGGGCGTCGCACAGCTCGGCGACGCTGCGCCCGGCGACCGGCTTCCACACCAGCGGCGCCAGTCCGGTGCTGGTCACGCGCCAGATGCGGCCGTGATCCTTGTCGCGGCGCGGATCGCGGAAATCGACCTCGCCGTGGTTGATGACGCTATTGGTCCAGTCGGCGAGGTAGAGCGCGCCGTCGGGGCCGAGCTTGGCGTCGATCGGGCGGAAGAACGCATCCGGCGAGCGGATCGGGTCGGCCTGGTCGGCGGTGACGTAACCGGCCTTGCCGGCGAGCGGCGTGATCGCCATGCGCACCACGCGGTGGGCGCGGAAATCGCAGGTGATGGCTTGGCCCTGCCAGTCGGCGGGGAAGGCCGGGCTGGCGATCAGCTCCAGGCCGCAGAACTTGGGATAGCTGCCGGGACTAATGCCGGGCATGGTCGCGCGCGAGCCCTCGCTGGGCCCGAACACCGCGCCCGGGAAGCCCCAGCTGATGCCGCTGCTGCCGGCGCCGTCGGTGAAGAAGCTCTGGCCCTCGGCGTCCATCTTGTGGCCCCACGGATTCCACAGGCCCTTGATGAACACCGTGACGCGCTCGCTGCGCGGATCGTAGGCGAAGACGCCGCCGCTGTTCAGGCGCACTACGCCCCATGGCGTTTCGAGGTGGCTGTGGATGTAGACGCTCTGGTCGAAATAGAGGCGGCCGTCGACGCCCCAGTACAGCGTGTGCAGGGTGTGGTGGGTGTCCTCGGTGCCGAAGCCGCTCAGCACCACGCGGCGCTGGTCGGCCTTGCCGTCGCCGTCGGTGTCGGTCAGCAGCAGCAGCTCGGTCGAGGCGCCGACATAGGCTTCCGCCTTGCCGTCGGCGCGCTCCACCGGCGCCAGGCCGCTGGGGATGAGCAGCTGGTCGCTGAAGACCGTGGCCTTATCGGCCTTGCCGTCGTGGTCGGTGTCCTCGAGCACGTAGACGCGGTCGCTGGCCACCGCGCCCGGCTCGATCATCGGATAGAGGGGCGTCGACGACACCCACAGGCGGCCGTGCGCATCCCAAGCCAGGTGCACCGGCTTGGAGAGCAGCGGATTCTGCGCCCACAGCGCGACCTCGACGCCGGGCGCGGTCTGGAAGGCGGGCGCGGGCACCGCCTCCTGCGCGGGGCCGATCGCCGCCTTGATGGGCAGCGCGGGCGCGGGCTGGCCGGCGACCTGCGCGGCGATGGCGGTCTCGGTCTCGGCGATCATGCGGTCGAAGACCGCGATCTCGGCGCCATTGCGGCCCTGCTCGTGTTTGCGGAAACCGAACAGGTAGGTCTGGTTCGCCGGGCGCCAGCGGTGGAAGAACAGGTCGTTCTTGGCTCGCAGGGTGGCGCGCAGCGCGGCCAGCGCCGCGGGCGTCCACGGGTGCTCGCCGGCGCCGTTCCAACCCAGCGCGCCTGCCACTGCGTCGGCCCAGCGCTCGAGGCCGGCCGGAGTCGGGTGGATGCCGTTGTCGGTCAGGCCGCCGCCGGGCAGCAGCGCCGCGGCGTCGACGAAGCGCGCGCCGCGCGCCTGGGCGAGGTCGCGCAGGACGGTCACGTATTCAGCGAGCAGTGCGCGGTGTGCGGCCGGATCCGTCATCGCCGGGCGACCGGCGCGCAGGTCCTCGGGCGCGATCGGCGCGACCAGCACGAAGCGCACCGGCGTACCACCGTTGCTGGCGGTGATGGCGTCCATCAGTTTGCCGAGGTCGTCCTTGAAGCGGCCAGCAGGATAGCCCTCGCCGTAACGCGCGGGATCGGGGTTGAGGGCCGGGTCGCCGCTCTGCCAGGCGAGCTGATCGAGGCTGGCCGCCATGCCGTAGCCGAGGATCGCCACGGTCGGCTTGACCAGGGCGAGCTGCTCGGTCAGCCGGGTCATGCCCGCGCCGAGCGGATCGAAGCTGGCGCGCGCGATGCCGTCCGGGCGGTCGCCGCTGACCGCGAGGTTGCGCACCGTGAAGCCGCGCGGCGCCCAGCGCTGGTAGAGCCGCGTCTCGAGCGCCGCTGCCACGCCTTCGCGCTCGAACAGCGTGTCGCCGATCAGCAGGACGCGGTCGCCGGCGCGCACCTCGAGCGGCTCGGCGCCGAACAGGCACGCCGCCAGGGCGAAGAACACGGCAGCCAGCGGCCAGCGGGACGTGATGGTCACGGACATGGGGTCACCTCGGAATACGGAAGTACCGTCTCCGCCGCGGGATGCTGACGGAATACCCGCGCGCCGCCGCGCGGCGCGGCAGGCACCCGCGGATGCGCGGAAGGATCGTACCAGTCCAAGGCGAAGATTGTACCGGATGGCGTCGAGGTGGGCGTCGGCGGGGCGTCCGGGTCCAACAGGACGGGTCCGGCGCAGCGGCGACGAGGTCGTGGAGCGGGCGAAAGAAATTAGCTCAGGGCGTGAGCCCTACCCATTGCCCACAAGTCAGAAGGACGTGCGGCAGCTCACGGGGGACATAGTGACTATTTGTTAAGAGCGCCAACGGCGCGGCCAGACGTGCAGCCCAGGGCGAAGCCCTGGGTAGTGCAAAAAAAGATTCTGAGCCCTGAAGGGGCGGTTCCTATCGAGCGGAATCAGCAAAGTAGGCTCGCGCACGAGCGCATTCTCGGCGCATGAAATGCGCGCGGTCACAGCAGCAGACTGACAGGATGCCAGTGGCCGCCCCTTCAGGGCTCATTCTCCTTTTTTCCAGTAATCCCAGGGCGTTGCCCTGGGCTGCCCCTCTGGTCGCGCCGTTGGCGCTCAAATCAGACGGCCTTCCGGCATATGGTTACCGGACGACCCTGACTTGTGGGTAATGGGTAGGGCGTGAGCCCTGGGACCGCACTGCGGTTGTGGGTAACGAGCAAGGCGTTGCCCTGGGCTGGAAATGGGCGCCGTGCCGTTGGCGCTCTGAACAGACGACTGACTCTTCCGGCTGCGCCGCCCTACGGCACCAGCTGCAGCCTTCCCCACCCACCGCGGTCCGTCGCGTCGTGCTCATTCCCATTCCACACCAGCTGCCGCGCCTTGCCGTGCGCGGCATCGACGATCACGACATCGCAGCGCAGTTCCTGGCCGGCCTTGGCAGTGGTGCCGAGCGCGGTCCACGGGATCGCGGCCTGCAGGGTGTAGCCCTTACCGTCGACCGCGGGCTGGGCGATCAGGTGGATTCCCGCGTCGGCCTTGCCATTCACCAGGTTCCAGGTCTTGCCCGGCGCGGCGCCGAGCTGGACGCGGCGATCGCTGGGCAGCAGGGCACCGACCTGGTCGGTATGCTCGCTGCCGATGAACAGTTCGATGCCGTCGCCTTTGGCCGCATCCTGGCCGGCGAGCGGCGTCGGATCGGTGACCACGGTCTGCACGTAGAGATTGCGCTCGTCCCAGCACACCTTCACCGCGGCCTCCAGCCCCTGGCCGTCGCCACCCGCGGCGATGCGCTCGGCGCCGATGCGCTCTGGCGGGCGGCCCGGCCAGTTGGTGATGGAACCGTCAAGGGTGATCGGCCCAAGCGCGTGGCCCGCCTGGAGGAGCCGGCTGTCGCTCGCGCCCGTGCCGACGAACGGCTTCTTCTTGTCGAACCACACGTCGTAGATCTCGCGGTGCGCGGTCGCCATCTCGTCGACCAGGTCGCGGTAGGGCCGGTCGGCGACGTTGAAGATGCCGGTGTTGGCGCGCTCGCCGTTCAGGTACTGGAAGAAGCGCCCGGTCACCGACTGGTCGATGAGCGTGAACCACTCGGTGCCGACCACGTAGCCGGTGGCGGCGCCCGCCTCGACGAAGGCGCGGTAGGCTTCGCCACGCTTGCGCTGGGTGCGCAGGTCGAGCGCTGCCGGCGCGACGTTGCTCTCGTCGGCGCCGGTGTAATAGAACTCGCTCCACATCTGCGGCTTGTCGCCGGTCCATTTGTGCAGGCGGTCCATGAAGGCGAGGTCGGCGGTGCGCGTGTAGTAGTTGATGCTGATCACGTCCATGTACTTGCCGGCGATGCGGCACAGCGCCTCGCTGTTGGCGGTGCCGGGCTGCCAGCGGTGGCCGATCATCAGGTGGTTGTGGTCATACTTGCGGAAGGTGGTGGCCACCGCCTGGTAGTAGGTCTCGAGGAACAGTTCGTCGTAGGCGCCCAGGTCGGCGTTCGCCTGCGGCGTGGTGATCGCCAGGCCCTGGTCGGCGAGCGCGTCGAAGCTCGCTGCCTTGAGGTTCCACGCGGTGTTGAACGCGGCGATGTCCTTGTACTTGTCCTGGAGCAGCTTCACCAGGCGGCGCTTGGCCGCGTGCGTGCCGGGCAGCTGCGCGACACCGCGCGGGATGTCCTCGAAGGCCTGTTCATTGGCGAAGAAGTAGCCGATGATCAGCGGGTCGTCGGCGTGCGCGGCCACGCTCTTCGCCCACTCCGCGTCCATGCCCTTCAGGGTGGCGGCGTCGAAGGGGTCGGCGATGCCGCGGATGCCGGGCAGCTCGGGCCCGACCCAGATCATCTCGACGCGCGGGATGCGCTTCGCGGCGAAGGCCTTGTCGCCCGAGAACGCGCCGATCGAGTTGAAGCCCATCTGCCGCACGCGGTCGACCATCACGCCCATGTGGCTGTCGAGGTCGTAGGACGCGCCGTACTTGCGCAGCAGGTTGGCGCGCAGGAACGAGAACGCCTTGTCGTGCCAGAAGCCGTCCGGGTGCCAGCACGGCGAGAACGCGTCGCCCGAGACCGGCGGCAGCCAGGCATAGATGCTTTCGCGTTCGCGCGTGTAGGTGAAGTCCTCGATGAAACCGAACGAGCAGATGCCGAGGTGGAAGAAGGCGTTGCCGTCGGGATCGAGCATGGCCCAGCGCCCGCCGACCTTCTGCACGCGGAAGAAGCCGCTGGCCTTGGTGCCGAGCTTGACCGCGCTGCCGGCGAGACCGCCCCAGGTGTCGGTCGCCACCGGCTTGAGGCCCGCGTAGTACGCGCCCTCGCTCTGCACGTCGGCCTTCAGCTCGGCCTCGTCCTTGACCTTGCCCGGGAAACTCTTGCGGATGCTCTGGCCGAACTGGTCGATCAGGACGGTGGCCTGCGCCGGCTCGGTCACGCCGATCACCAGCTTGTGCACCTCCCAACCGCGGTTGTAGGGCACCCACACCTGCCACTGGAAGGTCGGGTTGCCCCACTCGCGGTTGTCCTGCAGCTGCTGGTACGAGTGCTCGGGCACGCCCAGCGTGACGGTGTGTCCGACCACATCGGTGAAGGTGAAGGAGTCGTCATTGCCCTGGTAGAGGAAGGGCTTCGGCGGTTTCAGCTTGGGGAAGGGCTTGGCCTCGCCGTGGCCGACCTTCCAGGTGCCGCCGTCGCCGATGTCCGCACCGACCCCGGTGGTGAGGTGGAAGGTGACGATCTCCGGCGGCACCTTGCGGAAGCGCATCTCGACCGCGTCGCCGTCGCCGAGCGAGACGGTGGCCTCGGCGCCGTCGTCGTACTTCAGTTCGGCGCTGCGACCATTGACGTGTTTCTCGATCGGCGACTTGTCGCCGGGCATCAGCTTCGGCCAGCTGATGCCGAAGGTGCCCAGGCCCTTCACCACCACCGACGGGCCGTCATCGCCCAGGCGCAGATCGGCCGCGCTCGCGCCCCCGGCGACGAGCGCCAGCAGGCAGCAGGCGGACCAGCGGTAGGCGCGTGGCAGAGGGACGGACGTGATCGTGTTCATGGGGTGCTCAACGGGGATTGAAGGAGACGGCAAGTCAGGTCAAAAGCGCATCTGCGTCCGTTACGGCCGCGGTCCGGATGAGGAGCGTACCATCAAAGTGGTGGGCAGGCGCACGGTACAGCCGGGGTCCTCGACCGTCGGGCGGGTGCGCCGGCCGAGCAGCTGGCGCACCGCGGCGCGGCCGATGCCGTGCATGGCGACGCGCACGCTGGTCAGCGCCGGGGTCAGCAGCGCGGCGACCTCGACATCGTCGAAGCCGACCACGCTGAGGTCGTGCGGCACGCGCAGGTCGCAACGCTCGGCGGCGCGCAACACGCCGATGGCGATCGAATCGTTGGCGCAGATCAGCGCGGTGGGCCGCTGCGGGCGGGCCAGCAGCGCCGCCACCGCCGCGCTGGTGCGCTCGATGTGGCTGTCACCTAGCAGCACCCAGCCGGCCGGCGCGGGCAGGCCCAGGCGCTGGCGGTGGATGGCGAAGGCGCGGGCGCGCTCCTTGGCGGCCAGGCCCTGTTCGGTTCCGACGTAGCCGATGTCGCGGTGACCGAGACTGATGAGGTGTTCGAAGGCCTGGCCGATGCCGCCCAGATTGTCGGTGGTCACCTGGTCGGGGCCACCCGGGTGCAGGATGTCGACCAGCACCAGCGGGCGCGGACAGGCGGCAATGAAGCGCTCCAGTCCGCTGCCGCTCTCGCCCAGCAGCAGCACGCCGAGGGTCGCATCGGCGGCCTCGGCGAGCAGCTCCGGCGCGCTCAGGTCGTGGGCGACCTGCAGGAGGGCCTTGTGTCCGTGCACCGCCAGCTCGGCGAGGATGCCGTCGAGGATCTGCCGGTAGAAATCGTTGCTGAGCTTCCACGGCCCGGTCAGCAGGGTCTCGCCTGCAGCCGCGGTCAGCGGTCCGACGCTGAGCGCCGCACCATCGAGCGCGACCTGCTCGAGCGGCGTCTGGCGGTGCAGGATGACGTCGACGGTGCGCGCCGCGACTGCGGGCACGCGCGGCCGGCGCGCCACGAAGCCGAGCTCGCGGATGGCGACGGCGACGCGCTCCTGGACCTCTTTCCGCACCCCATCGCCGCCATTGACCACCCGCGACACGGTCGCGAGCGAATATCCGGAACGCTGGCTGACGGCGGCGAGGGTGACGGTCATGGGGATTCCGCGCGGTGATACGGCAGGTCGGCGAAGATGTTGAAAATTTTCTGAAAATTTTCAACGGAAGTCCGCGCCACCCCTCCGCAGTCGGCGAAGATGCCCTGGCAGAACTCCGGTCGCGGCGTGTTTCGACAAACTCATTCATAAACAGGAAGGACTATTGACCGCCAACTCGGACTCGGAGCATGCACAGCCATGCCCCGCCGCTCCACGCCCCAGGCCGCGCCCGTGCCGCCCGCCCTGGAGCTGGAGCGCGCCAGCCCGCTGCCGCTCTACCACCAGCTCGCCGAACGCCTGCGCGCCGAACTCCGGGCCGGGCGCTTCGCCGCCGGCGACCGCTACTATTCCGACAGCGCCCTGGTCGCCGCCAGCGGGCTCAGCCTGCTGACGGTGCGTCAGGCGGTGGGCGCGCTGGTCGACGCGGGGCTGCTGGCGCGCAAGCACGGCAGCGGCAGCCGGGTCTCGGCCAAGGGCGCCGCGCTGGCCACGCCCGCGGGCCCCGGTCTGGTGCTGTTCGCGGGCTGGGGGCTGGACGCGCTCAGCGGCTGGGACGCGATCTTCTTCCGCGACATCTATGCCGGCGCGCTGCGCGCGGCGCAGGCGCGCGGCTGCGCGGTGCTGGTCGACGACCCCGGCGAGCGCGACGTGGCCGCGGCGGTGGCGCGCGCGGGTGGCGCGCGCGTGGTCGGCGTGGTGGCGGTGGTCGGCGATGGCGCGGCGGAACGCGCCACCGCCTTCGCCGCGCTCGGCCTGCCGGTGGCCACCGTGAATCTGGAGGTCGCGGGTCTGCCGTCGGTACAGCCCGAGGAGCACGCCGGTGCCGCCGCCCTGGTCGGGCGCCTGCTCGCGCTCGGCCACCGCCGTCTCGTCCATCTGCACAGTGGCGAGCGCACCCCGCACTGGCGCGCGGTGCGCGAGGCCTTCACCACCACCATGGCCGCGGCCGGCCTCGTGCCGGTGGTGGTCGATAGCCCGCTGGCGGTCGGCGGCTCGCTTGAGGCGGGCCATGCCGCCGCGGCGGTGGCCATGGCCCGCACGCCGCGGCCGACCGCGCTGGTGTGCGGCAACGATTTGATGGCGGTGGGTGCGCTGCGCTGGCTGCACGAGCACGGCATCGCCGTGCCGGGCGCGGTCAGCGTCACCGGCTACGACGACATCCTCGCCGCCCAGGTGTGCACGCCGGCCCTGACGACGGTGGCCGTCGACCGCGCCGGGCTGGGCGCGCACGCCGTCGAACTGCTTTTCGTCAGCGGTGCGGAACGGCGCTCGCGTTTGCTGCCCACCTTCGTGGTCGAGCGCGCCTCAAGTGGGCCGGCGCCAGCCTGAGGCGTCACAGCGTCGCATATGAGACATTCATAAGACTCAATGAGTTGATCACGGCCACCGCCGCGGAGAATGCCATGCCCATCGATCCCTGCGACAATCCTCGCAACGCTCTGTCCAGACTAGCCTTGGCCGTTGCTCTGGGGTTGATCCTGGCGCCATTAACGACGAGTCTGGGGGCGGCTGAGGGGTCGGACATCGACTTCGGCGGTCCCGGCGACCAGCCGGGGCAGTTCCACGAGCTGCGTGATCTTGCCTTCGACGCCAAGGGCATCCTGTATGTGCTCGAAGGCCAGGAGCGCGCCCGCCAGGGGGGCGGCGTCACCGGCAACGGCCGCGTGCAGACCTTTGACCAGACCGGCAAACCGCTGCGCCAGGTCGACGTGCGCGATGCCGCGCTCGGCGACCATCAGGATCCGCAGCGCCTGGCGCTCGGCGCCGACGGCACCATCTACGTCACCCAGCCGCGCGCCGACCGCGTGCAGCGCTTCAGCGCCGCTGGCGCGGCGCTGCCGCCCGTCGCCATCCCGCACGCGCTGGCGATCACCGCCTGGCCGGCCGGCGGCGTCACGCGCTTCGCCGTGCTCGCCGGCGGCGATGAGCGCGTCGCCGCCGACCACATCGACGTCATCGGCGCGGACGGCGCCCTGGGTGCGCCGATCCCGCTGCAGCGCCCGCTCAGCGATGTCGTCGACGTCGCCGCCGATCCCACGGGCGACCTGTGGATCCTCGCGAGCCGCCACCAGCTCTACCGCGTCGATCCCACCGGGAAGCTGGTGACGGTGATCGGCGCCGCCAGCGAGACGCGCAGCGCCGACGGCAGCGAGCCGCTGCATAGCATCGCGGTCGGTGCGGACGGTGCGCTGTACGCGTGGACCTTCGGCAATCCCGGCCACCTGCTGCGCTACAGCCCGGATCTGGCCACGGTCACCGCGCGCGAAGGGCAGTTCCGCTGGGCCGACCCGTGGAGTGTGCACAGCGGCTACACCCCGCTGGCGATCGATCCCACCGGGCGGCTGTGGGTCGGCGCAGCGCACGAGTTTGCGCGCGACAATCCCAACTTCGCCTACTACCGCCCGGCGCCGGCGGTGCTGCGTGTGGCCACAGACTTCTTCGATCCGCAGCGCGCCGGGGTCACCCAGCGTCAGGTGTTGGCGCTGGGCTTCAACCCGGCGCTGACCGTCGACCTGCCCAGCGGCGTGGCCTATGACCTCGCGCCGATCCGCATCACAGCGCTGGTGGGCAAGGCGGAGCGCCGGGTGCACCGTGCGCACGGTGCGTGGCGCGTGCTCGACACCCTGCGCCACGAACTGGCGGCCGGCGCCTTCGATCTCGACCTGGTCGATGGTGCCGAGGCGCGTCAGGAACTGGCCTTCACGCCGGCGGCCTACGGCTGGTGCCTGGTCGAGTGTGCGTGGACCAGCGGCGGCGTCGAACTCGGCACCAGCGCGCAGTTCATCGGTGTCACCCAGCGCTATGCCGGGCTGGTCGCCCTTGAGCGCGACACACCGCCCGGTGGCGCCACCGATCCCATGCGCAACGCCTTCGCCGGGCTGATCAACCAGCGCCTGCACGCGGTCAACGAACCGCAGCGCCTGGACGAGCTTGAGAAGCAGATCACCGCAGCCCAGGCCAGCGGCTGCACCTGGTTCGTCCAGCTCTCCGACAAGAAGGACTGCCAGCCCGATGCGGTGCGCACCATCGTCACCCGCTTCAAGGGCAAGGTGCCGATCTGGGAGGTGATGAACGAACCGAACTTCACCTTCAATCCGCACGACTACGTGGCCACGCTGAAGGCCGCGCGCGCAGTGATCAAGGAAATCGATCCGGCCGCGCGCGTCATGGGCCCCAATGTCTGCGGCATCGACCTGGGCTGGTACGAGGCTTTCTACAAGGAGGGCGGCAAGGACCTGGTCGACATCCTCTCGCTGCACGACTACGAGGGTCACGAGAGCATCGACCCGACGCATTGGCGCTGGAAGGTCGGCGCGCTGCGCGCGCTGATGGCGAAATACGGCGATGGCGGCAAGGAGGTCTGGCAGACCGAGCGCGCGATCAGCGGTGTGCGCGGCGAGAACTGGATGGGTGGCGCGCAGGCCGCGCGCCTGGGGCTGCACGTCGACCTGATGGCCAGCCTGGGCATCCCGCCCGAGCACGACAACCACTTCTACGTCAACGACCACGGCTTCGGCGACTGCCCGAGCTGGGTGTGGTCGGGCAACGGTCCGCACCCCGCGGTCTTCACCCAGCGCGTGCGCCAGGCGCTGACTGCCGGCCGCGCCTACGCCGGCGCGCTCGACTTCGGCGATCCGGGCAATGAATTGTTTCTCGGCCTGCGCTACGCCAGCGCCGCCGGCGAGGTGCTGGTGCTGCGCAATCTCGGCCTGGAGCCGCTGCCGCTCGCACTCACGGTCAGCGGTGGCGATGCGTCGGTCGAGGCGGTCGACGCTTTCGGCAACCTGCGCGCGCTCAAGCCCAGCGGCGGCACGCTGCGCCTCGACGTCGGCCAGCTCGCCACCTACGTGCGCCTCGCGCCCGGCCGCACGGCGCAGCCGGTGCGCCAGGATTTTGGCCGCAACCACGCGCCGCGCGCGCATCTCGCCTGGTCGGGCGCGGCCGAGGGCGATCCCGCCACGCTGACCGATGGCGTGCTGCAGACCTGGCAGGCCGGGAATCCCACTGGCGGCACCGACGGTAAGGCGCTGTGGAGCGGCGATCTGACGGCAGCGCCGCAGACCCTCGACCTGACCTTCGATCAGCCGCGCCGCATCGACCACGTGGTGCTCTACGGCCTGCACGCCGACAACGGCTTCTGCGCGCTGCTCGACTACGATCTGCAGGTGCGCAGTGCGGGCGCCTGGACCACGGTGCGCGAAGTGCGCAGCGCCTGTGCGCCGAGCGAGTCGCTGGCCACGGTCGGCTGCCGCTATGCCACCTGGCTGCTCGACGACAACCGCCACTGCGACGCCTTCCCTGCGGTGGTCGCCGACGGCGTGCGCGTGATCGCGCGCCGCGCCACGCACGGCTTCCTGCCCGACGCCAGCACGCGCGCCTGGGGCAACGCCGTGCCCAGCAAGCTGATGCTGCGCGAGATCGCGGTCTATGGTCCGCCGCCGACGGTGACGGTCAGCGCGGCGCTGGACGTGCCGCAGCGCACGGCGGCTTTCGCCAGCACCGTGCTCACCGTCACGGTCACGCCTGGACCGGGCGCGCCGCGCAGCGCGACGGTGCACGTGGCGCCGCCGGCGGGCTGGACGGCGAGCCCCGCGGATGCGCCGGTGGCGATCGTGGCGGGCAAGGCCGTGCAGATCGCGGTCACCCTGACCCCGCCGGCGGATCTGCCGGCCGGCGCCACGCCGATCGACGTGACGCTGCGTACTGGCGAGGGCGCACCGCTCGACGTCGCCTGGGCGACGCTGGTGGTGGCGCCGCCGTTGACCCTTGCCCCACAGGCTCCGGGCGCGCTCGACGCGAAGGGTCAGACCCTGGCCATCGCGCTGCATTCCGGCGCGGCCCAGCCGCTTGCCGGACGCGTGCGCCTCGTCCTGCGCGGGCCGGCCACCGCCCAGCCGGTCGAGCAGGACTTCCCCGCCATCGCGCCGGGCCAGTCCGCCACCATCGCCGTGCAGGTGCCCGGCATCGACCTTGCCGCCGGCACCTGGACCGCGCAGTGGACGGTGACCGCCGACCACGTCGTGATGACTGCAAGCCAGGACCTGGGCGTGCGCCGCTGGGCGGTGCTCGGAACCTTTGCGCCGGAGATCGACCACGACTTCGGCCCCGAGGCCGGCGTCGACCTCGCCAAGGCGACCGTCGACCGCATGGGCAACGAGCAGCGCTGGCGCCAGCTGACCACCGACGCCCAGGGTTACCTCGACCTGAGTGCGGCCTTTCCGCAGCACGACAACGTCTGCGCCTATGCCGCCGCGTGGGTGCGCACCCTGAAGCCCGGCAGCGCGACGCTCGCCTTCGGCACTGACGATGGCGGCAAGGCGTGGTTCAACGGCCTCCAGGTGCAGGATGACCGCGGCAGCCACGGCGCAGCTCCGGGTGCGGTGAAGGTGCCGGTGGAACTGAAGGCGGGGTGGAACCAGGTGCTGTTCAAGGTCATGCAGGGCGGCGGCGGGTGGGGGATGTACTGCGAGCTGCTGGATGCGGCGGGCAAGCCGTTGACGGCGACGTGGGCGGCGCGGCCGGAGTAGATTTCGCGACCGGTGTGCGGTGCGCGGTGCGGGGCGCGTTCGCGTGCGGAGGAAGCCGCATCGCCACCACCACCGCGCAGCTGCTGCGGTACGCAGCGCAAATCCCAGCGTGCCTCCGTCGTAAGCCCCTTTCCCCAACCGCTTCCCCAGCACCACCGATCCGAGGGTAACCTCCCCCGCCCCCGCGCTATCCCTGGGACGGACCATGCTCGACCCTGCCGCCACCGATGCCCTCGTCCTGCGCGCCCAGGCGGGCGATGCGGAAGCGTTCGGAGCGCTGGTGCGCGCCTGCGAATGGGCGGTGCGCGCGTGGATCACGGCGCGCTGCCCGGCTGGCGCGGATGCCGACGACGTCGCCCAGGCGACCTTCGTGGAGGCCTTCAAGAACCTCGGGCGCTACAGCGTCGGTGGCGACTTCCGCGCCTGGCTGTTCACCATCGCGCGCTACCAGGTGATGGCGGAACTGACCCGCCTGCGGCGCCTCGCCGACCAGCGCGAGCGCTACGTGCCGCACGCGCTGTGGCAGGAGCTGGAGCGCCGCGCGCTGGCCCCCGACGAGCACGAGGACGAGCGCCTCGCCGCGCTGCGCGCCTGTCTGGCGGGTCTGGATGACGACGCGCGCGCGCTGCTCACGGCGCGCTACGCCGACGAACTGCCCTTGCAGCAGATCGCCGACCAGCGCGCGCGCAGCGAGGGCGCGATCAAGAAGCACCTGTTTCTGCTGCGCGAGCGCCTGCACTCCTGCTTGCTGCGCCGCCTGGCGCGCCAGGAGCCGTGATGCCGGACGCGCCCGCCCCTGAATTCGCCGCGCTGTGGCAGGCCTTCCTCGACGGCGGCCTGGAGCCCGCGCAGGCCGAGGCGCTCGAGCGCCTGCTGCGCGAGGACCCCGCGGCCGCGGCGCACGCGGGCGACCTCTATGTCGAGCACCGCCTGCTCGGCCTCGCGCTGCAGCGCGAGGAGACAGGCCGCTTCGTGCAGGCGACCAGGGCGCGCGTCGCCGCCGAGGGCCGCAGCTTCGCCGCGCAGGTGCAGCTGCGTCTGACCCCAGCCCAGCCGATCGTGGTGCCGCTGCCGGTCGCCGTGCCGGCGCGGCGCCTGCCGGGCTGGCCGTTCGCCGCACTCGCCGCCAGCCTGCTCGCCGCCGCGTTGCTGCTGCGCCCCGGCGTCGCGACACCGCGGCCGGATGCCACGCCGCCCGCGCTGCCGACGGACAGCGCGGCCGTCGCCACCCTGGTGCTGATCGACGGCGCGCGCTGGCAGGGTGCCGCCCTCGCCACCGGCCAGCGCCTGGCGGTCGGCGATTTGGAACTGTCGGTCGGCCAAGCTCTGTTGCGCTTCGCCGGCGGCGCCGAGGCCCTGCTCGACGCGCCGGTGGCGCTGCGCCTGGAATCCGGCGGCAGCGCGCTGGTACGCCGCGGTACGGTGACGCTGCGCGCCGCGGCCCAGGCCGCCGGCTTCATCCTGCGCTCGCCGGTGGCCGAGGTCACCGACCTCGGCACCGAGTTCGCGCTCAGCGTCGAGCCTGGCGGCGCGACCACGCTGCAGGTGCTGGAAGGCGACATCGCCTGGCGCGCTCTCGAAGCGCCGGCCGCCGGCCCGGGCACCATGCTGCACGCCGGCCAGGCCCTGCGCGTGCGCACGTCCAGCGACCGCACCGGCGAACCGCTGGCGTGCTCCGCGCCGTCCATCGCCGCGCGCATCGCCCAGTCTGAAGCGGGCGCGGCGGAGCGGCCGGATGGCCTGCTCAGCTACGACGGCTTCGCCTACCCCTTCGCCACCACCACCAGCCGGCAGCACCAGGCTGCTGGCGGCTTCGGCTGGCGCTCGCCGTGGTTCCGTCAGCAGCCGGACAACGACCTGGTCCTCGACTTCACCCCGGGCGCCAGCCTGGACGCGCCCGTCGGCCTGCGCCCAGGTCAGGGCGGCACCATGGAGCTGCCCACTGAGCCGGAGAAACCCGATACCTACCGCGACGCCTGCATGCGCCGGTTCGCCGAGCCCATCCACCTCGATGGCGACGTGGTGCGCTATCTCAGCCTGCTGGTGCGGCGCAGCGCCACCACCGCCGGGCCGACCCACCACTGGCTGCGCTGCATGCTGATCTCTGAGACCGTACCCGCCGACCGACTGGGCTTCGGTGTGCTCAGCGACGGCCGGCCCGAGCTGATCGGCCGGTTCGGCAACAGCGTCGCCGCGTCGCCGCTCATCGATGGCCAGCCGTACCTGTGCGTGCTCAAGCTCAGCTGCGCGCGCGGCGCGCCGGGCCAGACCTTCCTCAAGGTCTATGGCCAGCGCGAGGTGGTCGACGCCTACGAGCCCGCGCACTGGACGGTGGTCGGCCAGGCCGGCCGCTTCCCGGGCGTGCTCGGTTCGCTGCACATCTACAACGGCACCGAGCGCGCCTACTCCATCGACGAGGTGCGCCTCGGCACCACCTGGCAAGCAGTCACCCCACGGTTCTGAAACCATGTCCTACGCCAAACGGCATCATCGTCTGGTGCGCCGCGCCCTCGCTGCGCTGCTCAGCCTGCTCGTCTGCGCCGCCGGCGCAGCGGACCTCCCCGACCACGGCTTCCTGCAGACCTACTGCAGCGATTGCCACGACCACGACGCGCACAAGGGCGGGCTCGATCTCGAAGCCCTGCCCTGGCTGCCGCAGGATCCCGACAACGCCGCGCGCTGGGTGAAGATCCACGACCGCATCGCGAACGGCGAGATGCCGCCGCCGAAGAAGACCCAGCCCGCGGCCACGGAGCGCGCGGCGCTGCTCGCCGGCCTCGCCGCGCGCCTGACCAAGGCGGAGCTCGCGGGGCGCGTCGGCCAGGGGCGCAGCCCGCTGCGCCGCCTCAGCCGCGAGGAGTTCGAGTGGAGCGTGCGCGACCTGCTGGCGATGCCGGCGCTGCGCCTCAAGGACACCCTGCCGGAAGATGGGAAGGCGCACGGTTTCGACCGCCTCGCCGGCGCGCTCGACTTCTCGTCCGTCCACCTGCAGGCCTACCTCGCGGCGGTCGACCGCGCGCTTGACGCGGCGCTCTGCCCGCTGCCCGAGCGGCCGCCGGTGCAGACGTACCGCTACCGCCCGTGGGATCTGTCCCGCAAGGAGGGCAAGGAATGCGAGGGCTGGGTGGGCCTCTCGGTGCAGTCGTGCATCGGCATCGGCTTGGCCGGGATGGAGCAGCTCGAGCATTTCACCGCACCGACGTCGTTCCAGGTCACGGACGGCGACCACCGCGCCACCGCCCTTGGACTGTTCCGCAACGAGGATGCCGATTACCGCTGCTCGCTCGACACCATCCACCCGGTGCTCACCGGCTGGCACAAGCTGCGGGTCTCGGCCTACAGCTTCGGCTGGGACGGCAAGCAGGTGGTGCCGGCGACACGCCCCGGTGCGATCTCGTGGGGTGTGTATAGCCGCAACGAAATGTACGGCACCGTCGGCGTGCCCGCCAACACGCCGGCGGTGGCGGAACTGACCGCCTGGGTGCAGCGCGGCGGCGGCATGACCGGCGGTGCCGATGACCACCTGCGTGTGGTGCTGGCGTCGTGCGAAAACGTCCGCGACATCGGCGACCAGGAGAAGAAGCTGCGCGGCCCACCGCGGCCCGCGCCCGGCCTGGCCATCGCATGGATCGAGATCGAGGGGCCGCTCTACGATCAATGGCCGCCGGCCAGCCACCGCGCGTTGTTCGGCGACCTGCCGGTGGCGGCGTGGACGCCACAGAGCGGCGTGCCCAAGCCGGTCCAGCAGACCTGGCCGCAAGGCAATCCCTGGTCCTTCCCCAAGGATCCCTACGGCGAGCGCGGCGAGAAGCGCCCGGCGGTTTATGTACCGAGCGCGGATCCGGCCACCGACGCGCCACGCCTGCTGCAGCGCTTCGCGCACCGCGCCTTCCGCCGGCCGGTGGGCGGCAGCGACCTCGCGCCCTACCTGGCGATCGTGACGCAGCGCCTCGCGGCCGGTGCCGCCTTCCAGGACGCCATGCTCGCCGCCTACCGTGGCGTGCTCACCGCGCCGGACTTCCTGCTGCGCCGCGAAGCGGCGGGCCGGCTCGACGCGCACGCGCTGGCCACGCGCCTGTCCTATCTGCTGTGGAGCTCGCTGCCCGACGATGAACTGTCCGCGCTGGCCGACCGCGGCGAGCTGCTCAAGCCGGCGGTGCTGCGCGCGCAGACCGAGCGGCTGCTCGCCGACCCGCGCTGCGCGCGCTTCGTCGAGCACTTCCTCGACATGTGGCTGTCGCTGCAGGCCATCGCCGCGACCCAGCCGGACAAGAAGCTCTACCCGGAGTACATGCCGTGGCTGGGCGAGGCGATGCTGCTGGAATCGCGCGCCTTCCTCGCCGAGCTGCTGAAAAGCGACCTGCCGGCGACCAACCTGGTGCGTTCCGACTTCGCCATGCTCAATGAGCCGCTCGCCCACCACTACGGCATCCCGTGGACGGACAGCCCGGGGCTCACTGGTTTCCAGGTGCGCAAAGTGGTGCTGCCGCCGGGCAGCCACCGCGGCGGATTCCTGACCCAGGCGGCGGTGTTGAAGGTCACCGCGGCCGGCACCACCACCTCGCCGGTCAAGCGCGGCGCCTTCGTGCTCGAGCGCCTGCTCGGCATCGTGCCCGACCCGCCCCCGCCCGACGCCGGCGCCATCGAGCCCGACGTGCAGGGCGCCACCACGGTGCGCGAGCAGCTCGCCAAACACCGCCGCAACGACACCTGCAAGGCCTGCCACGCCAAGATCGACGGCTACGGCTTCGCGCTGGAGAGCTTCGACGTCACCGGCGCGTGGCGCAGCCAGTATCGCGCGGTCGGCGGCGCCGGCGCCGACGCGGACCGCAAGGTCGTCAACGCACGCCTAGTCGAGTACCACGACGGCCCCGCGGTCGACTGCGCCGGCACCCTCGCCGATGGCCGCGCCTTCGCCGACGTCGAGGCGTTGCGCGACCTGCTGGTCGCCGACCCCGAGCGCCTGGCGCGCTCCTTCACCGAGCAGCTTGCGACCTATGCCACCGGTGCGCCGATCTCCTTCGCCGACCGCGCCGTCATCGCTGGCATCCTGCTGCGCGCGAAGGCCAAGGGCTACGGCCTGCGCACGCTGCTGCACGAGGTCGTGCAGAGCGACCTGTTCCTGAACAAATGAACCCGGAGATCCGAACATGACCCCGCTCCGCCGCCGCGTCCTCGACCGCCGCACCCTGCTGCGCGGCGCAGGCGTGCTGCTCGCCCTGCCGCTGCTCGACGCGATGGTCCCGGCCGTCGCCTGGGCGGGGGACGGCGCCGCTGCGGTCGCGGCCGCGCCGCCGCGGCGCTTCGTCGGCATGCTCACCAACATGGGCATCCTGCCGGACAACTTCTTCCCCAAGGAAGTCGGGCGCGACTACACCGCGCCGCCCTACCTGGCGCTGCTCGCCGCGCACCGCAAGGATTTCACGGTGCTGTCCGGCGTCTCGCTGCCGGGCGTCGACGGCGGCCACGCCTCCGAGCGCTCCTTCCTGACCGGCGCGCCCGGCGCCAGCCGCGCCTCGTTCCACAACAGCGTCTCGCTCGACCAGGTGCTGGCCGAACAGGTCGGCGCGGCGACGCGCTTCCCGTCGCTGACGCTGATGGTCGGCGCCGAGGAGATGAGCATCTCGTACACCCGCAGCGGCGCGATGATCCCGCCGCTACGTAGCCCGGTGCAGCTTTATGAGCGCCTGTTCATCGCCGACTCGCCGGAGGCGCGCGTCGCCGCGCACGCGCGCATCAGCGCCGACCGCAGCCTGCTTGACAGCCTGCGCGCGCGCACCAAGGAGCTGGAACGCAGCGTCGGCGCCGGCGACCGCCGCGAGCTCGACCAGTATTTCTCCGCCATCCGCGACCTGGAGCGCGATCTGGCGGGCGCGGATGGCTGGGTCGACCGCGCCAAGCCCGACCCCGGCCAGCCCAAACCCGAGGACCAGCGCGACACCCAGCGCCTGATCACCCAGACACGCAGCATGCTTGCCCTGGTGCGGCTGGCGCTGGCCAGCGACTCCACGCGCGTGGTGACGGTGGCCTGCAATTCCGGCTCGGTGACGCCGAAGGAGATTCCCGGCGTGAGCTCGATGATCCACGAGATCACCCACCACGGCGGCCGCCCCGCCGTGCTCGCCGAACTGGCGCGCGTCGAGGCCGCGCAGTTCACCGAGCTGGCGACCTTCCTCGACGGCCTGCGCGCCACGGCGCAGGGCGGGCGCACGCTGCTCGACCAGACCGCGGTGCTCTACGGTACCAACATGGGCAGCGCGAATTCGCACGCCAACGACAACCTGCCGGTGCTGCTCGCCGGTGGCGGGTTCAAGCACGCCGGGCACCTGGCCTTCGACCGGGCGCACAACTACCCGCTCACCAACCTGTACGTCGCGCTGCTGCAGCGCATGGGGGTGGCGACGGACACCTTTGCGAGCGGGAAGGGGACGATGCGGGGGTTGGAGATGGGGTGAGGGGGGCTCTGTCTGCGGATCGCACGACGTAGGAACCGCGATAACAGCGTCCGGGACCTTCCTGGGACCGCGCGCCGCGAACGCGCTCTCCAGCAGATGCGCGCCAGCGGCGTGCGGTCCCGGGAAAGACCCACGCGTTCGTCCCGTTTCCTGACACCGGTGGTCTTGGCGCTGGAGCCGGTGTGATGAGCGGCGCTCTGTTTGCGGATCGCACGACGTAGGAATCGCGGTCCCAGGATTGGCCCCTGCGGTCGTGCGGGAATCCAGACGGGCTTGCGACCGAGGCCCGCCGTGCCGCACGGCACCCATTCCCGCGCGCACCGTCATGCCTCCACCGTTTCCCATGGACGATCTCACGAGTTCCACCATTCCGGGCGGAAATCCACGGCAACGGCGCGCGAACGTCCGCGTCATTGTAGACTGTCCGGCGCCCGCACCTCACGCCGGCCGTTCCGCGCCCTGGAGACCAGCATGATGTCCGCCCGCCTGCTCCTCGCCCTCAGCGCGGCGTTCTTGTGCTCCTCCTCCTCCATCCATGCCGCTACCTTCGGCGAAGGCGAACCGTCACCCTGCCCCAACCTGGTGCGCAACTCCAGCTTCGAGGTCGGCTTCGATGGTTACGGCATCACGCGCGCCGAATATCTGACCACCGGCCAGCACGACGTGCCCTACCACGCGCCGGTGTTCGACGCGGACAATCCCTATCACGGCGCCGTCAGCCTGCGCCTCGACAATCCCGATGCGGGGTCGGTGCGGCTTTTCACCCGTCCGTTCGCGGTCGATCCGCACCAGCGCTATCTGATCTCGTTCGCCGCGCGCGCCGGCAGCGCGGGGCAGAACCTGTCCGTAGGGCTGGAGACCGCGGAAGGACCGTACGGCGAAGCCGGCGGCGGCGTCACGGTGGGTGCCACCTGGCAGCGCTATACGATCGGCCCGGTCGAGGTGCCGGCGGTGCGCAGCCTGTGCAAGCTGCAGTTCGTATGGGGCGTCTACGCGCGCATCCCCCAGGGCACCCCGCTGTGGCTCGACGCCATCCAGGTGCGCGCGGTGCCGGCGGCCGACGACGCGGCCCGCCCGCTCGAGCTCGGCCTCGCCGCCGGCAGCGCGCGCCAGTACACCCTCGCCAGCGGCGAGGCGGTGCCGGTGCGCATCGCGCTGCGCAACAACGGCGTCGCGCCGGCCACCTGCGCGCTGCGCTACCGCGTGCACGACGACTTCTGGAACAGCAACGGGCCCATCGTCGAACTGCCCGGACTCGCGCTCGCCGCCGGCGCCAGCGCGCAGCGCTTCCTGCCCGACGTCTCGCCGCATCGCCGCGGGCGCTTCACCCTGCAGGCCGAGCTGCTCGGCCCGGATGGTGCGGTCGCCGACCGCACCAGCTTGGCCTTCGCGGTGATCGACAGCGTCAAGCGCGGCCTCGACCAGTTCACCGACGACTTCACGGTCAGCGACAACCTTGCCCAGGGCGGGGGCCGGCCGATGGGGCCCGAGGGCGAGAGCCGCGGCCTGTGGCTGCAGTACGCCGCCTCGGCCGACGCCATCTTCGACTTCCGCGCCGAGGCCGGCGACCGCTGGATCCGCAGCTGGGACTTCGCGTGGTGCAACATCGAGCCGCGCGATGGGGAATTCGACTGGAGCCTGCCCGACATCCTGGTGCAGAAGGCGCGTGAGCGCGGCATGCGCGTGATGCCGGTGCTGGGCGATGACTTCATCCTCGACAACAGCCGCGACCCGCCCGCGTGGCTGCGCAGCGCGCCCGGCAGCCGTCTGCAGCCGCGCACCATGGACCCGCATCAGCAGGTGCTGCTGCCGGCCCAGGACCGCTGGGTGCGCTACGTCGAAGCCATCGCCCGGCGCTACCGTGGCGTGATCACCACCTACGAGGTGCTGAACGAGCCGAACATGTACATCACGCCCGAAGTCTACCGCGACTACCTCGCCAGCGCCTCGGCGGCGCTGAAGCGCATCGACCCGGCGATCACCGTGGTGGCCTTCTGCACCAGCCAGGACCACGGCCGCGACGCATTCGACTACCTCGACGGCTGCCTCAAGGCGGGGGCCCTGCCGCTCTGCGACGTGGTCAGCTTCCATCCCTATGGCGCACGCCTTGACTGGTCGGCGCCGCTCTCGGCGATGGCGATGAACGCGCGCGTGCGCACCTACGTCGACCAGGCCGGCGGCCGCGGCAAGGCGCTGTGGAACACCGAGATGTTCCACGTCTGCAAGCCCGGCGCCCCGGGCGAGGACGACAACTACCTGGGCCGCAAGGTGCGCGGCGAGACCCTGGCGCGGCGCTGGCTCATCGATCTCGCCACCGGCCTGGGCCGTTCCTTCACCGTCCCCGACATGAATTACTTCAGCCTGTTCGCGCCCGCGTCGTGGGCGGTGAACAGCCACCTGACCGTGGGCATGGACCCCTCGACCGGCTTCGTGGTCTACAACACCCTGGCGTGGCTGTTCACCGGGGCGAAGCCGCGCGCCGAGGTCGCGGTGGGCGATACGCGCAAGCTCTACGTCTTTACCAGCGGCGCGAGCGCCATCGCCGCCGCCTGGTCGTTTGCTGACGATGGCAGCCCCGCGCCGTTGCGCATCCCGGGCGGTGCCAAGCGCATCCGCGTGCTCGACGTGCTCGGCAATCCGGCGGCGGCGGCGACCAGCGAGGGCGCCGATCTGCGCCTGGCGCTCAGTGGGGCGCCGCTCTACCTGCAGCCGCTCGGCATCGGCCCCGATGCATTCGCCGCGCTGCTGGCCACAGCGGTGGTCGCGACGCCCTGAGGACGGCGTTGCTACCGGCGAGTCCGGAAGCCGCTTCCCACGCCTCGTTTCCGACTTCCCGCCACGCCCACGCCCAACTCGTGCGTAGCGGGTTTGCCCGGAACGCATCCCCATGCTATACTTGACGATGCACCCGGATCCTGGGCCATCGGCAGCGCCTTCAGAACACCTGACCCTGGGCCGCACCATCCCGGACGTAGACTTCTCGGCCGAGGGTACGCGGCGGCTCGCCACACAGACGCCGGGCGGCGCCGCGCCGGTCGCGCCGCACCCGCCCAGCGGGCTCCCCGGCACGCCGCTCGACGGTGTGCCGGATGGTCACGCGCGCTTCGAAGTCGTGGGCCTGCTCGGCGCCGGCGGCAGCGGCGAGGTCTTCTCGGTGCGCGACCGCAACCTCGATCGACTGGTCGCGGTCAAACTCCTGGGCGCGGGCGACGGCCCCGACCCGGAGGCTGAACGGGGCTTCGTCGAAGAGGCGCGTCTGACCGCCGTGTTGCGCCACCCGAACGTGCTGCCGGTGCACGACCTCGACCGCAGCGCGGACGGCCGCCTGTTCTTCACCATGAGCCACGTCGAGGGCCGCGCGCTGGACGACATCCTCGTGGCCTCGCGGCTGGATGCGCGCGACGGCCGGCTGGCCTCTTCCAACGCCATCGTCACAGCCTTCATCGCCGTCAGCCAGGCGATCTCGTTTGCGCACAACCGCCGCATCCTGCATGGCGACATTAAGCCGGCCAACATCATGCTCGGCGATTTCGGCGAGGTGCTGGTACTCGACTGGGGTGCGGCCGCGCGCCTGGACGCCGACGGCCGCGCCAGCGCGAAGATGTACGGCACGCCGCTGTACATGAGCCCGGAGCAGGCGCGGCGCGAGGGCGCGGGCGTGGTCAGCGACGTGTACTGCCTGGGCGCGACGCTGTTCCACGCACTCCTGCTACGCGTGCCGCTGTGGCGCGACGACCTCGACGAGTTCTGGGAGCGCAAGCGCAGCGGCGAGATCGACGCGCCGACGCCCGCGGAGCGCGCCGCGGTGCCGGCGCCGCTGCTGGCGATCGCGCTCAAGGCCCTGGCGCCGGACCCGGCCGCGCGCTACCCGGACATGGGCGCGCTGATCCGCGACCTCGAGGCCTACCAGACCGGGCTGGCAGTCAGCGCGCACCGCTATCCGCTGCACGAGACCGCGGCGCGCTGGTTGCGCCGCCACGCGCGCACCGCCCTGTGGGGGGTGGCGCTGCTGGTGGCGCTGGCGGTGCCGCTGCTGCTGCTGTTCGGCGAGCGCCTCAAAGAGATCGCCACCTGGGGCGCGCCGATCCTCACCGAGACCTTCGCGGACGAGGGCTGGCGCGCGCGCTGGCTGGTGCGCGACGGCGCCTTCGCCCCCCAGGGTGGGCGCCTGGTATCGACCTCGAAGTACGAGGCGCTGGTGCTGTATCGCGCGCGCTGCGCCGGCGACACCGCCATCGAGTTCACCGGCGAGGTGCTGCCTGGTTCGCCGCTCTGCGACCTATCGGTGTGCTGGAGCCGCGACGCCGACCTCGAGGGTGCGCGCACCACGCGCATCGACGACCTGTATAAGTTGCAGGTCGGCGCCTACGACAACTCCTACAGCGCCATCATCCTGCCCGACGAGCGCCAGGTCGCCCTCAGCCCTTTCCGCCTGCAGCACGGCCGCCGCTACCGCATCCGCGCCGAGATCGTCGACAGCACCCTGCGCCTGCTGGTCGACGGCCGGCAGATCCTCTCCTATACCGATCCCTTCCCCTTCGCCGGCGGCTACATCGGGCTGTACGGCTACTACCGCGGCAAGGCCTTCTCCGACGTGTCGCTCTATGCGCTTGGATTGCCGCAGCGCCTGCCGGCCACGGTGATCGGCGACGTGCTCGCGCAGCAGCGCAGCTTCGCACCGGCGGCCGGGCAGTATGCGCGCGTCTCCGCCTCGTTCCCCGGCAGCGGTCTCGGGCGCGAGGCGCGGTTCCGGGAGGGATTGTGCTGGTTCCGCATGGAACGCTACGATCAGGCCTTCGCCACCTGGCAGCCGCTGGCCGGCACGGAGTTCGACGATCGCGTCTTCCTGCAGCGCATCGACCGCGCTTTCGCCGCCGGCGACCACCCGGCGGTGCTCGCGGGCCTGGACGCGCTGGCGCGGCGCCCTGACCAGGAAGTGCGCGCGCAGGCGGCGGTGCGCTGGGCGACTTACGTCTACCAGGTGCGCACGATCCCCGCGGCCAACCAACGCCGCGAACTCCTTGAGGCTTACCTGCGCACCTACGACGCCGGCCTGCGCGACATCGACCTTGCCGAGCGCGCGGCGGCGGAGTGTTTCAAGTCCGTCGGCCGTCCGCAGGAGATCCTCAACCGGTTCCCCGCCAACCGCAACTGCTGCGTCCAGGCGCTGGCCCAGCTCGGGCGCTGGGTCGAGATCGCGCGGGACTATCCGGATCAGCTCGCGGTCTGGACCGAGGCCAGCTTGCGCATTGGCGAATTTGCCGCACTCGCGCGCTGCTCCGATCATGATCAGCGCGCCATGGGCTTGGCGATGCTGGGCCGCGGCGAGGAAGCCCTGGCGGAGGGCGACCTCGAGCCGGACGTGCATGCGCGGGTGCTGATTGCGCTTGGCCGCTACCAGGAGGCGCTTGAGGTGCCGGGAGTCGGCGGCCACTGGGTCGCGGTCGCGCAGATCGGCCTGGGCCGGGCGCAGCGTGAGCCGCCTGTTAGGGTCCAGGGGCTGCATCTGCTGGCGCTCGACCAGCCGCGCGCGCTGCTCGAGCGCTGCGACCGCGGCAGCGTGGACGGCTGGGGCGCGCGCCTGCTGCTCGACCTGGATGGGCGCGCAGTGGGGGCCGCCCCGGCGGGGCCGCCGGAAACCCCGGGCCTGATCTACAGCTTCGACCACGTCACGCTGTCCTTCGCAGGCGGATTCATGGCGCCATTCATCGCCGACCTGGGTGGCGGGTCCGCGCCACCTGCCCGGCCGGATGCGCTGACGTCCAGCTGCGCCGCGATCATCGCCGGCTTCCGCTGGGCCGACGCGCAGCGTCCGTGGTACGCGGCGCGCTTCCTGACCGGCGCGTGCAGTGCAGATGAGTTCCTCGCGCAGCCCGACCAGCTCAGCGTCCGGGCCTGGCTGCTGGCCCTGACCGGCATGCGCGCCGAGCGCGCGGACCAGCCGGCGGCCGCGCACGCCGCCTACACGGCCTACCTGGCTCTGCCGCCGCAGCGCCATGGCTTCGACCCCGACCCCATCATGGACCGCTTCGTCGCGTGGCGGGCCGCCCTGCTCGCGGCTCCATCCCACCTCCCGCCGCCGGCTGAATTGGTCCATTGAGGAAGGCTGACTGGGCCACGCGCCCACGAGGATGGTGCGGCGTCACCCCGCTGGAGCGCTGCGCTCAGTCACCATGGCGCCACCGAGTTGCGCCGTCCTGGCATGCGCCGACGCCGGGATCCCCGCATTGGGCGGCCGACGGCCACTCCGTCGGGATGCACGCCTCCGCGCCATCACGCATATTGGTGTGCAACCTTTTCGCCCGCCAGGAGAACAATCCTGGCGGGAACGGTGCCGCGAACCGTTGCCGCCAGCTCACGACCACCGCCGGACACCGCCATGCACCGCCTCGCCCTGCTGCCCGCGCTCGCCCTGCTCGCCGGCGCCACCGCCACCGTGCGCGCCGCCGATGACTTTCCGGTGCCCAACGACACCCAATCGACCGCCGGCAACCCCCTGACCCCGGCCGAGGAGTCGCTGCACCGGCTGACCATGCCCGCCGGCTTCGCCGCCACGCTCTACGCGTCGGAACCCGCAGTCTGCCAGCCGATCGCCATGAGCTTCGATGGGCGCGGCCGCCTGTGGGTCGCCGAGAACTATACCTACGGCGACGGTCACCCGAACTTCGACCACAAGCTGCGCGACCGCATCCTGGTCTTCGCCGACAGCAAGGGCGACGGGCACGGCGACCAGCGCACGGTGTTCTGGGACAAGGGCTCGGAACTGACCAGCATCGCCGTGGGCCACGGCGGCGTCTTCGCGCTGTGCCCGCCGCGCCTGCTCTTCATCCCCGACGCTGATGGCGATGATCATCCCGATGGCGAGCCCCAGGTGCTGCTCGACGGCTTCGACGACGACCGTGTCGGGCACAACGTCGCCAACGGCCTGAAGTGGGGGCCGGACGGCTGGCTCTACGGCCGCCACGGCATCCAGGCGACCTCGCACGTCGGCCTGCCCGGCGCGCCGGCGGGCGGGCGGGTGGCCATCAACTGCAGCATCTGGCGCTACCACCCGGTGCGCCACGTCTTCGAGGCGGTCGCGTCCGGCACCACCAATTCCTGGGGCATGGACTGGGACGCGCAGGGCGAGGGCTTCTTCATCAACACCGTCATCGGCCATCTCTGGCACTTCATCCCCGGCGCGCACTACCAGCGCATGGGCGGCGCCGATCTCGACCCGGCGGTCTACGGGCTGATCGCCCAGCACGCCGACCACGTCCATTGGGCGACCGGCGAGAAGTGGACGGACGTGCGCAAGGGCAAGCCCAGCGATGCCACCTCCGCCGCCGGCGGCGGGCACGCGCACAGCGGTCTGATGATCTACCAGGGCGCCAACTGGCCCGCAGCCTACCGCGGTGGGCTTTTCACCCTGAACTTCCACGGCCGGCGCGTGAACATGGACAGCCTGGCGCCGGAGGGCTCGGGCTTCGTCGGCCACCACGCGCCCGACGTCATCGCCAGCGCTGATCCGTGGTTCCGCGGCGTCGACCTGGACAGCGGCCCGGACGGCGGCGTCTACCTGCTCGACTGGTCGGACATCGGCGAGTGCCACGAGCACGACGGCATCCACCGCAGCAGTGGGCGCATCTTCAAGGTCACCTACGGCACGCCGACGGCCCCGGGGCCGCTCGACCTCGCCAAGGCGGATGACACCGCGCTGGTCGAGCTGCTGACCCGCGACGATGCCTGGTATGCGCGCCAGGCGCAGCTGCTGCTCGCCAGCCGCGCTGCCGCGGGCCACGACACCGGCGCCGTGCGACCGCGCCTGCGGGCGCTGCTCGCGAGCGGCCCGCTGGTGCAGCGCCTGCGCGCGCTGTGGACGCTGCACGGGATCGGCGGCGCCGATGCCGGGCTGCTGATCGGATTGCTCGGCGATGCCGCGCCCGCGCTGCGCACCTGGGCGGTGCGCCTGCTCACCGACGCGCTGCCGCTGCGCGGCAACGCCACGCTGCCGCCGGCCGAGACCATGGACGACGCGGTGCGCGCCGCGCTTGAGAAGCTCGCCGTGGGCGAAACCGCGCCGAGCGTGCGCCTGGCCCTGGCCGCCTGCCTGCAGCGTCTGCCGCTCGCCGCCCGGTCCGCCATCGCCGCGCCGCTGCTCGCGCACGCCGAGGATGCCGGTGACCACAACCTGCCGCTGATGCTGTGGTATGGGGTCAAGGACCTCGCCACGGCTGCGCCGGAGAATCTCGCCCGCCTCGCCACCACCGGCCGCATCCCCATCGTCATGCAGTACGCCACCCGGCGCCTCAGCGAGGACCTCGATCAGCATCCCGCCGGCCTCGATCTGCTGCTGCAGCTTGCCACCACCCCGGAAGCCCGGGGCGCGGTGGTCGCCGGCCTGGGCGAGGGCCTGCTCGGCCGCCGCCACGCGGCCCAGCCGGGTGCGTGGGACGCGTTCCGCGCGGCCGCCGGCGCCGACGCGGCGCTGACCGGGAAGCTGCACGATCTCGACGTGCTCTTCGGCAGCCAGGCGGCGCTCGCCGAGAGCCGCCATCTGGCGCTCGACCGCACCCAGGACGCCGGCAAGCGCCGCGCCGCCCTGCACGCGCTGATCGAGAACAAGCCCGATGATCTGCGCGCCGTGTGCGTCGGCCTGCTCGACGACCAGGACGTCAACGGCGAGGCGGTGCGCGGCCTGGCGCTGTTCGACGATCCCGCGCTCGCTGGCGCGCTGGTGAAGCGTTACCGCGCCGGTTTCCATGACGACGCCAAGCCCGCGGTGCTGGCCGCGCTGGTCGGGCGCGCCTCGTCCGCGCGCGTGCTGGTCGCCGCCATCGGGGATGGGCCAGAGCAGGTGCCGCGCGGCGACCTCACCGCCTTCCACATCCGCCAGTTGCGCGCGCTGGGCGACAAGGAACTCGACGCCCAGCTTACCGCGGTGTGGGGCGTGCTGCGCGACAGCTCCGCGCCCAAGGCGGCGGAGATCCGCGCCTGGACGGAGAAGCTTTCGCCGGCGGCGCTGGCCGGCGCGGATGCCGGGCGCGGCCGCCGCACCTTCGTGCAGACCTGCAGCGCCTGCCACAAGCTCTTCGGCGCGGGCGGCGCGATCGGCCCAGACCTGACCGGCTCGCAGCGCAGCAACCTCGCCTTCCTGCTCGAGAGCGTGGTCGACCCCAGTGCGGTGGTCGCCGCAGACTTCCGCCTGGTGATCGCCACCCTCAGCGATGGACGCGTGGTCACCGGCATGGTCAAGAGCCGCACCGAGCGCGGCCTGGTCATCCAGACCATGACCGAGGTCATGCCGCTCGAGCGCAGCCAGATCGCCAAACTCCAGGAGCTGCCATCGTCGCTGATGCCCGAGGGACTGCTCGGCCTGATGACGCCGGAGCAGGTGCGCGATCTGGTCGCGTACCTGATGGGCAAGGAGCAGGTGGCGTTGCCGAAGGAGTGATGGGGGTGGGCGATAGGCGCTAGCTGCGAGAGGCGAGCAGCGGGTAACGGGCGGCGGAAGGCTAGGCCGTTGATCTTGCACATTGCCGTTCGTCCTGGACCTGAGATTACCGCCGGGGGCAATGAAAATTGCGGGTCCAGAATCGCGAGCTGGTCGATGAGCAGATCCAAGGCATGAGCACACCGCCCACGCTAAAGACGATAGTATTCCCGCCGCTCCCCACCCGCAGTCCATCCTGCGCATTCTGGCCCAGTGGGTGTCAGCGGTGGGCGGGCCTGGAGAGTAGGTAACAACCGCGGGCGCCTTCGCGCACTGCATCCGGCAGAGACCGGCTCCCACGTACCCGCTCCTTGGAATGCCCTCGCCATGCGCAGGTTCCCCACCAGCCCGGCCTTCGTGATCCTCCTGCTCTCATGCTGCGCGCGCGGCGGCGCGGCGGAAACCCACACCGAGGGTTGGGACGGCATCTTCACGATCGTGCCGATGAGCGCGCCCCTGCTGGTGCTGGGCACGGGCGACGAGGCCCTCGCCGCCGGCGCGCGGGTCGCGCTGGCGGCGCCCGCCGATCCGACCGCACGGCAGTGGCGGGTCACGGCCAATGGCGATGGCACCTATGCCATCAGCCCGGCGGAATCGCAGACCCTGGTGCTGGCGGCGGCCGCCGGTGGCTCGGCCAACGCCACGCCGGTGGTGCTCGAGACCGCTGCGGGCAAGCCGTCGCAGGCGTGGCGGATCAGCGGTGGGGCCGGAGGCCCGTGGACCCTGGTGCCGAAGCACGCGCCGGGCAAGGGCCTCGACGATTTCGCCGGCGCCGATCAGGCGGGCGCGCGCCAGGACCTGTGGGACCTGAATCCCGGCGACGAACATCTGCAGTGGGTGCTGCGGCCGCTCGCGGGCGCGACGGTGCCCGTGGGCTACCTCGATCCGCTGAGCATCGCGCGCGGCCAGCTCAAGGAGTTCACCTTCACCGCCAGCAAGGTCTTCCCCGGCACGCGGCGCAGCGGCACGCTGTTCATCCCCGCACAGTACGACGGCACGGCCCCCGCCTGCGTGTACGTGCGCCAGGACGGCTACAACGCCCGCGAGAAGGGCATGCTCGAGGCGCTCATCGCAGCGAAGGAGATGCCGGTGACGATCGGCGTGTTCATCCGCCCCGGCGATCTGCCGGCGCCGCTGCCGGGCACCATCGGCCGGCGCAACCGCTGCTTCGAGTACGACGGCGTCGGCGACGCCTACGCACGCTTCCTGGTCGACGAACTGCTGCCGTGGGTGGCGCAGACCTACGCGCTGAAGCTGTCACAGAGCGGCAATGACCGCTGCATCGCCGGTGGCAGCAGCGGCGGCATCGCCGCCTTCAACGCCGCCTGGGAGCGTCCCGACGCGTTCAGTCGCGTCTATGCGAACAGTGGCAGCTTCGTGGCTTTCCGCGGCGGCCACGAGTTTCCCACCCTGATCCGCAAGTGCGAGGCGCGGCCCATTCGCGCCTACCTGACCACCGGTACCCACGACATGGAGAACTGCGCCGGCGACTGGTTCCTGCTCGATCAGGAGATGGACAAGGCGCTACGCTTCAGTGGCTACGACTACGCCTTCCACGCCCTCGAGGGCGGCCACGTGGCGGGGTGGAACGAACACTTCCCGGATGCCATGCGCTTCATCTGGAAGGACTGGCCGGCGCCGGTGAAGGCCGGCACCAGCGCGCCGCGCGTGCGCGACGTGATCGCGGGCGAAGCCGGCTGGGAAGCGGTCGCCTTCGCCGGCGCGGACGCGCGCGCGCCGGCCTGCGGCCCGACCGGCGAGGTGTTCTTCCTGTGCGACGGCGGGCGCAGCGTGCGCTGCATCGGCCTGGACGGGCACATCGCCACGGTGGTCGCCGACGCCGGCCAGGCCGACGGCCTGACCGTCTCCGCCACGGGCGAGATCATCGCGGTCTCGACGCGCACCGGCGTGGTCACCGGCCACCCCGCGATGGGCGCCGCGCACGTCATCGCCGAGGGCGTGCCCGGCCGCTTCGCGCTGGCGCGGCCGGACGGTGGCCTCTACGTCGCGGGCGGCGCCGACCAGGGCGGGAAGATGTGGCTGCTCAGGGGCGGGCAGCGCACCGTCGTGGACAGCGGCGTCGCCACGCCTACCGGCCTCGCCTACCGCCCGGACCAGTGGCTGATGGCGATCGCCGACGGCCATTCGCACTGGGCATGGAGCATGGCCATCGCACCGGACGGCACGCTCACCGACAAGGAGCGCTTCTTCCACCTCGAAGTCGCCGACCAGGACGACGACGCCGGCACGCAGGGCATCTGCTACGCGCGCGAGGGCCAACTGCTGTTGGCCACGCGCCTGGGCGTGCAGGTGTGCGCTGATGACGGCCCAGCCCAGGTCATCCTGCCGGTGCCCGGCCACGCGCGGGTGCTGGGCGTGTGCCTGGGCGGACCGGGCATGACCACCCTGTTCGCGTTCTGCGGCGGCAGCATTTGGAAGCGCGCCGTGAAGATCCACGGCATGGGCGCGTTCACGCCGTGGACGAAGGTGAATGGGACGCCGCTGTGAGGTAAGCGCGCGGGCCACGGTGCGAGCAGTTCCGCGGTCGCCTCGGACGGCAAGCCGAGGTGAGCAGGAGACGGCGCGGGGGAGCGGGGCGCTTCCCACCTGTTGAGGTTCGGCTGCGCGCCGCCCGGAATATCACAAAAATGCATGCACCGATGGGTCGGAGTGCATGGCGGTCCGCGGCATGCCGGTACAATGCACGGCATGCCCCCGCCCTCCTCCTTGCCCTCGGGTGAAGCCATGCACGTCACGGAAACCTCCGCGCCCGCCCTCGCGGCGAGCACTCCCACCGCCCGTTTCGGCGTCGTGCCCAGCAGCATCGTCGCGGCCCTGGGCGGCCTGCTCTTCGGCTTCGACACCGCGGTGATCTCCGGCACCACCGCGGTGCTGCCGCGGGTCTTCGCCCTCGATGCCGGCGGCGTGCAGCTCGGCTTCACCGTGGCAAGCGCGCTGCTCGGCACCATCGTCGGAGCGTTGCTCGGCGGTGCGCCCAGCGAGCGTTTCGGCCGACGCAAGGTCCTGTACGCGGTCGCGGCGCTGTTCTTCATGTCCGCGCTGGGCTGCAGCCTGGCACCGGTGTGGTCGGTGCTGGTCGCCTGTCGCTTCCTCGGCGGCATCGCGGTGGGCGCCGCCTCGGTGGTGTCGCCGCTCTACATCGCCGAGATCGCGCCGGCGCGCCTGCGCGGACGCCTGGTCGCGATCAGCCAGGCCAACGTGGTCAGCGGCATCCTGCTCGCCTACGTGTCGAACTGGGCGGTCTTCAGCATCTGCGGCAGCAGCGACAGCGCCTGGCGCTGGATGCTGGCGGTGCAGATGGTTCCGGCGGCCGCCTTCTTCGTGCTGCTGGCATTCATCCCCGAGAGCCCGCGCTGGCTGGTCGGCCGTGGCCGCGACGACGAGGCGCGCTGTGTCCTCGCTGGGCTGGGTACCGTCGACGCCGCGCAAGAGGTGGAACGGATCCGCGCCTCGCTGCCCGGCGTGGTGGTTGGGCGGCGCGAGCGTCTGTTCCAGCGTGCCCACTCCCTGCCCATCATCGCGACCATCCTGGTGGCGACCTTCAACCAGGTGTCGGGCATCAACGCGCTGATCTACTACGCCGGGGACATCTTCGCGCTCGCCGGGGCCGACCGCGGAACCGCGTTGTTCCAGTCCATGCTGCTCGGCGGCACCAACCTGGTCTTCACCCTGCTCGCCATGACCTGCATCGACCGCTTCGGCCGCCGGCCGCTGCTGATCGTCGGCGGGCTTGGCACCGCGCTGTGCCTGGCCGGCGTGGCGTGGACCTTTTACCGTCACCCGCCAGGCAGCCCGGCGACCGGTCAGGACGGCGCGCTGGTGCTCGCCTGCCTGCTCGGTTACATCGCGTGCTTCGCCTTCTCGCAGGGCGCGGTGATCTGGGTGTTCATCAGCGAGATCTTCCCCAACCGCGTGCGCACCCAGGGCCAGGCGCTGGGCAGCCTCGTCCACTGGGTGTGGGCGGCGGCGATCAGCTGGATCTTCCCGGTCATCGCCAGCGCCTCGGGCGGGCACGCCTTCGCCTTCTTCGCCGCGATGATGCTGCTCCAGGCCTTCCTGGCGTGGCGCTACATGCCCGAGACCAAAGGCGCCTCGCTCGAAGGCATCCAGCAGCATCTTGGTATACACTGAGCCATGGGCACCCGCGCCACCACCAGTACTACCGCTGCGCCGCCCCTGCTGCTCAGCGTCGCGCTCGCCCCTGCCGCCTTCCACGTCGCCACCAACCGCGCCGGTCGCCCCTGCGTCGTCGACGCCTTCGGCACCCACGACGCCTTCGACTCGCTCGAGGCCGCGACCGCCGCCTGCGCCCTCCGGAACCGCGCCGCGGT
>JBBQSO010000041.1:0-47162 GCA_038213805.1 Planctomycetota bacterium | reverse complement strand
GAAGTCGAGGTTGGCGGTGGCCTTGGTGAGTTCGGCGCTGAGGCGCGCGGTTTCGGCGCGCAGGCGCACCAGCTCGGCCTGGTCCTCGCGCCGGCCCTTGGCCGCCTCGTCGAGCCGGCCTTCGACCGCGGTCAGGGTCTTGCGCACCTCGGCGACCTCGGCGCCGCGCGCCGCGTCCTTGGTGCGCGCCGCCTGCTCGGCCTGCGTGAGCTTGGCCTCGGCGGCGTCGCGCGCCTCGCGCAGCTGCTTCATCTCGCCATCGCGGCTGGCGAGGGTGGCGGTCAGCCCGCCGACCTGATGGCGGACGGACTGCAGATCGCCGAGCGCAGCGGCGAGCTGCTGGCGCTGCTCGCCGGCGCCCTGCGCGATGCGCTCGCTGTCGGTGCGCTTGCGCTTCTCGCTGGCCGCGCTCTCGGTGATGCGCAGCAGTTCGGCGTCGCGCTGGGCAATGGTTGCCTGTGCGGTGGCGAGCTGGGTGCGCAAGGCATCGGCAGTGCGGTCGAGCTCGGCGTGCGCGTGGTGCTGGGCGCGCGCGGCCTCCGCACCCTGCTGCAGGTCCTGCAGGCGGGCGGCGGCCCCGGCCGCGGCACCGTCGAGTTTCGCGAGCCGGGCGTCGCGCTCGGCCAGGGCGCTGGCGGCCGCGGCGGCCTGTTCGCGCGCACTGGCGGCGGCGGCCTCGGCCTGGGCGAGGCGGGCGGCGAGCTGGGCACCCGCGGCCTGCTCACCGCGCAGGCGCTGGAGCTCGTCGCCCTGGGCCTGGGCGATGCGCGAGGTGTCGGCGAGCCGGGTGCGCAGGGCGTCGACGTCGCGGCCAAGGGTCTCGGCCTGGGCGAGCTTGGCGCGGGTGTCGGCGAGCGCGGCCTCGCGCTCCACCAGGCGCGCGGTCAGCGCGGCGGCGGCGGGGCTTGCGCCGGCGGGCGCGGTCGCAGCGGCGCGCAGGCCCGCCAGCTCCTCCTCCTGGGCGCGGTGGCGCGCGCCGGTGTGGCGGATCCAGTCGATCACCGCCTCTTCGGTGGCGGCGATGACCGCGGCCATGTCCTGGTCCTCTGTGAGCGCGTCGCGCAGCACCGCCAGCGTGATCTCGAGGTCGTCGCTCGTCGCTTCGGGGGTCTCGGCGATGAGGCGGGCGATCTCCGCGGCCAGACTGCGCGCCTCGGCGCGATCGGCGGTCCGGCCGTCAGCCTCGGCGGCGAGCGCATCGCGCGCCACGTCGAGCTCGCCGCGCAGGCCGTCGACCAAAGCGGCCTGCTGGTCCTGCTCCGCGATGAAGCGCGCGCGCAGGTCGGCGAGTTCGGCCTCGACGCTGCGCAATTCGCCGGTCACCGCAGCTGCGACCTGATCGGCGTTCACCGGCTCGACCGAACTCTCGGCCTCGCTGCGCGCGCGCTCGGCTTCGGCGATCAGCATGCGCATGGCCGAGAAGCGGTCGCGGGTGCGCGTCAGCACGCCCGACAGGTCGCGCACGAAGCCGACCAGCTCGGCCAGGCAGCCGGGCGGGTTGTTCTCGGGGAAGGTGCGCGGGGGTAGGCCCCCGGCCTTGACCGGCAGTCCAACCGCCTCGATGCCGGCCTCCTCCATCTTCAGGGCGATGCTGCGCACCGCTTCGAGCGCGGCGACGAGGTTGGCGATGCCGTCACGCAGGACCGGGCTGTCAGCGAAGGCGCCGACGCCCTGGAGCTCCTCCGAGACCGCCTCGACCACGTGCGTGGCGACGGTGATGTCGCGGAAGGGATCCATGCCGTCCTGGCTGGTCTGCCCCTGGAAGCGCCCGCCGAAATAGTCGTTGTCGAGGGCGAACACCGCCTTCATGAGTTTGCCGCTGGTGGTCAGCTGCTGGACCATGCCGCGCCGCAGGTTGGCGATGTCGCCCTCAAGCGCAGCAATGCGCTTGCAGGCCACGGCCAGGGCCGGGTCTTCAGCGGCTTTCGCGCGCAGGCGGTCGTCGGGCGAGGCGGTGGCCATGGGTCGATTCCGGAGGGGTCCTCTGTCCTAAGCCCCCGGCCTGGGTTGCAAACGGGCAAGGGGTCGGACTCGGCTGGGCTGGGTGCCATGCCCCGGGGCCGCCAGTACCGGGTCGAGTCGTCTCACTGGGGGTCTCAATCGCCAAGACATCCAGACACCACGAGTCGCCGAGCTTGGGCTATGTGCAAGCCCCCAAAGGCGGCTTCGGCGATCAGATGGCGCTTAAGAAACGACGCCTCTCCCACGCAATCTAATGAGTCATAAGTACTTATATAATAATAATTTATGATTTTATTACTTAATCAGTTCCCGGCCGCGGGGCGAACGGACGCCACCGACGACGTCACGGTTTACGCATCGTGAATCGATGACCTAGCCGGGCGTGCCCAGTCACGTCCCAGCCCTCCTGCCCTGACCTTGGCGTCATGGCGTCTTGGCGGTCAAAATCCCGTGGGGACGCGCCTACTCCTGCTTGCGGCGCGGCTTGAAACGCGGCCCGGTGCGCGGCTCCTCACCGGGCGGGGAGTCGACGGCAAGCGCGCCCTCCTCCAGCAGGCGGATGAAGGCGGCGCGCGGCGCCTCGCCGGGCGCGGGGCGCAGGCGACGGTACGTGCCGTCGGCCTCAAGCACGCGCGCCTGGACATTGTCCTCCAGGCAGATGTCGAGGATGGCCATGAGGCGCTCGCGCAGCGCCTCGTCCTCGATGCGCACGAAGTATTCGACGCGACGATCAAGGTTGCGCGTCATCCAATCCGCCGAGGAGATGCCGATCACCGGCTCGCCGTGGTTGGCGAAATAGTAGATGCGGCTGTGTTCGAGCAGCCGCCCGACCAGCGAGCGTACCCGGATGGTGCCCGACAGCCCGGGCACCCCGGGACGCAGGATGCACATGCCGCGCACGATCAGGTCGATCTGCGCACCCGCCTGGCTGGCGGCGTAGAGCTCGTCGCAGATGCCCTCGTCGACCAGGCTGTTGAACTTGGCGATGATGCGGCCGCCCCGGCCGAGGCGCGCGTGCGCGGCCTCGCGACGGATCCACTCGACCATGCGTGCGCGCAGGGTCAGCGGCGCCACCGCCAAACGCTCCCACTCGGGCGGCTGGCTGTAGCCGGTGAGCATGTTGAACAGCGCCGCGACGTCGCGGCCGACCGCCTCGTTGCAGGTCAGGTAGCTGATGTCGGTATAGAGCCGCGCGGTCTTGTCATTGTAGTTGCCGGTGCCGAGGTGGACGTAACGACGCAGGCCATCCTCGTCCTTGCGGATGATCATCAGCAGCTTGGCGTGCACCTTGAGGCCGACCAGGCCGTAGACCACGTGCGCACCGGCCTCCTGCAGGGCCTTGGCCCAGCGGATGTTGGTGGCCTCGTCGAAGCGCGCCATCAGCTCGATCAGCACCGTCACCTGCTTGCCGGCCTTGGCCGCGCGCACCAAAGCACGCGCGATCGGCGAGTTGCCCGAGACCCGGTAGAGGGTCTGCTTGATGGCCAGTACGCGCTCGTCGGCCGCCGCCTTCTCGACCAGCTCGACGATGCGCTGGAAGGTCTGGAAGGGGTGATGGATGAGGGTTTCGGCGCTGCGGATGCGCGTGAAGGGATCGTCCCATTCGCCGGGGTGGGCGGCGGCGGTGAACGGCTGGTCGCGCAGGTCGGCGCGCTCGACGCGGTCGCCAAGCGTGAAGAACACGGTCATGTCGAGCGGCCCGTCGACCGCCTCGATGTCGGCCGGGTCGAGGTCCATGGCGGCGCTCAGCCAGGCGCGCAGGCCCTGGTCGCCGGCCGCCGGCACCTCGAGGCGCACCACGTGGCTGCGATCGCGGCTCGACAGCTCCTGCTCGATCTCGCTGAGCATGTCGATGGCCTGATCCTCGTCGATCTCGAGCGCACCGTCGCGGGTGGCGCGGAACAGCGAGCGGCCGAGGATGCGGTAGCCCGGGAACAGGCTGTCGAGAAAGGTCAGCACCACGTCCTCGGCCAGGGCGAAGCGCCCGGGAGCGCCGCCGAGCGCGACCAGTCGTCCACCGCCGGGCACCGCGACCAGCGCGCTGCGCGCCTGCCCGCCGTCCTCGGGTTCGAGCTGCACGGCGACGTTGAGGCCGCGGTTGGCGACCACCGGGAAGGGCTTGGTCGGATCGACGCCAAGCGGCGTCAGCACCGGCTCGAGCTGGTTGCGGAAGTGCGTGCGCAGCGACTCGCGCTCGACCGGCTGCCAGGCGTCCGGACCCACCAGCACCACGCCCTGCGCGGCGAGCGCGGGCGCGACCTGCTCGCGCCAGCAGCGGTACTGGTCTTCGACCAGGCGGCGCATGCCGGCGCGCACCTCGGTGAACAGCAGCTTGGCGTCGGCGGTGCGCGCCTCGTCACCGTCGCTCTCACGGCCGTGCGCCTGGGCGTGCAGCTCGGCGGCGCGGACCATCACGAACTCGTCGAGGTTGGAGCTGACGATGGCGAGGAACTTGAGCCGTTCGAGCAGCGGCGTGGCCTCGTCCTGGGCCTCCTCCAGGACGCGGCGGTTGAAGGCCAGCCAGGACAGCTCGCGGTGGGTGTAGCGCTCGCGCGCCGGCACCGCGTGCTCGACCGCGGCAGCCGCCGAGGTCGTGGTGGCGCGGAAGCGCGCGGTCGGCGCCGGGGGACGGGCGTGGGCGGCGTGCTTGTGCTTGTGCTTGTCGGTGTTCATGGCGTTCCCGGCGGCGGACGAGGGAGAGGGCTCAGGCGTCTTCGCGCGGGACCACCAGCACGGTGAAGCCGAAGACTTCCTCGAACAGGTTCGACTTGCCTTCCACCGCCCAGCGCTCGAGCGCGACCTGGCGCCGGTCGACGTGGATCAGGAAGTCCTCGCCGCGCACCTCGCAGCGCAGGCGCGCGATGCGCTGGGTGCGCTCGACGTCCAGCGCGTAGGCGAGGCGCAGAATCGCCGCCAGGTAGCTGACCACCACGCGGCCGCGGCGCGGCAGCGACTGGAACTCCTGGTGGTGCGGCTCGGGCGGGCTCTTGCGATGGTAGCGCGCGATGTTGGCGACCAGGTCCTTCTCCAGCGCAGTCAGCCCGGCGATGTCCGCGCTCTGGATGATGTACATGGTGTGCTTGTGGCGGTTGCGCACGTTGATGAACGAACCGATGTCGTGCACCAACGCCGAGAACTCGAGCAGCGTGCGCTCGCGCTCGCCGAGGTGGTGCAGGGTCGTGGTCTGGTCGAAGATCTGCACCGCCAGTCCGGCCGTGCTCTGCGCGTAGGGCAGGTTGCCGCCATAGCGCGTGACCAGCTGGCGCGCCTCGGCGAGCAGGTCGGACGCGTCCAGGTAGTGCGCCCCGTGCGAGCCCGGCAGCAGGTCGGCGAGCATGCCGTCGCGCATGGTGAAGTGCGGCACCAGCGCGCGCTGCGCGCCGGTCTCCTGGCAGAGGTGGCGGATCAGCCCGGCGGCCGGCAGCAGCAGCGCAGCAGCGCGCGCGTCGCAGCGGCAGGCCGCGGCGCGCGCCGGCGGAGTCAGCGGGCGCATGCGCTCGAACCACGCGTCGAGGTCCTGGGCCGAGAGCGGTTCGATCAGCGGCTTGGCCGCCGGCTGGGCGCCGCCCGCGCCGCCGGACGCCGGCTGCATGAGGCCGTAGAGCCGGCGCACGTCGCCGCCGGTGACCACCAGGTGGTTGACCCTGCCCTTGGGCAACCGGTCGAGCAGCATGCGCGCCGCGCCGAGCGCGAAGCGGTCGACGGTGACGCTGAAGTCGGTGCTGTCCCGCAGGGCCTTGAACTGCTCGTAGAGGCGGACCGTGCCGTAGTGCTCGTCGACCGAGTGCACCAGTTTGCCGTCGTGGAGCAGGCTGATGCAGGTGCTGCCCGAGCCGAGGTCGATGAACAGGGTGTTGCCCTGCAGGCGCTTGCCGCAGCGCTTGAGCAGGATGCGCAGCGCCTCGCCGTAGAGCCGCGCCTCCTCGGCGTTGTCGATCGCCTCCAGCACCACGTTGTGGCGGTCGCGGACGCGCTCGATCAGCACGTCGGCGTTGACCGCCTCGCGCAGGGCCGAGGTCGCCACCGCGCGCACTTCGGCGATGCCATAGCTGCGCGCCACCGCGACGATGCCGGCGAAGGCGTCGACCACGCCGTCCATGGCCTCGCGCGTCAGCTTGCCGGCGATGAAGCTGGTGGTCATGTCGACCGGATAGGCGAGGTCCTCAAGGATGCGGTAGCCGTCGCCGACCAGTTCGGCGATGTAGGCGCGCACCGAGCTGGTGCCGCAGTCGACCACCGCGACCGGGCGCGGTGCCGCAGCGGGAACGGCGGTGACGGTCAGCGCATCGGCCATGCGTCAGGTCTCCTGCGGGACGCTGGCCACGGCCGCACCCGTCGCCACCGCCTCGTCGCCGAGGCGGGCGCGGCGCAGGTCGGCCTTGCGGCGCGTGAACTGCACGCTGAATTCGCCGAGGCTGCCGCGCACCAGCGGCAGCAGCTCGTCGCCGAGCGCCTCCATGACGCCGCCGCCGAGGATGAAGACCTCGGGATCGACGAGATTGGCCGCGGTGGCGAGGCCCCAAGCCAGCGCACGCGCGCACTGGGTGAGCGCGTCGATGGTGAGCGGGCAGCCCGCCCGCCACGCGCGCAGCAGGTCGCCGGAACGCAGCCGGCCGTCATCGGAGAGTTTGAGCTTGCTACGCTTCCCGGCCTTGACGCCCGCGGCGATGATGCGCGCGATGCCGGTCTTGCTGGCGATGGTCTCGAGGCAGCCGACCCGGCCGCAGGTGCACGTCGCGGTGCCGAAGGGCGCACGGATGTGTCCGAGTTCGCCGCCGAAGCCGTGCGCGCCGTTCAGCACCCGCCCGGCGAGCACCACCGAGCCACCCAGGCCGGTGCCGACGAAGGCGCCGACCGAGCTGGCGGTGCCGCGCGCCGCGCCGTGGGTGGCCTCGCCGAGACCGCCGAAGTTGGCGTCGTTGCCCAGCACCACGCGCTTGCCAAGCAGCGCGCCGAGGTCCTTGGCCACCGGCTTGGCGCCCCAGCCGAGGTTGGGCGCCAGCAGCACGCGACCCTTGGCCGCGTCAACCGGCCCGGGAACGCCGACCCCGACGCTGTGCAGCTCCTTGAGTTTGATCCCGGCCTCGAACGCCGCCTCGCGTGCGGTTTCGGCGAGGCGAGCCAGGACCTTGCGGTAGCCGAGCTCGCTCTTGGTCGCGCGCCGTGACGACCCCAGCACCTTGCCCTTCCGGTCGATGACCAGCGCATACATCTTGGTCCCCCCCAGGTCGATGCCGAGGCGGTGTGCAGGCAGCGACTTGGACGTGTCCGGCATGGCGGGGCGTTTCCGGCCGGAGGTGCTCCCGGCGCATGGCCCACGCTGGATCGCTTTGGGCGCAGTCAAGGCAAGGACGGTCCGGCACGGTCGTCGGCCCCGCGTCTTCATGGAATCCCAACCACGGGCGGGCGGAGGGGCCGCCGCCCATGGCGGGATGGCGGCGGTCGCGTAACCGGGCGTCGCGCCCGCGTGCAGCGCTCGAAAAATGACGGAAGGTCACAGGGTGACACGACATCGGACGCTGGGCCTCGGCGCCGGCAAGCCCAGTAGGCGGCGTCTTAGGCGTTGCCACGAGGCCGGCCGCCAGACCATCCCCCTCCATGACCACGCTCGGCACCCCGCTCTCCCCCTCCGCCACCCGGGTCATGCTGCTCGGTTCCGGCGAGCTCGGCAAGGAGGTGGCGATCGAGCTGCAGCGCCTGGGCTGCGAGGTCATCGCCTGCGACCGCTACGCGCACGCGCCGGCGATGCAGGTCGCGCACCGCAGCCACGTCTTCCCGATGCTCGACGGCGCGCGCCTGCGCGCCGTGGTCGAGGCCGAGCGCCCGCACCTGATCGTCCCCGAGATCGAAGCCATCGCCACCGACACCCTGGTCGCGCTCGAGCGCGAGGGCTTCCACGTCGCGCCCTGCGCGCGCGCCGCGCAGCTGACCATGAACCGCGCCGGCATCCGCCGCCTGGCCGCCGAGGAGCTCGGCCTACCGACCTCGCCCTACCGCTTCGTGGAAACCGCCGCCGAGTTCGCCGCCGCCGCGCAGGCGCTCGCCTATCCGTGCGTGATCAAGCCCATCATGTCGTCATCGGGCAAGGGCCAAAGCGTGGTGCGCGGGCCGGAAGCGATCGAGCAGGCCTGGGCCTACGCGCAGGCGGGCAGCCGCGCCGGCGCCGGCATGTGCATCGTCGAGGGCTTCGTGCGCTTCACCTACGAGATCACCGTGCTGACGGTCAGCGCGGTGAACGGCATCCAGTGCTGCCCGCCCATCGGCCACATTCAGATCGACGGCGACTACCGCGAGTCCTGGCAGCCCACGCCGATGTCGCCGGCCGCCTGGGCGGAGAGCCAGCGCATCGCCACACGCGTGGTGCAGGCGCTCGGCGGGCACGGCATCTTCGGTGTCGAGCTGTTCGTCGCGCACGCGGCGGACGGCAGCGAGCAGGTGATCTTCAGCGAGGTCAGCCCGCGTCCGCACGACACCGGCCTGGTCACGCTCGGCAGCCAGCAGTACAGCCAGTTCGCGCTGCACGCGCGTGCCATCCTCGGCCTGCCGGTGCCGCCCATCCAGGTGCTGCGCCCCGCCGCCAGCGCCGCCATCCTCGGCGAGGGCGAGGGCGTGCCGCTGTTCACCGGCCTCGACTTGGCCCTCGCCGTCCCCGAGAGCCAGGTGCGGCTGTTCGGCAAGCCGGTGTGCACCGGCAAGCGGCGGCTCGCGGTCGCGGTGGCGGCGGGGGACACGGTGGAGCAGGCGCGGGATCGCGCGCAGGAGATGGCGAAGGCGATCGGCATCGAACTGGAATAGCAGTCAGGAGACGGACAACCGACCAGCCGAACAGCCGACCACTGACAGCCGACCACTGACAGCCGATAAAACAGGAGGGATGGAGACGCGGAGATCGGAGGAGGAGGCATGCAGAGGCCTGGCTGACTCCGTTCTCGAAAATCGCCGCCCTCCCGAGGGCTCCGCAGCGTCGGTCCAGCGTACCGCCACCCCCACCCCTGCCTCCTCCTCTTGCCTCCGCGTCTCCATCCCTCCTGTTTTATCGGCTGTCGGCTGTCGGCTATCGACAGCAACAGAAAACCCCCGGCCGGAGCCGAGGGTTTCATGAGACTGGAGCGCGCGCAGGTCTCAGACCGACAGGCGCACGAACCCGGTCACGGTCAGACCGTGGCGGGCGGCATACTTCTCGACGCTCTCGCCCTTCTCGGCGTCGAGCAGCATCTCCTGCTCGAGGAGCACACGCTCCTTGTAGAAGCGGCCAAGCTTGCCCTGGACGATCTTGCCGCGCATGCCTTCGGGCTTGGCGGTGACCTCGGGCGTGGCGAGAAGGATCTCCTCCTCCTTTTTGATCAGCTCGGGATCGACGCCGGCGCGCGCGAGCGCGACCGGGGCGGGGTTGGCCGAGGCGACGTGCAGGGCGATCATGCGCAGCTTGGCGGCGTCGCCGGTGCCGCTGACCAGGGTGGCAATCTTGCCGCCGTGGTTGTAGCCGACCACCACGTCGCCGCTGAGCGGCGCGACCCGGGCGATGACCAGGTTCTCACCGATCTGCTGGATCTTGAGGGGGATGGCCTCGGCGACAGTGGTGCCGTCGAAGGGCGCGGCCTTGAGCGCGTCGACGTCGGTGGCGCCGGCTTTCAGCGCGGTTTCGGCGAGCTGCTTCACCAGCTCCTTGAAGACATCGTTGCCGGACACGAAGTCGGTCTGGCAGCCGAGCAGGACGAGGGTGCCCTTACCGGGGGCGAGGGCGAGTCCGAGGCCGCCGTTGGCGGTCTCGCGGCCGGCAAACTTGTCGGCCGCGGCCAGGCCCTGCTTGCGCAGGTGGCTGATGGCGGCCTCCATCCAGGCCTCCTCGCTGGGCTGACCCTTGGTCGCCTCGAGCGCCTGCTTGCACTTCATCATCGGCAGGGTGGTACGGTCGCGCAGCGTCATCACGAGCTTTGCGGTGATCTCGAGCTGGGGATTATTCATGGTGTCACCAGGGCGCGGAGGCGCCGGTTCGTGCGGGGAGCAGGACGGGAGCAGGCATCCGGGCGCGCGACGCGCGCCCGGATGGCGTGCTCACTTGGCCGCGGGCTCGGCGGCGGCGGGGGCCACCGGCTCACGGGTGATCTGGTCAGCGCGGCCCTTGGTGTAGCCGGCGAGGACCACCTTGACCACCGCCTGGATGGCGCGGATGCCGTCGTCGTTGCCCGGGATGGGCAGGTTGACGAGGTCCGGATCGCAGTCGGTGTCGACCAGGCCGATGATCGGGATGCGCAGGCGGTGGGCCTCGCGCACCGCGCTCATCTCCTTGTGCGGGTCGACGATGAACAGCGCGTCGGGCAGCTTGTTCATGGTGCGCACGCCTTCGAGGTTGCGCAGGATGCGGCGGCGCTCGCGACCATCGCGGGCCTGGACCTTCTTCGACTCGCGGATGTATTCCGGGCTCGCCTGGTCGCGCTCGATCTCGTCAAGGCGGCGCACGCTGGCGCGCACGGTCTCGAAGTTGGTCAGGATGCCGCCCAGCCAGCGCTCGGCGACGTACGGCTGGCCGATGCTGCGCGCGCCGTCGCGGACGACGTCGCGGGCCTGGCGCTTGGTGCCCACGAAGAGGATGGTCTTGTTGGCCTTGCCGAGCTTGGCCGCGTAGTAGTGCGCCTGGATCAGCCCGCGCACGGTCTGCTTGATGTCGAGGATGTGGATGGCGTTGCGCTTGCCGAAGATGTACGGCTTCATGCGCGGGTGCCAGAGACTGGAGGCGGTTCCGAAGTGGATACCGGATTCCAGGAGCTCTTTCACGTTGACGATGGGCATTGGTCTCTCCAACTCCCTCGCGGGAGTGTTCCAGGTCCCCTCTGCACGGGGATCTGGCTGGGGGCGCGCGCAGGGGTTGTGAGGAGCGCAGCCGCCGGCGCGCCCCGGTGACCCCCCGCGGACAAGCTGCGGGAAACCACGCCGGAAGCGGCGGATGTGCTCTCGGGGACGGACGATCCGCCCCGACCAGGAGGGCGGAACTGTAGGGAATACGGTGGGGAGGTCAAGACCGGCGCAGGACGCGCCAGGACCTGGTCAGGCTGGGGCGACGGGCGGCATGGACGGAATCTCTGCCGCGCCACCGTCACCGATCACGGGCAGGCCGTGGCGGGATTCCTCCTGATAATGGCGCATGCCACGCAGCATGCGCACCATCGCGTCATCCGCCGGACGCACCGTGGCCGTGGTCCGCAGGCGATCGAGGGCCTGGACCAGGGCTGAGGTGGGATCTGCGAGCGCGGCATCGGCACTGGCGGGGGGCGCCTCGGACGCGCGCGCCTCACCGCGGCGGATGCGCTCGGTCTCGGTCGGGCGCGGACGCGGACGGCCGCCAAGGCCCCCTTGCCGGGAGGGATCCCCCGACACGCCGCTGATACCCGTGACTGGAGCCACATCGGCCATATCGGCAGTATCGGGTATCGCATGGAGCGGGTAAGCGAAATTTTGGCATCAGGTGATTAAAGAGCAGCCGGATTGAGCGTCTGGCATTATGAAAGGGTATTATAAGGGTCTTTTTGTGTCGAAATGACATGTTTCTGATCTGCAATTTGTCACGGATCCTGCGCCGGTGCGGCAAGCACTGGGCAGGAAATCATAACCCAACCGTGAATTTGGACTTGGAATCCCCCCCAGCGCGCTGCGCAGCGTGCTGCGGAATTGGCACATGGACTGCAAAGGCGTTGATCGTGGGAGATCACCCACGCCAACCACTTCCCCATGGAGACCAAGCCATGTACCTGACCTCGCCCTTTGCCACCGCGCTCTGGGAACCGTTCCAGATCCTCGATCGCCTGCTCGCCGAGAACGGCACCGGCATGGTGCCGGGTGGACGCCTCCCCGCCTTCGCCAGCAGCCGCGGTCCGACCATCAACGTGTGGTCGGATGCGGACACCCTCCACGTCACCGCCGAGGTGCCCGGCATCGATCCGGACAAGATCACCATCAACGTCCTGGGCGACACGCTGACCATCAGCGGGACACGCGGCGAGGGGCAGTCGGCCAGCGAATTCACGCGCAGCTTCCAGCTGCCCTTCCGGGTCGACCCGGACCGCACCACGGCCCAGGTACGCGATGGCGTCCTGGCAGTACTCCTGCAGCGCCCGGAAGCCGAGAAACCACGTCGCATCGCCGTTGCGACGGCCTGATCCCATCACCCTCCACCGATCGAGAGGAATCCAGTCATGTCCACCAAGCCCCTCATCCAGCATCCCGGCCGCGAGCCGGCCGGCACCGAGCACGCACGCGTGCGCACCCGTTCGCCGGCCGTGAGCATCACCGAGAATGACGACAGCATCATCCTCGCCGTCGATTTGCCCGGTGTGCCCGGCAACCAGGCCGAGGTCACCGTCGAGAACGGCGTGCTGAGCATCCGCGGGCGCGTCGCCCCCGCATCCAAGCCGGGCGCCACCGCCGTGCACCGCGAGTACGAAGCGCTCGATTTCGAACGCGCCTTCACGCTCCCCGAGGAAGCCGACGGCAGCCGCGTCAGCGCCACCAGCAGGCACGGCGTGCTACGCGTGGTCCTGCCCAAGCGCGCCGAGGCCGCTCCGCGCCGCATCGCGGTGACGGCCGGCTGACGCGCCTTGCCGACGCCCCAGCCGCGCCACCATGCGCGCATGACCGCCCGCTTCACGCCGGAGATGCGCCTGCACGACGGCCGGGATTATTCGCGGGTGTTCAACCGCCAGCAGAAGGCGGCAGGCCGTCACGTCGTGCTGCTGCTGCGGCCGCGCGCGCCGGGCGCCCGCGCGCGGTTGGGCATCATGATCTCGGCGAAGACCGCACCCTTGGCGGTGCGCCGCCACCAGCTCAAACGCTGGGTGCGCGAGCTCTTCCGCCTGCAGCTGCATGCGCCGCTCGCCGCTCACGACGCGGTGGTGCTGTTCCGCTGCGATCCGCCGGAGGACGGCCACGCGCTCATCGATCGCGAGCTGATCGGCCTGGTCGCCAAGGCGCTCAGCGCGCCCGCGGTCGCCGGCGGTGGGCGCGGACCGCGCCGCGCGGGCGGCGCGCCACCAGCACGGCGCGGAGCGCCCGCGTGATCCGCGCCCTGCTGATCGCGGTGATCGGCTTCTACCGCCGGCGCATCTCGCCGCTCAAGCCGCCGCTCTGCCGTTACCTGCCGACCTGTTCGGAATACACCGCCGAGGCGCTGCAGAAGCACGGACTGTGGCGCGGCGCCGGACTGGCCGCGCGGCGCATTTGCCGCTGCCATCCGTGGGGTGGGCACGGGTACGATCCGGTGCCCGAGTCTCGCGACTTCAACCCCCGCTGAGCATCCCATCGATGGTCAGACGCATGACGTCGAGACCGTTCCCCCAGCTCCCGCCGATGCTCGGCGGCACCTCGGGGACGAGGACCTGGAAGATCGGCACCAACGGCTTGTCGGCGGGCAGTTGAAAGACGTCGCCGACGCGCTTGTCGTTGTACTTGAGCGTGGTCTTGCCGTCGACGGCCACCGCGATCTCGACGGTGATGATGTCGGTGCTCTTGAAGTACAGGTTGCGCTTCTCCGCCTCCTTGACCGGGGTGTAGGCGCCATCGTCCGCCGTGCGCACCGGGATCACCTTGCTGTCGAGCATCACGGCGTTGGCGAAGGCCAAACGCAGACGCTGATCGCCGGAACGCACCCCGACCAGCGCCCAGGAAGTGGTGGGACGCAGGGTGATCTGCGCGGTGACGGTGCACGGCGGCAGCAGCTGTCCCTTCCAGGCGACCTCGGGCAGCGCCGCCTCGGTGGCGGGCGGCTTGATGGTCTTGGCGGTCGTCCAGGCCAGGCCCTTGACCGAGTAGGACAGATTGGCGGCGTCTGTGAAATCGCCGAGCTGGGCGGGCACGTGGGCGGTGAAGTCGTAGACCACGGTCACCTCCCGCCCGCGGCGCGTGATCGGGGCCTGGATGTCGAGCGCGCGCGCATTGGCCTCAAGCGCGGCCACCGCCTTGGCGATGGGATCGCCGGCGATGGCCTTCAAGGCGTCGGCGCTTTCCGGGGCGCGCCACAGCCACAGCATCGCCGCATAGGCGCGCGGCCGGTCGCCGGGCTGGTTGGCCAGGTATTCGACGAGCGCCTTGTCGATCAGGTCGGCGAGCGGCAGCTGGGTGGTCTTGCGCTCGCGCTGGACCTCGCTGCCGCCATCGCGGAAGGTGACCTTGTCGGAGGTGATCGAGACGATCTCGACCTTGGCGGTGCGCCCGGCGAACTGGATCTCGCATTTAAGATTCCGGCCGCGCACATAGAACTGGATCGCGGTCTCGGCCTTGAGCGCGAGCTCGGCAAGGTCGTCGAAGGCGGCGACCGCGCCCTGCGCCTCGGGGGTGCTGAACTTCGGCGCTTCGCTCTTGGCCAGCGAGCTGATGCGCTTGTGCATGTTGGGCAGGCCGCCGCCGCGGATCTCCTCAAGGCGTTCGCCGAGGGCCAGCCACAGCGCGTGGTCACCGGCGCTATTGGCGGGGGTGGCGGCGGTCACCGGCTGCTGCACGGGACCAGGGCTGGCCGTGGGTGGCTTGAGCAGGTCGGCGATGCGCTGCGCGCCCTGGTCGGTGAGCGCGGCGACCGCGTCCTCGGGTAGGGCGCTCGCCTTGATCTCGCCGGTGAGCAGGTCGACGTCCTCGCGCTTGGTTGCGGCGACGATGCGCTCACCAAACGTCTTGCGCAGTTCGGTGAGCGACGACACGTAGCGCGCGCGCAGGCCGTCGAGGCGCTCCTTGGCGGCCGGCGGCAGTGCTGCGGACTCGGCCTGCAGGCGGCCGAGCAGGTCGCGCGCCTGGTTGAGGGTGCGCGCGGCGATGGCCTTCTGCAGCTGGTCGAGGGCGGCGAGGCGCGCGTCGCTGGCGGCCTGACGCTGCTGTGCGGCGAGCGCGGCGCGGCGCCGGCCGTCTTCGTCCTTGAGCAGGGCCTGGGCGGCGGGCGCCGAGACCGCGGGGTCGGCGATAAGCTGCTGGAGGGCGGCACTGGCCTTCTCGGGGTCGCCGGGCAGCACCGCGATGGCGGCGCGCACCTGCTCGAGCTGCTGGGCCTCGCTCAGCTCGGCGCGCTCGGCGTGGCCGCCGCCCCAATTGAGGCGCAGGATGACCATCAGCACCACCACGCCACCGAAGCCGTAGACCAGGTTGCGCGCCCAGGCCGGCATCTGGCCCTCGCGTTCGCGCGTGGCCACGCCGCCCGCCGGCCAGTTGGTGGTGCGCACGCGCCGCGAGATGCCGGCCGCGCCGCCGTGCACCACGCCGACGATCGCCGCCTGCACGGCGTCGCGCATCTCGGCGCAGGTCGAGAAGCGCTCCTCGGGGGTCTTCGCCATCAGGCGCAACGACAGCTGGCGCCACGGCTCCGACAGCTCGGGCACCACCGCGCGCGGATCCGGGACCGGATCGAAGACGTGCGACTTCATGATCGCCTTGGCGTTCTCGCCGCGGTAGGGCGGCCGCCCGGTGAGCATGTGGAAGAGCGTCGCGCCCAGGCTGTACTGGTCGCTGCGCGAGTCGACGGCCAGGGCGCGCGCCTGCTCGGGGCTCATGTACAGCGGCGTGCCCATGACCTTGCCGCGGCCCTGCTCGTCGCGCTCGGTGACGCCCTCCTCGTTGCCGAGCTGCAGGGCCAAGCCGAGGTCGGCGAGCTTCACCAGGCCGGTGTTGGTGAGCATGATGTTGTCGGGCTTGATGTCGCGGTGGACGATGCCCTGGGCCTCGGCGTAGGTCAGCGCCGAGGCCATGCCGAGCATGATCTTGCCGACGAGGGATAGCGGGACCGCGCCCTGCCGCTCGATGACGTCCTTCACTGATTCGCCGTCGACGTATTCCATCGAGAAGTAGTCGAGCTCGCTGGTCGGGTCGCCCGGCATGGGCGCCTTGCCGACATCGTGCACGGCGATGATGTTGGGATTGTTGAGACGCCCGGCGGCGCGTGCCTCTTCGACGAAGCGCTTGGCGAAGCTCGGGTCCTGCTTGACCAGGCGCGGGGCCAGGATCTTGAGCGCGACCACGCGGTCCATGCTCAGCTGCTTGGCGCGGTAGACCTCGCCCATGCCGCCTTTGCCGACCATCTCCTGGATCTCGTAGCCCGCGAGCTGCTGTTTTGGTTGCAGGAGTTGGGCCATGGAAGATCGCTTCTTAGTCGCAGGCCGGAAGGCGGCAAGAGTCGACAGGCTGGCGCGCGCGGGTGAAGGCTGATGCGCGGCGCCTGGGGATGGATACCGTCCGGCATCCAAACCATTGCCGGACAAGCGCGCACCGCCTTCGCCAGCGTGTGCCGCGCCGCCCTGCCCGGCCCAGCTCCACCGCCCTGAAGCCATGTTCCAGCGCCTCACCCTCGTCGGCTACCGCGGCTGCGGCAAGAGCACCCTCGGACCGTTGGTGGCGCGGCGCCTGGGCTGGCCGTTCATGGATACCGACGCGGTGCTGGTGGCGCGCCTGGGGCTGCCCATCGCCGAGTTCTTCGCCAGCCGGGGCGAGCCGGCCTTCCGCGCGGCCGAAACCGCGGTGCTGGTGGACATCCTCGCCGGAATGGCGCCGCTCGTCCTGGCGACAGGGGGCGGCGCGGTGCTGTCTGTGGAGAACCGCGAGCTGCTGCGCGCCCGTGGCGGCACGGTGGTCTATCTCCACGCAGCTGCGGGGCTGCTCCAGGCCCGGCTGCAGCGCCACGCGGGCGGCCGGCCGAGCCTCTCCGGAGCGGGCGTGGCCGAGGAGGTACCGGCGATTCTCAGCCAACGCGCCCCCCTCTACCAGGCCGTGGCGGACGTCGTGGTCGAGGCGGACCAGGAGCCCAGAGCGCTGGAGGATGCCCTGGTGGCCATTGTGGACAACATTACGGAAAGGCGGCAATAGACCCCCTGGTCCGCGCCGGAACGGCCCCACATTGACGCCGTCCGCGGCCGCGGACCCCATCAGACCCGCACGTCCCGGAACGCCCACCCTGATGATCGACCAGTCGCCCTCCGAGCGTCACCTGCCGCGCGCCGCCCAGCGTCGCGCCGAGGCCGCGCAGGCCTCCTCGCGCGAGCTGCCTAACAACGCCGAGCTCGAGAAGGCGGTGCTCGCAGTGCTGCTCGACGGCCGTCACGCCATGGCCATGCACAAGGTGCGCGCCATCGCCGAGCACCCGCTCGCCTTCTTCCAGCGCGACCACCGCATCGTCTACCTGGCCGCGCTTGAACTTGACGATGACGGCCACCGTATCGACGCGCAAGCGGTGGCGGAGCTGCTCAGCCGCTACGACTTCAAGGCCGTGCTCGAGCGCCTGCGCCAGCAGCAGCTGCTGCTCGACAGCGACCAGCTCGATGGGCTCGGCCGCAACGGGCTCAAGACCCTGTACCGCCGCGGCCCCGGTGACGACGCCGCGGCCTACGAGGACAGCGCGCTGGCCGCGATCGGGGGCTTCAACGCGGTCGCCGACCTTGCCGGGGCATTCGCGCCGGCCGCGGGCATCGAGCGCAACATCACCCTGCTGTGGGACTACTACCTCAAGCGGCGCATGATCACGCGCCTGCTCGCGCTGTGCGACAAGGCCTACCGCACGCCGGACAGCTTCAGCAAACTGCTCGACGACGGCAGCCAGCAGTTCCTCGAGCTCTCGCGCCACAGCCGCACCGCCACCGTGCACGGCCTGGCCAACGTCGTCGACGAGACCCTCGACGACATCCAGCGCACCATCAACTCGCCCGAGATCGGGGTCAGGACCGGCATCCAGGACGTCGACGACAAGCTCATGTCGCTGCGCCCGGGTGGGCTCTACGTGCTCGCGGCCAGGCCCGGCGTGGGCAAAACCTCGCTGGCCCTGAAGATCGTCGCCAACATCGCCGGCCACTCCGAGCACAAGCACGGCGTGCTGTTCTTCAGTCTTGAGGTCGACCGCAAGGATCTGGTCAAGAAGCTGCTCTCGGCCGAGGCCGGCGTCGAGTTCAAGGCGCTCGAGACCGGCGTGCTCGAACCGCACGAGATGGACCTGCTCGCGGCCTCGGCCTCGGCGTTCAAGCAGTGGAAGCTCGACCTGATGGACGTCTCCGACCTCACCGTCCAGGCGCTGCGTTCGGTGGTGAAGCGGCGCATGCTCGAGACCAATGGCGAGCTCAAGCTGGTGGTCCTCGACTACCTGCAGCTGCTGAATTCGGCGCGCCCGGACGCCAGCGAGTACGAGAAGGTCTCAGAGATCAGCCGCGTGCTCAAGGTGATGGCGCGTGAGCTGCGCATCCCGGTGATGGCCCTGTCGCAGATGTCCCGTGACAGCGAAAAAGGCGTCGGCACCCAGCCGCGCGACCCGCGCCTGTCCGACCTGCGCGGCTCCGGCTCGATCGAGCAGGACGCCGACGCGGTGATCTTCATGCACCGCACCGACACCGGCGACGGCGGCAAGAGTGATGACTGCCGCAAGGTCAAGATCATCGTGGCCAAGAACCGTTTCGGCCCGACCGGCGAGTGCGCGATGAACTTCTACCCGGCCAAGATGCGCTTCGAGATGGCCGCACGCGAGGAGCCCCAGGAAGGCGAGGAACACGAGCAGAGCTACCACCGGGCGAAGAAGGACCGCGCAAACGCGACCCCGGCGGCGGAGGAGGATCTGTTCTCGTGAAGCGGCAACTCCCACGGGCAGGCCCAGCCAGAGGGGACTGGTTGCAGAAATGCAGCGGGAACGGCGGGAGTCCGCAGAGGACGGCAGCGATGGAAGCATGCAGTCCCATCGCGCGCGCCGACTTCTCGACCAGCTTCCGAAGTCGCCTGAGCGGTCGCTCGTTCTCCCCCGCTGCGTCGCCGCGGTAAGGCCCTGCCGGCTTGCCGACGCCTGCTTCGCGAACCTTGAGTCAAGACTCCGCGCCCCGCGGTTCCCCCCTGGTCCATGCCGCCGTTCCCGGTACGCTGCGCGGCCTGGGAGATGCGATGTCCGTGGCTTCTGGTCCTTGGCTGCGCTGGGCGTTGCCGGCAGCGCTCGCCGTGGTGCTGGCGCTGAGCGCCTATTCCTGGTGGGTGCAGCCCGAGAACACCCGCGTGTGCTTCGTCGCGCTGCCGACCGGGGCGCAGGCCAGCATCGTCCTCGCCGACCAATCGCCGCAACAGCGCGCCCCGGAGGACCGGCCCTGCTCGGCGTGGCGCCTGCAGCTGCGCATCGACAGCGCGGTCAAGCCGCCGGGGCCGGAATGGATGATGTTCGAAGGTGCCAAGCCGGGCGAGGGCTATGAGCTGCACTGGCTGCCAGGGCGGCTCGGTCTGCAGGTGTTCCGCGCGGGCGATGCCGTGCTGCTCGGCAGCGCCACGCTCGAGCGCTTCCCCGTGGAGGTGGTGTTCGCGCGCCGCGGCTACCGCCTCACGGTCGAGGTGGATGGCCGCCAGGTGCTGGCCTGCCTTGATCCGCTGCCGACCCCGCCGCCGGTGTCGTGGGGCTTCCATACCGCCGGGCCGCTCGGTGATACCAGCATCAGCCTGCACGACGACCGCCGCCTCCTCGGCGCGGCCGAGAGCGCGGCGCTGCGCAGCGAGCCGCGCGCGTTGGCGGCGCTGCTGGCCGACACCGGGCGCGCCGACCACGCGTTGCTGCGCGTGCGCTACGCGCTCGGCGCCTTCGACCCCGGACGCAACCCCGGCGGCATGGAGCGCGCGCTCGAGGACGCCAACGCCGCCGTGCGCGCGCTTGGCGCCCTGCACCCCGACCGCGCGCGCCTGCAGACCTGGCTGGCGTGGGGCGAGGTCCTTCTCGAGCTGGCGCGCCAGGACGGTGACGCCGTCGATCTCACCAACGCCGCACTCGAGCAGCTGATGGTGCTCACCCAGCAGGACCCGGTCGGCGAATCGGCCGGGCTCCTGCTGCACCTGCTCGACCGCCTCGCGCAGCGCGCCTGCGCGCGGCCGGTCTTCCGCACTGCTCCCGAGGAGGTGCTGCGCGCGCGCGCCGCGTGGCTCGGCCTGCTCGGGTCCGCCGCCGACGCCGCGCGCGCGGTGCTGCCACCGGGCAGCGGCAGCGATTGGGGCCTGGAACTCGATCTGCTGGTGCATGCCACCGCCTGCCTGCGCGGCCGCAGCCCAGAGGCGACCCCGGCCGACCGCCCAGAATGGCTGGTCAGCCGCTGGCGCGCCCTGGCCGGCATCAATCCGGACGTCAAAAGCTTCACCAGCGCGATCCCGGCGAATCCCGACGACCGCAACCCGATCCGGCCGGCCCTCGAGCGCGTGCTGCAGAGCGCCGAGCTGGAACCGGTAGCGGCGGTGGTGATGCGCGCGCGCATCCTCGACGAGCTTGAGCGGCCGGTGCCGGCCGCCGCCAGCGCCGAGGTGCAGGCCGACATCCACCGCGCCACCGAGCAGGCCCTGCAGGGCGCGCGCGACGCGGTGCCGCCGCGCGAGGCGTTGCTCGCCCAGGCGCTGCTTGCGCTGCGTGGCTTCGGCGACGCCAACGCGGCGCTCCAAGCCCTCGACCCCGATCCGAAGCACACGGACGCCAATGCCGATGGCCTGCCCCTGGCGCGCCGCGATCCGCTCGCGTACGCCCTCTACCGGCTCATCCAGCACCGCCTGGGCGACAGCCGCGGCTCCGGCAAGGGACTGCTCGACAGCGCACCCACGGTCACCCTGCCCGATACGCTTTCGCGCTATGACCGCCTGCTCAGCGGCCGACCCGACGCGACCCAAGAGGTCTTCCTGACCGACCCCGCCCTGCTGCCCGCGGCGCAGGCCCTGGCCGCCGCATTGGCCATGCAGGAGGTCGTCGATGTCGACGCCAAGCCCGCCTGGAAGCTGATCGATGCGCTGCCCTGCTACACCCTGCCCCTGGGCCTGCTGGCGCCGCGCACTGGGCCGGCGGGGGGCGCAGGGAAGGGGCAAATGGTGCCGTGAGGCGGAAGGGAAAGGATGAAGGGAGAAAGGGAGGAAGAGTGAGCCGATCTGGCAAAGGTTGTGGTCCTTCACGAAGATGAGGAGTTCAGGAAGCCGACGAACCAGCACTGGGCTCAACCCCTGAGTCGCTCGGCCTCGTGCCCCGCCCAATCGATCCGCGCCCCCCTGTCTCCCTCGCTCCCTCGCTCCCTCGCTCCCTCGCTCTTTCATCTCCCGCACTTCATCCCTCTCCCCACCTCTTCCATTTGCCCATTCCCTCCCGCTGCCCGGCGCGATCATGCCGCGCCCCCGCTGGATGCCCCTGCCATGCCTCTGCCCACCGTCGCCATCGTCGGACGTCCCAACGTCGGCAAGTCCAGCCTCTTCAACCGGCTGGTCGGCGAACCCATCGCGATCGTCGATCCGACGCCCGGGGTGACGCGCGACCGCCTGCTGCACACCGTCGACCGCGACGGTTGGCGCTTCACCGTGGTCGACACCGGCGGCATCGGCATCGTCGATGAGGCCAAGCTCGAGGCCGACGTCTACCGCCAGGTCGAGCGCGCCATCAACGCCGCCGACAAGATCATCTTCCTGTGCGACGGCCGCGACGGCCTGACCCACCAGGACCGCAAGATCGCGGAGACCCTGCGTCCGCACAAGGACCGCATCGTCCTGACCGTCAACAAGCTCGACCACGACGGACTCGAGGCCGAGATCTACCCGTTCATGACCCTCGGCCTGGGCGAGCCGATGGGCATCAGCGCCTCGCAGGCGCGCGGCCTGCACGACCTGCTCGAGCGTGTGTGCGGCGACCTGCCGGGCGCCAAGGCCGACGCGATCATCGACCCGCCCGAAGCCGACGGGCGCATCCGCATCTGCCTGGCCGGACGCCGCAACGTCGGCAAGTCGTCGCTGACCAACGCGCTGTGCGGTGAGGAGCGCGTCATCGTCGCCGACCTGCCCGGCACCACCCGCGACGCCGTCGACGTGCCGCTCGACACGCCGCAGGGCCAATTCGTGCTCATCGACACCGCCGGCCTGCGCAAGAAGAACCAGATCGAGCAGGACCTCGAGTTCTACGCCGCCTGCCGCACCGAGCGCGCGATCAAGCGCGCCGACGTGGTACTGCTGGTGCTCGATGCCGGCGACGAGGTCGGCATGGTCGACAAGAAGATCGCGCACTTCTGCGAGGTCGAGGGCAAGCCCACGGTGATCGTCATCAACAAGTGGGACATCGCCGAGAAGGGCGGGGCCAAGCGCGCCGAGTACACCGAGTGGCTCAAAGACCGCCTGCCCGGCCTGCGCTACGCGCCGGTGACGTTCACCTGCGCGCTGACCAGCTACAACGTCGCCGACGCGCTGCGCCTGGCCACCGAGCTGCACGCCGAGAACCACGCGCGGGTTTCGACCAGCGAGCTCAATGAGATCATCGAGGCGGCGATGCAGCGCCGCCGCCCGCGCCGCCTCGGGCCGGTGGCGACCAAGATCTACTACGGCACCCAGGCCGAGTCCCTGCCGCCGACCTTCGTGTTCTTCGTCAACCGCACCGACTGGATCGAAGCCGGATACTCGCGCTACCTCGAGAACTTCCTGCGCGACCGCCTGGCCTTCAAGCGCGTGCCGATCAAGATCCTGTTCAAGGCGCGCGAGAGCGTCTTCCACGACCAGCTCGACCAGCGCCGCGTGGTCCAGGCGCGCACCAAGTCCGAGCGTCGCGCCAACCTCATCGTGCCCAAGTCGAACAAGCCCCGCCGGCAGGCCAAGGGCGGGGTGAAGGGCGCAGGCAAGCGGGGCAAGAAGTGAAGGACAGCCGTCCGTGAACTGGCTGCTCGTCCCCGGCGCCTACCTGCTCGGCTCGGTGAGCTTCGCGTGGCTGGCTGGTCGCACCAAAGGCATCGACCTGCGCCAGCACGGCTCGGGCAACCTCGGCGCGACCAACGCGGGACGGGTGCTCGGCAAGGGCTGGTTCATCGCGGTGTTCATCGCCGACCTGCTCAAGGGCCTGATCCCGGTGATGATCGCGAAGGACCTCGCCGCCCACCACGGCGCCAGCGGCTCGCTGCCGATCGCGGTCGGCGCAGCAGCGATCATCGGCCACGTCTTCACCTGCTTCTTCGCTTTCAAAGGCGGCAAGGCCGTGGCGACCTCGCTGGGCGTGCTCACCGCCCTGCTGCTGGATGTCGCCGCGATCTCGCTGGGGATCTGGATCATCGCCTGGACGGTATTCTACCTGCTGCTGCGCAAACCCAGCGAAGCGGTCGGGCCCGCCTCGGTCATCGCCGCTGCGGCGATGCCGTTCATCTACCTCGCCCGCTATCCGGATCCGTGGAGTCTGCTGGCCATCCCGCTGACGTTGTTCCTGTTCCTGCTCAGCGGGCTGGTGGTGATCAAGCATCGCAGCAATATTGTGAAGTTGATGAAGAAGCGGGCTGATGGTGATGGCTGATGGCTGATGGCTGATGGCTGATGGCTGATGGCTGATGGCTGACAGCTGACAGCTGACGGCGAAGCGCCAGATTGCCTTCTAGGCATCGTCCCTGTCGCCGACGCCTGGCCAGTATGCGTCAGCCGTCACTGCCTGGGAGTGGCATCAGTTGCACCAACGCCTGGCGCGCGCGGTACAGGCGCTTCTCGACATTCGGCAGCGCGATGGCGAGGAGCTCGGCGATCTGCTCATAATTGAGACCGGCGTCGTACTTGAGGGCGAGGATCTCGCGGTAGGAGGCGGGCAGCTTCTGCAGGGCGATGCGCAGCGGTTCGAGTTGGGGATCCTCGGGCACGACCTCGGGCCGGACGTGCTCGGCGGCGGCCCGCAGGTCGACGCCACGCGCGCGTGCATGGCGGCGCAGCCAGGTCACCGCCTCGTTGCGCACGATGGTCGACAGCCAGGCCGGGAAGGTCACGGGGTCGCCGAGCTGACCGAGGCGCTCGTACGCGCGCAGGAAAGCCTCCTGCACGGCATCGTCGACCGCCACGTCGTCGCCGAGGACGCCGCGCGCCACGGCGCGCGCGCGCAGCAGGTGCATCGACACCAGGGCCTCGAAGGCCGTGCGGTCCCCGGCCATCACGCGCTGCACCAGTTGGGCGTCAACCTCCGACATGATCCGACTATCTGCCCCGGCTGGACGGGAACAGGCGTTTTCCGTTTTCCGGGCGGCACGGCGATTGAGACTGCCGCCCATGCCCACCGCAACCGCCGGCCGACGGCCGATCCGCACCATCACCTTTGACTGGGGCGACACCCTGGCCGCCAACCACGGCATGCCTTACTTGGCTACCCAGCGGCGCGCCTTCGGCCGCCTCGCCACCGACCTGCGCGAGCTTGGCTGTGGGGTCCCCGCTGACTGGGTCGACACGGCGATGGCGGAGCTGGCGGTGCAATGGCGCGGCTCGATCGATCCGGCGCGCAATCCTGAGCACCGTGAGTTCGACTTCGCCGCCATGCTCGACCGCTGGGTCGGCGCAGCCGATGCGCTCGCCGCGGACCCGCACCGCCTGCGTCTGAGCCTGGCGCGCTGCACCGCCACCCTGACCGACACCGTCGTCCCCTATGGCGACGCCGCGTCCGCCTTGAGCCTGCTCAAGGTACGTGGCTTCCGCATCGGCATCCTCTCGCACGTGCCGTGGCCCGGCCCCGCCTGCCGCGCGTGGTTCGAGCGCCACGGTCTGGCCGGCTACATCGATTTCTACAGCCTGAGCAGCGAGATCGGCTGGATCAAACCCAATCCCCGCCATTACCAGCACGCGCTCGACCAGGCCGGCTGCGCGCCCGGCGAGGTCCTCCACGTCGGCGACCATCCGGACCGCGATATCGTCGGGGCCCGCGCTTTCGGCTTCCGCACCTGCTTGCGCATCACCGAAAACATGTATCCCCATGACGCGCTCGCCGCTTGCCGACCGGACGCCGAGATCCTGCATCTGGGGGAGGTCTTAGGGGTAGCAACGGCTTTGGGATAGCTGGGCGCTCGGTGCCCGGGAAGTCGGGCGCTGAGATCGTCATGACCTCCAAGCCCTGGTTCTTACGCGGAGCGCTGAGCGCCTGCCCAGGGCCGCCGAACGCTCCCATCGCTGTGCCCTTGCCCCGTCGCCAACGGGCCGACACTCGCATGCATGCGCACGACCATCAATACCAGCGACGCGCCGGCGGCCATCGGTCCCTACAGCCAAGCGGTGCGCCATGGTGGGCTGCTGTGGTGCTCAGGACAGCTTGGTCTGGAGCCCTCGAGCGGGGCCTTCCGCAGCACCGAGACCGTGGTCCAGGCAGAGCAGGCGCTGCGCAACCTTGAGGCGATCTGCCGCGAGGCGGGCACCAGCCTGACCAAAGCCCTGCGCCTGACCATCTACCTGGTCGACCTCGCCGATTTCCAGGCGGTCAATGCCGTCTACCAGGCCTTCTTCGAATCGCCCTACCCGGCCCGGGCCACCCTCCAGGTCGCGGCCCTGCCCAAAGGCGGCCGGGTCGAGATCGACGCGGTGGTGGCGATCTGACCCCCGCACACCCCCCAGTCACCGCTTCAACAGCCAACTCGCGATGACGTACCATGTCTCAGGTTGCGCGGTACCCAGCCGGCCGCCGTTGAGGAACCGACCCTTCATGCCCAGTCCGTCACTCCGCCTGTTCCTGGCCGCCCTCGTGCTGGCCGCAGGCGCGCTCCTGGCCGGATCGGGCCAAGCCGCCGAGATGCAGCGGCCCTTCGTCCACCACCTGTTCACCGACAACCTGGTGCTGCAGCGCGACCTGGCGGTGCCGGTGTGGGGCTGGACCGAGCCCGGCAAGACCGTCACGGTGACGTTGGAGGGCAAGAGCGCGACCGCCACAGCGCGGGCCGAGGACGGCTATTGGCTGGCCAAGCTGCCGCCGCTCGCCCCGGGCGGCCCGTTCACCTTGACCGTCAGTGGCCCGCAAAATGCCACCTTCAGTAATGTCCTGGTCGGCGACGTGTGGCTGTGCTCTGGGCAATCGAACATGGAGATGGGCATCGCGGCGATCAACGCCCCCGATGAGATCGCCAAGTGCGCCAATGCCCAGATCCGGCTGTACACCGTGCCGCACCGCGTCTTGTCCACGCCGGATCCGACGGTGAGCGGGCGCTGGGAAACGTGCACTCCCGAGACCATCGCGGCGGGCGGGTGGGGCGGCTTCTCCGCGGTCGGCTACTTCTTCGGCCGCCACCTGCAGAACGAGCTCAAGGTGCCGATCGGCCTGATCCACTCCTCGTGGGGCGGCACACCCATCGAGGCCTGGACCAGCGCCACGGCGCTCAAGACCGTGTCCGAGATGCAGCCGGTAGTGGCGCAGATGGAGCAGGCCCTGATCGACATCACCAAGGGCGGCCTCGACTTCGATCAGCAGATGAGCGAATGGTACGTGAAGAACGACCCGGGCTCGGCGCACGGCCTGGGCTGGGCCGATCCCGCCTTCGACGCGCACGACTGGCAGACCATGGACCTGCCCGGAAACTGGGAAGGCCGTGGCCTGCCCGATTTCGATGGCCTGGTGTGGTTCCGCCGCGAGTTCGAGGTGCCGGCGGAGTGGGCGGGCAAGGACCTCCACCTGTCGCTGGGCCCGATCGACGACATGGACACCACCTGGATCAACGGCACCAAGATCGGCGAGACCGGCACGTGGAACGTGACCCGCGAGTACTCCATCCCGAACAAGCTGGTGAAGCCCGGACGCAATCTCATCACCGTGCGCGTGCTCGACACCGGCGGCCAGGGCGGCATCTACGGCGACGCCGGGGCGCTGAACGTCGCTCCCGACGGCGACGCCGCCAAGATGCTCAAGCTCGCCGGCCCGTGGCAGTACCACGCTTCGACGCCGCTCGCCAAGTGCGCGCCACTGCCGCAGAACCCGCTCACCATCAATCAGAACTCGCCGACCACCCTGTACAACGGCATGATCGCCAACGTGGTGCCCTACGGCATCAAGGGCGCTATCTGGTACCAGGGCGAATCCAACGCCAACAACGGCCCGCTCTACCGCCGCCTGCTGCCGACCCTGATCGGCGACTGGCGCCAGCGCTTCGACGCGGGCGACTTCCCGTTCCTGGTGGTGCAGCTGGCGAACTTCATGAATCGCCAGGACGCGCCCACGGATACCGGCTGGGCCAGCCTGCGCGAGGCGCAGGCGCTGACCGCGCAGCACGTCCCCAAGGTGGGTCTGGCGGTGGCCATCGACATCGGCGAGGCCGGCGACATCCATCCCAAGAACAAGCAAGAGGTCGGCCGCCGCCTGGCTCTGGCCGCCCAGGCGATCGCCTACGGTCAGCAGCTCGAGTCGTCGGGCCCGGTCTACGCCAGCATGGAGGTTCAGGGCGACAAGGTGCGGCTGCACTTCACCCACGCCGCCGGCTTGATCGCACGCGACTACGCAGGCAAGGCGGCGGACAAGCTGGTCGGCTTCGCCATCGCTGGCGAGGATGGCCACTTCGTCTGGGCGGATGCCACCATCGATGGCGAGACCGTGGTGGTGTCGGTGAGCGGCCTGGCCAATCCCAAGGCGGTACGCTACGCGTGGGCGGACAACCCGGCGTGCAACCTGTACAATGGCGCGGGACTGCCGGCGGTGCCGTTCCGGACGGATGTGCCGAAATAAGTAGGGCTGATGGCTGATGGCTGATGGCTGACGGTGAGGCCACGCTGCTTGCGTGTCCAGTCACGAGCTGCGAGCTGCGAGCGACAGCAGGCCAATCTCGGTACTCGCGGCTCGAAGCTCGAAGCTCGAAGTCGAGCGTGCACCCCGAACCGTCCCGTGATTCACGAGCCGTCAGCCGTCAGCCGCCAGCCGCCAGCCCTCTCCAGTGGCACCACGGCGAACTTCCCCCACGCTGATCCCATGCCCGACGCCGTCCTGGCCGATCCGCAGCGCATCGCGATGTGGCTCCAGCTCAGGGAGCTGGCCGGGATGGGCGTGCGCAGCGTGCGGCGCTGGGGTCCGGTTGACGGTCTGGTCGATCCGCAGCCGCACAACGGGCCGGCGCCGCCCCATCAGCACGCGGTACCGACGCTGGTGGTGTGCCTGGGCGGCGTGGTGCGCGTGCGCGGCCGTACCACCCTCGATCTGCAGCGCGGAGAGGCGCTGGTGGTCGAACCGGGCTGCTGGCACGAGCACGCCGCGCACAAGCCGGGCTCGACCTCGTTCGGCCTGGGCTTCCTCGCCGGGCGCTGCGACGTGCTGTTCTTCGACCACCAGCAGACCCTGTGGGGGATGGTCGGTGAGGCACCCTACCGCGGCTGGTGCGAGCAGCTGCTGAACGAAGCCGATGCAGCACGCCAACGCGGCCTGGTGACGCAGTGCCTCGGGCAGGTGATCGGCGACCAGGCACGCGTGGTCGACTGGGTCCATCCCGAGGTCCTGCGCATGGCCGCCTTCCTGTGGAACAACCTGCACCGGCCGATCAACGGCGGCGACGTGATCGCGGCCGCGGCGCTCGGGCGCTCGAAAGCGCACGTGCTGTTCAAGGCCTTCTTCGCGCGCGGCCCCAAGGAGGAGCTGATGGAGTCGCGCCTGGCCATCGCCCGCCACCTGCTGGCGCGCGGCTTCACCGTGGCGGCGAGCGCGCAACGCTGCGGCTTCCGCAGCCGCGCCGACCTCAGCCGCGCCTTCCGCCGGCGCTTCGGCACACCGCCGAGCGCGGCAGCTGGAGAAGGCGCGGACCTGCAGCCGGCCTTGGACCCGGTACGCGAACCGTCCTGAGGGCGTGGACGGATCGCCATCCCACCCGGGGTGGCCAGGGGATCTGGGCGCGTTCCGGGCGTACACTACCGTGATGCCCCTCCCGCACGCACCTGCCCGCGCCCATCTGCTGCCGTCCCGTGCGGCCGCCCGCGCAACCATCGCCACGCTGGTCCTTGGCCTGGCCGGCAGCGTGGCTGCGATGGCCCAGGATGGCGACCCGGTGGTGGTCGGCGCCGGTTCGTATGCGCCGGCGCCGCCGGCGGGCGACGCCAAGCTCGCCGCCGCGCTCGCCCGGCCGCTGCCGCTCGAACCGGGAGTGCCGCATCCCCCCACGCCCAGCAACCACTGGTGGACCGACCTGCTGGTCAGCCCCTACCCCGGCAAGCTGTGGGCCTATCCCGCGACCATCGGCTGCGATGGTCGTGGCGTGCGCATCTGGTTCCCGCAGGGCTGGAACGCCGGCGGCACCGAACTCAACCAGGGCGACCCGCTCGAGGTCCAGGCGCGCGAGAGCGGCGCCCAGGCCGAGGCTGGTGACGTGGTGGTCGCGGACTTTGAAGGCAAGGCCTGGTCGGCGGGGTGGACCACCACCGGCGCCGCCTGGGGCGACGGACCGGCGCACGGCGCGCTGCCCGGGCAGACGCCGATCGCCGGCTTCCAGGGGCAGGCGCTGGCCTCGTCCTTCCACGGCGGCGACGCCGCGACCGGCGAGCTGCTCAGCGCACCGTTCACCATCAGCCGTGCGCACCTCAACTTCCTGGTCCACGGCGGGCGCGACGCAGAGCGGCTGCAGGTCGCGCTCGAGGTCGATGGCGCGGTGGTGCGCAGCGCCACCGGCGGGAATTCCGAACAGTTCTCGACGCGCAGCTGGGATGTGGCGCCGTGGCGCGGCAAGCAGGCGCGCGTGCGCCTGGTCGACCATGCCAGCGGCGGCTGGGGCCACCTGGGCGTCGATCAGCTGGTGCTCAGCGAGCACGCGGACCAGGGCGCCGGCGGCGGGCTGTTCGCGCCCGGCTCGACCACCGCGCTGCGCTGGGGCGACTGGACGCTGACCATGCGCCAGCACGCTCCGACCGCGGGGCACTGGCTTGACATCACCTGCGGCCGCGGCCTGCCCTACGTGTGGATCGAGGCCAAGGAGCTCGACCTCGCCATCCCGGCGCTGGCCGAGCAGATCAGCGACCTTGCCGGCCTGCCGGTGACATTCCCGTTCACCGGAGACAGCGTGGTGATCGCGCGCGGCGAGCGGTTGTTCGCGCTGTTCGCGCCGGAGCGCACGCGCTTCGCCGTCACCGACGGTGCACTTACCGTGTCGTTCGCGGGCACAGAGCGCTACCTGGTGGTCGGCCTGCTGCCGCAGCGCGCCCAGGCCGCGCTGCTGAAGACCTACGCCTTCGCCATCCCGCGCGACAGCCGCTTCGACTGGCGCTACGACGTCGAAGCCGGCGAGATCGCCACCACCTTCACCGTCGATGCCGACGCGCTGCGCGGCACCAATACTGCGGTACTGCAGGGCTGGCTGCCCCACCACTGGCGCACCACGCGCAATGACCTCGCCTTCCCGAAAGAAGCAACTGCCTTCGCCACTCAGCGCGGTCAACTGCGCATGGCGCCGGGGCGCAGCTTCGCCATCGCGTGGGCCTTCAACGGCCTGTTGCCCGCACTGCCAGCGCCCAGCGACCAGGCCGGCCTCGCGCACCCTTACGACCAGGCGCGGGTCGCCACCGGCATCCGCGCGTGGACCGCAGAGCGGCAGGCCAAGCCCGCCGGGCAGCGCTTCGGCGCCGACACCTACTGGGGCGGCAAGGACATAGGGCTCGCCGCGCAGTACCTGGCCATCGCGCGCGCCGCCAACCTGCCCGAGGCAGCAGCGCTGCACGACCTGCTCGCCGGCGCCCTGCGCGACTGGTTTACGTACACGCCCGGCGAGCAGGAGCACTACTTCGCGCGCTATGCCGCGCCGTGGCCGGGCCTGGTCGGCTTCAAGCCAAGCTTCGGTTCGGAGGAATTCACCGACAACCATTTCCACTACGGCTACTTCACGCTGTCCGCCGCCATGCTGATGCAGAACGATGCGGAGTTCCGCAGCGGCTTCGCGCCGATGGCGACCCTGGTCGCGAAGCAGTACGCGTCGTGGGACCGCGCGGCCACCGACTTTCCGCGCCTGCGCACCTTCGATCCGTGGGCCGGCCATTCGTACGCGGGCGGACATAGTTCGCACGAGGACGGCAACAACCAGGAGTCCAGCTCCGAGGCCATGCAGTCGTGGGCCGGCGTCTTCCAGCTCGGCGCGGCGCTCGGCGACGACGCCATGCGCGCCACCGGCGCGATGGGCTACGCCATCGAGGGCGAGGCCATCCGCGAGTACTGGAACGATGCCTACGCCTGGCAGAAGCCGCCCGGCAGTGGCAACTTCCCGGCGCAGTACCCGCACACCATCGTCAGCGTGCTGCGTGACCGCGACCAGGGTTTCTGGACGTGGTTCAGCGGTGCGCCGCTGCACATCTACGGCATCCAATGGCTGCCGCTGTCGACCGGCCTGCAGTATCTGGGCCGCGATCCCGCATTCATGCGCTGGCAGGTGACGAACATGCTGAAGGCCCAGGGCAAGGGTCGCGCCGGCTTCGGCTACGCCGACCTCGACGGCGACTGGGGCAACGTGATCATGGGCGCCGCGCTGTTCGGCGACGCCGAGGGCACGGTCGCCGCGCTGGACGAGTTGTGGAGCGCGCAGCACGCCATCACCAAGGACCAGCACTTTACGCTGAGCTACTATCTGGCGCACGCCTACCGCACGCTCGGCGCGGTCGCCTGGGATTGCCACACCGGCATCCCCACCAGCACGATCTTCCACGATCCGCGTACGGGCCGCTTCACGGCGGTGGCGTGGAACCCGGGCGGCGCGGCAGTGACCGCGCCGGTGTGGCGCGCCGGCCGCAAGCTCGGCAGCATCACCGTCCCCGCCGGTGCGCTGATCGCCATCCCGGACGCGCTGCCGGCGGAGGCGGTGAAGAAGTAGGCCAGCGGGCTCGAGCGCTTCTTCCCGGGATCGCCGAGGTGCACTCGGCCATCGTGCCGGGTGCAGCTCGGCGATCCGAGAAGATGGACCGTTGCCGGCTAGGCACCCCCATAAATCCAATGGTACATTCCGTCCACGGCCCCAGCACGGTTTGCCCACGGAATGCCTCCGCGACGGGTCACAGCACCCCTTCCCGAAGGCGTTATGGTGACGACCCCGCGCCCGCCGCACCCCGCCCAAGGACGTCCATGATCACCGCTCGCCACCAGCTGCTCTCCAACCTCTTCCCGTGCGTCGTGTCCCGCGCCTTGTGCCTCGCACTGTTCACGAGCACCCTCGCCGCCCCCCTGCGCGCGGCCGACCAGCCCGTCCCCGTCGCGCTCGCGAAAAGCGGCAGCGCGTGGCAGCTGCTGCGCGACGGCAAGCCGTGGCTGGTGCAGGGCGCCGGTGGCGGCACCGCGCTCGACGTGCTGGCGCGGATCGGTGGCAACACCGAGCGCACCTGGGGCATCGGCAAGGACACCCGCGCCTATCTCGACGAGGCGCAGCGCCACGGCCTGGCGGTGGTGGTCGGCATCTGGCTGGGCCACGAGCGCCACGGTTTCAACTGGAGCGATGCGGCGATGGTCGCCAAGCAGCTTGCCGAGGCCAAGGCCGCGGTGCTCGCCTTCAAGGACCACCCGGCGTTGCTCGCCTGGGGCCTGGGCAATGAGATGGAGGGCTACAAGGACGGCGGCAACGAGGCGATCTGGCGCGGCATCGAGGACGTCGCGAAGATGGTTCACGAGGTCGACCCCGGCCATCCCACCCTGACCACCGTGGCCGAGATCGGCGGCAAGCGCGTACCGCTGATCCACAGCCTGTGCCCGGACATCGACATCGTCGGCATCAACAGCTACGGCGGCGCTCCGTCTCTGCCCGAGCGCTACCGCAAGGCCGGCGGCACCAAGCCCTACCTGGTCACCGAGTATGGCCCGCCCGGAACGTGGGAGATTCCGCGCAACGCCATCGGCGCGGTCGACGAGCTGACCAGCACCGCCAAGGGCGCGCTCTACCGCGCCACCTGGGAGAGTCTGCGCAAGGACCATGACCTGTGTCTGGGCGCGATCGCCTTCACCTGGGGCGCCAAGGTCGAGGCGACCGCCACCTGGTTCGGCATGCTGACGGCAGAGGGCGCCCGCCTGGAAGCCGCCGACCAGCTCGGCGCGGTCTGGACCGGCGCCCCGTTGGCGAACCGCTGCCCGCAGATCCAGCCGCTCACCCTGGCCGGCCCGCAACTGATCAAGCCGGGCGCACTGGTCGAGGCGACACTGACGGTCGCCGATCCCGAGCACGACCCGCTCACGGCACGCTGGACGGTGGTGCAGGAGCAACCCGAATACGACACCGCCGGCGAGGCGGCGCCGGAGCCCATCCCGATTCCCGAGGCGGTGCTGCGCGGCGACCTCACGGGCGCGCTGCTGCGCATGCCCGAAGGCGGCGGCATCTACCGCATCACCGCGCTGGTGCGTGACGACCACGGTGGCGCCGCCCTGGCCAACGCCACGCTGCGCGTCGACGGCCCAGTGCTGCCGCCACGCGCGCGCAAACTCGACCTGCCGGCGGTGGTCTACGCCAAGGGCGAGAGCCCGCATTGGGCGCCCTCCGGTTACATGGGCGATCACGACGCGATCACCATGGACCCCGCGTGCAGCGAGAATCCGCGCCAGGCGGGCGGCACCTGCTTGCGGGTCGCTTTTACCAAGGCCGGCGGCTGGGGCGGCACGGTGTGGCAGAACCCGGCCAACGACTGGGGCAAGTTGCCGGGCGGCTTCGATCTCAGCGGCGCGACCAGGCTGACCTTCTGGGCGCGCGGCCACGCTGGCGGCGAGCAGGTCAAGGTCGGCGTGGGCATGATCGACACCACCACGCGCTTCTACGACACCACGAAGAAGGACTTGGCGGTGACTCTGACCACGGAGTGGAAGCAGTACACCATCGAACTCGGCGACCGCGATCTGGCGCGCATCAAGAGCGGGTTCTATTGGACGGTCGGCGGCACGGACAAGCCGGTGGTTTTCTATCTGGACGCCGTGCAATACGAATGAGCGCAGCGACGGGCTGAGGAACGGCGTTTTCAGTAATGCAGTGAACGTGCCAGCGCGCAGGAGCGATCTCTCCACACGGAGGGATTGCCACGCTTGCGGTGGAATTCCTTGCCGGTATCGTCGGTGGGTCTCCTTTCCACCCACCGGAAGTTCCTAGAGGAAGTTCTATGGCCCTGCGCGCCCGCATTCTTTCATGTGTGCTATTTACCATGACCCTCACAACGCAGGCGCTGGCGGAGGATGCGCAGCATCCGCTGCCCGCCAAGCTCGACGGCGACGCCGCCGCGGCCGCGGCCGGTGCGATGGCCGCGGGCGACGACGTGCTCTTCCGCCCGGGCAATGCGCCCCAGGTGGTGAAGCAGAATGATCCGCGCTTCAACCCGCCGCAGATCAAGGACATCATCGCCATTCCCGGTGCTACGCCCGGCAGCGACAAGGTCATAGTCACCTTCAGCAAGCGGCCCCAGGGTCAGGCCTTCCGGCTCAAGATCGATGGCCACGACCTTCTGCTGCACGACGACGGACTCGACGGCGATGACCGCGCTGGAGACGGCATCTTCACCGCCGCGGTCGATCTCACCGACGACGATCAGGACGAAGATGCGCCGGTGGCCGCCGGCGCCCGGAAGATGGCGCGCCCGCGCTATACCTGGCACCTGCCCGAAAAGACCGAGGCCGAGCTCGCCTTCATCAAGGTCGACCGCACCCTGATCATCACCGATCCGGGCGTGATCGCCGATCCGCTGCGCACTTCGGATCCTGGCGCCGGCCGCCTGAATCCCAACGGCGCGTGGACCTTCGGCCACCTCATCCGCGAAATGGTCAACCAGCCGAAGACCGGCATCGACCCTGCTGCGTTCGTGCGCCATTGGCTGGACAGCTGGCAGGTCGACCAGACCGTCAACAGCTTCGCGGCGCCAGCCCGCCCGCAGATGCAGACCATCGTCGACAGCTGGCCCAAGCTGCCGGACGGCCGCCTCGACATCGACCGCGCACCGCTGCGCCTGCTCGCCATCACCAACCGCATCGACCTGGCCGGCAACCTGGTCTATGGCAATGGCAGCAGCGGCGAAGGCCGCTTCGTCTTCGCCGTGGTCAATCCCGCTGACAACACCCAGGCCCTGCAGTTCACCGTCATCCTCGAGTACGGTATCCCGCGCCATACCGCATCGGCGCGTCACCACTGGGCCAGGCGCTGGCTGAAGCTCAACGACTTCGTGCCCGGTACGCCCGAGTTCAACCGACGCCTGGAGCGCATCACCGAGATCTTCGCCGGGCGCGACGCCGAGCCGTCCAAGCCCAATGGCAGCGCTCTCAACCAGCTGCGCACCGATGAGATCGCCATCGGTCTGATCAGCAGCCCGATCAAGCCCTGGGAACTGCGCGAGTTCCGCCTGAGCGACAGCGACTACGACGAGGGCGGCATGCTTGAGGAGGTGACGGTGAAGCAGAATCCCGACCGTGCCACCTACATCACCCCGGGCTCGCCCGGCAACCTCGCGCTGGGTGACTGGATCAACGCCAACGCCGCGGCGGTGAAGGCCAACCTGCACACCGTGCCAGACCGGCTGCCGGCCACCGACCAGCCGCTGCTCGGAGCTTCGGCGGTGAACGGCGGCTTCCCCAGTCTCGGCACGCCCGACTCCTGGCTGTTCACCAATGTCGTCGACCGCGAGGCCCGCCACCAGTTCTCGCTGCAGACCTGCAACGGCTGCCACGGGAAAAACGCCGAGACAGTCTTCACCCACATCAAGCCGGCCGCGGTGGGCCAGCCGGTCCTGCTGTCGAAGTTCCTCACCGAAGGGCCGCAGACCGTGGCCGACCCGGCGGGCGGCGCGCCCTTCATCATCAATGAGATCTTGGCGCGCAAGCGTGCGCTGGAACTTTTCGCGAATAACAAGCCGGCGCTGACCATCCGCTTCCGGCCGCGCCTGACGGTGCACTGAACGAATCAGCATGTCGACGCGGCGTGGCATGACCACGCCCGCATCCCCGCGCAGCCGCGCGCATCCCGGAAGGCCGGGTGCGCGCGGCTGCGCTCTTTGCCAGCGGCCGGCCGCGGCCGGCGCTCAGTGCGGGTTCGCGCTGCCGTTGCCTGCGATATTCTGCCAGATGCCCATCACCGCCGCGAAAGCCACCACCGCGATCATCCCGCGCAACCACAGGATCAGGAACATCGGGATGGCCGCACGCCGCAGCACGCCGAGGCGCGCGAGCCCGTGATAGACGCCGAGCTGGACAAAGGCCAGCAACACCGCCAGGACGGGCGGCGCGATGAGCATCAGCAGGAAGCCGAGGATGCCCATGCCGGCGGCCCGCCGCCGCTCAGGCCTGCTGCGCGGCCGTGGCGGCGGCGCTGCGCCACACGCCGCGATCGGGCAGCATGTCCTGCAGGGCGCGCACCTGCCAGTCCTCGCGCTTCACCTGGCGCAGCGACGAAACCAGGGCGGCAGCGCTGTTCAGGGTGGTGAAGTACGGGGTGTTCGACACCGCGCAGGCCGAGCGGATCCTGCCCTCATCGCTGCGCCCGCCGCGGATGTTCGGGGTGTTGATCAGGAAGGCCAGCTCCTTGAGATGGCCGAGCACGGTGTCGCCACCGTCCTTGACCTTGTTGAGCAGCTTGACCGGGATGCCGTTGCGCTCGAGCACCGAGCCGGTGCCGCGCGTCGAGTAGAGCTCGAAGCCGAGGTCGTGGATCTGCTGCGCCAGCGCGATCATCAGGCGCTTGTCGTTGTGGCGCACGCTGATGAAGACCTTGCCGCTGAGCTTGAGCGGCTGGTTGGCGCCGAGCTGGGCCTTGAAGTAGGCCTCGCCGAAGGTCGGCGCGATGCCCATGACCTCGCCGGTCGACTTCATCTCGGGGCCGAGCACGGTGTCGACGCCCGGGAACTTGTTGAACGGCAGCACCGATTCCTTGACGCAGAAGTGGGCGGGGTCCGGGCGCTCGGTGACGCCGAGCTGCTTGAGCGTGAAGCCCGCCTGGATCAGCGCCGCGATCTTCGCCAGCGGCAGGCCGGTGGCCTTGCTGACGAAGGGCACGGTGCGCGAAGCGCGCGGATTGACCTCGATGAGGTAGACCTCCTCGTTGCGGATGGCGAACTGCACGTTCATCAGGCCACGCACGTTGAGGTGCTTGGCCAGGGCCGCGGTCATCTCCTTCATCTGCTTCAGGAAGCGGTCGGAAAGCGAGTAGCTGGGGATGACGCACGAGGCGTCGCCGGAGTGCACGCCGGCCTCCTCGATGTGCTCGAGGATGCCGCCGACCACCACCTGCTCGCCGTCGCACACCGCGTCGACGTCGACCTCGATGGCGTTGTCGAGGTACTTGTCGAGCAGGATCGGCGCGTTGGCCTTGTGCGCCAGCGCGCTGGCCTCGATCGCGGTCTTGATCGAACGCGCCAGGTCGGCGCGGTTGTGCACGATCTCCATGCCGCGGCCGCCGAGTACGAAGCTCGGGCGGATGACCAGCGGCAGGCCGATGCGGTTGGCCGCGGTCATGGCCTCGTCGTAGGTGCGGGCGATGGCGTTCTGCGGCTGCTTGAGGTTGATCTTGTCGAGGATGTCCTTGAACAGCTCGCGGTCGCCGGCGCGGTCGATGTCGGTGGGCGAGGTACCGATGATCGGCACGCCCGCCGCCTCCAGGGCCTGGCTGATGTTCAGCGGCGTCTGCCCGCCGAACTGCACGATCACGCCGATCGGCTTCATCACGCGGTTGATCTCAAGCACGTCCTCGGTGGTCACCGGCTCGAAGAACAGGTGGTTGGAGGTGTCGTAGTCGGTGGACACGGTCTCGGGGTTCGAGTTGACCATGATCACCTCGTACCCGGCTTCGCGCAGGGCGAAGGCGGCGTGGCAGCAGCAGTAGTCGAATTCGATGCCCTGGCCGATGCGGTTGGGGCCGCCACCGAGGATCATGATCTTGCGCGCCGCGCTCGACGGCGCCTCGGTCTCCTCCTCGTAGGTGGAATAATAATACGGCGTGTAGGCCGCGAACTCGGCGGCGCAGGTGTCGACCTGCTTATAGACCGGGTGCAGGCCGGCCTGCCAGCGCTTGGCGCGCACCGCGTCCTCGCTTACCCGCCACAGGATGGCGAGGTGCTTGTCGCTGAAGCCGTCGCGCTTGGCGGCGAACAGCGTGGCGGTGTCGATGGCCGTCAGGGTGGTGGCTTTGAGCTCCGCCTCGTGTGCGATGATGATCTGCAGGTGGCGCAGGAACCACGGGTCGATCGAGGTCGCGGCCTGGATCTCCTCCAGGGTCGCTCCGGCCTGGAAGGCGTGGCGGATTTCGAGCAGCCGGCCCGAGGTCGGGCGCTCGATGCGCTTGAGGTAGTCGGCCTTCCGCGCCGGATCGCCGAAGTCGTCGTCCTTCTTCGGTCCGAAGCCGGGCACGCCGATCTCCATCCCGCGCATCGCCTTCTGCAGCGACTCGCGGAACGTGCGGCCGATGGCCATGACCTCGCCCACGGACTTCATCTGGTAGCCGAGGGTGTCGTCGGCCTCGAGGAACTTCTCGAAGGCGAAACGCGGCACCTTGGTGACCACGTAGTCGATGGTCGGCTCGAAGCAGGCCGGGGTCTCGCGGGTGATGTCGTTGCGCAGCTCGTCGAGGGTGTAGCCGATGGCGAGCTTGGCCGCGATCTTCGCGATCGGAAAGCCGGTGGCCTTCGAAGCCAGCGCCGACGAGCGCGATACGCGCGGGTTCATCTCGATGACGACCATGCGGCCGTCCTTGGGGTCGGTGGCGAACTGGATGTTGCTGCCGCCGGTCTCGACGCCGACCGCGCGGATGATCGCCAGCGCCGCGTCGCGCATGCGCTGGTACTCGCGGTCGGTGAGGGTCTGGATCGGCGCCACGGTGATCGAATCGCCGGTGTGGATGCCCATCGGGTCGAGGTTTTCGATCGAGCAGATGATGACGACGTTGTCGTTCTTGTCGCGCATCACCTCGAGCTCGTACTCCTTCCAGCCGTAGAGCGATTCCTCGATCGAAAGCTCGCTGGTGCGCGAGAGCATCAGGCCGCGCCTGGCGATGGTCTCGAACTGCTCGGGCGTGGTGACCAGGCCGCCGCCGGAACCGCCCATGGTGAAGGACGGGCGGATCATCGCCGCGGTCGGGCCGCCCGGCTGCCACAGGCCGAGCTTGCGCGCCGCGTCCTGCGCCTCCTCCCAGGTGGTGGCCTTGTACGCCTTGGCCATGCCCAGGCCGAGCTGCTTGATGATCGCCGCGAACTCTTCACGGCTCTCGGCGCGCTTGATGACCTCGTGGGTCGCGCCGATCATCTGGCAGTTGTACTCCTGCAAGGTGCCGTCCTCCCACAGCGCCATGGCGGTGTTGAGCGCGGTCTGCCCGCCGAGGGTCGGCAGCACCGCGTCGGGGCGCTCGCGGGCGATGATCTTGCGCACGCACTCGGGCGTGATCGGCTCGATGTATGTGGCGTCGGCCATCTCCGGATCGGTCATGATCGTGGCCGGATTCGAGTTGACCAGGATGATGCGATAGCCCTCTTCGCGCAGGGCCTTGCAGGCTTGGGTCCCGGAGTAGTCGAATTCGCAGGCTTGGCCGATCACGATCGGTCCGGAGCCGATGATCAGGATGCTCGTGAGGTCGGTGCGCTTGGGCATTGGTCTTCCAGGGTTTCCGCGGCTCGCGCCGGGGCCATCCGGCTTCGCCCGCAGGCCTCCGAAGCGGAAGCCCCGGCACCGCCGGGAAGGCAAAAACTCGCGCAAGGCTAGAGGGAAGGACCGGGGCGCAAGGGCGATAGCCCCGGGCTGGGTCCAGGATGGCAGAAGGCGGTGAAAGCAGCCCGCTGCGGGGCCCTAACGCTTGACAACCGTCAGGCCGCAGGTCATCCACTCTACGGAGCATCCCGTGCCGCGATCCGTCCAGGTATTTCCCGCCTTCCGGTCTGCACGGACCTGCGCTGCATACGTGGTCCCTGGTAATTACCGCGCCCGCGACCAGGTGGCTCGCGACGTGCGCCCCGCGCGGCCCCAGGCGGCGACCGTTCGCACCCGCCGTCACCTCCCGGAACCGGGCCCCTGAATGGCCGCCTCGCTGCGTTTCCTGTCCGGCGCCCTCAAGGGCCACGCCTTCCGCGTCGCCACCGACCGTCCGGTACGCATCGGGCGGGACGCCGAGTGCGAGATCTGCCTGCGCGAGAGCGACCTCAGCCCGGTGCACGCGCGCCTCGACCTGCAGAGTGGTCGTCTGCTGCTCGCCACCCTCGGCGCGGTCAATGGCGTCTACGTCAATGGCCGCGCCACCGGCCGCGCCGACCTCGCACTGTGGGACGTGGTGGTGGTCGGCGGCTGCGCTTTCCGCATCGAGGGCATCGAGGACGACGACTCCGGCGTGCGCCGCGCCGTCATCGCGCAGCGCACCGCCGCGCTGCCCGACCTCGGCACCCCGGCCGTCTACCAGGGCGTGCTGATGAGCATGCTGGCCCTGGAGCGCGTGCTCGCCGAGGAGGACGAGCAGCTGGTGCCACGCGCGCTGGCCGCACTGTTCGCCGCGCTGCCCGCCTCGCGCCTGACCCTGGTCACGATCGACAGCGACGGCCGGCCGGCCGAATCCTTCAGCTGTTCACGCCAGGGCACCCCGACCAGTCATCTCGGCGTCGCCCATGCGCGGCGCGTGCTCGAAGGCGGGCACCGCGCGCTGCTCATCGAGGAGGATGCCGACAGCGCCGTGGTCGGCGCAGTAGTCCACGCCGGCATCACGCCGGTGGCGGTGGTGCTGGCCGACAACCACGAGGAGCCCGGGGCGCTCGACGCCCGCCAGCTGCCGGTGCTCGAGGTCCTGGTGCGCGCCTTGGAACCGGTCTGCGCGCGCGACGTTCGCCGCCGGCTCGAGGCGCGCCAACTGCTCGGCGAGCACGACTTCCTGGCTTCGCGCCGGCTGCAGGCGCAGATCCTCACCAAGACCCCCTCCAACCTGCGCAGCCCGATGCGCTGGGCGCTGCACCACCAGCCCGCGATCGAGCTGGGCGGCGACTTCTACGACGTCCACGAATCCTCGCTGGGCGTGACCTGGGTGGTGGCGGACGTGTGCGGCAAGGGCCTGCCCTGCGCGCTGGCGCTGGCCATGCTCAAGGCCTTCTGCAAGACCCTGCATCCCCTCGGCCTCGGGCCGCGCACCTTCCTGCTCGCGCTCGACGACCTGTTCAAGGGTGAGATGCCGAGCACCATGTTCTTCACCGCCATGGTCGCGCAGGTCGGGCCGCGCGGCGAGGTCACTTGGTGCAACCTTGGCCAGCCGCCGGCCTACGTCCTGCGCGGGCACGACCGGTCGCTGGTCGCGCTCGATCCGGTGCCGGGCATGCTCGGCATGGCCATGCACGACATGTTCGCCAACAAGCTCGCCGACCGCCACATCACCCTGGCGCGCGGCGACCGCATCTGTCTCTACACCGACGGCCTGGTCGAGGCCGCACGCGGCGACGTGACGTTCGGCGTCGAGCGCCTCACCCGCCTGCTGGTCTCCGGGGCCAGCAAGTCGCTCGACCGCTGCGTCGGCGACCTGGTCAGCGCGGCCTGCGACCACCACGGCAGCTTCCATCTGGAGGATGATTGCACGGTGGTGATCGGGGAATGGTAGGATTGGCTGATGGCTGATGGCTGATGGCTGATGGCTGATGGCTGATGGCTGATGGCTGATGGCTGATGGCTGATGGCTGATGGCTGACAGCGGACGGAGGACGGAGGACGGCGGACGGCGGACGGCGGACTAAGTGTGCAAAAGGGGAATGGAGGTGGAAAGGTGCGTGCCTGCAGGCAGCTGTTTCTGGTGAACACGACATTCCCAGATTTTTGGCGCTCATCAAGCGGTTGCGTCGTCGTGTTCCGGCAGCACCCGGCCATCAGCCATCAGCCATCAGCCATCAGCCAACACCCTCATTCCCCACAAGCCAGTCCACCGCTCCACTGCGTGCGCAGCGCGGAGAACGCCGCGTCCGGCGCCAGCGCCGTCCAGATCCCATCCTGCTGGCTGGCGACGCCGAGGCGCTCGAGCTTGGCCACGGCATCGTCGACCTCGAAGTCGACGGTCAGGCCGAGGGCGGTGGCGAACCAGGATTCGATGGTGGCGTCGAGGTCGCCCTCGCGGCAGGCGCCGTGGCAACGCAGGAAGACATACGCGAGGACCGCCTCCTTGATCTCCTCCTCCTCGGCGGTGTCGAGCAGGTGGTGCAGGACGCCGGCGTTGTTGTCGAGATTGCGGTAGTAGAGGCTGTCGGCCAGCATCTTGAAGAACTGCAGGCGGCGGAAGCGCAGGCGCGCAAGCTGGCGCGTCACGAAGATCGCCAGGGTGAAAAGCGAGGCGCCGAGCGCGACCAGTTCGGCGTGGGTGACGGTGGCGGTCTGATTGCGTACGCCGAGCCAGGCGAGCACCATGCCGGCGACGAACAGCAGGGTCGTGCCGAGGTTGGCGAGGATGGTGAAGCCGCCGAGCAGGGCCGGCACGCCGAGCACGAGCTGGTCACTGAGGCGCATGCGCACCTCGCTGTTCGGGAAGATCATCTCAAGGTCGGCGACCGGGATGTTCTCGAACAGCTTCAAGACCGTGGTGCCGGGCTTGAACGCCAGTTTGGCGCGGCGTTTGGCGTCGAAGTGGTCCGCATCCTGGAAGCGCACGTGCATCACCACGCGCTCGAAGTAGTCGACCTCGAGCGGGCGCGAGCGCAGTCCGAACCAGCGCGGCACGCGCTCCTGGCGGCGGCGCAGGCCGCGGCGGTGCAGGGCGAGTTCGGCGAAATCGTCGAGGCGGGTGTGCAGGCGGACACGGAACACCGATTCGGTGCGGTAGGCGCGCTCAAGCTCCTCGTCGCTGATGCGCCGGTAGTTCGCGCGCTCGAGCAGCCCGCCGAGCGCACCCGAAAAATCGGCGCCGGTGTCGTGGTGATCGCCGGGCGGCTGGTCCTGGTCGACGGGCGCGACGGGTGCGGCCACGCCGCTGGTGTCGCGGTTGGGGTCCAGCGGCGCGTAGAGCTCCTTGAGGCGCTCGGCGCGGCGGCGGGTCTCGAGATGCAGCAGGTCGCCGAGCGCGGCGCACACCTGGGCGATGCCGGCGCGCTCCGCCACCGGCACCAGCGGGTCGGCGAGCAGCCGCCGCACCAGGTCGGCGCGGCGCACGGGCAGGAAATGGTCGTCGCGGACGGGTTCAGCCACGGACGCGTCAGCCCATGCGCTTGGCGATGCTCGCGCGGAAGCGCTCGAACAGGTAGAGCGGGTCAGTGGGCCCGGGGCTGGCCTCGGGGTGGTACTGCACGCTGAACTGGGCGCGGGTCTCGTGTTCGATGCCGGCGCAGGTCGCGTCGTTGAGGTTGACGTGGCTCATGCGCACGCCGGCCGGCAGGCTCTGCGGGTCGACCGCGAAACCGTGGTTGTGGCTGGCGATCTCGACCGCGCCGTCGGCGAGGCGCTTGATCGGGTGGTTGGCGCCGCGATGGCCGAATTTCAACTTGTAGGTCTTCGCACCGTATGCGAGGGCGAGCAGCTGGTGGCCGAGGCAGATGCCGAACACCGGCACGTCGGTCTTTATCAGCGCCGTGATGGTGGCGATGCCGGCGGTGACCGCGGCGGGATCGCCGGGTCCGTTGGAGAGAAACACACCATCGGGCTTCAGCGCGAGGATGTCGGCGGCCGCATGCGTGGCCGGGACCACGGTGACGCGGAAACCGCTCGCCGCGAGCAGACGCAGGATGTTGCGCTTGATGCCGAAGTCGATCGCGACCACGTGCGGCTGCCGCGGCAGCGCCAGCGCAGGCAGCTCCTGGCCGAAGGTCTTGGCGCTGCTCGCCTGGTCCCAGGTGTAGACGTCCTGTGTGCCGGCGCCGCTGGCCAGGTCGAGGCCGCTCATCGACGGCAACGCGCGGACCTGGGTGAGCAGCTCGGCGTCGCTGAGGTCGCGGGTGGTCAGCAGCGCGTTCATTGCGCCCGCGACGCGCAATTTGCGGGTGATGGCGCGGGTGTCGACGCCGTCGATGGCGACGATGCCAGAGCGTTTAAGGAAGGCGGGCAGCGATTCGGTGGCGCGGAAGTTCGAGGGCACGTCGCAGCACTGGCGCATGACAAAGCCGGCGACCTGGGCGCGCCCGCTTTCCATATCCTCGACCGAGACACCATAGTTGCCGATCTCGGGGTAGGTCATGGTCACGACCTGGCCGCGGTAGCTGGGGTCGGTGAGGACCTCCTGGTAGCCGCTCATGCCGGTGTTGAACACCGCCTCGCCGCCCACCGTGCCCTCGGCCCCGACGCTGCGCCCACGGAACACCGTGCCATCGGCGAAGGCGAGACGGGCGGTGATCGACGGGGCGGGCATGGGGGTCTCCGGCGGAAAGCTCGCGGACGCTACGGGGGTCGGCCCCCGGGACAAGCACGGGGAGAGGGTCCGGAAGTCCGGAGGTCCGGAAGTCGACAGCCCTTCCGGCAACCGGCCGGTTCCTGCCGCCCCGCCGGCTCTCAACCGCCCCGAGTCGTCGCTGCGCGTCATCCGCGCTTAGCCACCCTTGCTTCCGACTTCCGGACTTCCGGACCTCCGGACTTCCGGACCCTCACCGCGGCTTGCGCTTGAACATCCCCTTCGTGTCCCCCATGCGCTCCAGGCACAGCGCCGCCAGCGCCGTCCACCCGGTCTGGTGGCTTGCACCCAGCCCCGCGCCGGTGTCGCCATGGAAGTACTCATGGAACATCACGTGGTCGCGCCACAGCGGATCGCTGCGGTAGCGCTCGGCGCCGCCCATGCACGGGCGGGCGCCGTCCGCAGCGGGCAGGAACAGCGAGCCCAGGCGCCGCGCCAGCTCGCGGGAGACCTCGGCCAGGGTCATGTGGATGCCCGAGCCGGTCGGGCACTCGATGGTGAAGGCGTCGCCGTAGAAGGCATGGTAGCGCTCGAGCGACTCGATGAGCAGGTAGTTGAGCGGGAACCACACCGGCCCGCGCCAGTTGCTGTTGCCGCCGAACATGCCGCTGGTCGACTCGCCCGGTTCGTAGCCGACGCGCAGGTCTTGCCCGCGGTCGCTGAGCACGAACGGCCGGTCGGCGTGCACGCGCGACACCGAGCGCACACCGTGCGGGCTGAGGAACTCGCGCTCGTCCAGCACGTAGCCGAGCATGCGTCGCAACCGCTCGCGCGAGGGCAGAGCGAGCAGTCGGCGCGGATTGCCGGGGTCGCCCATGGTCTCCATGTAGCTGATGTTGTCGGTCAGGTCGTGGCGGTGCTCGAGGAACCAGTTCAGGCGCTTGGAGAAGCCCGGGAAGCGCTCGAGGATGTCGACGTCGAGGATCTCGACCGCGAACATCGGGATCACGCCCACCAGCGAGCGCACGCGCATCGGCAGCGAGCCGTTGGCGCTGCTCAGCTGGTCGTAGTAGAAGCCGTCCTCCTCGTTCCACAGCCCGCCGCTGCCGAGCGTGTTGATGGCCTCGGCGATCTCGATGTAGTGCTCGAGGAACTTCGAGGCGATGTCCTCGTAGACCGGATTGGTCTTGGCCAGCTCGAGCGCGATGGTGAGCATGCGTCCGGCGTAGAACGCCATCCATGCGGTGCCGTCGGCCTGCTCCAGCCAGGTGCCGCTGGGCAGCGGCTTGGAGCGGTCGAAGACCCCGATGTTGTCGAGTCCGAGGAAGCCGCCGGCGAAGAGGTGCTTGCCGCCGACGTCCTTGCGGTTGACCCACCAGGTGAAATTCAGCAGCAGTTTCTGGAAGACGCGCTCCAGGAAGGCGGTGTCGCCCTTGGTTGAGCGGCCGTGGCTGTCGTAGACTGAAGTCATGCGATAGACGCGCCACGCCGCCCACGCGTGCACCGGCGGGTTGACGTCGCCGAGCGCGAATTCGTAGGCCGGCAGCTGCCCGTTGGGGTGCATGTACCACTCGCGCAGGAACAGGATGAGCTGGTCCTTGGCGAACTGCGGATCGACGCGCGCGAGCGGGATGGTGTGGAAGGCGAGGTCCCAGGCCGCGTACCAGGGGTACTCCCACTTGTCCGGCATCGAGATGACGTCGCGGTTGAAGAGGTGCGGCCAATCGGAATTGCGCCCGTGCCTGCGTTCTGCGGGCGGCGCCGGCTGCAGCGGGTCGCCGTCCAACCAGTCCCGGACCACGTAGTGGTAGAACTGCTTCGACCACAGCAGCCCGGCGTAGGCCTGGCGGATCACGCGCCGCCCCTCGCTGTGCGGGTCGCCGGGCGAGAGCGCGGCGTAGAAGGCATCGGCCTCGGCGAGACGCGTGCGGAACACGTGGGCAAACTCCGCGCCGAACCAGGGCTGCGGCGTGACGGCGGCCTTGGCGGTCACCTTCGTTGCAGCCTTGCCCGCGTGCGCGCCGGGCTTGCCGGCGCGCACCTTCGGTGCCGCGGCCGCGCGGCGCAGGCGCACGCTGACGACCACCTCGCCGCGGGCTGGGATCTCCAAGCGGTAGAGCGCGGCGGCCTTGGTGCCGGTGCGCGCGGGATTGACCGCGGCCCGTTCGCCGTCGACCACGTAGCGGTGGAAGGCGTCTTTGACGTAGGGTGTAGCGTTGTCGGCGCCGAAGAGCTGCGCCTGATTGGTGTCGTTTTCGGTGAACAGCCACTGCGGCAAGGTGCCGTCGCTGGCGGGGGCGGCGGCGCACTCCATCGCGCCGAGGGTGTCGTGGCTGCTCGTCACGCTGCCGTCGCCGGACAGCCACAGGCGTGGGCGCGCGGCGCGCGCCTCGTCGCCGGCGCCCCAGCTCCAGCTGTTGCGGAACCACAGCGTCGGCAGCAGATGGATGATGGCGGACGCGGCGGAGCGGTTGGCCACAGTCAGGCGGATGCAGATGTCTTCTGGCCCGGCCTTGGCGTATTCCACGGTCAGGTCGACGAAGCGGTTCTCATCAAAGGCGCCGGTGTCCTCGAGCTCGTACTCCGCCTGGCTGCGGCCACGCGCTTTGTTCTCGCTACGCAGCTGCGCGTAGGGGAAGGCGCCAAGCGGGTAGCGGTACAGCCCGCGGCAATAGGAGTGGGTCGGGGTGGCGTCTTGGTACCACCAGCACTCCTTGGGATCCTCGCCGTGGTTGCCCTCGGGCCCGGTCAGGCCGAACAGGCGTTCTTTGAGAAAGGGATCGCGTCCGTTCCACAGCGCCGGCGCGAAGCACAGCCGGCACTCGCGATCGGTGAGCCCGAGCAGACCATCCTCGCCCCAACGGTAGGCGCGGCTGCGCGCCTGGTCGTGCGGGAAGTAATCCCAGCACTCGCCGGTGGCGCTGTAGTCCTCGCGCACCGTCGCCCACTGCCGCTCGGCGAGGTAAGTGCCCCAGCGCTTCCAATTGTGCGTACGCAGGGCGTCCTCGGCGAGGCGGCGGTGCTCGGGCGTGTCGGGTCGATGCATGGAAACAGCCTGTCCGCGTTTGTGGTGATTTCCATCCAGGAAGGTACAGGGTCCGGCTGAGGCGGAGGTGCGGAGTGCGAAGTGCGAAGTGATCGTGCGGAAGATGGATCTCGGGTGTGCAAGGGCGTGTGCTGGTCAAGCGGAACCCGGACTCGGGTGGTTGATTCGAACGGAGAACGAGAGTCGTCGTGTAGCTCTGCCGGCCCCCTTGACCCCTGCGCTCGCCGGGCCTGATCGCCGTGGGCGAAGGGACCGAGGCATGGGTG